>NZ_JBNPTT010000008.1:225000-364187 GCF_051167795.1 Bradyrhizobium sp. HKCCYLS1011 | reverse complement strand
ATGTCCTTGATCCGGTCGATCGTGGTCAGGATCAGCGTCACCGCCTCGCCGGTCACCGGCATGCCGTCGCGGAACTTGCCCATCAACGTCTCGGCGGCGTGCGCCAGCGCCTCCAGCCGCGGCAGGCCGAGGAAGCCGCAGGTCCCCTTGATCGTGTGCACCAAGCGGAAAATGTTATCCAGGATCTTGGCGTTGTTCGGCTCCTGCTCGAACCGCACCAGCTGATTGTCGACGGTGTCCAGGCTCTCGCTGGTCTCCGTCAGAAACTCACGCAACAGATCATCCATGAAACCAGGCCTTCGCACGCAACGGCACGCGACATGACGCGCCTTCAAACCGTGGCCAGTTTCGATGCAAACCGTTTAATATTGGTTGAGTAAGCGGAAATGAATGGGCTCAACAAAGAGATAAGATTCACCCTGCGCTTGTAGACGTTCCCTTGGCAAGGTTCGGTTAACCATAACGCGCGGGATGCCGCGCGCCCTCGCACCGAATGAGAACAAGCGCCATCGCTATCAGGCGGCGGAAACCACCATCGCATCGCCGTCGGCCGCCAGCGTCACCTTCAGCCCACAAGCCTCGGCCAACAGGCGCGTATAGTAAGGCTGCACCGCATGGGCATCGATCGGTCCCTCATGGGTCGCGCCAAGAAGATTGACGATGTTCTGCGGCAATCGCGCATTGAGACCGGTGGCAGCAACCCGAAAGCTCATGCTCTCGCCCTCCCCGATCGGATCGACCGTCAAGACGCCGCCGCGCGGAATGGTCTGCTGCGCGATCACCATCATGTTGAGCAGGAGCTTGACCCTGTTCTTCGGCAACAGCAGCCGCGGCAGATTCCAGACGATCGAGGTCTTGGCATCCTCGATATGGCCGCGCGCCATGGTCTGGGCATCGCCGAGATCGATCTGCGCGCCCGCAGAGCCGGCCGCGCCGAAGGCAAGGCGACAGAACTGCAGCCGGGCCGACGCGGTCTTGGCGCTCTTGCGGATCAGCTCGAGCGCAAAGTCGCGATCTTCCGGCTTCGGATTGTCGTCGAGAACCTCAAGCCCGTTGACGATGGCGCCGACGGGACTGATCAAATCGTGGCACACCTTGGAGCAGAGCAATGCGGCGAGTTCGAGCGTATCGGGGGCGGGATACTGGGTCGCAGGAGCGGGGGACGATGTGCCTGACATTCGATGTTCCTGGAAATCCACGATTTTTGACGAATCATGCGTGCTTTCAGGCTTGATACACTGCAAGCGCATGAACGGCCATATGAGCTTAGAACTGATCCGGAAAACTGCGTATAGGTTTTCGCGCCCGGACGTTGCGAACCGAGACCACGTCCACGGCCGAGAATTGGATACCTGCTCCGCCCAACGCGAGCGCGAGCCCGAAAAGATGCACAGGAGCAGAAACGCGAGCCATGCCGGTCCGTCACCTGCTCGTGTTTACGCCAGAGGATGAAATTGCCATGAACGCCGCGGCATCTGAACGCCCGACCATCGACGCCAAGACTGCCGCTGCCCTGATGGAGCCGCTGACTGAGCTGATCGTGCAGGCCGCCCGGGCCATTCTCGCGGTCAATCGCCGGGCCATGGACGTGACCGAAAAATCCGACGGCTCTCCGGTCACGGAGGCCGACCTTGCCGCCGACCGGGTGATCGCCGACGGACTCATGCGAATTGCGCCGCAGATTCCCACTCTCTCGGAGGAACAAGCTGCGGCGCCGGCCCAGCCTTTCGGCGGCAGCTTCTTCCTGATCGATCCGCTCGACGGCACCAAGGAGTTCGTCGCCGGTCGCGGCGAGTTCACGGTCAATCTTGCCCTGGTCACCGAGGCCACCCCCCTGCTCGGGATCGTCTGCGCTCCGGCGCTCGGATTGATCTGGCGCGGCGTGGTCGGCCGCGGCGCCGAGCGTCTGACATTCGAAGACGGCAGAATCGGCGCGCCGACCCCGATCCATACAAGGAAGATGCCGGAACCTGGTCAGTCCTGGGTTGCCGCGGTCAGCAGGTCGCATGGGGATGCGCGCACGGAAGCCTTCATCGGGAGCCGTCCCGGCGCGGTGAGGCTGCCGCTCGGCTCGGCGGTCAAATTCGGGCGCCTGGCCGAAGGCACCGCCGACATCTACCCGCGGCTGGCTCCGACCTCAGAATGGGATGTGGCCGCGGGCCACGCGGTCGTGACCGCCGCGGGCGGCGCGGTCACCACGGAAAGCGGCGCTCCCTTGCGCTTCGGTGTGGGGCGGGACGGGTTCATCATCCCCTCCTTCGTCGCCTGGGGCGACCCGGCAGCCATCACGCCGGTCTGCTGAGACGATCATCGTCTCTATTGCGGCAGATCCCGCTCGAGCACCCGCCAGCGCTCGGTCGCCTGGCGCAGGTAACGCTCGGGGTCGGCGGCGAAGGCCTCGCGGCTTTCCTCGCGGCTGAACAGGAACAGCCGCTGATCAGCCACCAGCCAGAGCCGCGGATTGCCGGCCACGGTGACGCCACGGGCGACGTCCATGGGGTCGTAGCCGCCGAATTGCGGACCGTAGATCTCGGGATGGGCGAGAAAGGAGGCGCGGTTGCCCTCGTTGTGGAAGCGCCAGACCACCCCGCCCTGCCAGGCCTCGAATTCCTGCAGGCCCAGGATCGGCTGTCCATCCACGAAATAGGCGACGGGGTCGAAGCCATCGATGGCCAGCCCGCTGAAACGGTTGGCAATGATCCGCTCCGTGGTCGCAGCCTGTACCCCGACGGCTGCCGCGAAGGCCGCCAGCAGCACAAAGACGGCCATTCCCGGGCGAAATCGCGACCACGGCAGCCCATGGTTTTGTTGTTGCCGTTGTCCGGTCATAGTTGGTGCCGATAAAGTGGGAGTCGATGGGGCTTTGCCCCTCTCCGATCATCGCTGCGGGGTGGTTGGCGTCAGGTTAAGCGACGGTCGGACGTTCGATAGCAGGGGACCTTTTCATGAGTTTCGGTTTACGCCTTGCCGCCGCGACGCTCGCGGCCTTCATCGGCCTTGCCTTGCCGGCGAGCGCACAGCAGGGGCCGCCACCTCAGAATCTGCCGCCGCCACAGCGCACGCCGGGACCGGACAATTACGGACCTGACGAGCTGGTGAACGCCGGACATCGGTTCTTCGGCAATGTCTCCCGCGGCCTCGCCTCGGTGATCGAACGCGCCGTCAGCCAATGGGGCCTGCCGAACGGCTACGTGCTGGGCGAGGAAGGCTCCGGCGCCTTTGTCGCCGGCCTGCGCTACGGCGAGGGCACGCTCTACACCAAGAACGCCGGCGACCTGCGCGTCTATTGGCAGGGCCCCTCGCTCGGCTTCGACTGGGGCGGCGACGGCGCACGCACGATGACGCTGGTCTACAACCTCCCCGCGACCAACGCGATCTATCAGCGCTTCGTCGGCATCGACGGCTCGGCCTATATCGTCGGCGGCTTCGGCATGACCGCGCTCACCGCCAACAACATCGTGCTGGTGCCTATCCGCTCGGGTATCGGCCTCCGGCTCGGCGCCAATGTCGGTTACCTCAAATACACGCCGAGCCCGACCTGGAACCCGTTCTGATGCCGGGCCGACACATTCTGCACTGATGGATCAACGTTAACCTGGCAACAGGCTGGCTTCGTCCCTGCGGCCATGTCATTGTGATTCCATCAAGCCCAACGTCCCGGAGCCTGCGTCCCATGGTCGAGCCGATCATGTATTTTGCGATCGGTTTTCTGGTCGCAATGCTATGCGCCCTGATGGTCGTGCCGCTGGTGCACAACCGGGCCGTCCGGCTGACCACGCGCCGCCTCGAAGCCGCCACGCCACTGTCGATGGCCGAGATCCAGGCTGACAAGGACCAGCTCCGCGCCGAATTCGCCATGTCGGCACGGCGGCTCGAGCTCAGCGTCGAAACGCTCAAGAGCAAGACCACGAGCCAACTTGCCGAGCTCGGCAAGAAGACCGATGCGATCAACCGCATGAAGATCGAGCTGGGCGAGAAGAACGCCGCGATCTTCGCGCTGGAAGCCCGGGAGAAGGCGCTCAAGGACCAGCTCCGCGCCACCGAGGAGGAGGTCAACGCCAAGACCGATTCGCTGCGCGCCGCCGAGCAGGCGTTGCGGAACAAGCAGAGTGAGCTGTCGAAGCTGACGACCGATCTGAACGACCGCGCGATGCTGGCGGACAACCGCCAGATCGAGCTGGTGACGGTGCGAACCCAGGTCGAGGAGCTGACGGCGCGCGTCGGCGATGCCGGCAAAGACCTGGCCGCCACCCAGGCGCGGCTGGCGCAGGAGCGCGGCGAACAGGAGACCACGACGCGCGAACTCACCGATGCGCGCGGCCGGGTCGAGAATCTGAGCCAGCGCGTCACCGACCTCGACCGTCAGCTGATCGTCCAGGTCAAGGAAGCCGAGATGCTGGCGAGCCGGGTCGCGGACCTCGAGGGGCGGCTGGCAACCCAAGGCAAGCTGCTGGCCGAGCGGGATTTCGAGACCAACCAGCTTCGTCAGGCCAATACGGCCGCTGAGCGCACCGTGCAGGAGCTGCGCGAGGAGATCGCCGGCTTTTCCGGGGGCAAGTCGTCGGCCGTCGACAAGCTCAAGGCCGAGAAGGCCGCGCTGGAAGAGCAGCTCCGCGCCGCCCGTGACGAGCGGGCCAAGCTGCAGCGCGAGATGAACGCGGTCCAGCAGCAGGCCGAAAGCACCTGGGCCCAGGAGCGGATGGAAAACGCCCTGCTGCGCGAACGCATCAACGACATCGCCGCCGAGGTGGCCAAGCTCGCGATGCAGATCGAGGGGCCGAATTCCACCATCGAAGCGATCCTGGCCGCAGAACCGGCGCCCACCCGCCCGGCCAATGGCAATGCGAACGGCACCGCTGCGGCACCTGCCGCGGCCGGCGCTCAGGGCGGCACCCTGGCCGAGCGCATTCGCGCCCTGCAGGCCCACGCCTCGCGTGCCCGCCAGATCGGGGCCTAGCACTGCTCCGGCGTTACCGGCTCCGAGCAGGAGCCTGCCTGGCGGAGAATTCCACGCTGGAGGGCGGCGCAAACCTTGACACCGATAGCCCGCTCTTCGTAAATCGCACCCTCCGACGGACTGCTTCGGGCGCTTGGCCGGCTTCAACGCCGCCCCCGCCACCGAGATCCGGGCGCATAGCTCAGCGGGAGAGCGTTCCCTTCACACGGGAGAGGTCCAAGGTTCGATCCCTTGTGCGCCCACCACTAGCCAGAACCGGGTGATGGTACCCGAAATCGGCTGGGTACCAACCGGGCACGACCCCTAGCCAAAACGCGACGATCTTTCGCAAGCTCCAGAAAGAGCGGATGCCGCACCTCACCCGAGCAGGTGCGCGATCTCACCGACGATGGCTGGAGCATTGTGCTGGGAGGGCCGAGCGCGGCCGCGTCAAGGCGCCGGCCGATATCAATCGCTTTCATTGACAAGCAGGCCAAGACAAATCCGCCGGCTCCGCCGTTCGGTTCCGTTTGCGGTGCAGAGACCAAGGACCCGACGAACCCGCAATGGTTCGCAATCCATCAGCCACATTGCGAGGCCGCCGAGCGCATCGCCCGTGGACAAGCAAGCGTAAAGTTGACGTGATGCCCGACATCGACCGCGAAGAGATCATCAAGGCGCTCGCCAGCACGGTTTGATCCACCCCATACCCCCCGCATGCACCGGCTCGTGGTGGAAATGCATGCAGGGGGTTGGCCGAGCACGTGCCTCGCATGCTCGGCAAAGTCGATGATGTCGATTTCGGAACGTGGTGCCATTGTCCTCGGGATCAATCGACACTCAGCGTCCGAACCGCAAAATCCGCAAATTTGGACGAATGAGGTTTGGGATGAATATTCCGGATCGCCTGTACACTGTCGGCCTCGTTTTGATGGGGTCGGTCGCAATCGCATTGGTAGCAATGAAACTATTTCGAGTTTGAGACGTGAAGCGATGAAGTTCGTTGAACCACGCCCGTACGCTGCCCCTGAGGCCGCAGCAAGCTGATGGAAATTGCGCGTTCGCTGAAGCCGATACAGGACGGCCGCCTTAACATCGAAAAGATCAGCGGGCCGATACCGACCGGGCTCGGCGCCGCGCCGGCCGAATACAAGGCAGGCCTCGACTACGCCATCGCGCAAGGCCGGCTGTGGCTGCACGAAAGCGACACCCATATGAAGATCACCGATAAAGGCGCGGAGCTGTTCGCAATCAATGCCCAAGAAAACTGAAGCGAAGGCTGCGCGGTGCCGTCAACTCTCGTCCGATTACCAAACTCGCGCGCAAATGCCCAGCGTACCTGAGCGGCGTGCGAACCTGCTCAACATCAGCCGGAGCTACCGTGCTCTCGCCACCCAATTCGAAATGCTCGCCCTCTACATCGTGCAGGAAAAGCGAATCCTGCGATGTGGATCGCGTGCACCATAGCTACAGGAATTGGCTGAAATGAACGCGATAACACGCGACCACATCAAGCGCATGATCCGCGACTTTGAGCGCTTGCTTCATCAGGGCGCGGGCTACAAGCCCGCCGCGACCAAAGACCCTGCTGGTCGCAGCTCACGTCGCTGAGACTCAGTTCTGTCCAACGTCGGGTTGCGGTGAAGAAGAGATTGCGGCTTTGCGCTCCGCTCGCTGTTATTGCCCCGGCTCTTCGTCGGACGGAGTCGAAACTGGCCACCGGCCGAGGAATGTGTCGGGCGGGGCTCGCCCAGCAAAGCAAGGCTGCGCATCAGCGCTTCCAGCATCCCGCCGCTCATAACGGTCTGGCTGCAGGTTCGAGTCCTGCCGGGCCCACCAACGAGATCGTCGAGGTAGCGACCGTCGGCTGGAGCTGTGGGGGAGCACGAGCTCGAGGTTGGTCCTGGTCTGAACTTCGCGCATATCCAGGAACCGTCCGACGACTTCCATCGAGCTGAAGCCGCCTTCTTTGGAATGGTCCCTAATCGTCTCGCCTGAGCGTCGAAACGACAGCTCGTCCTGGCTCGCAGCAGCATCATCAGGCAGATGACGATCGCAATCACCACCACCACGGCAGCCACTAGCATTGCGCCGGATACATGACTTTGCGTTGCAATCGTAATGCAATTGTCGTTACTGAACATCTTTCAGTAACAGAGCGCATGCATCTCCTGTCGACTCGATGGAGTGAGAGATGGAGATCGCGGAGCTGTGTCCGGATACAAGCCGGGTGCCAGGTCGAACGGCTTCTGCTCGTCGCCCTGTCCATCCTCGGCGCGGATACCGTCGCGTGTCCTGGCGCAGCCCGGCAAGGCTGGCTGCAAGCCGGATTTATCGTCCCGGACACTGAGCCGTGACGCTGCTCTCGCGCTTGTTTGCACTCATTGCCGTCGCCTTGCTGCCGGCAATCGCGATCCAGTCCTACAATGAGATCGATCTCCGTCGTTCCCGCCAGGCCGAGGTTCAGGAACAGGCGCTTGGCCTCGCCAAGCTCGCCGCCGCCGAGCAGCAACAGGTCGTCGAGGGCATTCGCCAGGTGTTGATCGCGCTCTCGGAGCTTCCGGCGATCAAAGAAAGGGATTCGCGGGCCTGCAGCGGCTATCTGTCGACGCTCAAGGGGCGCTTTCCGGCGTTCCTGACCTTTATCATCGTCGATATGAAAGGACAGTCCATCTGCACCACCAACGGCCAAAGTGTGAATGTTGCGGACCGCTCCTATTTCACCGAAGCGATGCGGACGGGCCATTTCACAGTCGGGATCTATTCGATCGGCAGGTTGACCGGGCGCGAGCTCATCCCGTTCGCTTTGCCGTTCTCGGACGAGCATGGGGAGTTCGCCGGCGTCATCGTCGCCGCACTCAATCTGGAGTGGCTGGCGAATTTCATCCTGCAGATGGGCGTTCCGCGCGGCGCTGCGCTGGCCATCGCCGATCGCGCCGGGACCTACCTCGCGCGCTATCCCAACAACGGCAAATTCGTCGGCCGCCAGATGCCCGGTCAGCGCTACATGCATTCCGACCATTCGGGCACGATCACGACCGTCGATCTCAAGGGCGTCGAGCGGATCGTGGGCTACTCGACGTTGCAAGCAGATTCCGGAGAGCTGCTCGTCGCGGTCGGCCTCGACAAGGCACAGGCCTTCAGCTGGATCGAGCGCCGGACCTGGCAGGACGTGCTGCTCATCGCGCTCGGCGCGACACTGGTCCTGCTGCTGTCATGGTTCGGGGCTCGGCGCTTCATTCATCAGCCGCTCAAGCAACTGGTCGATGCCGCGAACCAGTGGCGACTCGGGGACTATGCACAGCGGGTGCATATTCGCGACAAGCGGTCGGAGCTCTCCTGGGTCGCTGACGCATTCAACACCATGGCCGACGCGCTCGCCGCGCGCGAGCGGGAACTCTACGAGGCCAAGGAAAGAGCCGAGGAGGCCGCCAATCGAATCACCTCGATCTTCGAGAGCACGAACGATTGCGTCATGATCGTTGATCGGGAGTTTCGCGTCTCCTATCTCAACGCCCGCGCCCAGGCACATCTGTCCGAGGAGCGCGATCTCATCGGCGTGGACATCTGGGAAGCGTTTTCGGTTGCTGCCGCAGAGCCTGACGTCGCCGTTTTGCTGCAGGAGGCGGTGTCGAAGCAGCAATCTACCTCGTTCGAGCGGTTTTGTGCCCGGCGTGGCGTCTGGTACGACATTAACGCGTTTCCGTCAGGCGAAGGTCTTGCCGTGCTGTTTCGGGATACAACCGAGCACAAGCAGGCGATCGAGGCGCGCCGACTGATCGAGGAGCAGCTTCACCAGAGCCAGAAGATGGAGGCGATCGGCCAGCTCACCGGCGGCATCGCCCACGACTTCAACAACCTGCTGATGGTGATCTCCGGGAATCTCGAGTTGATCGAGAGCGCCGAGACGGACCGGGATCATGCCCGCGAGCTGGCGGCAGCATCCCGGAAGGCGGCCGATCGCGGCGCCAACCTGACCGCTCAGCTGCTCGCCTTCTCCCGACGGCAGAAGCTGACACCGAAGCCGGTCTATGCCGATTGCCTGATTCGCGATTTCCAGGAGGTGATCCGCCAGGCGGCGGGCGAGGGATGCAATTTCAGTCTCGTCGGCGATGATCGGTTGTGGCCTTGCTACATCGATCCCGCACAGCTGCAGACCGCGCTGCTCAACCTCGCGCTCAACGGGCGCGATGCGATGCCGAATGGCGGCGGACTTCTCGAAATCAGCCTGCGAAACGTCACGCTGGATGACGATGCGATCGCCGGCGTGTCGGCCGGCTGCTATGTCATGATCTCGGTTACCGACACGGGCTGCGGCATGACTCCGGAAACGCTCGACCGGGCGTTCGAGCCGTTCTTCACCACCAAGGAGGTCGGGCGGGGGACCGGGCTGGGGCTGAGCATGGTTTACGGCTTCGTTCGGCAGTCCGGCGGTCATGTCACCATCGAGAGCGCCGTCGGCGCGGGAACCACGATCTGCCTCTATTTGCCCCGGTCGGCACAAGCCCCTGTGGTAGAGCCCGCGGCCACGCCCGCGCACGATACGCCGGCAGGCTCGGGACAGGTGCTGCTGGTCGAGGACGATGACGAAGTCCTGGATGTCACGCTGACGATGCTGAAGCGGCTCGGTTATGAGGTTATCTACGCTCGCAATGGCGTCGGCGCGCTACGGATGCTCAAGAACGGAATGCAGCCCGATATTCTGCTCAGCGACGTGGTGATGCCTGGCGGGGTCAACGGCATCGAGCTCGCGCGCGAGGCGAGACGGCTGTATGAGGGCATCAAGATCCTGCTTGCCTCGGGTAATGCGGCAGATGTCCTGGCGCAGCACGGCGCGATAGGCGAGTTTCCTGTCATCCGTAAGCCCTACCTCCGCGCCGAGCTTGGCCGATTCCTGCGGCAATTGACGCATGAGTCCTGAGCGTCGGGCAGAGATTTGCGATGCCCTGGCAATCGAGGCGTCAGTCCCGGCAATGACGATCCCTTCGGGATCGGCGCGAGCACAACGAGATAGGCGGCCGCCTTCATTGGAGCCGGCGAAGGTCCAGATGTTGCAGCCGACGGCGACAGCGCGCAGTTCGCGTTCGGCGACGTTGTTGGACATGCAGAGTCGTTAGCGGCGCTCGCAAAGCCTCGGCGCTCCGATCTGCCAGGCAGTTCAATGCAGCATTGCCATGGTAGCCCCCTCGGAGCCCCCCCTTGAATGACGCGCCAGAGCATCCATATGCCATCCATATACCATCCCCGTGGATGGCAAAATGGACAATGTCATGGCAGACAACATCCGCGAACTGCGCCCAAAGGCGCCCGATACCGAGAAAATCACCGTGAACCTCGGCTATGTCGACCTCGGCCAGATCGATCTGATGGTGCAGGAGGGGTTCTATTCCAACCGCACCGACTTCATTCGCACGGCGATCCGGAACCAGCTCGAGCGGCACGCCGACGTCGTCAAGCAGTCGACGGTCCGCAACAGCCTGGACCTCGGCTTGCGGAATTACAGCCGCGCGGATCTCGAAGCCGCGCAGCGCCGCGGCCAGATGCTGCAGATCAATGTGCTGGGCCTTGCGACCATTGCCCCTGACGTCACGCCCGAACTTGCCCGCGCCACCATCGCTTCGGTCTCGGTGCTCGGCGCGCTGCACGCGAGTGCCGCGGTCAAGGCTGCTCTTGCCGACAGAATGAGGTGACGCGATGCTGAATCCAGATATCGTCCGCGAGGCCACGCGACTGACGCGCGCCGGCCAATTGGTCGAGGCCACCGCGCTGCTGCAGCGCATGCTGCGCGGCGCGAGCGCGCCGGCAGCGCCGCCCGCCAGTCCTGCCCGGACCACGCCCGCAAGGCTCGAGCCGCCGACCATCGATGCAAAGGCCACGCGCCTCGCAGAGCGTGCGCGCCAACCTGAGCCGTCCGCGGCTACTCAAGCCAAGCCTGCTCAAGCCAAGTCCGCTCACACCAAGTCCGCTCACAGTCGGAGGCAGTCGCGCGCGGGCACCGCTGACATCGCAAGCCTCGGTCTGCGAGGTCCGATCAGGCGCGCGCCCGCGATGCGGGACATCGCGCCGGAGGGCACCCAATTCGTCGAAGGCCACTTCAGCAATGCGGCCGGCCACCGGAGCTACAAGCTGTTCAAGCCACACCGATGTCAGGAACAAGCACTGCCATTGATCGTCATGCTGCACGGCTGCACCCAGTCGGCAGACGATTTCGCCGCTGGCACACGGATGAACTTCCTGGCGGACGCGCAGAACTGCTTCGTGATCTATCCCGAACAGCCGCGCGGAGCCAATCAGGCGAAATGCTGGAACTGGTTCCGCAGCGACGACCAGCAGCGCGATGGTGGCGAGCCGTCGCTGATCGCGGGCATCACCCGCCAGATCATGCGGGAGTATGCGATCGACCCGACGCGTGTCTATGTCTGTGGCCTGTCGGCGGGCGGCGCGGCTGCGGCCGTCATGGCCGCCACCTACCCCGACCTCTACGCTGCCGTCGGGGTTCATTCCGGCCTGGCCTGCGGGGCCGCACGCGACCTCCCGTCCGCGCTGATCGCCATGCGTCAAGGCGGCGGGTCCGACTTGATGGCGGCAAAATCAGCTGTACCGACCATCATCTTCCACGGTGATCGCGACACCACGGTGCATCCGGACAATGGCGATCGGATCTTCGCGCAATCGACTGGAGCTACGCGCGGGAGAACGTCGGTCCGCGGGCAGGTGCCAGGCGGCCATGCCTACACGCGGACGATGCTTGCCGACCCGAGCGGGCAGGTGACGTCCGAGCACTGGACGATCCATGGCGCCGGTCACGCCTGGTCAGGAGGCAGTCCCGCCGGCTCCTATACCGATCCCAAAGGGCCGGACGCGACGGGGGAGATGCTGCGGTTCTTCCTTTCGCATTCGCTCAGGCCCTAGCGCGGCACGCCCGCCCGGCCGCGCGGAACCGCAAGCTTTCAGCCGGGACGCAATTTTCAGGAACCGCAGCCTGACTGAGCCATTGAACGAATCCACTTACGTTCGGGAGACTGCAATGCGCCTTCGCACGTATCGGGACGAAAGCCATGCCTGCCACCTGGACCTCGTTGGTGGCACCACCAGCCCTTGGACCGTCGACCTCGTCAGCTTGGTAGCGGCGCTTATCTTGGTAACGAGCTTCGTCTGCGCTCTGCTTGTTCAAGTTCTCTAGAATCTCGTGTCAAAGCGATAGGTCCATCCTCCTCATTGAGATCCTACGGGGCCTATCGCGTGGCGAAACAATGCTGATCGACCGTGTCGCCCCGCAGAAACGCAAGCACGTTGCGCACGGTCATCAGCGAGACCTGGCGCCGTGCCTCTTCCGTCACGCCACCGCAATGCGGCGTCACGATCACGTTCGATAGAGCCCAGAGCGGATGCTCGTTTGCGGGCGGCTCGACCGCGAAGCTGTCGAGGCCGGCGCCTGCGATCCGGCCCGACTCCAATGCATCGACCAGCGCCGGCTCGTTCACGACCTCGCCGCGCGCGGTGTTGATCAGCAGCGCACCGGGCTTCATGAGCTCGAATTCCCGCTTGCCGATCAGACCGTGCGTCTGCGGTGTCAGAGGACAATGCAGGCTGACGACGTCGGATTGCGCGAGAAGCTCATCGAGCGTGTCGACCTTGCGCACGTGCGGGCCGAATGCTGCGGCGGGCGCGAACGGATCATAGGATATCGTGGTCATCCCGATCGGCTGGACCATCGCGGCCAGCGCCCGGCCGATCATGCCGATGCCGACTAGGCCGAGCGTCCGGCCACGCAGTTCAGCGCCGCAGTAGGTCTTCTTGTCCCAGCCGCCGGCCCGCACGTAAGCATCCTGATTGCGCACGTCCTTGATCAGCGCAAGCATCAGCATGAGCGCGTGTTCGGCAACGGAATGAGCATTGGCGCCGACGGCGGCGAGGACGGGCAAACCAAGCGCCTTCGCCGCCGCCAGGTCGATGTCGTTGGTGCCGGCCCCATGCTTGGCGACGACCTTGAGTTTCGCCGACGCCGTCATGAGGTCCTGATCGATCCGCTCGACATTCGGCACGATGATGGCATCGGCGCCTGAAGACGCGAGCAGATCGACGGCCTCCGCCTTCGCCGGATAGGCGCCCGTATGCAACGAAATGACGCCGGCAGCGCGCAGCATCTGCTCGCCTTCAGGTGCGACAGGGCCACCGAGGCTGACGACGGTCAACGCCATGATCGAGATCCTTCTCTTCTCTGCCGATCAGATGGAGGCCTGGATCGGCCGGACTTTGCCGAGCAGCAAGGCGTAGTTGAGGATGCCGAGGAATCCGACGCCCGCCGAGAACAGCAGCGCCGCGTTGAACGACCCGGTCTGCGCGACGATGAACCCGGTGATGATCGGACCGAGGACGCCGCCGAAATTCGACACCATGTTCTGCAGTCCCGCGACCACGCTCGTCATGTTCTTCGGCGCGACGTCACCCGGCAGCGCCCATACCTGAGAGGCAGCGACGGTCGTGCCGGCCTTGGCAATGCACAGCAAGGCGACGGCAAACCATACGCTCTCTGCGATCGCGGCAAGTCCGATGCACAACGCCATGGTCAGGCCGGCGATCAGGAACAGCTTTCGCGTTGCGGTCAGCGACAGCCGCTTGGAGCGTACGATGCGGTCGGACAACAGGCCTGCGACGATTTCGGCGACCAGACCGCACAAGAGCGGCAGCGATGCCACAAACCCCATCTCCATCATGCCCATGCCCTTCTGCTTGACCAGATAGGTCGGCAGCCAGGTGATGAAGAAATACGAGATGTAGTTGATCGTGAAGAAGCCGAGGCACATCGCCCAGATGTTGCGATAGCGCAGCAGCTCATACCATCGCATCGGCATGGCCTTGTCCTCGCCGTGCTTTATGATCTGGTTGTCACGGATGTAATCGACCTCGGACTCGTTCATCATCGGATGCGCCTCCGGCGTCTCCGTGAAGAACCACCACCAGACGATCGCCCAGACCATGCCGATCGCCCCGATGACAACGAAGGTCATGCGCCAGTCGATCAGAGCGATGAGCCAGACGATGAGCGGCATGGCGATCGCGCCTCCGAACTTCGACGCACTGTCGAACAGCCCGGAGATCGTCGCGCGCTCGCGGTCGGGAAACCATTTGGACGCGATGCCCGCATTGCTGGGGTAGGCCCCGGCCTCGCCGATCCCGAGCCCGAGGCGCATGGCGAACAGCGAATAAAACCCAGCGGCGAGCCCGGTCGCGGAGGTCGCGATCGACCATAAGGCCACCGAAGCGCCGAGACCGATTTTCTGACCGAAGCGGTCCGCGAACCAGCCGGCTGGAATTTGCAGCAAGGCGTAGGACCAGAAGAAGGCGGAGAGGATGAAACCCATCTGGTCGGCAGGGATCGACAATTCCCTGCTGAGATGCGGCGCCGCCGCCGACAGGACAGTGCGGTCGATGTAATTGACGGCGATGGCCAACCACATCAGTCCGCCGACGATCCAACGTACGTTCGTCGATTTCACCAGCGAGTCCGCAGGCGGCGTCACGACATCTCTCATCCTATCCTCCCCTTTTTCTTGTTCGATGAGCCGTTCAGACCACCAGTTCGGCAAAGCGCTTGGAAATCTCGGCGACCTTCGTGTTGACCTCCTGCGAAATCAGGACCGGCGCGCGGCTTGCCCCGACCTCGGGCATCGCGAGGCTCAGCGCGCGCTTGACCATGGCCGGCGGGAAGCCGTGCGCATACAGATCCTTGCGCAAGCTCGAGTAGCGGTCCTGATGCCTGGCTGCAGCCGCTGCGTCGTCGGCCACGAAGGAGGCGTGAATCGCGTTGAGCGTGACCGGCGAGATGTTGCCGAGGCCGGAAATACAGCCGGCTGCGCCATTCTGCAGGCCATGCAGAACCAGCGAGTCCGGTCCGACCAGCACGTCGAAATCGTCGCGCTCGCGCGCGATGGCGAGAAAGGCATCGAGGCTTTCCTGCGAGCCCGCGCTGTCCTTGATGCCGATGATGTTGGGATGGTCGGCGAGGATGCGCGCCGTCTCCGGCTGGATCGTATTCCCGGTGCGCGCCGGGATGTTGTAGAGGTAGACCGGCTTCGACAACGCGTCGGCCACGCGGCGATAGTGAGCGATCAGTTCGGCCTGCGAGCAGGCGACGAAGGACGGCGTGATGGCGGACACCGCCTTGACGTCGAGCTTTTCGATCTGTCTGCCGAGCGCGATCGTCTCGTGCGTGGAGATTTCGCCGATATGGGCGAGAACCGGGATGCGCGCCGCGGCGGCGTCCACGCAGATTTCGGCGACGCGCACCTTTTCCTGGAACGACAAGGCGTAGAACTCGCCGTTGGTGCCGGCGCAGAACACGCCGTTGCCAGCCTTCGCCTGACGCTCGACCTGCCGACGCAGCGCGGCTTCGCCGATGTCCTCATTGGCGTCGAACGGCGTGACGATGGCGACGAATGGTCCGGAAATCTTAGCCATTTTTCTTCGGTCCTGTCCTCAGGCGGCGGCGCGGTAGATGGCGAGAATGTCGTCGCGCGTGAGATCGCGCGGGTTGTTGTCGAGCAGCCGCCGGATGGCATGAGCTTCATCCGCCATGGTCGGAAGGTCATCAGCCGGAACACCCAGCGCCGACAGGCGCATCTCGCAGCCGAGATCGACGCACCATTTATGGGCCGCGGCGAATACGCTGGCGGGATCGGATTTCGCCGCGAGGCCAAGCGCGCCGAGGATCGTCGCCGTGCGCTCCGGGACGGCCGGGGCGTTGAAGGCGAGCACGTGGGGGAAGATCAGCGCATTGGCGGCGCCGTGCGGGATGTGATGGCGCGATCCGAGCGGATAGGCGACGGCATGGCCTCCCGCCGTATTCACCGGACCAAGACAGAATCCACCGTACAGCGAGGCGAGCGCCATGCCGGCGCGCGCGTCGCGGTCGGCGCCGTTCTCCGCCACGCGGGGCAGCCAACGTCCGACCAGGCGGATGCCTTCCGCCGCATAGAGATCGATGGTCGGATGCGCCTTCTTGTTGGTGTACGCCTCGACGCAGTGGGCGAGCGCGTCGACGCCGGTTGCGACCGTGATCGCACGGGGCATGCTCAGCGTCAGATCCGGATCGACCGCGGCCAGATCGGCCAGCATGTGGTCGCTCTGCACGGCGAGCTTGGCGAGCGTTTTCGGATCGGTGACCAGTGCGCGCGTCCCGGCTTCGCTGCCGGTGCCGGCGGTTGTCGGCACCTGGACCAGCGCGCGCGAGCGGCCATGGACCTTGTCCGGGCCGATGACATCCATGAAATGCTGGTCGCTGCCGGGCAGGACCGCGGCGAGCTTGGCGAGATCCATGGCGCTGCCGCCGCCGAAGCCGATGATGAGATCGGGATTTGCGTCTTCGACCGCAGCCAGAAGCCTGTCGAGATCGGACGCATCTGGCTCGGGGCGGAAGGAATCGAAGACGATGGTCTCGCAGGCGAGCCGCAGGACGTCGACTCGCGCCGCATTGAACGTATCTGCGACGACAACGGCCTTCTTCAGGTCACGATGCCCGACCCAGGGACCGACGCGCGCCGCGACACCGGAGCCGAACAGAATCTGCTTCGGGCGGACAAGATCGATCGGCTGAGACAGAGAGGCGGTCATTGTCAATTCCTGACTTAGTTCTTGGCTTGGAGGCGGGCGGCGGCCAGCTTGACCGCGTAGTCGATCGCTTCGATCAGCGAGGTCTCGCTGGCGATGCCCTTGCCGGCGATATCGAAGGCGGTGCCGTGATCGACCGAGGTGCGGATGATCGGCAGTCCGAGCGTGATGTTGACGCCCGACAGCGCATTCCAGGTGCCGGTGACGGGGTCGACGTTGAAGCCGAGCAGCTTGACCGGGATGTGCCCCTGATCGTGGTACATCGCGACGACAGCGTCGTACTGGCCAGCTCGCAGCTTGACGAACACGGTGTCGCCCGGCACCGGGCCGACGACATCGAAGCCATCGGCGACGCAACGTTCGATGGTCGGGGCGCTGATGTCGATATCCTGGCGGCCGAACAGGCCGCCTTCGCCGGCATGCGGATTGAGCGCGGCGATGGCGATGCGGCGGCGCGACAGCCCAAGACCACGCAACGCATCGTCGGTCAGCTCGACCACGTAACGCAGACGCTCCGGCGTCAACCTCTTCGGCACCTCTTCGAGCGCAATGTGCGTGGTCACGTGGCTGACGCGCATGTTGCCGTGCGCCAGCATCATCACCGAGCCGCGCGCGCCGGTCAGATGGGCCAACATGTCGGTATGGCCCGCGAAATGATGACCGGCCTTGTTGAGCGCTTCCTTGTTCAGCGGGGCGGTGACGATGCCGTGGACCCGGCCCGCCTGCGCCAGTTCGACCCCGCGCGCCACCGCCTCATAGGCGAAGCGGCCGGCGTCCACCGACAATACTCCGGGCATGATGGAGCCGCCTTCGGGCGCCGCCTGCAGGCAGGCCAGCGCAGGCCAGTCGCCGGCGCTCGCGTCAACCGCCGGAATGGCGATGTCGGTCCCGAGAGCGGCGCGTGCGGCTTCGAGGGCGACGTTGGACCCGATCACGAGAAGGCGCAATTCACCGGCGCGAATGCGGTCTTCGAGTTTCTTGCACGCCTTGATGATGATCTCCGGCCCGACGCCGGCCGGATCGCCCATCGTGATCGCCAGTTGCGGCGTCATGGGGAAACTCCTGTTGTGAGAGGTGGGTCGAGCGCCAGCAGACGCCGCAGCAGGTTGCGGTCGCCGAAGGCGCCGGATTTCGAGACGACGTGGACGCCATCGAACCGGCCGCCGCGCATGACCGAGCGGGGAATGCCGGGTTCGATTTGGCCGACGAGTTCGAGATGGTCTGTTTCCAGGGCCGCGCAGACGGCCCGCAGGGTTTCACCACCCGCGACAAGCAGTGTCGACGGCGGCGTGAGCGCACGCACGAGCCGGCCGAACTCGCGCGCAATCGTCTCGGCTGCCTGCTGCCGTGGCGAGCCCTCGGCAATGGCCAGCCTTACGAGCGCGACGCCGTCCTGCGACAGCCGCCTGCCGATCTCCGCGATCATTTCGGTGCCGCCATCCCGAGCGCACAGAGCGACGGCGCCGCAGGCTTCGACCTGCTCGGCCGTGATGGCCTGATCGCTTCCGAACAGGCCGAGCACGGGAGCCGTCAGAGTTGCCTTCGCGCGCGATGGCGCCGCGCCGAGACTGCGCGCGAGCGCGGCGGCGAGCCCGCCGCTGCCGCACCACAGGGTCGGCGTTCGCGCTGCCCGGCCGGCCGCGACGATCGCGTCCAGATCGGCATCCGTCTCGGCATCCCAGAGACTGATCCCCTCGAGCGCGTCCTCGCCAGGGCGGCGTCGCACCACGTGAAATCCCCGTCGTCCGAGATCAGTCGCGAGATCGGTTGAGACCGGGGTCCATGCATCGCCCAGCCGGCGATATTGCATGCCGTAGCGCGTCACCCGCCCGTGATGCGGGAAGGCCGGCGCGACGATGCATCGCTCGAACCGGCCGAACCGCAGCCAAGCGATGATCTCCTCAGCAGGATGTCCGCGCAGCAGCGTATCGAGTTTGGCGTAGTGGAGCGCTGCAGGATCGAATGGCGCCAGCGCCAGCCGCTCCGTGACCAGCGCTTCGGCGTCGGGGGCGGATCGTTCGCGCGCTCCGGTATCGAAAGCGATGCTGCAAGTTGACGCCACCGCGCGCCAATGAACGCTGATCGGGCTGAAGGCCGCTACGAATTGTGCCGCGGTGTCGAGCGCGCCGGTCAGGTCATCGGCAACGAGGCGAAGGCGCGCCAACCGCACCCCTTCCCTGCCGAATGGTGTGCCGACGTCCATTGCTGCTCCGCCTCCCGCGAGGGCGGACGCAAGCCGCCCCTCATTATTGCGGCCCAATAGGCGTCACGCGCGCACTTGTCAATAATTTGTAAAACATGTAACCGACCGCCGAGATCTTGGGCTACTCCTTCTTTTATGTTTTACAACTTTACAAGTTTGGCTAGGTTTCAGCCACCAATGGCTTCGGATTCGCAGGGCATGGCTGGCAGTGTCGAGAATGAGAACGTCGGGGGGGATCGCGCGCGAGCCGGCCACAGCCCTTTGGCGCAGAACGTTTTTCAGGCGCTCCGGACGCAGATCTCCGTAGGTCAGCTGCGGCCGGAGCAGAAGCTGCCGAGCGAGCATGAGCTTGCGGCCACTTATCTCGTGTCGCGCCCGATCGTGCGCGAGGCCCTGCGGCAACTGAAGGACGAGCGGCTGATCTATTCGCGACGCGGCGCCGGCAGCTTCGTCGTGGCCCGTCCCGATCTCGGCGCGGACCAGCCCGCCGTCGGTTTTGCGCCGGTTGAAACGATTGCCGACATCCAACGCTGTTACGAGTTCCGCCTGACGATCGAGCCCGACCACGCCTATTGGGCGGCGTTGCGCTGGAACGGCCAGGCCCTCGACGAGATCGCTGCCGCGCTCGACCTCCTGCGCGATGCGACCACCGCGCATCTGCATCGCGAGGATGCGGATTTCGGGTTTCATCTTGCGATCGCGAAGGCGACCAACAATCACTATTACGTCTCTTCGATGACCGCGCTGAAGGACCACATCTATGTGGGCATGAAATTCCACGGGAATACGATCGCGAAGGCGCAGGCCGGCCTGGAAAATGTCTTTGCCGAGCACCGGGGCATCTTCGAAGTGATCCGCGCCCGCGACTCCGAACGCGCACGCGAACTGATGCGTCGCCATCTCGAAGGCTCGCGCGATCGCGTGTTCGAGGGCCGCTTGCTCGATCTGTCGCTCTAAGGCGGCAGTTCGGCCGCAAGTATCGCCGCGTCGGCGCACCTCACATCGCGGGGCTCAGAGACCGGTGCTGCGGCAAACGTCCCTAGGAATGTCTGACGACGACCATGTAGTTTGCCGGCATGCGGCCTGAATTTTCGAACGATACCGGCCGCATGACGTCGAAGTCGAGGCAATCTCCCTCGTCGAGGTCAAAGCGCTTTTCTCCGACAAAGACTGTCAGCTGCCCTTGGAGCAGAAGCAGTTGCTGCGTATAGGCCCGCCTGCCCCAAGGGCTATAGGACACGTGCTTTCCTTCAGGAAGCTCGACCATGATGATCTCGATGCCGCTCGCCGCGTTGAGTGCGGACGCATGACGGCGACGATATCCGGTTTCTGGATCTCGCCAGACCGGTTGATCCGCTTTCCGGGTGAGACGTTCAGGAGGCCGGTCCGTCAGACCAATCACGGCGCTCAACGTGACATCGAGCGCGGCACAAAGTTTTCCGAGAAGTGCCGCCGTTGCACTGCTTTCCGCGCGCTCTATTCGCCCGATCATGGCACGGCTGACGCCCGATCGGGCCGCGAGTTCGTTCAGACTGAGACCTGCCTTCACCCGCAACTGCTTGAGGCGAGCCCCGATCGCCTTTCCCAGTTCATCCTTCATAAGCGCGCCCTCCGAAGCGTTGCCAGGGGCCTTCCATAGAAGCAACGCAGGTACCAGTCTGTCCTGACAATCGGTCAATATATGAGAATTCGCGCGCCCTTGCTTTGAGAATTGCGCAGCGCTTCGCCGGGATGCAACATTCGCAGGGCGATCCTGAGAGGCCGGCGATGCCGATGCATGACATACAAATTCGCGACGCCACCGAAGCCGACGCGGCTTCCATCTTGCGAATTTACAATGATGCAGTGCTGCAGACGACCGCGATCTGGAATGATCGGCCTTCTGATCTCGAGGGGCGGATTGCCTGGCTTGTCGAACGCAGACAGAGCGGCTACCCGGTCTTGGTCGCGTCGGATCGTTCCCAGGTGCTTGGCTATGCGTCGCTCGGTGCCTTCAGACCGTGGGACGGCTATCGCCACACTGTCGAGCATTCGGTTTATGTCGACAGCGCCGCGCGGCGGCTGGGCGTCGGCTCTTCGCTGGTCAGTGAATTGATTTCGCGTGCACGCACCATGAACAAGCATGTCATGGTGGCCGGGATCGAAGCGACCAACGAGCCGTCATTACAGCTGCATGCGCAGCTCGGCTTTACCAGGGTCGGCCATCTTCGATCCGTCGGTCGAAAGTTCGACAGGTGGCTGGATCTGGTCTTCATGCAGTTGATTCTGGAAGATGAACTCCAGAGGCAACCGACAACGCCGCGCGGCGAAGAAGAGGCGCGATGCTGAGGATGGATCAGGACGTTCCACACCCGCCGGCCAAGTAGGCGGTCTGTCCGAAGGCGCGCCCGCGTCTGACAGGCCGCCCGATCAGATCGCAAACAGCCAGACGGCGACGATGGTCCCGAGCGTCGCCAGGCCGCTGATGGTCCAGCCGGCGGCATAACCGAAATCATCCTCGCGCACCTCGTGTGACGGTTCGTGCGCGATCATTGCCGCTCGCCAATCCATGTCCGCCTCCGTCGCGTGTGCGCATGGGTCTCTGCGCCTGAGACAATCGCCACAGAAGCAGCTCAGTTCCCGCCGCGCGGTGGCGCAAAGCGGTTTTTGGATGGCGGAACTCTCACAAATAACTGATCCCTGCGACGGAACGCCGCGGCCGAAGTTCCGTTATGGTGCGCCGGTTCCAACCCATGGAGGTTTTTCGCAATGCGCAAACTGATCATCGCCGCGGCCGCCGTTGCCTTGATGTCTTCCACTGCTTTCGCCCAAGACAAGACCGGCGGCGCTGCCGGCACGTCGGCGCAGAGCGGTGACACCATGAGCAAGGGCGACAACATGAAGATGAGCAAGACCAAGAAGAAATCGAAGAAGTCGAGCAAGGCGTCCGGCGACGAGATGAAGCAGTAAGCATTCGCAACGCCATGGCCGCTCCGAACGGAGCGGCCACCTATCTCTGCCGCCGCTGTCGGGGCGAAGCCGGCGGCGGCTATTTTAGTTGCCTGCCTGCCGCACGGGCAGCGCGGGCTTGCTGACGCCGTCGAGGCCGGACAGCATCAGGATCGCCAGCAGTGCGTTCTGCGGGCCCTGGTAGGCGTTGACGTTGCGGTACCACTCGTTCACCGAATGCCAGTTGCCGCCCTCGCCGCCGCCACCGATGGTGATGGCGGGAATGCCGAGCGACATCGCCTGGTTCGAATCGGTCGAAGACCCCACGAGCTTGGCCTGAACGCCGCTGACCGCGGTGACCGCGCGCTGCGTCGCCTGCACGATCGGCGACTCTGCGGCCGTGACGCCCGCCGGGCGATCGCCGATCAGCTTGATATCGACACTGATCTTGTCGGAGCCCCAGCGCGCATTTTCGTCCGCGACCGCCTGCTTGACGAGGTCGAGCAGCCGGGCTTCGAGCTTGAGCAGTTCCTCGGTCGAGTTCGAGCGCATGTCGACCGCCATCTTGGCTTGCGACGCGATCGCGTTCACCGAGGTGCCGCCGCTGACGGTGCCGACCGTGAACGTGGTCCGCGGCTCGGCAGGAGTTTTCAGGTCGGCGATCTTGGCGATCGCCCGGCCCATGGCATGGATCGCGCTCGGCAGGCCGAACTCCTGGAAGGAATGGCCGCCGGGCCCCTTGAAGGTCATCTCGTAACGGTGGCTGCCGGTGCCCTGGTTGACGATCCGGGAGACGCCGAGCCCGTCGATGGAGATGAAGCCGTCGATGTCATGGTGGTCGCGGAACAGCGCCTTGACGCCGCGCAGATTGCCGAGCTCCTCCTCGCCGACATTGCCGACGAACATGATGTCGCCGACGGTTGCGAGCCCGTTGCTGTTCATCGCCTTGATCAACGTGAGCAGCACGGCGAGACCGCGGGAGTCGTCGCCGATGCCGGGCGCCAACACCATGCCGTCCTTCTCCTTGACGGTGAAATCGGTGCCCTCGGGGAAGACGGTGTCGAGATGCGCCGCGACCACCAGCCTCGGCCGCCCGCCGCCGGTGCCCTTGCGCAGCGCGATCACGTTGCCTTCGGCGTCGATCGTCGCATCCTTGAAGCCGAGCTCCTGCATCCGCTTCAGATAGTACTCCGCGCGTACCTTTTCCTTGTAGGGCGACGAGGGCACGGCAGCGATGGTCTTCTGATCGGCAAAGGTCGCCTCGTCGGCCGCCTTGATGTCGTCCAGCGTCTTGCGGACGTTGGCGTTGGCCAGGACAGCCTCGGCCGCCGTGTCGACGGCCGACGACGCGGCCGGCGTCTCCGCCTTCACGGCGGATGCGGCAAGAACAAGCGCGGCCAAGGCGCCCGCCGCGCACATGCGCATCTTCGAATGGATCATCCTCATCTCAGCTCCCTCAAATCTCATGATGCCAACAGGCCCATATGGACCAGGCGGGTGGCCAGCCAGGCCGTCAGTGGCCGATCCAGCCGTGCGCCGGCATAGACTTCCGCGCCTCTCAGCCCTGTCCGATCCAGCACCAGCAGCACGCCGATCCAATAGGCGAACCAGAGGTGCGGGTCGGTCAGCGCCATCAGCTTGTGCCGGTCGTGCTCGACCGGCTGGTGATTGGCTGCCTTGCGCAGCTCGATTGTCAGCAGGTTCTCCGGAACGGCGCGGCGATGCACGACGATGTCGGGATAGATTGACTTGCCCAGCGTATCGTCGGTGGAAACGATGGTGCCGCGCGGCAGGATCATCCGCCGTTCGCCCAGCCGGTTGTAGTCGCAATCGACATCCCAGCCGAGGAAATTGCGTTCGACATGCACGGCGAGCCGATGGGTGAGCGTGCGCTCCCCGGCATCGCGGTCCAGAATGAAACGCTCGCGCGCATAGAATTCCTGCAGCGCAGAAATCAGTCGATTGAGTTCAGAGTGCATGCCCCGCCCGAGGACCGGCCGACGTGCCGATGAATTTGCCCGTCACACCATGACGTTACGCCACGGCGTGATTCCACCATGACGCTGCCACCATGTGAGGGCCGATTTGCGGCCGCGCGAACCTCGTCTCACATCTGCACTTCGATCAGGCGCGGCCCGGCTTCCGCGTTCGCCTCGGCGAGCGCCTTGTTGAACTCGTCCGCGGTCGTGACCGCCCGGCCGGGGACGCCCATGCCCTTGGCCATGGCGACGAAATCGAGCGTCGGCCGGTCGATCTTGAGCATGTCCTGCGCCCGCTGGCCGGGCTCGCCGGCACCGACGCCGTCGAACTCGCCGCGCAGGATCTGGTAGATCCGGTTGGCGAACACGACCGTCACCACGTTGAGGTTCTCGCGCGCCTGCGTCCACAGCGACTGGATCGTGTACATGGCGCTGCCATCGCCGACCAGGCACATCACCTTGCGGTCGGGACAGGCCACCGCGGCCCCGGTCGCGACCGGGGTGGAGAAGCCGATCGAGCCGCCCATGTTCTGCAACCAGTCATGCGGCTTGGCTGCGGCAGTCGGCGGGAAGAAGCCGCGCCCGGTGGTGATGGATTCGTCCACGACAATAGCGTTCTCGGGAATCGCGCACGCGATCGCCTGCGCGATCGAGGTGTGGTTCAACGCGCCGGTCGGCTTGATCAGCTCGGCGAGCTTTTGCGGCTGCACATCGGAGGCCTTGGCGCCGAGATGGTCGGCGAGCGCTTCCAGCGCCGCCACCGAATTCTCGCCCCAGGCGGTCATGCGGTGCACCTCGGTGCCCTCGGCCTTCAACTGGCTCGGCTTGTTCGGATAGGCGAAGAAGGCGACGGGGTCATTGGCCTCGACCAGCACGATATGCTTGTAGTTCTTCAGGATCGGCAGCGCCTGCTCGATCACGTAAGGGATGCGGTCGATCGAGAACCGGCCCGCACCACGCGCCATGCGCGGATGGTAGGTCTGGCCCATCACCCGGCAGCCGGTCTTGCCGGCGATGCGCTGGGCAAAGGCAAGGCCCTGCTCAGTCAGCGCGCTGGCCGTCATCAGCACCAGCGTCTCGGGGCCATGGGCGTGCAGGATCTTCGCCGCCTTCTCTACCGCCTCAGTCGAATAGCTCGGCCGCTGCGTCTCGGCTGGAACCGTCGCGATGCCGTCGGCCTCGTTCCAGGCGGTATCGGCCGGCAGGATCAGGGTCGCGATCTGCGGCGGCGCGCTCTTCGCGGCTGCAATCGCCGCGGCGCCGTCGGCGGCCACCGCCTTGGCGCTCGGCGAGGTCCGCACCCAGTCCGACATCGGCCGCGCCAGGCCCTCGATGTCCGAGGTCAGCGGCGCATTGAAGCCGATGTGGTAGGTCGCGTGCTGGCCGACGATGTTGACGATACCCGAGCGCGCCTTCTTGGCGTTGTGCAGGTTGGCAAGCCCATTGGCGAGGCCGGGGCCGAGATGGAGCAGCGTTGAGGCCGGGCTGCCCTTCATGCGGAAGTAACCATCGGCGGCGCCGGTCACCACGCCCTCGAACAGGCCGAGCACGCAGCGCATGCCTTCGACCCGATCCAGCGCGGCGACGAAGTGCATCTCCGAGGTACCGGGATTGGTGAAGCACACGTCAACACCGCCGGCGACCAGCGTCCGCACCAGACTTTCCGCACCGTTCATCATCCGCTCCGTTCAGGGCCGCTGGGGTTTGAGGAACCGCAGATCAATCATTGTTCGCAAGCCCAGTCAAAGGGCAGAGCTGCATTGCAGCCATGGCCGAGCAAACAACGATAAGGCTTGGCTAACGTCGTTCTGGAACAACCAGGGGGTCACGCCTGTGACGTGGAATTTCGGTCACGCGGTCGGCGAAACGCGCGCTGTCACGGCTCCGTGGGTTGCGAAAATCAGCAGTTTATGGCCTGTCTGCCGCGTACATTGGATGGCTTTGTCGGGGGATTGAAATGACGCGTTCCTTTGGTGCGGCGGTTGCGGCTGTGACGATGGCCGGGGCGGCGCTGTTCGCCAGCAGCGGCCTTGCGCGGGCGGAGTTCTTCGATTCACGCGATCTGTTCGGCGGCGGTCCGAATTTTTACCAGAGCGGGGTCAGCCCGATCCCACGTCAGACCGTGATGTACCCCACCAACTACGCGCCCGGCACCATCGTGGTGAACACGGCCGAACGCCGGCTTTACCTGGTGCTGGGCGGCGGCGAAGCGCTGCGCTACGGTATCGGCGTCGGCCGCGACGGCTTCCGCTGGGGCGGCGTGCATCGCATCACGGCCAAGAAGGAATGGCCGGAGTGGACCCCGCCCTCCCAGATGCTGCGGCGTCGGCCGGACCTGCCGCGCCACATGCGCGGCGGCATCGAGAATCCGCTCGGCGCCCGCGCGCTCTATCTCGGATCGACACTGTACCGGATCCACGGCTCCAATGAACCGGAGACGATCGGCCAGGCCGTGTCCTCCGGATGCTTCCGCATGACCAATGAGGATGTGACGGATTTATACAACCGGGTCTCGGTCGGCGCGACGGTCATCGTCAAGAACTAACACACGTGAACTAACATATGGACCAATGCCACGGGGCCGCGCCGAGGCGCAGCCGAAGCTGGTGGATGTTTCGGATGGCGGCGTTCGCCGCCCTCCTTGCCCCGGTCACGGCTTTATCCGCAGCAGCCGGGGACGTTCCCGCCATTGTCTCGCGACAACGAATCGAGAAGAAGAGCTTTACCGACGCCGAGATCATTGAGGGCTTTTTCAAGACCGCGTTCGGTGCCGAATACCATCTGGCCGGACGGGTCGACCGGATCAGGAAATACAACGTGCCAGTGCGCGTGTTTGCGGACGGCCGCCGCGCCGATCGCAAGGCGCAGCTTGCCAAGGTCGTGAGCGACATCGGCAAGCGCATCCAGCATCTCGATATCGCCATGACCGAGACCGACGAGGACGCCAACGTCCGGGTCAAGCTGGTGCGCGACCGCGACCTCTACCGCACCATCAGCCAGGACTACGGCAGCGAGCGGGCGCGCGAAATCAAGACCTCGCTCGATCCGCAATGCCTCTCCGGCTTCCGCAAGAACGACGCCTTCGAGATCGAGCATTCCGACGTGATCCTGACCGTTGACAATGGCGATTTCGTCTTCCTCGACTGTGCCTATGAGGAGCTGCTGCAGTCGCTCGGCCCGATCAACGACACATCGAGCGTTCCCTGGACCATGTTCAACGACAATGTCTCGATGGGCTTTTTCGATGTCTACGACCAGTACATCCTCAATGTGCTGTACGATCCTCGCATCAAGGCCGGGATGACCTTCACCGAGGTGAAGGCCGTGCTGCCGACGGTGCTCGCCGATGTCCGCGCCTGGGTGAAGCAAGTGAACGATCTGCCGGAGTGACGGGCCCAGGCCGCGAACTCATAACTTGGGATGCCGAGGTTCACGGTAGGCAGAATGTCCGACGTTCTGACGCCTCAGCAGAGCAGCCGAGATCAAGCCTGAGGGGCGATGCCGCCCCTCTCAAGCCAAGGTCTCTGCGAGCGCTATCAAGGCGGCAAAGATGCTGAGCGGCACAAGGTGTCCAAATTCGCGGTGGCGTAGAACGGTGAAGACCGCTGCCACAATGATCACCGCGCCAAGCGCCAGGCCAAGACTGCGGCTGGCAGGAAGCGCGATCAGAGCCGCGCTCATGATCTCCAGTCCACCGGTCAAACGGCCCCACCAGTTCGGGTAGCCCCAACGGGCGAAACTGCTCTGCGTCGCGGACGTGCCGACTGCATTGACGACTCCTGCGCCAAACAAGGCGGCAACGAGCAGCCAGATCGCAAGAACATGGACCATCTCAGTGCCCTCCCGTCAGCAGCGGCAGGGACGCCAAGACCATGAGCAGCGCCGTCACGCCATGAATGCCGAAGGCACTTTTGCTGGAGCCTTTCGCCCCGAGAATGACAAGCATGTCGCCAGTGGGGATGATGGCTTCAACGAGCAGGACGAGGCCGACATCCTTGGAGACGCCCCAGGCCGCGAACGCCAGCACGACCAAGCCCGCAACAATGTCGCGCACCCCCTTCAAGCGCAGCCACCAAGCGATGTTGGTGCCGTCTTCCGGAAGCGGCAGGCCGAAACTGCGAGTCGCGGTCCTCGGGACAGCGATATATTGCGTGCCGATCGCGATGATGGCGAACGCCAGGACGAAGGCCGTCCCCTGCGCGAGCCCGTGCATTAAGCCGCCCATCCCATTCATATTTCATCTCCTTTTCTATCGCTAGAACAAAATCTAGCGTCGCTAGATTATGAGATAATCTAGCATTGCTAGATTGTCAAGCGGCTGTATAATCACCGCCGGATGGTCGATTTGAGCTGGAGATCGAAGATTGGGTATCGCCGAGCGGAAAGGCAGGGACCGGGCTGAGCGAGAGGCCCGCATTGTCGCGGCAGCGCGCGAGATCGCGGAGCGCGAAGGATGGGATGCGGTTACGGTCCGTCGTCTGGCCGACGAGATCGAATATAGCCAGCCGGTGCTCTATTCACATTTCGAGAACAGGGATGCCATCGTTGCGGCGGTCGCCGCCGAAGGTTTCAAGGACATCACAACAGCGCTTCAGAAAGCCGCAAGCCGGTCGAGCGAACGACGAAACGCCGTCAAGAATGTCGCCATGGCCTATCTCGACTTTGCGCTCCGGCGTCCTGCCCTTTACGAGGCCATGTTTGTGCTCCCGACGAATTTGCGATTTGCGAAAGCTGAAACCCGCCCCGAGCTCCGGGCCGCCTTCGAAGCACTTGCAGCCGTCGTCGCGCCGTTTTGCGCCGATGTAGCCGTAGCCACCGAGACGTTTTGGGCAGCCCTTCACGGGCTCGCCGAACTGGAACGTTCAGGACGGATCAGGCCGAGCGCACGAGCCGAACGCATTGCGCTCGTCGTTGCGGCGCTCGCTGGATGCCGAAACGGCCCACGTCCTTCAGATGAATGACTGCTTTAGCCACAAACTCCGCTGTCGTCCCGGCCTTGCGCCGGGACCCATACGCCGCGGCGCCGCCATCGAGCAGGCTGCCAAACCGCGCCAAGCAATTGAGCACAGTGGTTATGGGTCCCAGCTTTCGCAGGGACACCACTGGATGCCTGGCAGCGCATGCGCGCTTCGCGACAAAGCCAGCCGCTTGCTACTTGCAAATTCCCTTCAGCGCGCGCCACTCCTCCGCCGTCAGCAGCGGCGGGCCGCTCGGCGGCTGGTCTTCGGCGCGCATGCGCTCCAGCCGGTCTTCGGTCAAGGGATGGCTCGCCAAGATCGACAGTTGCTTGTCGCCTTCCTTGCCGGTGACGCGGAACATCAATTCGCCCATCGGCGCGGTCGGCCGTCCCAGCTTGTGCATCACCTCGATCGCAAAGCTGTCGGCGTCATGCTCGGCCTCGCGCGAATAGGAGGCGGTGACGATCGTGCGTGAGGCGAAGATCGCGGCTCCCGCGCCGGTAATATCGCCGAACAACAGCCCGATCAGGAAGGAACTGCCGCCATTGTGAATCACCTGCCGCAGATTGTCGCGATGTTTGAGATGCCCGAGCTCGTGCGCGAGCACGCCGGCAATCTCATCGGGATCGTTTGCCTTGGCAAGCAGGCCGCTCAGGAGGAAGAAGCGACCACCGGGCAGCGCAAAGGCATTCGGAATCGGGGTGTCCAGAACCTGGGCTCCCACGCTCCCATCGAGCCCGGCCGGAACACGCAGCGCCTCGACCAACTTGGCGAACGCGGCCTGCCCGCCGGCACCGTCACAGGTCTTGTTGCCGAACACGGCCTGCAGTTGCACCACGGCAGCTTCGCCGAGATGCCGCTCCATCGCGGGCGGCACCAACGGCGTGAGCCGATCCGCGGCAAAGGGTACGACGAACAGGACCATCACGATGATGGATACGGCGGCCGCAAGCGACCAGCCGATGATGCGTGCGACCGCGCCGTGCGTGAGCCTGTTCTCGTCGATCCGGTCGCATCGTGCCACCAGTTCGGCAGCAAACGCGGAATCCCTGATCTCCAGGCGGGCCAATGGCGATGCAGAGAGGCAGCTCACACGCAGCGTGCCGCTGGGCGCATCGACGCGCCGGATATCCGGGTACGGCCAGGACACGAAATTGTCGGCGCTGCGCAGCACGAGCTGGTTGGAAAGGACGACAGTGACCGCCTGCCGTCGGTTCGACAGCCCATCGAAATAGATCGCCTGCCCGCCTGCGGCCTGCGGAGACTGATCCTGCTCCGTGTCATCCATATCGCGATCGCCCATGCTCAGCGTGCGCACGGATCAAAATCCGGCGACGTCGAGACCGTCGGCAAAGCCCTCGCCCAGCGCGCTGGCGAGATCGCCTTTGGCCGAGATGTTCGCGACCGCCTCGATGCCGTGCAGCTCAACGGAGGCCAGCACTCTCGCCCACACGTCCCGTAGCAGATACATCCGCATCACGACATTGATTGCCAGAATCACCGCAATATAGCCAAGCACCAGCATGATCAGCAGCGGGATGTTGTTGGCGAGTGCCTGTGCGGCCTTTGGGCCCGCCATTGACACGCCGCCGAACTTCGCAGCCACGACGACCACTCCGCCAAAATAGGCGAAAGTGACGGCCCATAGCAGCACGAACCAGCCGATCACCTTCCAATAGAGCCCGTAAAGCGCGCCCGGGCGCAAGCGCGATTGCAGCCGCACGCCGCCGAAGCGGAGGCCCGACAGCCACCAGCGCCACTCCACAGCCTTGAAGTATCCATAGATGAACGGGAGAAGCGGAAAGAGCACCAGACAAACTGGAATGGCGAGCCAAAGCCACCAGATCTGCTTGAACAGCTCCCACGGGCTGGCTTCGAAATCGCCCTGCAGGTTGCCATAATGCGAATGCTGCATCTTGTAGCGTTCGAGCGCGGCTTCACGCCACGGGAAGGCGAGCCCCAAAGTGAGCACCAACAACAAGGCCCAGAGCATCGCGCGTCCGGCATAGGCCCAGCCCGAACCGTCCATCCAGAAGCGTACGCCGCGCCAGACCGTCCGTGTCAGGCGATAGCGCCGCGCCCGATAGATCGCAAACTGGCCAAAGGCATAGAAGCCGATCACCAGCGGCACGCTGGCGAAGCCCTTGAAGCGCTCCGCTTCGACGCTGACGATGAAATAAGCGAGATAGATCGGCACCAGAATTGCCATTGCAAACAAGAAGCCGATCAGAAGCTCCTTGCCGCGGCCGGTATATTCGGCGGCATCGCCATCGACGGCGGTGTTCACCCAGAGATGGCGGCGAATATCGGTGGCAAGCCAAAAACGATAGAAGCCGAGCGTGACAAGCTCGAGCAGGGCCCCACGGCCGATCAGCCGAAAGAACTCGCCGCGCTCGCCGTCAAAGGTGACGGGGACTGCAGGCAGCGGCGGGGGTGGCTGCGGAATGAAATTCATTTGATTCACAACACGGCCCTCCGACAACGCACGGAAAAACGAACAATACGGCTATACCCCTGTCGTTTGTCGCCGCGACGACGCCGAGGTTCGACCGCCGAGCCCGTTTTGAGACCGTTTTTGGCGTCGTCAGGCGGTTTTCTCGAACAATTCCCGTCCGATCAGCATGCGGCGAATCTCACTGGTGCCGGCCCCGATCTCGTAGAGCTTGGCGTCGCGGAGCAGCCGCCCGGCCGGGTAGTCATTGATATAGCCATTGCCGCCCAGGAGCTGGATCGCATCCAGCGCGCATTGCGTCGCCTTCTCCGCGGCATAGAGGATCGCGCCGGCCGCATCCTCGCGCGTGGTCTCGCCGCGGTCGCAGGCCTTCGCCACTGCATAGACATAGGCGCGTGAGGCGTTCATCGTCGTGTACATGTCGGCGACCTTGCCTTGCACCAGCTGGAAGGTGCCGATCGGCTGGTCGAACTGCTTGCGCTCGTGCACGTAAGGCAGCACCACGTCCATGCAGGCCTGCATGATGCCGAGCGGACCTGCGGCGAGCACGGCGCGCTCATAATCGAGTCCGCTCATCAGCACGTTGACGCCGCGGCCGACCGCACCCAGCACGTTCTCCTCCGGTACCTCGCAATCCTCGAACACCAGCTCGCAGGTGTCAGAGCCGCGCATGCCGAGCTTGTCGAGCTTCTGTGCCGTCGAGAAACCCTTCATGCCCTTCTCGACGATGAAGGCGGTGATGCCGCGCGGGCCGCTGCCCGGATCGGTCTTGGCATAGATCACCAGCGTCTCAGCAACCGGGCCGTTGGTGATCCACATCTTGCTGCCGTTGAGGACGAAACGGTCGCCCTTTTTGTCGGCGCGCGTCTTCATCGAGACCACGTCCGAGCCGGCCTGCGGCTCCGACATCGCCAGCGATCCGACATGGTCGCCCGAGATCAGCTTGGGCAGATATTTGCGCTTCTGCGCCTCGTTGCCGTTACGGCGGATCTGGTTGATGCAGAGGTTGGAATGGGCGCCGTAGGACAGGCCGACGGCAGCCGAGGCGCGCGAGATCTCCTCCATCGCGATGCAATGCTCGAGATAGCCAAGGCCACTGCCGCCATACTCCTCCTCGACCGTGATGCCGTGCAGGCCGAGCGCGCCGATCTTGGGCCAGAGATCGCGCGGAAACTGGTTGGAGCGGTCGATCTCGGCGGCGCGTGGTGCGATTTCGTTCTGCGAAAAATTGCACACGGTGTCGCGAATCGCATCCGCGGTCTCACCGAGGTCGAAATTGAACATGGCGCGCGTGTTCGGGATCATGTCAGCGGCCTCCCGGCAGTCCTGTTGTGTTACGGCTGTAGCCATATTCCCTGATCCGTGCCTTGTCACGATCGGAAAGCGGCCCAGATGACGGCTACCATGGTGAACGCCGGCCGTCTTCGACCTTTCCCTGAAAGTCGCTCTTGCTCCCACACGCCAAGCGGGATGTAATCCCAGCAAACTGCCCGGCGGGTGTAACCGACCGGTGCAGCCACGAGGGAGACGGCCATGCACGGCACCATCGACCGCGCCGCAGATCGGCACGATGCTGCGCGCGAACGCGCACGATCCTTGCCGCTCGACCAGTTCGATCCCGGCCATCCGGAGCTGTTTCGCACCGATACGCACTGGCCCTATTTCGACCGGCTGCGCCGCGAAGACCCGGTGCATTACTGCAAGGACTCGATGTTCGGGCCCTATTGGTCGGTGACCAGATATAACGACATCATGGAGATCGAGACCAACCACGCGATGTTCTCCTCGGCGGTCGCGCTTGGTGGCATCACCATCCGGGACGTCGCGCCAGACCTGCGCCGCGAAAGCTTCATCGCGATGGACCCGCCGCGTCATGCCGCCCAACGCAAGACCGTGGCGCCGATGTTCACGCCGACCCACCTTGATGAGCTGGCCGTCAATATCCGCAAGCGCTCGGCCGAGTGCCTCGACAACCTGCCGCGTGGCGAGGTGTTCGACTGGGTCGACAAGGTTTCGATCGAATTGACAACGCAGATGCTCGCGGTGCTGTTCGATTTTCCATGGGAAGATCGCCGCAAGCTGACCCGCTGGTCGGATATCGCGACCACGATTCCCGGTCCCGGCGGGCTGGTCGCGAGCGAGGACGAACGGCAGGCGGAACTGATGGATTGCGCGCGCTACTTCTCCCGTCTGTGGAACGAGCGCATCAATGCTCCGCCGAGGAGCGACCTGTTGTCGATGATGGCCCATAGCGAGGCCACGCGCGACATGGACCCGAAGAACTTCCTCGGCAATCTGGTCCTCTTGATCGTGGGTGGCAACGACACTACCCGTAATACGATGTCGGGCAGCATTTATGCGCTGAACCAGAATCCCGACCAGTACCGCAAGCTCAAGGACAACCCGGCGCTGATCGACAGTTTCGTCCCCGAAGTGATCCGCTGGCAGACGCCGCTGGCGCACATGCGCCGGACCGCGCTGGAGGATATCGAGTTCCGCGGCAAGACCATCCGCAAAGGCGACAAGGTCGTGATGTGGTATGTCTCCGGCAACCGCGACGAGGACGCGATCGAGCGCCCCTATGATTTCATCATCGACCGCGTCCGGCCGCGCCAGCATCTGTCGTTCGGCTTCGGCATCCACCGCTGCGTGGGCTTGCGGCTGGCCGAGCTTCAGCTCAAGATCATCTGGGAGGAGATCCTGAAACGCTTCGATCATATCGAGGTGATGGAGGAGCCGAAACGGGTCTATTCCAGCTTCGTCAAGGGTTATGAGACGTTGCCGGTGCGGATCGCGACGTAAGTCGTCTCACCATCGAGATCGTTATGCCCCGCGCAGGCGGGGCATCCAGTATTCGAGAGCCTTGGTTGCTAGAATAGCGGCGTCTCGGCGTACTGGATCGTCCGCTGGAGCCTGTCGTCGGACTCGCCGAAGGCAAGACCCGGTGGCGGACGATGACAGCGGAGAAACATAGCCGCGTCTGAATTGTGGACGCGCTCGGCGCAGCGAATAGGAAAGATGATCACGATGAACGTGCAGACCGCGATCCGTCCCGAACAGGCCGAGCTGCTGCAGCAGGCGCGGCTCGATGCCTATTCCACGCCGCTCGAAGATTTTCATCCGGGCGCGCCCAAGCTGTTCCAGAACGACACGCTGTGGCCCTGGTTCGAGCGATTGCGCAAGGAGGCGCCGGTGCATTACTGCACCAAGGCGCCGATCGAGCCCTACTGGTCGGTAACTCGCTATCACGACATCATGCATGTCGACACCAACCACGCGATCTTCTCCTCCGACGTCAGCCATGGTGGGATCATGATCCGCGATGTCGCGCCCGGCTACGAATGGCCGAGCTTCATTGCCATGGACGAGCCCCGGCACGGCGAGCAGCGCAAGACCGTATCGCCGATGTTCACGCCGGACCATCTCGACGAGCTTGCCGTGCTGATCCGGCAGCGGTCGGCACGCGTGCTGGACTCTTTGCCCCGCAACGAGACCTTCAACTGGGTCGAGAAGGTCTCGATCGAGCTGACCACCCAGATGCTGGCGACCTTGTTCGATTTTCCATTCGAGGAGCGGCGCAAGCTGACGCGCTGGTCCGATGTCTCGACCGCGCTGCCCAAGAGCGGCATCGTCTCGTCCGAGGAGGAACGGCGGCGCGAGCTGGAGGAATGCGCGGCTTATTTCGGCAGGCTGTGGAAGGAGCGCGCCAAGACCGAGCCGCGCAACGACCTCATCTCGATGATGGCGCATAGCGAAGCGACGCGCCACATGACGCCCGACAATCTGATGGGCAATCTGATCCTCTTGATCGTCGGCGGCAACGACACCACCCGCAACACCATGACGGCCTCGGTGCTGGCGCTGAATGAGAACCCGGGCGAATACCAGAAGCTGCGCGACAATCCGGCGCTGATCGAGACCATGGTGCCGGAGGTGATCCGCTGGCAAACGCCGCTGGCGCATATGCGCCGCACCGCTTTGGTCGATACCGAGCTTGGCGGCCAGAGGATCAAGAAAGGCGACCGCGTCGTGATGTGGTACGTCTCCGGCAATCGCGACGAGGAGGTGATCGAGAATCCCGATGCCTTCATCATCGACCGTAAGCGGCCGCGCATTCATCTGTCGTTCGGCTTCGGTATCCATCGCTGCGTCGGCATGCGGCTCGCCGAGCTGCAGCTGCGCATCGTCTGGGAGGAGATCCTGAAGCGCTTCGAGCGTATCGAAGTGGTCGGCGAGCCGAAGCGGGTCTATTCCAGCTTCGTCCGCGGCTACGAGACGCTGCCGGTGCGCATTCCGGGGTGAGATCAGCGGCCATGCCCGGGCTGGATGATCTCGCAAGGATCGTGAACGCCAGTACTTCGCGGCCGCGGCCGGCTTCCGCATCGTTTCGGTCGAACCGGGCAACGCCGAGCTTGCGCTCGCCCGGCGCGACGATCTCCTACAGTTCTTCGGTCATTTTCACCGCGGTGTCATCACCGCCCTTGCCGACCAGGCGGCCGGGGCTGCGGTGACTTCGGCGCTGCCGAAAGGACGGATCGGGGGTTCCCGTCGAGCTAAAGGTGAATTTCCTCAGCCCAGCCGACGGGACCGAGCTGATCACACGCGCCAAGGTCTTTCAGGTGTCCGGCTCGATCGGCGTCGCTGCGGTCGAGGTGTTCTCGAAGAACGAGACATCCGAGCGGCTCTGCGCGTTCGCAACCGCCACCATGCGTGCGCTCGATCTGCCGGCCGAGCTGCGCTGATGCGCGCGGCGCCCATATAATAGCGGCATAGCAGGGTGAACCAGATGCGTAGGGATGCGGGGCGGCTTTTTGGCTAAAGCTGTCGATGCACGCCGTCCGGCGTGACCCGACCGCAGGATGCCATGGCCGACACCGCTCCGAACAACAATGGTCCCGACTGGCCGCTCGACATCTACAATGCCCTGAAAGCCGCCGATGTCGCGCAGATTTGCTACGTGCCGGACGCCGGCCATTCCCGCCTGATCCAGCTTGCCCATGGCGACAGCGCGATCCAGACCACCGTGCTGACCACCGAGGAGGAAGGCGTGGCGCTCTCCGCTGGCGCCTGGCTCGGCGGCCAGCGCGCGGTGCTGTTGATGCAGTCGAGCGGCGTCGGCAATTGCGTCAACATGCTCTCGCTGCTCGCAAGCTGCCGCTTCCCATTCCTCACCTTCGTGACCATGCGCGGCGAATGGGCCGAGTTCAATCCATGGCAAGTGCCGATGGGCAAGGCGACGCCAGCGGCGTTCGAGATCATGGGCGTGACCGTGTTTCGGCTGGAGCGGCCGGAGGACGCTGGCGAGATCGCCGCGGCCGCGGCGACCCTCGCCTACGACAGCGATCAGCCGATCGCGATCTTGATCTCGCAACGCATGATCGGCCGCAAGAAATGGATGGAGACCAAGTGATGGCCGGCTTACTCGATCGCCGCGACGCAGTGAAAACGATCCTCGCGGATCGCGGTGACCTGCTGGTCGTCACCGGCCTCGGCTCGTCGTCCTATGATGTGTTCGATGCCGGCGATCACGATGCCAACTTCTATCTCTGGGGCGCGATGGGCGGTGCCGCAATGGTCGGCCTCGGCCTTGCCCTTGCTCAGCCCAGGCGCCCGGTCGCCATCATCACCGGTGATGGCGAGCAGCTGATGGGGCTCGGCGGCCTCGCCACGATCGGCGCCAAGAAGCCAAAGAACCTGTCGATTGTCGTGCTGGACAACGCGCATTTCGGTGAGACGGGCATGCAGAGAAGCCATTCGGGCCTGGGCGCGCGGCTCGAGCTGATCGCTTCCGGTGCGGGCTTTCCCTCCGTCACCGAGATCAACGACCGCGCCGCGCTCGATGCCTTCCGCCCCAAGCTGCACGACCTCAACGGTCCGCATTTCGCCCGCATCGGGATTTCGACCAATCACGTCGATCGCGCATTGCCGCCGCGCGACGGCGTCTTCCTGAAGAACCGCTTCCGCCAACATCTCGGTCTGCCGGTGAACTAACACTAACAAATATGATTCCAGAATGCTGCTTCCATGAACTCGCTGCACCCTCTCCCCTTGCGGGAGAGGGCGAACTTTCACTGCCGCAGCAGATCGTCCGCTCTCTTGATCCTCAACCCGTCTCAACCGAGCTTGATGTCCCACAATCCTTCGTCACGGCACGCCTTGGTCTCGCTGCGCACCAGCGCGGCGATGGCGGCGGTCGCCGTAGAGCCGGGATGGTCGATGGGCGCCGCCACCAGCAATTCGCGCATCGGCCCTTGGCCGGCGATCGCAGCGGTCTCGAGCCGACCATCTGCGACCTGCTCGCGCAAAGACGACGGCGGCAGCAACGTGAAGCCGAGCCCCGACTCGACGATGCTCGTCAGCACGCGGAAGGAATCCGCCTCGATCTGCACGTCGAGCCGCGTCTTGCGCTTCGCCGCGGCATGCTCGATCAGCGCACGGAGCCCGTGCGAATGACTGGGCAGCACCAGCTTCTGGCGCAACAGCCAGTCCATCTCCACGCGCTTCTTGCGCTTGAGTCCCGAACCGCGCGGGCCTACGGCGACCATGCTGTCGCGACCGAGCACCTGCATCGACAAGTGCAGGTCGGCGGACGGGCCATAGACCACCGCAAGATCCATCTCGCCACGATGCAGCCATTCGGTGAGGTGGCCGCTATAGCTCTCGACGATGCAGAGCGAGATGCCGGGATAGCGCTCGACGGTGCGGCGGGCGAGCCGCGCCGACAACACGTAGCTCACGGTCGGAACCAGACCGAGCACGACGCGGCCCGACGGGCTGCCTGCCTGCGATTGGATGTCATCGCGGATCTGGTCGAGCTGCCGCACGATACCGGCGGTGCGCGCAAGCAGCAGCTTGCCGGCCTCGGTCAGCACCATGCCGCGGCCATTGCGCGTGAACAGCTCCGCGCGCAGCTCGTGCTCCAGCAGCTTGATCTGGCGGCTCAGCGCCGGCTGCGCAATCCGCAGCCGGTCGGAAGCCTTGGACAGGCTGCCGAGTTCGGCCACGCTACTGAACGTCTTGAGCTGGCGGAAATCCATGCTTGCCAATCTTGGAATGCAGGTTCATAGGCTATAACAATTCAGCATAGGGAGACCGCGGGAGTTTCACAACTCTTCAACGCTCGCGGAGAATCGAATGACACAAGAACAACACGAGCAGGACGATTACGCCGACATCCGCGACGCCGTGGCAAAGCTCTGCGCGCAGTTTCCCGGCGAGTATTGGCGCAAGCTCGACCGCGAGATGGCCTACCCGTCCGCCTTCGTCGATGCGCTGACGGAGGCCGGCTACCTCTCGGTGCTGATCCCCGAGGAATATGGTGGCGCCGGGTTGAAGCTCTCCGCGGCGGCTGCGATCCTGGAAGAGATCCAGCGTGCGGGCTGCAACGGCGGCGGCTGCCATGCTCAGATGTACACGATGGGCACCTTGCTGCGTCACGGCAGCGCCGCGCAGAAGGCCAAATGGCTGCCGAAGGTCGCGAGCGGCGAATTGCGCTTACAGGCCTTCGGCGTGACCGAACCGACCTCCGGCACCGATACGTCGTCGCTCAAGACCTTTGCGAAGCGCGACGGCGACAGCTACATCGTCAATGGCCAGAAGATCTGGACCAGCCGCGCCGAATATTCCGACCTGATGATCCTGCTCGCGCGCACCACGCCGAAGGACCAGGCGCAGAAGCGCACCGATGGTCTGTCGGTGTTCATCGTCGACATGCGCGAGGCGAAGCAGGCGGGGCTGGCGATCCGTCCGATCAGAACCATGATGAACCACTCCACCACGGAAGTGTTCTTCACGGACATGCGGGTGCCCGCCGAGAACCTGATCGGCGAGGAAGGCAAGGGCTTTCGTTACATCCTCTCCGGCATGAATGCCGAGCGCATCCTGATCGCGGCCGAATGCGTCGGCGACGCCAAATGGTTCATCACCAAGGCCACCAACTACGCCAAGGAGCGCGTGGTGTTCGGCCGGCCGATCGGCCAGAATCAAGGCATCCAGTTTCCGATCGCCAAGGCCTATGCGTCGATGCGCGCGGCCGAGCTGATGGTGAAGGAGGCCACGCGCAAATACGAGGCCGGGCTCGATTGCGGCGCCGAGGCCAACATGGCCAAGATGCTGGCGGCCGATGCCTCGTTCGAGGCGGCGAACGCCTGCATCCAGACCCATGGCGGCTTCGGTTTCGCCGAAGAATATGATGTCGAGCGCAAGTTCCGCGAGACCCGGCTGTATCAGGTGGCGCCGATCTCGACCAATTTGATCCTGTCCTATGTCGCCGAGCACGTGCTCGGCATGCCGCGTTCTTATTGAGATACGATCATGCTGCCGCTTGAAGGGATCACCGTCATCGCCGTCGAACAGGCGGTCGCCGCGCCGTTCTGCTCGTCGCGCCTGGCGGACGCCGGCGCGCACGTCATCAAGATCGAACGACCCGAAGGCGATTTCGCCCGCGGCTATGACGCCGCGGCCAAGGGCCAGAGCAGCTATTTCGTCTGGCTCAACCGCGGCAAGGATTCGGTCGTGGTCGATCTCGCTACGGAGCACGGCCGCGCCGAGCTGGAGAAGCTGATCGCGGGCGCCGACGTGCTGTTGCAGAACCTCAAGCCGGGCTCGATGGACCGGCTCGGCTTCGCGCGCGAGCGGCTGCGCCGGGATTATCCGAAGCTGATCTGCTGCACCATCTCAGGCTATGGCGACACCGGGCCCTATGCCGATCGCAAGGCCTATGATCTCCTGATCCAGGCCGAGAGCGGGCTCGCCTCGATCACCGGCGGTCCCGACGGTCCGTCGCGCGTGGGGCTGTCGATCGTCGACATCGCGACCGGCGCCACCGCGCATGCAGCAATTCTGGAGGCGCTGATCGGCCGCGGGCGCAGCGGCCAGGGCGCGGATATCCGGATCTCGATGTTCGACGTGATGGCTGACTGGCTCACGGTGCCGCTGCTCAACTCGGAGGCCGGCAATCCGCCCAAGCGGATCGGCCTCGCCCATCCCTCGATCGCGCCTTACGGCGTCTTCACCTCGCAGGACGGCAAGGACATCCTGATCTCGATCCAGAGCGAGCGCGAGTGGAAGACACTCTGTGCCAAGGTGCTGGCACGACCGGAGCTGCCGGACGATCCACGCTTTGCCAACATGGTCGAGCGGGTGCGCAACCGCGCCGAGACCGACAAGATCGTCGCCGACTGCTTCAATGCCATGACCCGCGATGAGCTGCTCGCCAGGCTGACGGCCGCCGACATCGCCTTCGCCGAGGTGAACAGCATGGCCGATCTCGCGGTTCATCCGCATCTGCGCCGGATCGAGGTCGACACACCCAACGGCGTCGTCACCTACCCTGCACCGGCCGCGATCGTGGTCGGCGATGAACGCCACTATGGCGCGGTGCCCGCCGTCGGTGAAAGCGCGTCGTTGTCGCACAAACGGAGGTCGTGATGACCGGCCAGCTCGATCTCGATCATCTCAGACAATGGATCGGCCGCACCGCCGAGGCCTCCGACATCGTCACCGCGCAGCTCACCAAGGGCCTGCGCGCGACGCTGTTCCAGGAGATCGGCGAGCCCGTGACCGGCGAGATCGCGCCCTACACCGTGCATTGGTGCCTCGCGCAGCCGGTGTTTCCGCAAGCCCAGCTCGGGCCTGACGGTCATCCGACGCGCGGCGGCTTCCTGCCGCCGGTGCCGCTGCCGCGGCGGATGTGGGCCGGCGGTCAGCTCCAATTCATCGATCCGCTGCGCGTCGGCGATCTTGCCACGCGGATCTCGCGCATTTCCGACGTCGCACTGAAGAGCGGCTCGACTGGGCAGCTCTGCTTCGTCTCGGTGGAGCATACCATCACGACCCCACGGGGCCCCGCGATCCGCGAGCGCCACGACATCGTCTATCGCGAGCTGGGCGGCGCGCAGGCCGCACCCGCCAAAGCACCGCCTCCGCCGGTGGCAGAACATCGCGAAACCCACATCTCCGATCCCGTGCTGCTGTTCCGCTATTCCGCGCTGACCTTCAACGGCCACCGCATCCATTACGATCGCGACTACGTCACCAAGGTCGAAGGCTATCCGGGGCTGATCTTCCATGGTCCCCTGCAGGCGGCGCTGCTGGTCGAGTTCGCGGCCAAGCTGAAAGGCAAGGTGCCGAAGACATTCAGCTATCGCGGCGTGCAGCCCTTGTTCGAAGGGACCGAATTCTCGGTCAATGCCAACGCGCTCGGCAACGATCTCGAGGTGTGGACCGCGAATGCAGAGCGGCAGCCGACCATGAAGGGCACGGCGACGTGGTGAGATTGGCACGTCCTTCCGGGCGACGCTGCTGATCAACCAGTCCACGTCATTCCGGGACGGTCCGAAGGACCGGGCCCGGAATCTCGAGATTCCTGGTTCGATGTTTCGCATCGCCCCGGAATGACGACAAAGGATATGCAGAATACACGACGATAAAATTTCATACCCCGAGGAATCCCCTTGTCCGGCAAGTCACCCAGAACAAAGTCCGTCACCGTCAAGCAGGCCACGCTCGACCTGCTCCGCGCCTTCGGTATCGACAAGGTGTTCGGCAATCCCGGCTCGACCGAGCTGCCATTCCTGAGCGACTGGCCCGATGATATCGATTATGTGCTGGCGCTGCAGGAGGCGAGCGCGGTCGGCATGGCCGATGGCTATGCACAGGCCAAGCGCAATGCCGGCTTCGTCAATTTGCATTCGGCCGCCGGCGTCGGCAACGCGCTCGGCAACATCTACAACGCCTATCGCAACCAGACCCCGCTCGTGATCACCGCGGGCCAGCAGGCGCGTTCGATCCTGCCGCTGCAGCCGTTTCTGTTCGCCGAGCGAGCCAGCGAGTTCCCGCGACCTTACGTGAAATACAGCGTCGAGCCGGCGCGGGCCGAAGATGTCCCGGCCGCGATCGCCCGCGCCTACTACGTCGCCATGCAGCCACCCTGCGGGCCGACCTTCGTCTCGGTGCCGATCGACGACTGGACGCATCCCGCGCCTAGCGTGATCACAGCCCGCAAGCTCAGCCGTGAGCTCGGCCCCGACCGCCAGGCGATGCAGGAGCTCGCGGCCGCGCTGGCTGCGGCGAAGCATCCGGCGCTGGTGGTTGGCCCCAGCGTCGATCGCGCCTGCTGCGTCGAGCTGATGGTCAAGGTCGCGGAGAAGACCAAGGCGGCGGTGTGGGTCAGCCCGTTCTCGGCGCGCTGCTCGTTTCCCGAACGGCATCCGCAATTCCAGGGCTTCCTGCATGCCTCCCCGGGTCAGCTGTCGGACGCGCTGAAGCCGCATGACCTGGTCGTCGTGATCGGCGCACCGATCTTCACCTTCCATGTCGAGGGCCATGCATCGATCTTCGACGGCGCGACCACGATCTACCAGATCACCGACGACCCTGACGCCGCATCCATGACGCCGATCGGCACCAGCATCATCGCCACCATGACGCCGGCACTCACGACCTTGCTGGAGCTGCTTCCCGAGGTGAAGCGCGCCGCACCAGAGGGCCGCGTCCGGCCGGATGCGCCGAAGGCGGGAGACCCGATCCCGGTCGACTATCTGCTGCATACGCTTTCCAACGCGATGCCTGATGATGCCGCCCTGGTCGAGGAGGCGCCCTCTCATCGGCCGGCAATGCAGAAATTCATGCCGATGCGAGGCCAGGACAGTTTCTACACGATGGCGAGCGGCGGCCTGGGCTACAGCCTGCCGGCATCGGTGGGCATGGCGCTGGGACAGCCACAGCGGCGCACCGTCTGCCTGATCGGCGATGGCTCCGCGATGTATTCGATCCAGGCGCTGTGGACCGCCGCCCAGCGCAAGCTGCCGCTCACCGTCGTTATCATCAACAATGCGGGCTACGGCGCGATGCGCTCGTTCAGCCAGGTCATGCAGGTGCGCAACGTGCCGGGCCTCGATCTGCCCGGGCTCGACTTTGTCAAGCTCGCCGAGGGCATGGGCTGCGATGCCGTGCGCGTGACCAGATCATCCGAGCTGCCGTCGGCGTTGTCGCGCAGCCTGTCGCATCATGGCGCCAGCCTGCTCGAGGTGATGGTCGATTCCGCCGTGCCGCTGCTCTACGCGCAGAAGCATTGAAGTTTGGTCCTGCCCTGTTGCACGAAGCTTGGTCCGCAGCACGCTGCACCCTCTCCCCCTGTGTGGGAGAGGGCGGTTTCGAACGCGCGGCGATGCGACAGCATCGTCCGCCGAGTGAGAAACCGGGTGAGGGGTCTTCTCCGCACCCGTACGAGCGGATAGAGACCCCTCACCCGCCTTCGATGCTGCGCATCTCAGGCACCCTCTCCCACAAGGAGAGGGTGCACCGCCGTGGTCGAAACAACGAATGTTTGCCGTCCGTTGCCGAACTACGACGCCAGAAATCCGCCATCCGCCGCCAGCACATGGCCGACCACGTAGGACGATGCGTCCGACGCCAGCCAGACCACGGCCTCGGCGATGTCCTCCGGCTCGCCCGTCCGGCGCAGTGGCAGGCCTGCGGCAACCGTTGCGACGTCGCCGACGCCGGCGCGCAGCATCATGTCGGTGACGACGCGGCCGGGCGCGATCGCGTTGATTCTGACGCCGCGCGGCGCCGCTTCCATCGCGGCTGAGCGCGTCAGCGAAATCACCGCGGCCTTGGACGCGGAATAGAGCGATAGACCGATATTCGGGTTGCGCACGCCGCTGACGGAGGCGTTAATAACGATGCGTCCCTGTCCCCGTGCAAACATCGCAGCCATTTGCACGCGCAGACAGAGGAACAGCGAGCGCACGTTGGTGTCGAACACCGAATCGTAGACCGCAACGTCCTGCTGCTCGAGCGGTGCCCGGCGCTCCTGGTAGCCCGCATTGTTGAAGGCGACATCGAGCCGGCCATAGCGGTCGAGCGCGGTCTGCACCAGATGCTCGACCTCGTCCGGGCGCGTCACGTCGATGCGCAGGACGACCGCATCCGAACCGATACTTCGGCATTGCGCCGCGGTCGCTTCCAGCTCGGCCTCACGTCGCCCCGCGATCAGCACGGCCTCGGCGCCTTCGGCGGCCATCTTCAGCGCGGTGGCGCGCCCGATCCCGGTGCCGCCGCCGGTGACGAGGCAGACCTGCCCTTGCATCCGGTTGCCCGACGAGCCTCGCGGCTCATTCGCGTGCACGACGTCGTTCATGCGCAGCCCTCCGGATGCAAGGCAAACGCCTCGTTGCGTTCGCATATAGTTGTATGATACAACTATATGCGGGGGAGTCAAGATGAACGAACTAGATCTCGACCAGATCGACGATATCCGCGCCGCCTCGCGGCTGATGGTGCGCGAACTTGGCTTCATGGAGGCCACCGTCGCCGCCACCGACTACCCGCCCTCGGCGGTCCACACCATCCTGGAGATCGGCATCCGCGGCCCGCTGACGGCGATGCAGCTCGGCGAGATCCTGCATCTGGAGAAATCCAGCGTCAGCCGCATGGTTCGCAAGCTGATCGAGAGCGGCGAGTTGAATGAGGCCGTCGACCCGGACGACGCACGGATCAAGCCGCTATCCCTGACCGCAAAGGGCCGCCGCACGCTGGCCGCGCTGCATGCGTTCGGCCGCCATCAGGTCGCAGGCGCACTGGCGCCGCTATCGGAGCGGGAACGGCGCACCGTCCGCGAAGGCCTGCTGCTCTATGCGCGCGCGCTGAAGGCGTGGCGCACGGCGGAGGAGGAGATGGACTCTTTGGCGTAATTGCGGGGAGGCCCAGCTCTCGATGTCATGCCCCGCGCAAGCGGGGCATCCAGTACGCCGCGGCGCCTCGGTCAAAAGCGACCGTCTCTGAATACTGGGTCCCCCGGTCAAGCCGGGGGACGACAGCGAAGAAGATCGTGACATCCCGCCTACTTCGAAAACTCCTCCCGCATCTTGGCCTGGATCTTGGCCATGCCGGCGATCCAGCGGTCGTAGTTCTCGGTCTTGTTGCGCATATAGTTCAGCACCTGCGGATGCGGCAGGATCAGGAATGTCTCGGCCTCGATGCCCTTCAGCACGTCCTGTGCAACCTGCTCGGGCGACAGGTCGCCGTCGCCGGATTGCGGGCCCTTCGGGATCGAGCGCAGCATGTCGGTGTCGACGCCCTGCGGACACAGGATCGAGACCTTGATATTATCGGCCTTGTGCGAGATCGCGAGATTTTCGGCGAAGCCCACCGCGGCGTGCTTGGTGGTCGAATAAGGCGCGCTGCCGACCTGCGAGAGCAGGCCCGCCGCCGAGATCGTGTTGAGGAAATAGCCGCCGCCGCGCGCTTTGTAGCGCGGGACCAGATGACGGGCAGCGTAGACATGGGCCATCACATGGATCGCCCAGCTCCGCATCCACGGCTCGTCGGAGCTGCCGCCGACATTGACCGAAAGCGGATCGAAGCCGCCGCCGATGCCGGCATTGGAGCAAAACAGCGAGATCGGCCCGAACTGGCGCTCGGTCTCGTCGATCACATGAAGTATATCCTTCTCCTGCGCGACGTCGCATTTGAAGGCAGCGCCGTTGATGCCCGCGGCCACAACGCGCGCAGCAGCTCCGTCGAGATCGGCCACCACCACTTTGGCCGCACCTGCGCGGGCAAAGGCCTCGCACAGCGCCTTGCCGATCCCGCGGGCCCCGCCGGTGACCACCACGTTTTTGCCGGTCACCTGCATGTCTCGCTCCTGTTTGCGCTGTGTTATGTCAGAACCAGATCGAGCACCGCGGTATAGTGGCAGCCGGCGCCGAGCAGCACAAAACAATGCCAGATCACGTTCTGGAAGCGCAAGCGCCGCCAGGAGTGGAAGATGACGCCGAGGCTGTAGAGGATACCGCCCGCGAGCACGCAGCCGAGCACGGTCTTGGGCAGGATGCCGATCACCTGATCATACATCATGGCCCCGCTCCAGCCGAGGGCGAGATAGAGCCCGACGGCCAGCGCATCGAATCGCCCCGGCCAGCGCAGCTTCAGGACGATGCCGAAGATCGCCACACCCCAGACACCGACAAGCATCGCGATCGCGAGCACGCCATTTTGCATTGCGGCGATAAACGGCGTGTAGGTCGCGGCGATCAGCACATAGATCGCCGAATGGTCGAAGCGGCGCAGCACCCATTTGGTCGGCGACACCGGCCACAGATTATAGGTCGCCGACAGCACCAGCATCGACAACAGGCCCGCGACATAGACCGACACCACGACGATATCGAGCGCACGCGCGTAGATCGCCGTCAGCACGACCAGGACGGTCGCGGCGACCAGGCCGCTGCTGACGCCGATTGCGTGCACCACGCCGTCGGCAATCAGTTCGACCTTGTCGTAATTCCACCGGATCGCGCCGGTGGCGGCGTGCACGGAGGTCGAGGCGAACTGCTTCAGTTTGAACACGGACATACGGAACCCGTCGCAAGTCTTCGGTTGTGACAACTATATGAGTGCCAGATGGTCAACGATCCGTTCAACCCCCGTCTTACCCGGAAACGCGCCGGAAATGTGAGCTTGAATTGGCCGTTCAAATCGCCACTTTTCACAAGTCGTTCACACGGTTTTTAACCACAGATTTACGTCTCCCGCATGGCCGCCAGTTTGTCCGGAATCGTCGAGGAAGCGCGGCTGTCGGCCCGTGCATTGCGTGACTATGGCGAGAGCCTGTTCAACCCGACGGTCCGGCTCGGCGTCACCGGATTATCACGGGCCGGCAAGACGGTGTTCATCACCGCGCTGATCCACGGGCTGATCCGGGGCGGTCGTTTTCCGGTGTTCGAGGCGTTCGCGTCCGGCCGCATCGCCCGGGCGCAGCTTTCGCCGCAGCCCGACGATGGCGTGCCGCGGTTTGCCTATGAGACCCACGTGCGCGCCCTGGTCGAGGAGCGGCGCTGGCCGAGCTCGACGGTCGACATCAGCGAGCTCAGGCTGGTCATCGACTACCAGCGCCCGAACGGCGCCGAGCGGACGCTGACGCTCGATATCGTCGATTATCCCGGCGAGTGGCTGCTCGACCTGCCGCTGCTCGACAAGAGCTACGAGCAATGGGCCCGCGAGAGCGTCGCTTTGTCGCGGGAGGCGCCGCGCGCGCATCTGGCCCGGGACTGGCACGCCCACCTCGGCATGCTCTCGGCCGAGGCACCTGCGGACGAGCAGGTGACGCTCAGGGCTGCGCAATTGTTCACCGACTATCTGCGCGCCTGCCGCGACGAACGTTTTGCGATGAGCCTGCTGCCGCCCGGCCGTTTCCTGATGCCCGGCAATCTCGCGGGCTCTCCCGCCCTCACCTTCGCGCCGCTCGATCTGCCTGCGGAGGGCAGCGCCAAGGACGGCTCGCTCTGGGCCATGATGCGCCGCCGTTACGAGGCCTATAAGGACATCGTCGTCAGGCCGTTCTTTCGCGATCACTTCGCGCGCCTCGACCGGCAGATTGTGCTGGTTGACGCGCTGGCCGCATTCAATGCCGGGCCCGAGGCGCTGCATGATCTGGAAGCCGCGTTGTCCGGAATTCTCACCTGCTTCCGCGTCGGACGCAGCACGCTGCTCTCGGCGCTGTTCCGGCCGCGCATCGATCGCATCCTGTTCGCTGCGACCAAGGCCGACCATCTGCATCACACCAGCCACGACCGGCTGGAAGCGGTGCTGCGGCGTGCCGTCGATCAGGCGGTCGCCCACGCCGAGAGCACCGGGGCCATGATCGACGTCGTTGCGCTCGCCGCGGTCAGGGCCACGCGCGAGGCCATGGTTGCGCGGGGCCGCGACAAGCTGCCCTCGCTGCTCGGCGTGCCGGCGGCTGGCGAGAGCGCCAATGGCGAAATCTTCGACGGCAACACCGAGGTTGCGACCTTTCCCGGCGACCTGCCTGACGACGCCGCGGCGCTGTTCAACGGGGCAGAAGCGTTCCGCGGGCTCTCCAGCAATGCGGCCGAAGCCACCGATTTCCGTTTTCTGCGTTTCCGGCCGCCGCTGCTCGAAAGCAATGGCGGCGAACCGACGCTTCCCCATATCCGCCTCGACCGTGCACTTCAGTTCCTGATCGGAGACCGACTGCTATGAGCGAGCGATCCAAGCAGCGCCGCCCCGCAACCTTCCGGCTCGACGATCCCGGTGTCGTCGTGGTCGACAGTGATGACTCCGGGCGGCCGGCACGTGGCACCGTGCAGATCACGCCCGAAATCGAGCCGGTCCAATTGCCTGTTGCGCTCGATGTGCCGGTCCTGGAGCGACGCGGCTTCCGCTGGGGCGCCCTGTTCTGGACCTCGGTCGCCGGTCTCGTGCTCTTGGGCTTGGGACTGAGCGTCACCCATCTGATCGAGGATCTGTTCGCCCGCAGCGAAGGGCTTGGCTATCTCGGCGCCGCGCTTGCGGCTGCAGCCGCGGTCGCATTGGCCGCGGTGATCGCGCGCGAGATCTATGGCTTGGCCCGGCTTGCGACCATCGAGCGACTGCACCGGCGCGCCAGCGAGGTGCTGCTGTCGGACGATCGCGCCGAGAGCCGCGCCGTCGTCACTGATCTCCTGAGGATCGCCCATCAGAACCCGCGGCTCGCCCGCGCCCGCGCCGCGCTGACCAGCCACACTGACGAGATCATCGATGGCGCCGATATGATCAAGCTCGCCGAACGCGAGCTGATGACCCCGCTCGATGCCGAAGCGCGCCGGCTGGTCTCGGTGGCGGCGCAGCGGGTCTCGGTGGTCACGGCCGTGTCGCCGCGCGCGCTCATCGACGTGCTGTTCGTATTCGTCGCCTCGCTGCGGATGATCCGGCAGTTGGCGCGGCTCTATGGCGGCCGGCCCGGCGCGCTCGGCATGATCAGCCTGTTACGCCATGTCATCGCCCATCTCGCCATCACCGGCGGCATGGCCGCAAGCGACAGCCTGATCCAGCAGGTGCTCGGCCACGGCATCGCAGCCAAACTGTCGCAGCGGCTCGGCGAAGGCGTGCTCAACGGACTCTTGACCGCGCGGCTCGGCCTAGCCGCGATCGACGTCACCCGCCCCCTGCCCTTCACCTCCCTGCCGCGCCCAGTGCTCGCCGATCTCGCCAAGGATCTGCTGCGCAAGCGCGAGGAGGAGGAATGATGCTCAGCCGCTTGCGACGTGATCAAACTCGCCGGCGAGCCAGCGCCATTGATAGAACAGCGAGTCCGGCGGCGGCGCCAGCTCGGGCGTCCAGCCGGTCAACTTCTCCAGCGCATAGGTATCCATGACCACGCCGCGCCACGTCCGCTGCACCCGCTCGAGCGGCTCTCGCTTTGCGGTGGTCTCGGCCCAGATCGCCCCGGTATTGTCCGGCTCGCGCCCGACATAGAGTCCAGTATGTCCCGCAATCTGGTTCATGCCGGGATCGCGAAAGCCTTGAAAGCGGGCGCGCTCATTGATCTGAACCACCGGCACGCGGCCGTTGAAGAACCAGCGCAGCATCGCATAGGTACGGTAGTCCGTGGTCGCGATCCAGCTCGCGCCGGTCGTTTTCAATTCCGCTTCCGCGCGCGCCACCACCTGCTCATAGCCGGCTTCGCCGCCGATCGGATCGGCCCTGCCGATCAGATTCCACGGCGCCACCGTGTAGTAGAGAAAGATCAGCACGACCATCGCGACGCCGGTCACGATCGCGGTCCGCGCCCAATAAACCGTGGAGCGGATCATCCACGCCGGCCAGGCCTCGCGCGGCAGCACGACGATGTTGATGGCCACAGTCGCAAAGCCGATCGGCCACATGAACATCGGCCAGGTGTCGCCGATCCGCAAGGTCAGCGACTTCCAGAGGAAGTACAGGAATGGGACCAGGACCGCGGTCGACAGCAGGATCGCAACCGGCTCGCGCCTGCGATAGCCGCGCCATGCGGTGAGGATCAGCGCGGACAGCGTCACCGGCAGCAAAACGAAACCGACCAGCCCAAACTGCAGGCCGATATAATCGCCCACCGTGCGCAGAGAGACATCATGCGGCGCGGTGGCGCGCACAAGCTGGAATTTGACCGAGGCCCAGTCGTGCTGCGCGTTCCAGATCAGGACCGGCGAGAACACGGCAAGTGCAATCAGCGCTGCGATCCATGGATACGGACTCGCGAGCCAGCGGCCGCGCCAATCCGGGACCAGGAGAAAGGCCGCGACAGCCGGCAGCAGCAGCACGACGGTGAATTTCGACAGCAGCGCAAGACCGCCGAACAGGCCCGCGGCAAGCCACCATCGGCCATCCTTGGTTTCGACCAGCCGCACCAACGCCCAGATCATCGCGAGCGCAAACGGGATCGCGGCGATGTCGGGCGCGACCTTGGCCATCAACAGGCCGTAATAGAGCGCAGCTTCCGGCAGCAGCACCGCAAGCACGACCGCGCGCGCATTGTGCGTGACGCGGCGGACGATGTCGGCGAGCAGCAATTGGCTCGCGGCCATTGCCAGGATACCAGCGAAGCGGACGCCGAAATTGGTGTCGCCGAAGATTGCCGTCCCCAGCCGGATGAACCAGGCGATGACCGGCGGGTGATCGAGGAAGCAGAGCTGCGGCAGCTCCTTCGACCAGGTCCAGTAGTAGGCCTCGTCGGTGCGCAGGTCGAGCGCACCGGCGTAGACGATACGGATCACGGTCATGACTGCAATCACGACAGCCGCGATCAGCATTGGCCGGCGCGCCGGGCTGCCGGACATCAGGTTTGCGGATTTGGGGGAGGACATGGTCACGGCGCGCTTTTCCCCGACTCCTCCCGCCAAGTCAACGCTGGCGGCCTGGGGCGCGAGTCCCGCATCGGCGACGATCGCGCAGGCTCGTTTGCGTCGCATGATCACGTCTCGGACGCCCTATTCGCGGCGGGAATAAACATCTAGAATTGTGGTTCACCCTGCCATGGACCGCATGAAGACCCCGGCTCACCCCACGCGCAGACAGCTCTTTCGTGGAATCGGCGTGCGCCAGGTCCGGCTCGCTTGCGGACTGGTACTGTTCAGCTATCTGATCAGCCATTTCCTCAACCATGCGCTCGGTAACATCTCGCTGCAGGCGCTGGCCGAGGGCGTGTACTATCACACCCTGTTCTGGCAGTTCCTGCCGGTCGCCATTGCGCTTTATACGGCCGCGATCGTGCATGCCGGGCTCGGCATTTTCGCGTTCTACCAGCGCCGAGAGTTCAGCTGGAAGACCGTGGAACCGCTCCAACTCGTTCTCGGGCTGAGCATCCCCGCATTGATCTTCTCGCACATCGCAGGCGTCCGGATCAGCCAGACGCTCTACGGTCTCGAGAAGCTCTATCCGCAGGTGCTGTATGCGTACTGGGCCGGCGCTGCCTGGCGGATCTGGCTGATGTCTGCAACGCTCCTGGTCTCCTGGACCCACGGCTGCATCGGCCTCCATATGTGGCTGCGCATGAAGCCGTTCTACAAGCGCGCTGCGCCCTGGCTGTTGGCCTCCGCGGTGCTGATCCCGACTTTGGCGCTGCTCGGCTTCTATCGCGGCGGGCGCGACGCGATGGCAGCGGCCGCCGACCCGCATTGGCGTGCCGAATATCTGTCCGAAAGACACCTGGGAACACCGGTGCAGCAGACGGCGCTAGACAATATCGTCGACGGCTTCGCCGTTTTCTATCTCGGGCTGCTTGGCGCGGTGCTGCTGGCGCGCGGTGTTCGCGCGCTGCACGAGCGGCGCGGCGGGATCATCACACTGTCCTATAACAACGGCCGCAGCTTGCGTGTGCCGAAGGGGCTTAGCGTGCTCGAGGCGAGCCTGCGCTACAACGTACCGCACGCCAGCGTCTGCGGCGGTCGCGCACGCTGCTCGACCTGCCGGATCCGCGTGATCGGTGATTGCAGCGATCTGCCGGCGCCGTCGCCGCGCGAGGCGTTCGTGCTCGCCCAGGTCGGCGCGACGGATCCTTCGATCCGGCTCGCCTGTCAGCTCCGCCCGGTGAGCGACGTCTCGTTTTTCCAATTGTTTTTGCCGAGCCCGGTCTCAGGTGCGCCGGCCACGCAGGCCGCAGGCATCGGGCAGGAACGCTATCTCGTCAGCCTGTTCGTCGACATGCGCGGTTCGACCAAGCTTGCCGAGAGCCGGCTGCCGTTCGACACGGTGTTCATCGTCAATCGTTTTCTGGGAGCCGTGTCGCAGGCCGTCACCTCAAGCGGCGGCCAGCCCAACCAGTTCGTGGGCGACGGCATGCTGGCGCTGTTCGGGCTTAGCGTCGATCAGCAGACCGCCTGCCGCCAGGCGGTCCAGGCAGCCGGACGCATTGCGGTCAATATCGAGGAGCTCAACACCTCCCTCAGTCACGACCTGCGCGAACCGATCCGCTTCGGCATCGGCATCCATGGTGGCGAAGTGATCGTCGGTGAGATCGGCTACCGCGACCACATGGTGTTCACTGCGCTCGGTGACGCGGTCAACGTCGCGGCAAGGCTGCAGGACATGACGAAAAGCCTCGGCTGCGAGGCGATCATTTCCGAGGACGTCTGCGCGATGACGGGCCTCACGGCGTACGATGTGCCGGAGCAGGACGTCGAGATCCGCGGCCGCACCGAGCCGATGCGCGTGCGGACGGTCGCGGAGGCCAAGCTCCTGACTGCCTTGGAGCATGCGGAGCACGTCGTCGCGGCCTGACCGGGCAGTGCCGGTTGAACCTGAAGGCATGCTGCATCGTCTTACCTCAAGGCCGGTGTGGAGCTGGCGGGACGATCGGCGAGCTAGCGGCCAAAAAGCCGCAAAGGCGCCACGATATGGCTCATTTCAGGCCGAATCCGCCCGTTGTTTGCGCTACCACGCCTGTCGCAACCGGCGTATCTTCATTGTCCGGGCATGGCGGTTCGCGGGGACTGCTTTGCCCGACTTGGTATTTTCCCGCGGAGGCAACGTATGGCTAAAGGTACGGTCAAGTGGTTCAACCCGACCAAGGGTTACGGATTCATTCAGCCCGCAGCTGGGGGCAAAGACATTTTCGTTCACATCTCTGCAGTGCAGAAAGCCGGTCTCACCACTCTGAACGAGGGGCAGACGATCGAGTATGAGGAGATTGCCAACCGGGGCAGAAGCTCGGCCGAGAACCTGAAAGTCTAACGGACGGCGCGCGGGGCATTCAGGACTGGTCCGAAGCCCGCAAGCGTCAAAGCCAGCAAGACCAACGCAGCTGACCGGAGCGAGAAGCCCGCTCCCGGTCAATTCCATTGCCTCGCTCCCCAAGATAGGTCAAATGCTCGCCTAACCTCCGGCGCGTGCAGGAAAAATTCCAGCGCGCGGAAACAATAAGCGAGCACGGGAGCGACGTCGCATGGACGATAGCCGCAAGGGCGATAAGGGCATTTTCCACGGCCTGAAGGTGCTGGATTGCGCAAGCTTCATCGCTGCGCCCGCAGCGGCAACCGTGTTGTCGGATTTCGGCGCCGACGTCATCAAGATTGAGCCGCCGGGCGCCGGCGATCCCTATCGCAACCTGCCGAACCTGCCCGGCTATCCCCGCAGCGAGCACAACTACGCCTGGCATCTGGAGGCGCGTAACAAGCGCAGCCTCGCGCTCGACCTGACCAAGCCCGAGGCGCAGGCGATCCTGCAGCGGCTGGTGGCCGACGCCGATGTGTTCATCACCAACTTCCCGCCATCGGTGCGCAACAAGCTCGGCCTCACCTACGAGACGCTTGGCCCTCTCAATCCACGGCTCATCTATGCCTCCTTCACCGGCTACGGCGAGAAGGGCGAGGAGGCCGACAAGCCGGGCTTCGACAGTAACGCCTATTGGGCCCGCTCCGGCCTGATGGATCTCGTCCGCGCCGATGAGACCACCACCCCGGCCCGCTCGGTGGCGGGCATGGGCGACCATCCCTGCGCGATGGCGTTTTACGGTGCGATCGTCACCGCGCTCTATCAGCGCGAGCGCACCGGCAAGGGCTGCCACGTCGCCTCCAATCTGATGGCGAACGGGGTCTGGGCCGCCTCGGTGCTGGCGCAGGCAAAACTCTGCGGCGCCCAGTTCGTCGAGCGGCGCCCACGCGAGCGGGCGCTGAACGCCGTGGCCAACCACTACAAATGCCAGGACGGCCGCTGGGTCATGCTCTCGCTGCTCAACGAGGAGAAACAGTTCCCGATCCTGGCCCGCTGTCTTGGCCGGGAAGACTTGATCGATGACCCGCGCTTTGTCACCAAGGCCGACCGTCACGCACATTCCGTCGAACTGATCGCAGAGTTCGACCGGGTGTTCGCCACCAGGCCGCTGGCGGAATGGCGCAAGATCCTTGACGGCAATGGCCTCGTGTTCGGCGTGGTCGGCATCCTCGACGATATTCCGACCGACAAGCAGATGATCGAGAACGAGGTGTTGGTGCCGTTCGAGAACGACACGATGCTGACCATCAACAGCCCGATCTGGATCGAGGGCGCCCGCAAGGTCCGACCGCGCAAGCCCCCGGGTGTCGGCGAGCACAGCGACCAGATCCTGCGGGAGGTAGGCTTCGACGAGGCCGCAATCCAGGCCTTGCTCGCGCGCGGCGCGGTCGCGTGACTTAGAGTGCGATGGGATCGGGTCGAATCGCCATCGCGCTCTAGGTTTTTGATGGAGCATGATCTCTTCGGAAAACCGCTTCGCACTTTTCCGGATCATGCTCTAGCGGTGCAGCCAGGCCCAGCCGACGAAGAACACGATCACGCCTGCGACGATCGCAAAAAATATGGTCCAGCCGCTGACGCGGATGGTACCGGCGATCTGCCGCTGCTCTTCATTCTGCGCGATCTTCCGATCGCGCTCCTTGTTGATCTGGTCCTGCGTGCTCATCGCCCGCTCCCGTCACTTTGGCCATCCGGGAGCTTAACGCGCAAACATGTCGGGCGTTCGCGCGTCGGCGCCTATCGGGTCGAGATGAAGCACATGCCCATTCGTGTGTTGGCGCTGGCCTGGCAGGACAGGCCCGACGCGCAGGTCCAGGGCGAAAAGCTCTTGTCGTTCTCGGCCTCGTCCGGCCGCTTGACGTAGCAATGGCCACCCCAGCCGTCATTGTAGACGGTGCCGGCAAGCTCCTGGCTTCCGCGTTCCTGCGGCCGGCTGGAGAAGCCGCGCGAGAAGTCAGGCTCGCGTCCCTCGCTGAACGCCGTCAGGATGTCGCGGCGACGTACCTGATCGCCGAAGAAGTGCGGCGAGCCGGGCACCGTCGTCGTATTCGAAGGCTTTGCCGCCATCCAGTCCACGCCCGGAAAGTGGAAGCCGCCGATGCCGCGGGTCTGGTGGCAGCCGCCGCAGCTGATGTCGTTCAAGCGCCGCTCGAAGCCGGCGACGGAACGGATGTTCTGCAATTGAACCCCTTTTGCCGCCGCCTGCTCCAGCGCGCCGACCACGTCGGTGTCGTTGAACACCGGCGCGTGCGCGGTGTCCTCGCCCTGGACCAGGCCGAACGCCGGCTGCAGTGCGGAATTGACAAAGCCCACCGGGGTCGGCGCCACCGCGACCTTGGCCAGGAACTGATCGGGGATCAGCACGGTGCCGCGATCGAGCTCGGCAAGATGATCCGGCTGCAGCAACCATGTCTTGAACGCTCGCGCCAGATCCGCATCCGCCAACAGCCGATCGCGATCGATCTGGTCTTCCATGACCGCTTCTTCGAACGTGCCGGTCTCGGCGTGATAGTCGAACACCTTCATCATATAGTCGGTGCGGAAGTCGCGCACCGCCGATTTGGGCGCATGTGCGATCTGCAGATTGGTCTCGATGCGCAGGATATTCTCAGGCCTGATCAAAGCGAGCGGCCCATCTGCGGCGGTCAGTTTCGCGGCCAGCTCGCTGCCCGTGAGCGCGATATCCGCCGTATCGAGCCAGCGCTTGGCAATCTCGGCGCAGGACGGCGTGCCGCTCCTGGCGGCCTCGTCGCCGCGTGCCTTGAACACAAGATTGAGCGTCATCGGCAGCCGCGGCGAGACGGCGTCTTCGCCGGTCTCAGGCTGGTTGGTGCGGATCAGGCGATAGAGCAGCCGGACCTCGCCGCAATGCGCGGGATCGACGAAGGCGCGATCCATGCGGTTGACCGCACCCGCCAGCACGAAGCGCGTGTCCTTCGAATCCAGCACGGCGCGGTCGAACAGCTGAAACGCAAAGGACGAGCCGACCCCGATGCTCTCGTCGGGTAACGTCGTCTTGTGCTGCTCGATATAGCGATCGAATTCGGCGTCGAGCGCCTTGCGCAATGGCACCATCGGGGGCAGCGCGAACAGCTCGGCTGCGCTCACCGGTGTCTCACTGATCCGTTCCCCCACGATCACGCGATTGAGACCGAACGTGGTGCGATCGATCTCGCGCAGCGCATAGGGCTCGGTGACGGCGGCCCCGCGTTCCAACGGCGCGCTGTCTCCCGCATGCGCCAATGGCGCAAAAGCCAGCATCGCAAGACCTAGAACCGACAATCGCAAGACGCGCCTCCTTCACAGGACAAGAACAGCGCGAGGCAGGTTTTATTTCCTGCCGCATCGCGCAGGCGCTTGGTAGCCTTCGAAAATAGCCGAAAAGCGGAAAGTTGCGGGCAAGTATGCAACGAGGCGCTTCACCTGATGGTGAGCGCCTCGTCGCAGTTTCAGCAGACGGGAAGTCAGCGCGAGACCACGAGACCCCTCGTCGTCACCACGACCCAGCGGCCGTCCTGGCGCCTGATCGCATCGACCTTGCCGAGCCCGGGCACGGGGTCGCCGGCATAGACCTCGTACAGCCCGTCGCGGCCTTCGATCAGCGCAGCACCGCGACCGACATTGCGCAGCACCCAGCCCTCGACGATCCGCGGCCGGCTCGCATCAAGCTTGGGCGCCGCCGCCTGCGCCGGCGCGGTGGGAGCCGCCGAGGCAAGCTGTGCAGGCGCAACCGAGGCCGTCGTGTCCCTGGTGTCTCGTGCTGGGTCTCTTGCCGTCTCCCTCGCCGTTGCCGGCGCGGCCGCGGAGGCCTGCGCGGCGCGCAGCCGGTCGACGGCGTCGCTCAGCTTCTGCAATTCGCTTGGCTTCGCCAGCTTGGCCGCCAGCTCGCCCTGCACCTTTTCGAGCTTGTCGAGGCGCTCGGCGGCCTTGTTGAGCTCGACCAGGCTGGTCTGGTTGGTCTGCTCGAGGCCCGCCTTCACGGTGGCGAGATCGGAATCGATCCGCGCCACGGAAGCCGCGAGCGCCGGATCGTCGGCCGCGGCCGTCGCGGCGGGTTGTTCGGTTGAGCCGCGGCCCAAGGCCATGGTCACGGCTGCACCACCGATACCCCCGGCCAGCATGGCGAGCAGGAACATCGCCGCCATCGCCGTCGTACCGCGCCGGCCCGCAACCACCGAAGCTGGCGGGACCTGCGTGTTCGGCTTCGCGGCAGCAGGCGCGGGATCAGGGGCAGCCGCCTTTGCCGATCCGTCGAACTTGAAGGGATCGAGTCTCAGCTTTGCTTTCGCGGCGGCAGCAGCTGCGGCACGTTCAGCGCCCGCCCCGGCAGCGTCCCCCAACGCGCCCTCGGGTCCATGCGACATGATCAACCGCTTGGGTGGCACGTCCAATTTGGGCGGCGTGGCGCTCGTTGCTCCGAGCTTTGGCGCCGACGCGCCCAGTGCGGAGAGCTTCGGCTCCACGTTCAGCGTCTCGGCCTTGATCGGTTCGACTTTGGCCTGCGCGGGCTTGGTCAGCTCCAAAATGGTCAGAGTCGGCTTCGCCGCGCCGGAGGCCGCCACGTCGGCAGGCTTGTCGGCAATCTTGGACTGTTCAGGTTTGGCGTGCTCAGGTTTGGCGTGCTCAGGCTTGGAAGCTTCGGCCTTGGGCATATCCGCTTCGGCCACCTCCATCTTGGCGGTCGCGGCAGCTGCCGCACTGCTGTCAGCTTTGACCTCGATCTGGGGCGTATCGGCGGTCGGCGCCTCGTGATCGGGCGCGATCATCGGGGACTGGAGCACCACGGCCGCCGGCTCCGCCGCGTCCATGATTTTCGGCTCGGCGGGAGACGTCGGGGTCGCAACCGGCTCCGCAACGACGGCGCCGGCACTGGTCTGTTCGGCCTGTTCGCTCACGTTCGAATTCTCCAGATGACGTTGAGCCTTTGGTAACTTTCCATTTCTTGCCAAAGTCTTACTTTCCGCGGTCTTACCGAAGTTTTAGGAATTTCTCCGGGGCAGATTTGGGCCGAGAAAAAGGTCCATGTGTGGCAGAATTGTCTCATTTGGAAACACCTGGCGGTTCGTGCCGCCCATGGTTAAGTCCTGCGTGGGGTCACAGCGGCCGTCATTCCAGGGCCTGCGCACGTTCGCAATCTCGCGGCGCATGAAGCGTCCGAGCTTTGCCAAAGGCTCGCCCTCGCGAGAGGGAGGGCGCAGGGAAGGCCAGGCCTCGACCGAGGCCTGTGGCCCGCCTGCGAAAAAAATGCAGGCGGCAGGTACCACAGGTTCCAGCCGGACGACCCGGCCTTCCCTGCGCGATGGGCTTACGACTTATACGTGATCTCCTCGGTGCACCGGGCTTTCTGGCCACCGTCATCCGCACCATGCCCTTGCATCGCAAAGCGATGTCGAAGAGCACGCCGCGAATTTGATATCAGCGTCGGGATATCAGGACCACACGACTTCACCGTCCGCCACATCGCCAGTCGTCTTGCGCAAAGCGCCTGACGTTGTCGCGGCCATCGCATCCCGCACCCCACGTATCGTGACGACGCGTACGCCCCTCCTGAAGAGCGCGGGACGGGGGAGAAGATCGTCCTGATTTGCCCGACACGACAAGCGCGCGCAGGTGCGACACAGTGGCACGACGGGCAATATCTGCATGGCGTGCCTGCACGAACTGCCCGACGGGCACTCTCAGGATCAGCAGGCTCGCACCTTCCGATTCTTTCCGAGCATGTCCGCTCAAGGGATCGACCGAAGCTTCGCAATCGGCGCGCCGAAGGGCCGTTTGCCCAGCAGCCATCATCGATCTTTGGCCAGACGCTTCAATTGACGCTTGATCCGTTCGATCAGCTCTTGACCCGGACCATGGGGCCGCTCCCATAAAGCCGGTCTCCGTGGAAAGACGTCCTTGACCGAGCGCAAGCATTTTCGAACGGCCGCCCAAATAGCGGAGAACCGAAGGGCCGTCTTAGACCCAAATCGGAAGTCGCACCCGCTTCATTCAAAATTGAGCATTCTGTAGGTTAGAGGTTGCTGCAATTCCTTTCACAACCTAATCACACTTAGGCGGCAAGTAATCGACGGATGCCGCGCGAAACGGCGATGTCTGCTGCCGGCACGTAGGTACAATCGCATGAAGCAAAACCTTGTTTGCAGCAGCTCTCTAAACCGGATCGTTCTTGCACTCGCTGCAACAATTTGTGTCGCATCGATGAGCCCTGCTCAGCCCGAACAACCGAGGCCTGTTGCCGTGATCTTGGCGGATGTCGCGCTGCTCATTCATGGACCTTCCGGTGAATATTCATACAAGTTGACGAGCACAGCGGATGATTCAGCGACGCTCGAGGAGTTTGGCGACCGACGCACGCGTCTTGAGATACGTCAGATTCCAGATAAGCGATGCGTCTTTGTCTCCACGAGCGAGGAAAGGGATGGGCTCGACGTAGCGCAACTGGACCTCACAAAGTTCGACGGGACTTATCAGCTTTGGGAAGCTTGCCGCGGTCCGGCCGCCGCTCCTCCTGAAAATCGGTGCACCTACTCCCTTCATTTCAGTTCACAGAAGCAGGCGTTTTGTCATTCGCGGTTTTCAAAACCGGACTTTGACTTGAGCAAGATTCCGTTTCCTGACGGTGCCTGCCACTCCTACGCACTCGGTGCGAGAGAAAAGAAGTTCTATTCCAAGTACATCGATGCTTATGAGCGCATTAAAGAGCAATGTGGGGGGTAGGTAGCGATATCCAAATGAAACGCTTCGTTCTTTATCTTGAACATGATCAAAGCCTTCGGGCGATGGCCCGAACCGAGCTGAAGAATGAGGACTTCCGCCGTTGGCCCATGGCTATCTCTTCGAGCCCGGGAAGGTCTGGTCTGAAGGGTGGAGCTGAAGTGCCGTGGTTATAGTCGACACGGCGGCTTTTGACCCATCCCGGACATGCCGGTCTCCGCCAGCGATGTCGGCCCTTGACCGGAAGTAAGCAGTCGGGGGACCGATCGGCCGCTTTTTTTGCGGACATGGAGTTACCCGCCCGGAACAGGATCACTTTGGCGCCGCTGAATGGATCTCCAACTCCGTGCGGCACCAAGCACGTCTCTTGCGAGCTGAACTTGGCGGGCGGCACTCTGATTTCCGATCTTTTCGATGTGCTCGAGTGCCCAAGTGAGATACTGAATAGCTGCACAAGTGTCTTCATTTTGGTTTGAAGCCATCGCTCCCACCGTCTCTCTTAACACCATCTCCGATCACTCGACGCGACCGCTCGGAACACCGGGTCAACGTACGAAACGAAGCGTCGCGCTGGCTGGATCACCGCCCTGTTTAACTTCTCTGAAACGGTCCATCGAGGCGCTCCATCTCGGTCGCTGGTTACCGCGAGACTGACCTGGGATGAGGGCCTCCGCGCAAAGCCCTCGCCGGGCTGCCGTACCGCATGGAAACACGCCCGCTTCTGTGAAGGGTTTCGGATGCCGGCCGCTACCGAGATCGCGCGGCATATTCGGGCGGCCGGCGTCCGAAAGCCTCCAAAGGAGGAAACCGCGCTGGGGGACGTAGGACGATGCCGCATGGTCGAGCTAAGTCGCCTCAAACAACCTTCAGACGATCTATAGGATCGTCTTTGGGGATTTAATGTTCGGCGGCACCCGTACTTTCAAGAACTTGGCCGTGGTAAAAATACCACACCTCTAAACGCGAGTTCCTCGATGTTCGAATCTCATGAGGCAAACTGATCTCTATCGATCTGGAAAGCCCCGGGGCTACTGAGCCGAAACTGTTTCGAGTTGCCCGTCAAGAGCATCACTGCATTTGTAACCCTGCTTGCGTCGAGATTCCTGGAGAGGTCCAGCGAGCGAGATGATGCACACGATGACGGTCGAGAATGCCGACTTCGAAGTTGGCTCCCGCGCAATAGGGCTGCCCCACGAACTTAGATCAGCAGGTCCTCGACATCCGATCATCGCCGACGGGCTAATTGCACCGCTCGTCATGATGAGCTCTCGCCTATTGCTTCGCCGTGTCGCCAACCGCGGCGCCCTACCGCGCGAGCGGTTTAGTCCTCTAACCCGATGCGGACGTCCGTGAACGGTCGGTCGATAGCAATGCGCGATACAAACCTGTTAAAGTGTTACGGTCACGCTCCACTATTACTTGATGGACGGAAAGTGATGAAAAGGACAGCGGCTGGTCTACTGATTGCCTTGGTTTGCGGCGCGGCGTTCGCTCGGGTGGCGCCGCATTTTCCGCCCGCAAGAGACATCTCCGATTGCAGATTCGCTTCGGTTGAATCGACCAAACGGCTCATAGCCCTGGGCGTCATGGAAGGAGATACGCTGACGAATTTGCAGCTTGGTGATCCCGATCAAGCGAGTACGGTCATCCGTGTTGACGTCGCAGCCGGGACGGCCCCCTTGACCATCTATCTCGAGTCGCAAAACGCCGTGATATGGGATTTCGAGGGAGCCGTGGAGCAGATCGATCGCGTGTTCATCGTCGCCCGCAATGAAAGCCGCGGCGTTGCGGCCCGAGGATTGCCCAAAGAGAAGGTTGAATTTCCTGATCTGGCGCGGTGCCCTTGGGTCATCGGAACTCCGTCGATCACACCGCGCGAGGATAGGAACAACGTCGACCGCTACTTCGGCCGCTCTGCGGACCGTCTCGCGTTCGAAGGCTGGCCTCATTCGGTGGAATTGCCAACAGGTCAATTCGTGGTGCCAGAACGAGAAGCGCCCAGGAAGTCGGACGCCGAATTTGAGCTTCATATGTACCACCGGGGAGGCTTCCGTACGATTGACGCAAAGTCCCTGGTTTCGCCAGTGCCTGTGCTCGAGCCGGAGACCTATCCGAAGGAAGCTGGGCTGATCCAGCTTCTGAACGATGGAGCGATCAGACCGCCCAAACGCTCCGAAATCAAGCAATTGATCGAAGGATTTCGTCGGCAGTACCCATCACGCGGTGAACTTGTCGAACATACCAACTTCTCGGTCGACTACGTCATCACGCGGGATATGATGCTGCCGCCGGGACTTCATTCGAAGAGGTTCCTTGTTCTTCCTGGCGTGGCGGCGCCCCGGGGCCACATCGGCCACGCGTGTGTGATTTTCTTTGACGGATATCGCAGTGATGGGCCCAGTTGCGGAGGCATTCTCAGGGAGTGCTCTCCGACAGAGATCGTCAACCCCGAATTGCAGCGATCGTGCCGACTTCCGACCGACGGCAAAGCTCAATAGTAGGCTGCCCAACAGCGAACTGTTTGGTACCCTCACAAGGTCAAGTTCGCGTCCGCATGTGGCCCGGAGCTGACATTAGCGATTGTGTTTGGTAACTTGGCTTGTGACGTCGTTCCGTTCTCATGCATCAAGTTGACGGTGGCCGGTGATCATCACTCCTTATCTGGGTTTGGCGCTTGTTCTGGGCCTGCTGTCGACATCAGCCTTGGCTTCGCCCCCGGGGCTATTCGCAAGCGGCATCTGCACTCACATGGATGGCCTCGACGTAGAGGAGCAGGTCAAACCAATGCAGCCAGCAGGCCCGAATGCCATTCAAGATACGAGGAATACTCTTATCGACCGGCTCGGTCTGCCCACATTCGAAAAACGTCATTCGTCTGGAAGTATCTCGCTGACATGGGCCAGGGAAGCCTCGGCGGAGAGCGTTTACATCGAAATCTCCGAGGGAAATTTGAAGGTGAGCTGTGGTCTGACCTTCTAGAGATTGGATGCGGCTTTGGCTGCCGATCGGCTGATTACGCACACCCGCAAATGTCAGCTTGTGGCCCACCTCGGACCTTCCAGCCTGGGTCGAGGATGTCCGCTCTCGGCGGGCGACCGGACGTGAACTGCCGGAGGACTTAAAGACCGCTTTTGACCCAAATCGGACTTCATCGCCATCGCTTGATTGCGCCGCATTGATTGTGTAATTCTCCTGCCAGCGCCGATTTGATACTCAGCTTGCGGGCGCTTCTACAAATGCAGCTAAAGAGAACGGCTAGTCCTGCATCCTCCCGCAATGCGTGAATCGTCGGCCATCTCGAATTGGAGGGCCAAATGAAATTTGCTGCAATCGCAGATGTGCACGGAAATCGTCCGGCGCTTGAAGCCGTACTTGCGGACATTGCCGGGCTCGGCATCAACGAGGTTGTAAACCTCGGTGACCACGTCAGCGGTCCGTTGGAGGCGGCCAGAACTGCGGACTTGCTGATTGAACGAGATTTTCCGTCGGTGCGCGGCGATCAGGATCGAATCCTCATCGAGCTTAGGCAGGAGGGCACTTCGACTCGCGGCGATTTCCGACAGCTTGAGCGCAAGCACTTCGATTGGCTGGCGAGTATGCCACCCACGCTGATATACAGAGACCAAGTGTTCTTATGCCATGCGGCGCCAAGGAACGACGCTGCTTTTTGGCTCGACTACGTAACCGAGAACGGTGATGTGCGCGCCAGTCCGATCGAGGCCATTGAGCCCGAAGCTGAGGGGATCAACGCCCAGCTCATCTTGTGTGGGCACACTCACATTCCGAGAGTTGTCCGCCTGAGAGATGGACGACTAGTCGTTAATCCCGGCAGCGTTGGACTGCCCGGTTACGACGGGAGGACGCCGGTTCCTTACGTGGTTGAGGTCGGCGCGCCTCACGCGCGATATGCGATCTTAGAGCGGGCCGGAGAGGGCTGGCTGGTGACCATGCGGCACGTGCCCTACGATAACGCACCTATGGCTGAACTCGCGCGCAGCAGAGGAATGCGCAGTTGGGCGGACGCAATTGCAACCGGTTGGGTCCAACGGGAGAACAAGTAAGTCCGCTTGTGGCCCATAGCCGAAGATCGTTTTGACACTGCGAATGTCCGGTCGCAAAGGTAGAGCCGACGGGGCGTGGTGATGAGTGACAAGGCCGCTTGTTACCCAACCGCGACATCGAACAGCATCGCATGCTACGACGGCGAGGGTTTGGCGAGGCTCGTCCGAGCCTTTAGCTCGGTTCAATCCATTGGGATGGATTCGAGACGTACATGGTTCCTCGCGTCAAGAAAGCGGACAATTCAAGTCCCACACCCAGAACCGGCAAATCAAGCACAATGACGCCCGAGCCCTTGGCTGCCTCGAGGCCTCCGTACAGCGTGTGGAGTGCATTTCTCACGTTCTGAAGTAAGCCAATCGCCGTGAAGGTCTTTCGAGCATTTAGCGCGGGCGCCACGTATCGACCGTTCTTGAAGCCATCGATGAAGTACTTGCTTTGATGGATTGCTTGCAGCGCCGATTTCGAGACCAGCTTTTCGGTAAAAGCGACGTTGACGCCCCAGTCGTTCAAGGGTTGACGGTGCAACTCATATGGAACCGTGAAACCAAAGCCGAGAACAGCAACGGCCCCTCCGCTGCCGCCAAGACCCAGTCCCCACCGGCTGCTGATGATCTGGAGATCAAAGGTCTCCAAATCTCCCAAGTTCACGACGTACGCGGTCGTGCTCTCGACGCCGCCGATCAACAACTGTCCGCCAGACTTGACGCCGAAGCCAAGCCAACGCTGGTAGGACTTGTGCTCCACCGGATCTATTTGAGGTCTCGGCTGAGGCGGCGGTGGTGGCGGGGGCGGCGGCGGATTTGGTTTGTTCCAGACCGAGATGATGACAGCACGCCAGCTTTCGTTTTCCACCCCATCCTTTTCACCTGCATACATAGCTGCGCGCTCGCCTTTCGCCACCTCGAGCGCAATCTTGAAATTGTTGGGCACTTGCCTGCGAAGGAAATCAATGACGGCCCGCAGCCTGTTCTGCGACAATTGCATGTTGAAATCGTCGCTGCCGGTACGACTTGCAAGTCCTATGATTGTCAGGCTTCCTCCGTCCCTCAGTTTCGGAGCGACGACACTCATCAGCCAATTGGAATGTTCCGGCTTGATGGCGAACTTGCCGACTTCGAAATTGAACAACTTCGCCGCAATCGTATCTGGTACTTGCGATCTGTACTCCTGGATTTTCCCGGGCGACGCCATTTTGATTATCTCCCAAGGAGAGACCGACTGAGAAACGGGTAGAACTCAGATTGAAAGATCCGCGTATGGATGGGTCGCTCTGGAGTTTATGTCGGTTCATCGTCGCTCTCGGATTTCCCGCCAGCTACTTGAGCGTGCCGTCGACGCCGTCGAAGTTGGTGAGGGCGAAGCGACAAGACACTTCGCAGTTTTCAGCGGAATGTGCGCGGCGTTGGTTTCGTCGCGATGCCGCGGCGAAGCCAGTCTGCCGCCGCCCGTTTATTTGGGCGTGCCTGGGGGATACCTGACTACGCAAATCGGCATGGTTCAGCCCTGACGGGCTGCCCCGAAATAACGGTGGTGTGACACGGCCGCCTACCCCAACGCCCGTCGCTGCGCGCCGTCCGCACTGACCTCATCTACCGCCTGCGGCATCGGCATCACGATGATCTGGCCGTTGGAAGCGATCTCGATGCCGCGCTCCTGGAAGCGGCGCTTCATGCGGCGGTTGAACTCGCGCTGCACCGGCCAGCGTCCGGAATCGGTGCAGCGGATCTGGCCGACCAGCGTCGCCATCGACCCATCGACCTTGTCGACGCCCCACAATTCGAGATCGCTGCGGATCGCCGTGCGATATTCGGGCTCGCGGCGCATCTCGGCGACGATGTCCTTGAGGATCTCGCCGGCGCGATCGGTATCCTCCTTGTAGGCGACGCTGACGCTGACCGCCGCATTCCCGGCGCCGCGGCTGGAATTGGTGATCGTGGTCACGGCGCTGAACGGCACGATGTGGACGGCCCCGTCGGCGGCGCGCAGCCGGATGGTGCGGATCGAGACGTTCTCCACCGTCCCCGACAGCCCGGCGACGGAGACGACATCGCCGACCTGAACGCCATTCTCGAGCAACAGGAACAATCCGGTGATCAGGTCCTGCACCAGCTTCTGCGAGCCGAAGCCGATGGCGATGCCGACGATCCCTGCGCCGGCAAGCAGTGGCGCGACGTTGACGCCGATCTCGCTCAGCGCAGTCAGGCCGACGACGGTGACGATCAGGCACAACAGCGCCGTCCGCAGCATCGGCTGGAACGTGCGCAGGCGCGCCGCCCGCACGTAGTGCCCCTCGTGCGAAAGCACGTCGATCTGACGCTCCATCAGGGCATTGCTGATTTCCCAGATGGCGGCAGCCGCGAGTGCTGCCACGGCCACGGTGGCGAGCGCGGAGAGAAGCCGGCTGCCGATCTGGCCGCCATAGAACCAGACCACGGCGTCGACGCCCCAGACTTCGAGCACGGCAACGAGCCCTGCGAACGCGATGATGGCGGCGACGATCCGGCGCAGCAGCGGCAGATAGCGGTTGGCACGCGTCTCCAGTCCGGGGAAGCGCTGCAGGATTTCGGGCCGGATCGAGAAGCCGCGGTCGATCACGCTGAGCACGACCAACGTCAGCAGACGGGTGACCAGGATCACCGCGATCGTGCCGACGAAATATTGCAGCATCAGCGAATAGCCATTGCGGATGTTGAGCGCCCACACCGCCCACAGCGCCATGTCGAAGGCAATCGCGAAGTAAGGCCACAGCGCTGCGGCGCGATTACGCGCGCGCGCCGCAATCCCGACCTGGCCGAACGGCGCCCGGATCAGATCCGCGACTTGGCGGCGGCACTGCAGGATGATGATCGCGACGAAGAGATGCACGACCAGCATCACCAGCCGCAGCAGGCCCCAATAGCCGGCGCGGTGCAGCCCGAGCAGCAGCGCCACATTGGCAAAGCAGATGCCCGAGACGGCCACGGCGACGATACGGCGCGCCCAGATCTCGATATAGGCCGCGGTTTCGCCGCGGACGCGGATCAGGCCGAACGGACCAAACAGCGCGCGCACCGCGCAGATCAAGCCACGCGACAATGCATAGGCGTTGACGACGGCCAGAATCACGAGGCGCACGGTCGGCTGATCGCCGATCCCGGTGCCCAGCAGCGAGGTCGCAACGGCAACGAAGACGAGCACCGGCAAGAGTTCGAGCATGAGCCGGCCGAGCACGAAGGGCAGCCGGACGACGGACTGCCAGACCCGCACCAGCGACACACGGCGGCGCTGCGGCGCGGGCTCGTCGAGAATGTCGGCTACGGAGGATGGCGGATCGGCGATCATCACAGCCTGGGCCGGCGCACGCGCAGCCTGTGGGATGCGCTGCTCCAGATAGGCGAGAGGCCGCCTGATCAGTCGCACGCCAACCCATTCGGCCGCCAAGCCGAAGCCGAGCACCAGCGCGAGCTTCCAGGCGATGTCGATGAGCTGGTTGTAGGCCAAGGGATCGTTGGCGGTGCGGATGAACCACCAGTAGAACGCCTTGAAATGGGTCAGCGTGCGCACGACCTCGGCGATATCCTGCGAAATCTCGGTCACCTGCTCCGAGACGGCGAGCAGCAGCTGAGCGCCGAGACTATCCGCGCTGAGCGGGATCGCCGGTTTCTCCTCCGGCGCAGGCTGTTGCGGCTGGCCGGCGGTGGAAGTTGCGGCCACTGAAGTCGCCTGTGCCGGCGGCGCGACATTGGCGATTGCACGCAATGTCTCGATCATCTGCGTGCGCTTGGCGTCGTCCTGCAGCGTGTCGAGCGCGCGCCGCGCCTGCTCGGGTGTCAGCACCTCATTGGCGTGCGCCGCGGCAAGCGGTGGAGCACTTTGTGCGAGGGCCGGAGAAGCAAGGACAGTGACAGCGAACAGGATCGCGACGAGAGATCGATGCGCCACGCGGGCCTCTTCGAAAAAAATGCGATTCGAGGCTCCAGGAACCGGAGCCGCTCTCGCCATGCGTCATGTCGGAGATACACCTTTTCGTCGCCGCCATGTGTCGGAAATTTGCCGACGTCACGACATTATGTTGGCATTTGCCTCCACCTTCCGACGCCAACTACAAACATCCGCTGCTCACGAGCATTTTACCAATCGTGTTACGAATCGGCATCTCACATGCTGATTCCAGGCATCATGTTCAGCACGATATGAAGTTCGGCGACATCAAGTGGGCGCAGCACGACGGCGCGCCGCCAGCCATCCTGATGACGGCAGCGCCGCGCGGAGAGAGCGGGGTGTCGCTGCTGCGAACGCGCTTCGCGAAGGCCGCCTATTTCAACGGGACTGCGCACCAGCATCTGATCTTCCTGCAGCTGTCGCCGCGCCAGCGACTGAATTGCCGGATGGGAGGACGCAAGCTCGTGCACGAGCCGGGCTACGGCGCGCTCGCGATCTGCCCAGCCGGGATCGACTGCTCGGTCGACTCCGAAGCGGACATGGACACGCTGCTGCTCACCGTCGACCCTCGCCGGCTCACCCTGGCCGCTGCGGAAGCTGATGTGCCGCAAGGCCGACTGAACGAGCGCCTGTCAGGCTATGACGCGGAGCTACTTGCAATCGTCAAGCGGCTCGTGGCGGAGACGCGGGCCGACTATCCCAATGGCCCGCTGTTCTGGAGCGAGATCAACGACGAGTTCATGAGCCGCCTCGTCGACACTCACATGTCGTCGCCCGCGCGTCCCTCGCGCGGCATCATTGGCGCGCCCACGCTGCAACGGATCAGGGACTATGTCACCGCACGGCTGGCGGAGCCCATCGAGGTGGCCGAGCTTGCCGGTCTCGCCGGTCGCAGCCCGTTTCACTTCACGCGTGCGTTTGCGCGCAGCGTGGGCATGACCCCGCATCGCTATGTCGTGCACCTTCGGCTCCAGGCGGCGGTCGCACGGATCCGTGAAGGACGGACGCGGCTTGCCGACATCGCCGCCGAAACCGGCTTCTCCGATCAAAGTCATCTGTCGCGTTGGATCCGGCGCGTTCACGGCGTTGCGCCATCCGATATCGGACTCTGATTGTCTCCCGCAAAACAGCAGGAATCTTCACGATCGCCACGCGCAACGCTCGATAGATGAGCATGCGCCGAGACCGGCGCATGACTTGCGACATGAATTGCGACTTGGAGATCACCTGTGAGCGAACTATCCGAACAAGCGGCGCTGAAATATGGCTCTCACCTGGCCGACCGGATTTTCCGGCCCGGCAGCGCAGGCTATGACGCCGCGATCCGGATCTGGGCCAAGCCCGCGAGCGATGGCCGCCCGCACGCCGTCATCCGCTGTCAGACTGCCAACGATGTTCAGGCCGCGATCCGTATTGCGCGTGAGCACGATTTGCCACTCTCGGTTCGCTGTGGCGGCCACGACTGGGCGGGCCGGGCACTTTGCAACGGCATCGTGATCGATCTCGGTGGCATGCGGCAGGTCAGGATCCTGCCCGGCAACCAGCGTGTGGAGATCGGAGGCGGCGCGTTGGCCGCGGATGTCGCCGCCATCACCGATCCGCAGCACGGCGCGGTGGTCGCGGGCTCCGTCGGCTGTGTCGGCATGGCAGGCCTGACGCTCGGTGGCGGCTATGGCCCGTTCATCGGGCGCTGCGGCCTGGCACTCGACAATCTGCTTGCCGCAGAGGTCGTGCTCGCCGACGGACGGATCGTAACCGCCGATGCGGAGAACCATCCGGAGCTGTTCTGGGCGCTGCGCGGCGGTGGCGGCAATTTCGGTGTCGTCACCAGAATGCAGCACCGACTTCATGAATGCCCGGGCCTATGGTCCGGCATGCTGATCTATCCGATTGGCGAGGCTGCGACCGTGCTAGCTGCCGCGACTGCGCTCACGGCAGCAAGCCCGGACGCTCTTTCGGTGCAGTTCGTGTTGGCGGCCGATCCGAGCGGCGCGCCGATGGTCGTCGTTGTGCCTGCCTGGTGCGGCGATCCTGCGGACGGCCAGAGATGGCTCGCGCCGTTTCTCAAGCTCGGCACCCTCATTGCCGGCAGCATCGTACGACAATCCAACGGCATGTTCCTGGCGGCCTTCGATGCGCAGATCGTCAATGGACGGCGCACCTATATGGAAACCTGCTCGCTTCCAGCGTTCGATCGTACGGCCATCGAAGCGTTCGTTCGGGCCATGGCGGTCGCGCCCTCTCCAGGATGCATGCTGGTGACGCACGAATTCAAGGGCGCGGCCTCGCGCGTCGCATCCGATGCCACCCCATTCGCACTGCGCCGCGACCATGTGCTGGTGGAGATCGTCGCGGCCTTTGACGACCGCGGCAATCTGGACGACGAACGCGCGCATTCACATTGGGCGCGGCGCACGCGCGAGAGCTTTGCCACTGCATTGGCGGGTGGCTATCCCAACCTGCTGGCGCGATCCGAGACTGCGCGCGCTGCGGCGAGCTATGGCGACAACAGCGCGCGATTGCTGGGCGCGAAGGCCAGGTATGATCCCGACAATTTGTTCTCGTCGGCGATCCCGCTGCCATCACGCACTGACTAACCGTCAGATCGCCGCCGCGTGCTGCGCCGCCATCTCCTCATCCGCTGTCTTCACCCGCTGGAACGCCGGACGCGCGGTCATCCGCTCGGCGTAGCTGACGAACACATCGCGCTTCGGCACCAGGCCGAACATCAACGTCCAGCTGAAGGCGGTGCCCCAGAGGACGTCGGCCGCGGTCATGCGTTCGCCGAACAGATAGGGTCCCTTGGCGAGCTGCGCCTCCAGCGCGCCGAGCATCGTGTCATAATCGGCATAGGGCGACTGCGTCACTGGCGCCGGCGTGTGCTGCATGTAGCGGTCGATCAGCGCCGGCTCGAACGATGAGCCGTAATAGGCGATCCAGCGCAGATACGGTCCGCGCAGGGGATCATCGAGCGCGGGCGTCAGCCCTGCCTCCGGGAACAGATCGGCGAGATAGATATAGACCGCGACCTGCTCGGTCACGAGCTGGCCGCGATGGCTGACCGCCGGCACCTTGCCGAGCGGATTGACGACGAGATAGGCCGGCTGGCGCTGCTCGCCCGCCTTCATGTTGAGGACATGCAGATCATAGGGCGCGCCCAGCTCCTCCAACAGCACGCGGGTGCCGGTGGCGCGGGTCTGCGGCGCGTAATACAGGGTGATGCGGTCGGCTGACGTCATGGGCGGTCTCCTCTTGTCGTTATAGCGGGACTTCTTTGTGCCACCCCATACCTGACATCCTGTGTCAGGTATGGTTTAACGGGTCATGCGCGCGAGCCGGCTGCTCTCCATCCTCACCACCTTGCAGGCCCGGGGCCGGGCCACCGCGCCCGAGCTGGCCGAGGCCTGCGAGGTCTCAGTGCGCACCATCTATCGCGACATCGATGCGCTCGCAGCGGCCGGCATTCCGGTCTATGCCGAGCGCGGTGCCGAAGGCGGCTTCCGCCTGCTCGACGGCTATCGCGTACGCCTGAACGGCTTGTCGCCGACCGAGGCCGACGCGCTGTTCATGGCAGGCCTCCCGGGTCCGGCCGCCGCGCTCGGTCTGGACGGCGCGATGAATGCGGCGCAAGCCAAACTCGTGGCGGCGCTGCCGGCCAGCCTGCGCCCCAACGCAAGGCGGATGCAGGCGCGCTTTCATCTCGATGCCCCGGCCTGGTTCGGCGAGGCCGAGGAGCCGCAGCATCTGCGGACGATCGCCGACGCGCTGCTGGCCGACCGGGTGATCGACATCCGTTACCAGAGCTGGCGGGCGGAAAAGCGCCGCCGCATCGCCCCGCTCGGGCTCGTGCTCAAGAGCGGCAGCTGGTATCTCGCCGGCCAGATCGACGGCACCGTGCGCACCTATCGCGTCGCACGCATCCTCGATTGCAGCGCACGCGACGAGTCCTTCGCGCGGCCCTCGGATTTCGATCTCGCCGCCTATTGGCACGCAGCCACCGAACGACTCGAGGCCGAACTGCATCCGAACGAAGCCAAGGTGCGGCTGTCGCCGCGTGGCGTGAGGCTCCTGGAGGTCGTGAGCCAGCCTTATGTCAGGGCGCGCACGCGCATCTCGGAAACGGCTGATGCCGATGGCTGGCGGATTGCGACGATCCCGATCGGCATGACGGCGTGGCACGCGGCGACCGAATTGCTGCGCTTCGGCCCGGATGCCGAGGTGCTGGAGCCTGCCGGCCTGCGCGACATGATGGCTGAACTCGCGCGCGCGATGGCGGAGCGCTACCGCTGACATCGGCTGGACGGCAGGTCCTCATGCCCGCTGTCCTGTTATCACCCTTCACAGCGATGTGAGCCGGGCTGCCGGCGCGCGCCAACGGTCTCTCTGAAACCTTTGAGCATCCCAATATTTGCTTCAGCCGAAAGGTGCTTTCGGCTTTTCGCCCCTAATCATGCAGGGGGGCGAGATGCATTTGAAACCGGAACGATCACCGCGCCATGCATCAGCAGTGTGGTCGCGGTCCGCTCGTTCATGTATCGCTTGGAGCATCAACATGACCCGACCATTCCTTGCCGCGGCGATCGGCGCCGTCGTCATCTCATTCTCTGCGGCGTCGCTGGCCAGCGCGCACGACGTAACAGCCGCGTCCGAACGCGCGCGAGTTACCAAACCGATGCGCGTCAAACATCCTGCGCGGGACTATCCGCGATGGAGCTATAACCGGCTGGAGACGGCCCCCGAGCCGGTTTCGCCGCCGGTCAATCTGTTCGAGAGAGGCAGGGCACCGGCGCAGCCCGGGCAGTGGTGAACCATTCCGTGGTGGCACCAACGAGGGCCGCCGCGCCACAACGGACTTCAGCTAACCGATTGGCGCCCGACTGGCGTTTCCAATTGTTGCTGACGTTGCCTTCCCGTCCCATTTTCTGACCGCCTTCCAGGTCGAACTGATTGATGTCGGCGCTGGCGCCATCATGCGGTGCACAGTTCGTAGATGTGCATCGCATGATGATGCAGGCGTGCACTTCCGAACCAGCCGGTTCCAAGCTAGGCTGATCAAATAAATATAAAATGGGGAGGACAACGATGAGTACTTATGCTGCGAACGACCTCGCACGATCCGATGCCGTGAGCTCAGACCGCGGCCTCGCCATCCGCGCCGGCCTTATGGGTGGCCTGCTCGGCGGCGTCATCATCTGGATCTACGAGGCCATCGTCTGGGTCGGGGTACAGCATCTGATGCCGCTCGCAGGCATTCCGCGCAATGCCACCGGGCTTGTGTTCGGCAAGGGCGTGCAGGATTCGCTGGGAGCCATTGCCTATGTCGTCGGCACCGGCATCCACTTCGTGTTCGCACTGGCCTGGGGTGTCGTGTTCGCGCTGATCTGGCCGTATTTCCGTCGCCGCGGCTATGAGGCGACGCTGGTGGCGCTGTTCTTCGCCGTGGTGCTCTGGATCGTGATGCACGTCGCCATCGCGGTCGTGTCGAGCAACCATCCGGACTATCTCGATCCCATGGTGATCATCGGCGGCTTCATGTCGCATTTCTTCTATGCGGTGCCGCTTGCGCTCTATGTGAAGCACCGGCTCGGATAGCCGCACCTAGATCACCACCGGCTCGTCCGGCAGCTCGTTCGGGCTGCCGGCACGCGGCGGGAAATGCCTGGCCAGTTCGCGCGATACCGCCGCGACGCCGGCGATGACGCCATGCTCGAACCGGCCATGGCGGAAATCCTGCTCCATCGCGCGGCAGATGCGCTCCCAACCTTCCTTGCCGACCCGAGCGTCGATGCCGCGGTCGGCGACGATCTCGACATCGCGGTCGGCGAGCAGCAGATAGATCAGGACGCCGTTGTTCTGGGCGGTGTCCCAGATCCGCAGATGCGCGAACAGATCCAGGGCACGTTCGCGCGCCGGCTGGTCGCGGAACAGCGGCCTGCCGTCCAGCGCGCCTTCGACCACGAAGCGCACCTGTCCGGAGTGGGTGGCCTCAGCCGTGGTGATCGCCTGCGCGATGCGGTCGCGCATGTCGGACGGGAACACGCGTCGCACCCGCCAATGATGCTCGAGCAGATGCCGCAGAATGCGCGTGATGCTCATGTTCGCCAGCCCATCCCCTCACCAGCTTCCCGAGGCGCCGCCACCGCCGAAGCTGCCGCCACGCCCGGAAAAGCCGCCATCGTCCGATCGGCTGCCGCCGCTGCTCCAGCCGCCCGACGACGAGCCACCTGACCAGCCGCCGCCATAGCCGCGCCCCGGCGGCCCGAACGAACTGAGCGCGTCCCCAAACATCGCGACGACGAAGCCGACGATGCCGACCAGAAAAGCTGCGGCGAGCGAGCCCGCGATCGCCCAGGCGATCACACCAACCACGCCGCCGGTCGCGATCGCGCCGAAGAACCGGCCGAGGATCGCGCGCAGGAAGCCGGCAATGACGATTGCGCCGACCAGGACAAAGGGCGCCAGCGAGCTGATATTGTCCCAATCCAGATCGACGCCATGCGAGGCCTGCGGCTCCGGCGCCGGCAGTGTTTCGCCGTTGGCCACGGCGATGATGCGGTCGACGCCGGCATCGATGCCGCCAGCAAAGTCCCCGGTCCTGAATTTCGGAGTGATGTCCTCGTCGATGATGCGCCTGGATGTGACGTCGGTCAGGCTGCCTTCCAGGCCGTAGCCGACCTCGATCCGCACCCGGTGGTCGTTCTTGGCGACCACGAGCAGCGCGCCGTCATCGATCTTCTTGCGCCCGATCTTCCAGGCTTCCGCGACGCGGATCGAAAACTGCTCGATGGTCTCGGGCTGCGTGGTCGGCACGATCAGCACCGCGACCTGGCTGCCCTTATGCGTCTCCAGATCCTTCAGCTTGCTGTTCAGGCCCGCGATGTCGGAGGCCGACAAGGTGCCGGTCTGATCGACCACGCGAGCGGTGAGCTGCGGCACCGGGACGTCGGCGAAGGCCGACGCGAGACATGCGACGCACAGAAGGAGCGCCGCGACGAGTGTCCTCGCTGCCGGGATTGCGCGCACGGTCGCCCCGCTCCGAACTATTTCGCAGGTGCCGGTGCGGGCACGTTGAAATCGACCTTCGGCGCCACCGAGATCTCACGCTCGTTATCGACCGTGAAGTTCGGCTTCTCCTTGTAGCCGAACATCATCGCGGTGAGATTGTTCGGGAAGGTGCGGATCGCGACGTTATATTCCTGCACCGACTTGATGTAGCGGTTGCGCGCCACCGTGATCCGGTTCTCGGTGCCCTCGAGCTGAGACATCAGGTCGCGGAACAGCGCATCCGACTTCAGCTGCGGATAGTTCTCGGTGACGACCAGGAGCCTCGACAGCGCGCTGGTCAGCTCGCCCTGCGCCTGCTGGAACTTCTGGAACGCGGCCGGATCGTTGATCACCTCCGGCGTCGCCTGGATGCTGCCGACCTTGGCCCGCGCATTGGTGACCCCAAGCAGGACATCCTTCTCCTGCTGGGCGAAACCCTTGACCGAGTTGACCAGATTGGGCACGAGGTCGGCACGCCGCTGATACTGGTTGACCACCTCGGACCAGGCGGCCTTGACCTGCTCGTCATTGCCCTGGATCGCGTTATAGCCGCAATTGGTCAGGCTCAACGTCATCAGCGTCGCTAGCACGGTCCAAAATCTGCGCATCGCGCTCTCCCCTTGTCCCGGATATCCCGGCTCTCACAGCACAGGTTGAGCGGAGACGCAATGAGGGGCCGCAACAGGACACCATGACCTCAGGCCGGGCGGCTATTTTCCGGAGTCGCGGTCCGAGGACGTCTTGGCCATGGGATTCGGACGCATCGCCCGCGCAAGCGCCATCAAGGCCTCGCTTCCCCGTTCCATCGCCACCGCGCACACCGGATTGAGCCGATCGGTGTGAGCGGCCAGGCAGGCCACGATCCGGCCCTCGCCGGGTGTCACATCCGGGCAGAGCCGGACGCGGTCCGACATGCAGGCCGCGACGCCGGCGCGGAACGTCGCGAGGCGCTTCGCGTCATCGACACCCGGCTCGGCGGCAAACGCCGGCAATGCGATCGCTGCCAGCACCACGGCACCCAGATACGTCCTGATCGATGACATGTCCTCATCTCCCTCGGTTCGGCTTGGCCCCTGTGTGGGCATCCACAGCAGCCTCACGGAGCGAGTTTGCGGTGGCATTGCAAAGGGAGCGGCCGAACGTAACGATTTGTATCGAGGCGCCGCGGCGGCTTGCCCGGCGGGCGCCTCTGTTCCTATGGTGCCGCCCATGAACAACCGGCCGCACATCCTGATCATCGAGGACGACATCGAGATCCGCAGCCTGCTGCGCGATTACCTGTCGCGCGAGAATTTTCGGGTCGAGGTGGGCGACGGCGGCGCGGCGCTGGATCGCTTTCGCGCCACCTTCGGCGAGCCCGATCTGGTCGTGCTCGACATCATGCTGCCGGGCGAGGACGGGTTGTCGATCTGCCGGCGCCTGCGCGCGTCGTCGCGGGTGCCGATCCTGATGCTGACCGCCAAGGGCGACGACGTCGACCGCATCATCGGCCTCGAAATGGGCGCCGACGACTATCTGCCCAAGCCGTTCAATCCGCGCGAGCTCGCCGCCCGCATCCGCGCCATCCTGCGCCGCGCCGAACCGCCGCCGATCGAGAGCCGGCGCTTTGTCGTCAACGGCACGCTGAGCGCCGACCTCGACAAGCGCGAGGTGACCGACGGCGACGGCAATCAGGTGGCGCTGACGTCCGCGGAGTTCGAGCTGCTCAGCTGCTTCCTGACCCGGCCGAACCGCGTGCTGTCGCGCGAGCAGCTGATGGACTGGACGCGCGGCCGGCAGGCTGATCCACTCGATCGTACCATCGACGTGCAGGTGAGCAGGCTGCGCAAGAAGATCGAACGCGACGGCGAGCTGATCAAGACGGTGCGCAGCGCCGGCTACATCTTCACGGGCACCGTGAAGGAATCTTGAGAGATGCTCGGCCGGCTCGGCTTCGCAGGACGCCTGATGGCGATCGTGCTGTTCGCGCTGCTCGCCTTGTGGGCGGCGGGCCTCGCCTGGCTGTTCGTCAGCGAATCCCGCGAGGACCTCATCGTCCGAATGTTCCCGTTGCCCGAGCAGGTGACGGGCATCGTCGAGCTGATCGAAAAGACCGAGCCGTCCGAGCGCGCCGCCGTGCTGAAGGCGGTCAGCTCCGACCGTCTGCATGTCACCATCACGCATGAGCTGCCACAGCCGGCGGTCGGCATGCGGCGGCTGCCGATCGTCGAACGTTTCCTGTCGCTCTATCTCAGCGCATTGCAGCCGCGCGAGGTGATCGCGCTCGGCTATCGCAACACGATGCCGCGCTGGAGCGAATGGCACCTTGGCGACTACTGGCGCGCGACGCAGCGTTCGATCCGCTTCGCGGTCTCCTTGCGCAGCGGCGACTACGTTGCGTTCGAGGCGGTCGGGCCGGTGGCGCGGCGGCTGTTCGGCTGGCCGCCGGGATTCGGCATCGGGCTACTCGGCGCATTCATCGGCATCGCCGCTGTCATCGCGATCGCACGCGAAGCCCGGCCCTTGCGCGCGTTGAGCAGGTCGCTCGAGCAGTTCACCGGCAACGGCTCCACGTTGCAAGTGAAGCCGGCCGGCGCGCCGGAGATCAGGAAACTGATCACCGCGGTGAACGAGATGCAGGAACGCATTTCAGAGCTGGTGCGCGGTCGCACGCTGCTGCTCGGCGCGGTCTCGCATGACCTCAAGACTTACATCACCCGGCTGCGGCTGCGGATCGAGCGCCTGCCCGACGAGGAGCAGCGTGACAAGGCCGCCGCCGATCTCGACGAGATGACGCGGCTGCTCGACGATGGGCTTGCGGTGGCCCGCGGCGGCTTTGCGACGGCGCAGCACCGGCCGGTCGATCTGCGCGCCCTGCTCGCCAGCATCGTCGAAGACCAGCAGCACACCGGCGCCGCCATTCGCGCCGAGCTCGGCGATGATCCCCTGGCGATCAAGGCCGAACCGGTTGCCGTGCGGCGGCTGTTCGTCAATCTGGTCGAGAACGCATTACGGTTTGCACCGCATTGCACGGTGCGGCTGCTGCGCGATCAGGGCGCGGTGGTCGCCATCGATGATGACGGTCCGGGCATTCCGCCGGAGGCGCGCGAGGCGGTGTTCCAGCCGTTCTTCCGGCTGGAGACCTCGCGCAGCCGCACCACCGGCGGCAGCGGGCTCGGGCTTGCCATCGTCAAACAGATCGCCGATGCCCTCGGCGCGCGGCTTGCGCTCTCAAACTCGCCCGATGGCGGATTGCGGGTGACGGTGGCGTTTCCGGAGAACGCGTAGTCGTTGCGAGCCACCCGGCCTGCGCGCTGCGCCGATGACAGGCTCCGCGAAGCAATGCAGAGCAAGAAAGAAACCTCGATTGCTTCGCACGAGAGCGGGACCTATGCGAAGTTCACCGACAAGGAAACGACTCCTTCCCGGTGATCAACCCGACAAGGCAGACATCGTGCTATCTCAAGAGCACTCGCCCGTGCCGACGAAATCCAGCAACAGCCTATTGGGTTGCGGCCCACTTGGACGAGAAGGACCACTTAAATACGTTCGCGGGGCTCACTACGCACGTCCAAGCACCGCGAGCGACGCTACGGTCCGCGCAGCGCGCGTCGCGTGTATGAGGTGGGGCTCAGCCCCGTAGATTGAAAATGCAATTTGTTTGCAAGGTGTTAGCCGCTTCATAGTCCTCGTCGAGCCATCCGACATAGGCTTTCAGAATAAACCGCTCGGGAGGCAACGATGACCACACCCGCATGGTTTGTCGTCCCTGCGACTATCTGTTGTGTCTTTCTCCTGGCCATCCTCGTTGTAATGACCATTGGGGCTTGGTAGCAGTCGCCAGCTTAGAAAATAGCTGTTGCGAGGCGGTAAGCCACGTCGTTTGGCTGCAGCTGATCCCAGATATAGAGACTTGGACCGCCAACCAGATTGATAAGCGCAGCGAGTGCTGCAGCGACGGTGATCCCGGCAGCTAACCGGCTCGACGTTCCTGGTATCATATTAAGCATCGCTAGACCCCTTGCAGATTCCCTTGCGCGCTAAACGCGTTCGAGCCCAAAAAGTTCTGGCTTCCTGGGCTCTGGATGCACGAGGGCGGCACCTATGTGAAGTTCACTGAAGCGGGCGCGGAGCCGTTCGCCGAGCAATAGGAGCGAGCCGATGAGATTGCCGTTCATGATCTGTTGCAAGGCAGCTTTGGCCTTCCTATGCGTATTCTGCTCACTCGCGAAAGCCCAAGTTGTCGGGAATGATCGGATCGTGCGAAACCCGTCTTTCGGGTGCAAGGACTTAGTTGATTACCGGAAGCTGTCCGAACTCTTCCAACAAAGTGATGAGGCCGCGCGTGGGTTTATGGCAGCAAAAAGAGACGACTGCATAGAATTTGATCCGGGCGCACTCGTGACTATCGATCCTTACTATACCCGTCCGCGAAGGGCCGAGGAGTGCGTTCGTCAAAAGGGAGAGTATTTCGTTTGTTTCTGGACTAAGCGTGATGCACTTGGTGTCCCTAACAAATTGGAATTGCTGGAAAGCCCAGAGCAGCGGAAAGCCGAATGGTTTGCAAGGCAGCTTAAGCGCGGGACCGAGCACCCGCTCCAGTCGGGATCACAAAAAGAACCCTAGGGTCCCATCGATGATTGATCGCGAAGCCATCAGCACCGAACTCGCCGAGATCGAGCACATGCTGCAGGATACACGACTCAGCTTGGATACCCGCTTCGCTCTGATGGGCGCGAGCCAAGCCTTGCGACACGTCCTCGATCCCGAAACCTGGCAGTCTGCCTCGCAAAACGTTCTATCGTCTGGACGCCGGGCCGACGAGGCAGCAGCCCGCGCAACTAGGTTATGACAGCTTGGGGCGTCTCGGCGGTGTTCTAGCCTTTGCGCAAGGTGATGAGCCGCCGGGTTGGCGGCTTATCGCCAGCGTTTGAACAAAATATAAGGTACGGGAGCCCGCCCAGGAATGTGGGCCTCCAACCATTTCGAATTCGCATCAACTGAACGTGCTAGGCGGGCTGAACCAAGTTGTACGTCCGCAAGGTGGTTGTCGTCAGGCAAAATCACTTGCACGATAAGACAAGCTGCCATGATATCGTTCGGCGCAGGTACCGCGACATTTGGAAGGCGCAGGTGACCCTCCAATACGGAAATCTTCGGGTAGGTTACCGTCACGGGACCGAGAGTAGACCGCACGATTTCAAATTTTTCCAGTCGGAGTGGGACCATCTTTCCGGGCTCGACCACGAGTGGAGAAAATTCATAGTCGATGACGACCTGCCTGCTATTCTTCGGCGCGCATACTTCATCGGGGTCCGGCACAAAAAGAGTCAAGTTCAGCTCTGACTGAAGCCAAACTGTTAAACTAATTGCGGCAATTGCCACTGGCCTATTTCCAGCGTTGATGAAGATGAGCGTTTGCTGGACGGGACTCAAATCAGCACTTGGGCCATACAGAACATCATTGAATACTGGTCTCGGGTTTCCGTTCATGAGAACCCTGAGATCATCCACTTGTCGAATTTGAGTCAGGTATATCGATATTCCAGACAAAAGAAGCGCGAGCCAGGCGGTGGGCGACCCGCCCCATTTCTCCCATTTAAATGACTTGCCAGGCGGCCATCCGGCACGCAGCCGCTCGCGCAATTGCTCACGGGTAATCATGCTCACAAAGCTACTTTTTAAAATGCGGTCTCCGGGGGAGCGCAGCAGCGGTAGCAGCAATACGGCGCGGCACCCTCAGGCTAATACTTTGATCTAAACACCATCGCGCCGAAAAGCCAAGAGACAACCAGAGTCACGACAACCCAAAGTCGAGGACATTGAAAATGCTCGCGTGGCGAACGCGGCAAATTTGGAGGATAACCGCAAGCCCTGGTTGAGTTTCGCTCACGGCATGCCTCACATAGCAGGCCTCACGTTCGAGGTCCGTGCTGATGCCCATCGCCGAGATCACAGCCGCCATAACGGGCTTTCACGAGCCGGATTGCGACCACATGCCATCGTGGCAAGGCTAAGGACGCGATGGATTGGCTCCAGTTCATCGCTGCGGTGATCGGCCACCTTGCCTGGCCGGTCGTCTTCCTGATCGTGATATTTGTGATCCGGTCGCACCTCGGCTCGCTGGCCGAGCGTATCTTGGAGCTGAGCTTCGGAGGGGCAACCCTCAAGTTCGATAAGCTGTTGTCTAAGGGCGCCGAGCTGATCGAAGAGGCTCCAAAACCGAAGGCAGACGTCTCGTCGGCCGATGCCTTGCGTGAGCTGCCTAAGCTCGACCGCCCGGACGGCGACCGGGAGATAAGTCGACTTGACATTATGCTCATGACGTCCGACGCGCGCCGCGAAGTGAATGAGCTTCTCGGTCGCTTGTCGGAGGAGATGGGTATCGACAAAATCCGGAACCCACGCATTCTGTTGCGCATGTTGGGCAAGCGAGGAGCAATCTCGCAGGAGGTCATTGAGCTTTATTTTACTTTGGAGTCGGCGCAAGAGGCGGCCTTTCGCGAGGGGATTGACCGCAAAGAGGACGCTGTCGAATTGCTGAGGCAATCCGTTTTCCTAAAACTCGCGCTGCAGCAAGCCTTAACGGATTTGCGCGTGAAACGGAGCTGAGCGCAGCGCTGCACCGAAAGGAACGTGGGGCCGCGCCGCATGTATCCATTGTTCCGCCGCCGCTCCAAGGGAGTCGCAAGCGGTCTCACACGTTAATGAAGGACTGAAAAATGCCAGTGGTGTTTGTTGAGGCCAGACCAAAGGGCCTCAAGGAAGGCGACCCGATCACTGACTTCGTGCTTGAAGATCATGCCGACCATTGACCGGCCCACGCCATGACCTGTCTGCGCTGCTACGACTGCCGTTGGGTCTGCGAGGTCCATCGGGAGCTGCCCTGGGAAGGCCCGCATGCCTGCGGCTGCGGCGCGGCTGGCGAGCGTTGCCCGGTGTGCAACAAGTCCCAGGAAGGTCAGCCGCCCGAGCCGCCCGAGGGTTCAAAGTCGATTTCGACGATAAGGGATGGCGGCATTAACCCGCGCGCGCCGTATCTGCCGGTGCCAGGGCGTATCTGGGGGCCTATTACCGGGGCCTGGTGAAAATTACCCCATTTTTCTTGGGGATTTTGGCCTTGATTTAAGGACCACACGACTTCACCGTCCGCAAAACACCGTTCGTCCGCACCCAACGAGCGCTGCCGATGTTCGCGGCCACCGCCTCCCCGCCTCGCGTGTCGTGACGATCGCGCGCAACGCCCCTCTCATCGAAGCGGGATGACCGCATCTTGCATGATTTCTGAAAAAACGAAAGCGAAAAATGTCGCTCACTCCGCAGCTCCCGCTCTTCAAGCTTGATTCGGCTCACGAATCGAGTTTTTGCGCGCATACGGATTGTCGCATGCGGCGGCCCAGCCGCGCGTTCGTGCCAGGCAAAATCGGTCAGGTGATTTGCTGGGCGCCGTGCCCGTGGGGACTAGGGCAAATACTCATAGACTTCGTCAATGTGCGGTTGGCCCCGACACCGACCGCCTTAGTGCAACTGCAACAAGTGGCGCGATCCGCAGAAGCGGAACCATCAGTGATCCTCTGTGACTTACTCCGCCGAGTGGGCGGAACTGTCATGGATGGGCTTTTCTTCTTTTACCCGCGAGAGCACCCCTGGCCCAATTGCGACGCCGCTCCCGCAATTGGTTGGGTGTCGGTTCTTCCCAGCCGCCATTCCTTGCGGGTTCACAACCATCTTGATCCCTGCATCGTTTAGATGGAAATTCGGAGGGCCCAGAAAAGCCGACGGGGAGAGTGCGGATGAACCTTCTCTCGATCGCCAAGGCGCTCGGTCAGCGCATTCGGTACTTCAGGAAGCTTCGGAAAATGTCTCAGGCGTTGCTCGGCGCCCTGATGCACGTCAGCCAGCAGGTCATCGCCAGCTACGAAAGCGGTCGCGCGATGCTACCGGCGATCCGCGTGCCATCCCTGTGCGAAGCGCTCGACATTACGACCATCGAGCTGTTCGCTGGCTTACCGCGCTTCAAGCCTGTTCGCGTGGCCCGTCGAGCGCGCCTTACTGCGACCCCGACCCGAGCGGGGCCGACCTAGTGGGACTTCGCGCAAATCTTTGCGAGGCAGGGAACGCGTTGCGATCCTCGTCGTTGGCGGCCTCATCATTCTCCCGCTGCTGCAGTTCGTCGGCGTCACCAGCCGCATGCCTCGCGTCACCAGATAGAAGTGGAACCAGCGATAGACGAATATTTCCCCTTTTTGGGAGGCCGGCTTCGATTGGCTTCGTCGCTCACGCCCAATGTGACGCGAATAGAGCCATTCGGCCGCGCAGGTCCTCCGTTCGCCACAAACCTCTCGCCTGCCCAAATTCAGGCCTGGCAGACCGTAGCGTGGCCTTCACGCCCTTTGCTCCATCTTCGCCGGAATCCCGGCCAGGACGGCCGGGCAGGCGTGGCGAGCAGGGCACGGTGGCCTTCCCGGGCGCAACGTGAGCCGGTCAGCTGCCGTTGCGTTCGCGCAGCTGCGGCACGAAGAGGTCCTGCCAGTTTGCAGGCTTGACCTTGATCGAGCCGGCACCGTGCATGAAATCGGCGATCTTCAGGACGCCTTCCGGCGTCGCAGAGAACCAGGTGTCCTTGTCCTCCAGCATCTCCGCCACCTCTTCCTTCGTAGTCTTGACCTTGGCGGTGCGGGCATAGATCTCGGCCGCGGCGGCCTTGTCACGGGCGATGAAGGCGTCGGCCTCGTCCAGCGCATCGAGGAAAGCCTGCACGACCTTCGGATTGGCGTCGACGAAACGCTTGGGCGCGAAGGTCACGTCCATGGTCAGGCGCCCCAGGATGTCGACCGAGTTGGCGACGCGGTGGACCTTGGAATCCTTGAGCTCCAGATAGGAAAACGGCGGCGAGGTCAGGTGCGTCGTGATCTCCGTCTTGCCGGAGGTGAGCGCCGCCAGCGCTTCCGGGTGCGGCAGACCCACCGTCATCGGATCAAGCTTGGCGTAGTTCTCGCGACCGAACTCATGAGCGACCATCATCTGCAGCATGACCGCCGACAGCGAGGTCTTGATGCCGGGCAGCGCGATCTTGTCGCTCGGCTTGAAGTCCTTCAGCGATTTGATCTCGGGATTATTGCTGTTCATCCACAACGAGGTCGAGCTCAGGCCGCTGACGCCGACCACCTCGACGCTCGGAATGCCCTTGGCCTTGGCCCAAAGCGTGATGAAGCCCGGCGCGCCGGTGCCGGCGATATCCAGCGAGCCTGCCATCATGGCATCGTTGATGACATTGCCGCCGTCGAGCATCAGCCAGTTGACCTTCAGCGGACCGATCCCGGCCTTCTCGGCCTGCTTCTCCAAAAGCTTCTGGTCCTCCATCACGATCAGCGGCAGATACAGGATGCCGTATCCTTTGGAGATCCGGACTTCCTTGACCTCGGCCTGCGCTGTGCTGCCCGCCCCGAGCAGCGCGGCAAGCCCGAGAGCGGCCGCGCCAAGTGATGCTTTCCAGGACATATTTCCCTCCCTCACGTGATTTGCTTCTTTAGCTGGTTGTTAGGAGCAGGCTAGTGCTGCATGCCCCAGCGCCGGACCGTGTTGCGCTCGATGGTGGCGAAGACGACGTTCTCGACGACGAGGCCGATGATGATCACCGTAAACAGGCCGGCGAACACATTCGCCGTCTCGAGCTGGTTGCGGTTTTCGAAAATGAACCAGCCGAGGCCGCCCGAGCCCGACGACACGCCGAACACCAGCTCAGCCGCGATCAGCGTGCGCCAGGCGAAGGCCCAGCCGACCTTGAGCCCGGTCAGAATGGCGGGAAACGCCGCCGGAATCAGGACGAAGCGCACCAGCTTCAGGCCGCGCAAGCCGTAGTTCAGGCCCACCATGCGCAGCGTGTTGGAGACCGAGCGGAAGCCCGAATGGGTGTTGAGCGCAATCGCCCACAGCACGGAGTGCACGAGCACGAAGATCACGCTGCCCTTGCCGAGCCCGAACCATATCAGCGCCAACGGCAGCAGCGCGATCGCAGGCAACGGGTTGAACATCGAGGTCAGCGCCTCCAACAGATCCGCGCCGAGCCGCGAGCCGATCGCCACCGTGGTCAGCACCGCGGCGAGCACGATGCCGACGCTATAGCCGATCAACAGCGTCTCCAGCGACACCAGCGTGCGCGCGGGGATCACGCCATTGCTGATGTTCTCGAAGAAGGCGGCGAGCGTGTCGGTGAAGGTCGGAAACAGCAGGGGATTGCCGAGCCACAGGCCATAGGCCTGCCATAGGCCCGCCAGCGCCAGCAGAATGAAGGCCTTGCGCACCGCACCGATGCGATAGATGCGCTCGAACCAGGACAGGCTTGCCTCGACCCTGACATCGCCGAGCGGCGTATCGGGGTTGACGATTTCGGGACGCAGCGCCAGCGTTTCGCTCATGGACGTCTCCTCTTAATGATGGCCGAACAGCATGTCGTTGATGCGCCCTTCGAGCGCGACCTGCTGCGGCGACCCCATTGCGCTCGACGGGATGCTGTTCAGCTCGGCGCGGACGCGCCCCGGATGCGGCGATAACAACAGGATGCGCGAGCCGATCTTGATCGCCTCCTCGATCGAATGGGTCACGAACAGCACCGTGAAACGGGTGTCCTCCCACAATTGCAGCAGCTCATCCTGCATCTTGCGGCGGGTCAGTGCATCCAACGCCGCGAACGGCTCGTCCATCAGGAGAACATCGGGCTCCATCGCCATGCCGCGTGCGATGGCAACGCGCTGCTTCATGCCGCCGGACAGGGTGTGCGGATAGCTGTCGATGAACTTCGACAGGCCGACCTTGTCGATATAGGCCCCCGCCCGCTCGCGCGCCTCTGCTGGGCCGACCCGCCCGCTCGCGGTCAGCGCGAAGATGACGTTCTCGCGCACCGTCTTCCAGGGCAGCAGTTGGTCGAATTCCTGGAACACCATCATCCGGTCCGGCCCCGGCTCGGTAACGTCGCGACCTTTCAGCCGAATCCGGCCTTCGGTCGGACGCAAGTAACCGCCGATCGCCTTCAACAGCGTGGATTTGCCGCAGCCGGATGGCCCGAGCAGAACAAAGCGGTCGGAATTGTAGACGTTGAAATCGACGCGATAGGTCGCCGTGACAAGCGTATCGGGCGTCTTGTATTGAAGCGTCACGCCCTCGACAGAGAGCAACGGCTCAAACTGAGCCGGCGACTGGAGCATTGTCATCGATCCCTCCCCATGTTGCAGTGCGAAATTTGCCTGGTGCACTTCGGCAACCTTGCCGGAGATGATAGAGGGACGAACTGACGCGAACCTGACTCAGGAGCCGAGGCACGCCGTTGCGGATTTTGTTGGTCGAGGACACACCAGAGATCGGCAGCGCCGTCGTCAACCGCTTCGAGCGGATCGGCTATGCCGTCGATTGGGAAAAAGACGGCCGCACCGCCAGCGAGCTGGTGGAGGTGCAATCCTACGACCTGATCGTGCTCGACGTGATGCTGCCGAACATGGACGGCTTTGCCGTGCTGAAGCATCTGCGAGGCCGGGGCTTGCGGACGCCGGTGCTCGTGCTCACGGCGCGCTCCGCGGTCGACGACCGCATCAGCGCGCTCGATCTCGGCGCCGACGATTACCTGGTCAAGCCGTTCGATTATCGCGAGCTGGAAGCGCGCGCCCGCGCATTGCTACGCCGCGCCTCCGGGCTGTCGGACAACACCTTGACCATCGGACCGCTTACGATCGACCGCGCCGGCCGGACGGCGAGCGTCGCCGGCCAGCCGCTCGACCTGACCCGCCGCGAGCTCACGGTGCTGGAAATCCTGGCCGCGCGTCAGGGCCGCTATGTGGCCAAGGAAGAACTGGTCGAGCAGCTCTTCAGCTTCGACCAGGACCCGAGCCCCAATGCGGTCGAGCAGTTCGTGGCGCGGCTGCGCCGCAAGCTTGCCGGGACGCAAGTTGAAATCCGAACCGAGCGCGGCCTTGGCTACCAGCTCTCAGCGTCTTGAGCCACGTCCTCGTGAGCTACGTAGCTCGCTGCGGACGCGGCTGCTGGTCGCGATCGGCGCGATCCTTGCGATCGGAGCCATTGTTCTCAGCTTCGCCGCCTGGCAATACGCCGCCACGGCGGCGCGCGACGCCTATGACAAGCTCCTGGTCGGCGGCGCGGTGCAGATCGCCGAGAATGTCTATCTGCAGGGCGGCGTGGTGACGCTGGACCCGCCTGCGGCGGCATTTTCCACGCTCTCCGCCTACGATCTCGTGTTCTACCGGGTCACCGATCCGCGCGGCGTCGTGGTGGCGGGCTATGATGATCTCGCAGCGAATGTGCCGACGGCCGCGTTGCGGACAGGCGTCACACTGAGTGATGGCGTTTACCGCGGCCAGAAGGTGCGCGTCGCGGCCGTAGCCCGCCAGATCGACGGGGCGCCAGGAGATGGCTGGGCCGAGATCGTTCTGGCCCAGACGTTGGCCGCGCGGGACGCGCTGACCTGGGATCTGGCGTCGAAGGCGATCGGCATCATTGCCGCGATGAGCGTGCTCGCGCTCGCAGCCACCGCGCTCTGCCTGCGTATCGTCTTCTCACCGCTGACGCGCATCGAGGCCGAAATCGCGCGGCGCAAGCCCGACGACCTCAGTCCGATCGCGCTGACGCCACCGTCCGAAGTGCGGGCGCTGGTCGGAGCCATCGACGGCTTCATGCAAAGGCTGGATGAGCGTATCACAATCATGCAGCGCTTCATTGCCGATGCCACCCATCAGTTGCGGACGCCGCTCGCCGCCATCGACGCTGAAGCCGAGCTGCTCAGCGCCGGCGGCGACGAGGTGCCGGCGCTCAAGCGCCTGCGCGAGCGGATCAGCGATCTCGGACGGCTGACCAGCCAGCTGCTCGACCACGCGATGGTGCTGCACCGGGCCCAGGCGTCGCGGCTTGCGCCGACCGACATCAATGCGCTCGCCAAGTCCGTTCTGTCGCAAGCGGTGCCGCTGAGCCTGGACCGCGAAGTCTCGATCGGCTTCGTGCCATCAGAGGATGAGGCCATCGTCCCGGCTGATGCGATCAGCGTGCGCGAAGCGCTCGCCAATCTGGTCCACAACGCGCTGGCTCACGGCGCACGGACCCGGCTGATGGTGAAGGTGGAGAAAACGGCGACGCATGTTGCCGTCGTCGTCTGGGACGACGGGCCCGGCATCGCAGCGGACGCGCGCGAGCGCCTGCTGCCTCCCTTCCAGAAAGGTCAGAACTCGCGCGGCTCGGGGCTGGGCCTTGCCATCGCCAACGAGGTGGCGCAGGCCCATGGCGGCAGCTTGCGCTTCAGCGGAGTGGATGGAGATTTCAGCGTGCAGCTGGAGCTGCCAGCAGGCCGTCGGGAGGGAGAGAGCATCCAGCTCTCGTCCCTCCCGCCGCGAACCGACCGGTGAATGTGGGTCAGGCCGTCGCCTGCGCCTTCGCCGCCTTGGCGTCGCGGATCGCCTGCCACACCTTCTCCGGCGTCAGCGGCGTCTGCAGATTGGTGATCCCAAGCTCGAACAGCGCGTCCATCACGCCGTTGGTCACGCAGGGCGGCCCGCCGATCGCGCCGGACTCGCCGCAGCCCTTGGCGCCCAGCGGATTGGTCTTGCACGGCGCGGAATCGTCGAGTGTGACCGTGATCGCCGGCACGTCATCGGCGCGCGGGATGCAGTAGTCCTGATAGGTCGCCGTCAGGAGTTGGCCGTCGGCGTCGTAGGCGACGCCCTCGTAGAGCGCCTGGCCGATGCCCTGGGCGACGCCGCCGTGGATCTGCCCGGACACCAGCATCGGGTTGACGGCGACACCGACGTCATCGACCGTAGTGTAGCGCACCACGCTGACGACGCCGGTCTCCGGATCGATCTCGACCTCGCAGACATGGCTGCCGTTCGGCCAGCTCGGACCATCCACCTCGCCCTCGCTGTCGACAGAGAGCTTCGCGCCCTGCTCCTTCTGCGCGATATCGAACAGGCTGATGCGGCGGTCGGTGCCGACCACGGTCAGGAACCCGTCGCGATATTCGATATCCTCGACCGCGGTCTCGAGCAGGTTGGAGGCCTTCTCGCGCGCCTTGGTGATGAGGTCGTTGGAGGAGACCGCGACCGCGGTGCCGCCGACGAACAGCGAGCGCGAACCGACGCTGCCGAAGCCGGTGGCAAGATCGGTATCACCCTGCACGACATCGATCTTGTCCAGGGCGATGCCGAGCGTGTCCGAGATCATCTGGGTGTAGGTGGTCTGCAGCCCCTGCCCCATCGCCATGGTGCCGGAGTGCAGGATGACGCGGCCTTCGGCGGTCGCATGCAGCGAGACCTTTTCAGTGTGGGCGCGGCCGCCGGTCCATTCGATGTAGCTGGTCAGGCCGCGGCCATAGAGCATGCCGCGCTTCTTGGCCTCGCGCTTGCGCGCATTGAAGCCGTCCCAGTCGGCCAGCTTCGACGCGCGCTCCAGCATGTGCGCGAAGGCGCCGGAGTCATACACCTGCCCGACCGCGTTGGTGTAGGGCAGCTGCGCCGGCTTGATGTAGTTGGTCTTGCGGATCGTGCGGGGATCGATCCCGATCTGCCGCGCGGCCGCATCGAACAGCCGCTCGACGATGAACACGGCCTCAGGCCGGCCCGCGCCGCGATAGGCGCCGACCGGCGCCGTGTGCGTCATGACCGTCTTGACCTCGAAATGCACCAGCGGCAGGTCATAGACGCCGGTCTGCACGAACGGCCCAAGCACCAGCGGAATGATGTTGCCCGTACCCGAGGAGTAGGCGCCGGTGGCGCCGATCGAGCGCACGCGATAGGCCAGCACCTTGCCCTTGGCGTCGAGCGCGAACTCGGCGGTCGATGTGAGATCGCGGCCATGGGTGCCGCCGAGGAATTCATCGGTGCGCTCGGCGCGCCAGCGGATCTTGCGATTCAGCTTGGTGGCGGCATAGGCGACGATGCCGTCTTCCGGATAGAGATTGGTCTTCTGGCCGAAACCGCCGCCGATATCGCCGACCAGCACACGCACGTTCTCCTTCGGCCGCTTCAGGATGTCGGCCAGCACATCGCGGGTCGAAGCCGGGGTCTGCGACTGCACATGCAGGATCAGACGGCCGCTCTTCTTCTCGATCTCGGCAATGGTCGAGCGCGGCTCCATCGCAGATGGAATCAGGCGCTGGCTGACGACGTCGAGCGAGACCCTGTGCGCAGCACCGGCAAAGACCTCCTCGACCTTGGCGGCATCGCCGTAGCTCATCGCGGCCACGATGTTGTCGGGCGCCTCGGCCCACACCGCCGGCGCGCCCGGCTTGATCGCCTCGACGGGATCGACCACGGCCGGCAGAACCTTGTAGTCGACGCTGATGGCTTCGGCCGCACTTTGCGCAATGGCGCGCGAGGTGGCGACAACCGCCGCCACCGGCTCGCCGGTGAAGCGCACGAAGTCATGGGCGAGCAGCCGCCGCGGCGGCACCGTCATCGGCTTGCCGTCGGGCCGCTTGAAGATCGCCAAGGTCGGGATGATGCCGATATTGTCGGCAATCAGATCCTCGCCGGTATAGATCGCCTCGACGCCGGGCATCTCGCGCGCGGCAGCCACATCGATCGCGGCGATCTTCGCATGTGCGTGAGGCGAGCGCAGCACGTAGAGCCAGAGTGCGCCCTCTTCCGGCTTGTCATCGATGAACTGCCCCTTCCCGGTCAGCAGCCTCTGATCCTCCAACCGCTTGACGGGCTGCCCCGCACCGAACCGCATATTGCCGGGAAGAATGTTCATTCGTGATCCTCAGACGCTTCTAATAATATCGCGGAGCGCTTTTTAGCCGATCTGCCGACCGAAACAACAGGTGCCGTCATTCCGGGACATCGCGAAGCAATGGGCCCGGAATCCATAGCCACAGCAGGTCGTTTGTGAGCTCGACATCGCCTCGCCCGCCAATGTCGTCACGGAGTATGGATTCCGGGCTCAGCCCTTCGGGCTGCCCCGGAATGACGGATCGAGAGATCGAGGCGGCAGGTGAGAACAAACGTCAGCACAGACTGTGCAGCACTTCTTCCACCACCTTGCGCTGCTCGGCGGTGAGCGCGGCCTGCGGCGGCACGGGGTCGCCGACATCGTAGCCCTGGATGGAAAGCCCCGCCTTGATGCAGGCGGCGAGATTGAATTTGGCGAACGCCTCGTTGACGCGCCACAGCTTCCGCTGCAACTGGAGCGCATCCTCCCAGCAGGCGGCCTGGCAGAGATTGTAGAGCTCGACGCTCTGCCGCGGGATGATGCAGGCCGGCCCGGCCATCCAGCCGTGACCGCCGATCAGCATCACAGCCGCCGGAATATGCGAGGACGCCGCGAACACCTTGATCGCGTCGCCGCAGCGATTGATGATCGACAGCAGCCGGCCGGTGTTGGTGGACGCGTCCTTGATGTAGCCGATGCGCGGATGGTCGGCGAGCCGGGCGATTACGTCGAGCGACAGATCGGAGCGCTGGAATTGCGGGTTGGTGTAGATGACGACGGGAATGTCGACCGCATCTGCGATCGCGCGGAAATAGGCCTCGACACCGGCATCGCTCAGCGGGAAATAGGCCTCCAGCACCGCGAGAATGCCGTCGGCGCCGCGCGCCTGATAGGCTTTGGCTTGCGCCACCGCATCCGCAATCGCGGTCGAGGCGACGCCGGCCACGACCGGCACGCGCCCCTTGGCCGCCTCGATGGTGGCCTCCACGACCGTCATCCGCTGGGCGCGGTCGAGATAGGCGAACTCGCCGGTCGAGCCGAGTGGGGTCAACCCATGCACGCCGGCATGGATCAGATCGTCGCAGAGCCGCCCCAGCACCTCGGAGCGGATGTTGCCGTCGGCATCGATCGGCGAGACCAGATAGGGAAAGACACCATGGAAATCGGACATGCAGGCTGCTCTCGACGTGACGTCGACAACAGCTAGCTCATCCCGCGCGCCGGCGAAAGCGCGATGCGCTTTATCGCACGCCGTGCTCGCTGATCCAGGCGACACAGGTGGGCAGCGCCCGCGCCTTGAAATCGGCCGAGATCGCGATCGTCTCCAGCGCGCGCGAGGTGGAAATGCGGCCGCCGGCGGTTGCCTGCGACGGCTTGAAATGCGCGAGCTGCAGCGCATGCTCCTCATCGGTAAAATTGGTCATGAGGTTCGGCACCATCTGGTCGCGAAAGCCGGGGCCAAGCCGGGCGGAGAGCGCGTCGAACTTGTCCTGAACGAACCGCCAGACGAGCCCCGGCTGTTCGGCCGAGGAGGCGACCGTACTGAAGACGGGGCCGACAACGGTCACCGGCATCTCGTCGGTCAGCGTCAGCGCGAGCGTGCGCGCGGCGAGCGCCGGGTCGCGCGCATTTGCGGCCGCCAGATAATAACGCACGCGCTCGCTGGTCACGGTGCTCGCACGGGCCAGCCTGAGCAACGTTTCATAGCTGTCCTGGTCGGCGGTGAGCCCCACGAGATGCACGACCGGATCGCGCAGCGCTGGCACAAGTGACTGCGGATCGCCGGCAAAACGGGCAAATCTCGCCCGGGCCTCGGTGAGGATATCGGCATCGCCGAGATCGCCGAGCACACGGATCAGCCGCGCACGCAGCGGCGTCTCATCATCATCGCCATGGCCGGTGCCGTCCCAGCCGAGCCGGTCGAACACCGGGCGCAGCCGCGTCCGCGCATAGGATCGCAAAGCTTCGCGCGCAGGCTCGCCACGCGCCAGGTGATCCAGCGTCGCGAAGCTGGAGATGACCTGGTCCCAGATCGCGCGGCGGTCATCGGGGGCGAGGCGCTCGACCAGCCCGAGATAGGCGGCTGCGTCGGCGCGGCCGGCGGCGACCATCGCCCAGGCATCGTTGAGCATGTTCAGCCGGTCTTCCGGCGTCATCTGGTTGAGCGCGGAGGTCAGCGCCGCGCCGGCGTGCGGACCATAATCCACCCGGTAATAGCCGATGTCGCCGCGATTGACCTTGACCGGGGTGGCGCAGCTGCCGGCGGCAATGCTGGCGACGCCGTCGAGCAGCCACTCCGATGGTGCCGCGGATGCAGCGGCCGGTCCGAACATGACCGGCAGCTTCCACGCGACCGGCGGCAGGCTTTTCGCGTCAGAGAGCCCTGCGAAGCCGCGCGCCGGAATGATCGCAAACCGGTCGAGCCGCAGCGAAAGCTGCTGCACGCCGTCATGGCAGTCGGTCTCGGCGCGCACCAGCGGCACGCCGGCCTGCTCGGTGAAGGGCGCGGCGACTGCCGCGACCGGCTTGCCGGTCGCCTGCTCCAGCGCCTGCCACAGATCGGCGGTGGTCGTGTTGGAGCTGGCGTGCGCGGCCATATAGGCGCGGATTCCGGCCCGAAACGGCTCCTCGCCGAGATAGGCCTCGATCATGCGGATCAGCGCCTGGCCTTTGCTGTAGGTGATGCCGTCGAAGGCGACCATCGCCTCGCTTTCATCGCCGACCTGCTGCTGGATCGGATGCGAGGTGCGGCGGGCGTCGAGCCCCATCGCGAACTGCTTCTGGCCATAGCCGTTCAGCCAGGTATTCCATTGCGGATGGAGCTGGACCGCCGCCTTCTCTTGCATCCAGCTGGCGAAGCCCTCGTTCAGCCAGAGATTGTCCCACCAGCCCATGGTGACGAGATCGCCGAACCATTGATGCGCCATCTCATGGGCGACGATGCTGAAAATGTCCCGCCGCATCACGTCGGAATCGATGGCGGGATCGAACAGCAGCCGGCTTTCGAAGAAGGTGATGCCGCCCCAATTCTCCATGGCGCCGCCGTAGCCGCCGGGAATCGCGATCAGGTCGAGCTTGGGCAGCGGATAGGCCGTGCCGAAATAGTCGTTGTAATAGCCGAGCAGCCTGACGGCTTCGTCCAGCGCAAATCGCCCCTTCGCGCTCTTGCCGGCCGTCGTCACGACGTCGACCGTGACGCCGTTCGCATCGGCGGTGAGCCGCTCCAGCTCGCCCGCGCTCAGCACGAACAGATAGGTCGACATCTTCGGCGTCGGCGCGAAGCTGACCCGCTTCAGGTCCGGCGCGACCGGTTCCTCGCTCGCGACCGGCATATTGGAGACCGCCAGGAAGGAGTTCGGCACGGTCACCGTCAGGGCGAAGCTCGCCTTGAACGCCGGCTCGTCCCAACAGGGAAAAATCCGCCGCGCATCGGCCGGTTCGAGCTGGCTCGAGATCATCCGCCGCGTGCCCTGCCCGCTCGGATAATCGACGAAGAACAGCCCGCGGTCGAATGAATTGATCTGCGACTGAAAGCGCAGATGCAGCCGGTGACGGCCCGCGGGGAGAACTTGCGCAAATTCCAGAGCCACCGTTTCGGCCGCAGTATCGGGCGTGACCACCGCGCGCTCGGGGCCGTCATCCAGGGTCACCTCTGCGATAACGATGTTGACCGCATTGAGCACGATCCGTGCCGTCGGCTCGCGGAGCTCCAGCTCGACCGTCTCCTGACCTGCAGTCGTCAGCCGGGCGAGATCAGGCGTGAGCTCGATCTGATAGCTGATCGGCACTACGGTCTTCGGCAGCTTGCCCGGCATTGCATCGAAGGCAAACAGCGGCTCCGCCGCAAGCCGCAACGGCAGCAGCGTCGTCAGGATCAGTGTCGCCACATGCAGCACGGCGACCGACGCAGATCGTGGCCGGCGGCTGCAGACTGATGGGGGATGATGGTCGTCCGCGCTCGCCGTGATCATCTTGAGAGAATACCGTTTCATGGGATGAAGTAGAACGGATTGGGCAGCTTGAAAGTCATTTCGGCGTGACCACCCGCAAGATTGCTCTTCTGACCGCCGATACTGGCAATGATACTGAAGCCGCGGCTCTCGATATCGACGCGCTTGCTGGTCTCGTAGTGGGCGACGCCGGGCGGTGAATACGCGTCACGCAGATCAATGTTCTCGGGCTCGGCAAAATTGGCCGTGGGCGGCGGCGCCGCTGTGCTGCAGCCGAGCTGCGGATCGACGTCACGAACCGGGACCGCGGTTTCTGCGCGGGCCGCAACCGCCGCGACCGCGCAAACCGCCAGGGCAAGGATCAGTCGCGCGACCAAGGTCGTCTCTCCCAACCGCCGAAACCAGTCGCTCTACGATCCCAAGTTGAAATTTTTACGACAACTCAACCGGCCTGTTCCGACCACGGCGCATCAGCATGAAAATCGTGCCCGCGGGCGTGACCTCGCTGCAACAGATGTTCACGAAAGAGAGCATTAACCCTAATCGTTAGAACCTGCTTCAAACTTTCCATTCACCATGTGGGTAGGCGATGCCTCTCGCGCCGAGAGGCCTTTCCTGATGATGCCTGCCGTCGTGCTTATCGTCGATGAGCCCGATCGCAATAAATCAGCGTGAACGCGAAACGGAACCATTGCGGTCTGGAACACGGACGAAGACGACGAAATGGCCCCCGATCCGCGTAATTCAGTCATTTTTCCGCCGTACTGGATGACCATCTTGGCGTGCGTGAACGAGTTAGTACGAGTGCTCCAGCGTAAATTCGCGGCGGGAATTTCGATCGGAGACGAGGGAGCCCTGCAGCGAGAGCGACGATGACGACGCTTTACGATTTGCTCGGTGCTCTTCCGAACGATGACGCTGAAGAGATCCGGGTTGCGTTCCGCAAGGCGGTGAAGGGCGTACACCCCGACGTCAACCCCGGCGACCCCGAGGCGGCGGCGAAGTTTCGGCAGATCATCCGCGCCCACGACATCCTGAGCGATAGCGAGCAGCGCGCCGCTTACGATCATCTGCTGACGCTCGCCCGCGAAGAGCAGGAGCAGGAATCCAAGCTCGCCGTTGTCGCCAAGGTGCACAAGGTGGCGTCGGGCGTGATGGCGCTGACGGTAGCGTCCGCCGCTGCGGTCGGTGGCTACCTGCTGTTCATGCACATGTCCGCGGCCTCGGTCGCACCGCTCAAGCCGATCGTCGTCACCACCGACCGGATCAAGGGCGGGCCTGGGCTGGGCAAGCCGGTCGAGACCGCAGCCCTCGCACCAGAAGCGGCTTCGTCCACAGATTCGAGTTCGGCCGTTTCCGTCCCGACGATGGCGAGCGCTCCGCCCGAGCAGCTGCCCTTGCCGGTCGAGAAGGTCGATGACGTCTATGCCAGCGATGAGGAGCGTGCGTCCTGTGCGCAGCCGCAGGCGGGTTCGTCGTGCAGCAATGCCGAGGTCACGGGCGCGGTGCCGGCGCAAGCACCGGGGAACGACGCGAAATTCTATCATGAGCGCGCCATGGCGTCGTACCACAAAGGCGACCTGATGGCCGCGATGGGCGACCTGAACCAAGCCATTCAGATCGATCCGCGGCTGAAGCAGGCCTATATCGACCGCGGCATCGTGTTCTATCGGCTGCACAAATTCGATCGCGCCTTCGCCGACGCTGCCGCCGCGAAACGGATCGAGAAGGCCGACCGCGCCGTCATGGATGCGATGGCCAAGAAGCAGCCCTTGCGACCGCTCAAGCTCGACCCGCCCCACGTCACGCGGGTGTCACAACGGCACACGACCGGCGTGGCCGACTAGCAGAGCGAAGCGCGAACCTTAAGCCCGCAAGCCCCGTATTGACGAAGGTTTAAGGTCGTAGCAAACCTTTCCGGGGCGATACCTCCAGCGCCATGTCTTGTTAGGAAAGCTGCCCCATGGTGCGCGCCATGGGACCAAAGTCATTTTTAAAGTTGTTGCCTCCAAATGCGGCCATCCGCCGCGAGCTTGTCGACCTGCTCTACACCTCGTTGCCGCAGGTGACGGCCGTCAACGCCGCATCAATCACCGCATCCGTCGCGCTGGCAGCGGCACATCGTGACCCCGGCTACATCGCGATCTCGTTTGCCATTGTCGTGAATGCGATCGGCCGGACGGTCAGCCTGCTGCGTTACAAGAAGCGAGCTGCACAGCTCTCGGACAAGGATGTCATCCTCTGGGAGCGCATCTATGCCGCGGCCGCGGCCTCGTTCGGGCTGGCGCTCGGAGCGTTATCGTTTCGTGCCTTCCAACTCGACGATGGACCCGGCGCCTGGCTCGCCTTCGGCCTCTCGATGTCCTACTGCGTCGGCATGGTGTCGCGGGCGGCGATCCGGCCCTGGGTGGTGCTGACGACGGCCGCAGTGCTGCTGGCGCCCACCTTGGTCGGCGGCTTGATGCGTCCCGAAATCTCCTACCGGCTCGGCGCCGGCATGCTGGTGCTGTTCTGGTTCACCATTCGCGAAGCCTCGCGCCACCTGAGCAAGGCCTTCATCGAGCGGCTCGAGGCCAAACATGCGCTCGCGCGTCAGGCCAACCATGACTTCCTGACCGGACTGCCCAACCGGGCCGCATTCCTCGACGCGCTGGCAGGCGTTGGCGGCACCGTTGCAGTAGTCGCGATCGATCTCGACGGCTTCAAGCCGGTGAATGATCGCCATGGCCATCATGCCGGAGACGACCTGCTGCGTCAGGTCGCCGAGCGGCTTTCCGACTGCGTCGGAACGGGCGGCATGGCCGCGCGCTTCGGTGGCGACGAGTTCATGCTGCTGAAGCCGGTCGGCAATGCTGCCGAGGGACGCGACCAAGCCCTGGGGCTCGCGCGCGAGGCCGTTCGTACGCTATCGATGCCGTTCCTGCTGTCCGACATTCCCGTTGTGATCGGGGCCAGCGCCGGTCTGCTTGTCAACGACGCACCGCGTTCGGACGGCGCGCTGACACATATTCTCCGGCGGGTCGATGCGGCGCTCTATGCCGCCAAGCGCGCCGGCGGAGGCCATTGCAGCTGGGCGGACCAGCACGACACCACGCTCTGCCAGGTCGGTTGATCGGCTAAGCGCGTCGGCGCGGGCCGTCTTGCGTCTGCCGTCCACGCCTGGACTTGTCACCGCAGACCGGCCATGCTGCCGACGACATTGCCACCTGCGCGCCGATCCTGCAGGTCGGGGTGCACGACAACTCACGACAATCAACTCGAGACAACTAACAAGTATTCCGGGAGGCGAAATGCACGGAGTTGCACGTTCGGCGCTGAGCGTTCTGTTCACGATCGGCTCGGCGATGCTGCTGGCGAGTGCGCCCGCCGATGCCGAAGACGGCGTCCTGCGCGTCGGCATCATCACCGACATGAGCGGCCAGTATTCGGACGGCAACGGCATGGGCTCGGTGATCTCGGCGCAGATGGCCGCCGAAGAGATCGGCGGCACGGTGGCCGGCCGCAGGATCGAGATCATCTCGGCCGATCACCAGAACAAGCCCGACGTCGCCGTCGGCATCGTCCGCAACTGGATCGACAACAAGGGCGTCGACGTGGTCGCAGAGGGCGTCAATTCCGCCGTGGCGCTCGCGATCCAGAACCTGACGCGTGAGCGCAAGAAGATCTTCCTGATCTCCGGCTCGGGTTCGTCCGATCTCACCGGCAAGCAATGTTCGCCGACCTCTGTGCATTGGACCTACGACACCTACGCCTCGTCGAATGCGACGGCGAAGGCTGTGGTCGCACGCGGCGGCACGCCGTGGTTCTTCCTGACCGCCGACTACGCGTTCGGCCAGGCCCTGGAGCGCGACGCGAGCAAGGCGGTGACCGCGGCCGGCGGCAAGGTGCTCGGCGCGGTCAGGCACCCGTTCGATACCGCGGATTTCTCGTCCTTCCTGCTGCAGGCGCAATCCTCGGGCGCCAAGGTGCTGGCGCTCGCCAATGCCGGCTCCGACTTCCGCAATGCGGTGGGACAGGCGGACGAATTCAATGTGCGTCAGAGCATGCAGGTGGTCGCGCTCCAGGTCACGCTCACCGACGTGCCGGCGCTGGGACTTGTGCACGCGCATGATCTCCTGTTCACCGATTCCTTCTACTGGGATCGGACACCGGAGACGCGCGCCTTCGCGGAAGAGTTCTTCAAGCGGCACGGCGCCATGCCGACCGCCTATCAGGCCGGCGTCAACTCGGCGCTGCGCCACTACTTCAAGGCGGTGGCCGCCACCAATTCGGTCGACTCCGAAACCGTGATGGCGCAGATGCGCAAGACGCCGGTGAACGACTTCTTTGCGCAGAACGGCGTCGTGCGCGAGGACGGCCGCATGGTGCACGACATGTATCTGATGCGGATCAAGAAGCCGGAAGAATCCAAGAGCAAGTGGGATCTGTACGAGTATCAGACCACGGTGCCGGGCGATCAGGCGTTCCGGCCGCTGGCCGACGGCGGATGTCCGTATGTCGGGAAGGGACAGTAGTTACAAACGCAAGACGCACCTCTCTCGGTCCCAAACACGTCATTCCGGGGCAAGGCCGCAGGCCTCGAACCCGGAATCCCGAGGTTAGTAAGCACGCAAACCAATCTCGAGATTCCGGGTTCGATGCTTCGCATCGCCCCGGAAGGACGACATTATCAACTTTATCGCTATGGCTGTGCTCCCGCCCTCGGGTGAGATCAAGAGAGCGGCATCTCAAGCCATCACGATCGTCTGCAGCAGGCGATCGATCTCCTCCGCATCGAGCTCGCCTTCCCGCCCGATCAGCACCAGCTGTGCGGTCAGGCCGTCGGGCGGCGGCAGCGGTGATGGGGCGAGGGTGCCGCGGGTGGCGACGGACTGGAACAGGATCGGCTGTCCGGGATGCTCGGTGAACAGCAAAATGCCCTTGATGCGCAGCGTGCGCGGCGCGAGCTGGCCGATCACAGTCTGAAAGCGCGCCAGCGACAGCGGCGCCTGCGAGGTCCAGGTCACGGCCGCGAACGGCTCTGACGCGGTCGGCGTCGGGCGTGGCAGCACGCGTGTGGCGACGAGATCGCGCGAGAACAACAGGTCAGGGGCGACGGTGCCATGGACGACATCGAAGATCGCCGTGTTCGGCTTGTCGCGCCCGATCACGGCTTCGACCTCGGCGCGCTCCCCGTCTTCCAGTAGGTCCGTCTTTGTCAGCAGCACGAAGTCGGCGGCACGCAGCTGCGACCGCCACAGCGCATCCTGCGCAAGAGCCGGCTCATCGAGCACACGGCGCGCATCGACCAGCGTGACAACGGTCTCCAGCGGCGCCACCTTGAAGATGACAGGATCCATCAGGTTGCGGATGATCTCGGCCGGGTCCGAAATGCCCGACGTCTCGATCACGATCGCATCGGGCGCAGGATCGCGCTTGATGACGGACGACAGCGTCCGCAACAGGTCGCCCTGCAACGAGCAGCAGATGCATCCGTTCTTCAGAGAGACGACGCCGTCAGACACGGTGCCCAGAAGCTGCGCGTCGATGTCAACAGAGCCGAAATCATTGACGACAGCAGCGATGCGCCGCCCGCCCGGATTGGCCAGCAGATGGTTGAGCAGGGTGGTCTTGCCGGCGCCGAGAAAGCCGGCCACCAGCAACACCGGGGCGATCATGACGTCTGCTCGCGCCGGACCGGGCGGCCCGGCCGCGCCTCGCGATCAATCGCGCCGTCGGCGATGACGGCCTCGCCATGCACCAGGAGATGCTTCACGCCTTGCGAGGGGCGGTTCATGTTGAGGAAGTCGGCGCGATCCCGCAGCGTCTCGAGGTCGAACACGGTGATATCGGCATCGCAGCCGACCTGCAGCCGGCCCTTCTTGCGCATCACAGGCGTGGAGGCTTCGAGGATCTGCGCCGGGATCAGGGTGCATTTGGCGACACCTTCCATCAGCGGCACCACCTTGCGGTCGATCACCCATTCGCGCAGGAACCTGGTGAAGGTGGCGGATGAGCGTGGATGCGACACCGCATCGTCCGGCAGCGGCCAGGCGTCGCCGGTGTAGGCAGTGCCGTTCGACAGGATCCACGGCATCGCGTCGGAGGCGATCGCGCCGCCGGGATACATCACGGAGATATCGAGCAGATCGCGGTGGCGCTGATTGACCGCGACGTCGAGGAAATGAATCAGGACCAGCGCGCCGGGCTCGCGCTGTTGCCGCTCCAGGAGCTCATTGCGGTCGGCGAGACGGCGGCGCTCGGCAACCATCTCGATGGCATCATAGCCGACGCCCTGGCGCTGGCAAAAGGCGGGATCGGCGAAAAACTCGGCGCCAACGACCGTCGATCCGGTGCCGTAAGGATAGGCTTCGACCGTCACCTTCAGGCCCTGCGCCTGCGCGGTCTTCACGAGCTCAGCGCAGCGTTCGACATCCTGCAGGCTGGTGCTGTTGAAATGGCAGATGTGCATGTGCGCGCCGGTCGCTCCGGCAAGCCCGATCAGCCTGACATAGGCATCCACCGAGCTGCGCGGATCGACATTCGACATATAGGCGATGTGGGTGTAGGTCGGCACGCCCTGCCGTGCCGCGAGGCTGCACAGCTCCGACAATTCCTTGACGCCGGTGCCCGGCGCATAGGCGTTCGGAAACGCGATTCCGATGCCGCCCTGCTCCAGCCCGACCCGCACGCGCCCGACGATCTCGGCGACTTCCGCAGGCGTTGCGACCTCCTCGACCCAGCGCTTGTCGCGCATGGCCTCGCCCATGCCGGCCACGCTCGATGCGGCCTGCTGCGTGGTCATGGTCGCGATGCGCGCGAACACCCAGCCGGCCGAGGCGCCATAGTTCAGCACGCGGCCGAGCGCGGCCTGCTCGTCATACCAGCGCGCGACCGGCAGCACGCCGACCTCGAGCTCGAGTGTCGTGGTGACGCCGTCGAAGGCCTGCATGCGGTCGGCCGGCAGCGACTGGCCGTGAGCATGCAGATCGATGAAGCCCGGGCTGACGATGAGGCCGTCAGCGTCGATCGTTCGCGCGGACGCTCCCTCGACATCACCGATCGCAGCGATCACGCCGTCCTTGATTGCGACATCGGCGATCGCATCGAACCCGGTCTCGGGATCGAGCACGCGCCCGCCCCGGATGATCACGTCATAGTGGTCCATCGTATCCAGCACGCCTCACGCCATCTGCACTTCGTGATTGGGCTATCACGGAACGCATGAGCTTGGAAATGTGCCGGCACGATCGGTGCCCTCCGGCCGGCGCATGCCTGCACCTGAGGCGTGTATTTTCGATCTCCACCGCTCAACGTAAGTAGGCTGTGGCCGGCAGCGGCGTCGCATAGCGATGACCGTCGGCGCAGGTGAAGTTCGCGGCGTCCGCCGGATCGCCCTCCCCTTTGTAGCGCGCAATCTTCGGATAAGGACACAGCGGACGACTCATTTCGATGCCGTCGGATGGTCTATCATTCCGGAACTTGGTTGCCGCGATGGTCTCGGGCGCGATGCCCTTTTCCACCCAGCTCTCCAGCGCCGCCTGCGTATCCAGCACATTCGGCCCCGGTCCCCCTTCGCAATGATAAAGGCCCGGCGCCAGGAACAGCCGGTAGAAATCCGCGCTGGCGTCGGCGCCGATGTCGGCGCTGCCAGCAGCCTGCACCCGCTCGAAATAGTCGATCGAGTCGCGCGGCGGCACGACGGGATCGGCGAGGCCGTGATACTGGATGAGCTTGCCGCCCGCCGCCTTGAACGCGGCGAGATCCGGGTTCATCGCATTGATGACAGGTGCGAGCCGGTCATCGACGGCTTTCATGCCCGACCCGAAATCGAATCTGCGCCAATCCCAGTTCGCCTCCGGAAACGCCCACTCCTTCCAGAAATTGAGCCTGGCAGGCCGATCGGGATGCGTCGGATCGGCCCAATACAGACTCCAGCCCGGAAGCGTGGCAATGACGTGGCCCGAATTCTCGCTGCCCTTGGGCCAGCCATAATAGACCTGCGCGCCGGTGCGTGAATCGCGCGCGCCGCCATACATCGCAGTCAGCGCATCGGCCTGCTCCTGCGTCAGGCAATCATCGCCCTCGCCCTGTTTGCACAGCATCTGTTCGGGGCGGAAGTCGCAGGCTTCGGGGTCAGTCAGGAAATTGTCGGTCGAAAGACCACCATCCTTGCCCCGGCATGTCCTCACGACGGCCTCGGTGACCGCGGCGAGCTTCGCCGGCGGAATGATCAGACTGAGATCGGGGCGATGATTCCTGACGAACTGCCACAGAAAGCCGGCATTGAGATGGGTACGGTTGTTGCCGGGATCACCGGCGATGATGCCGTCGAAATCGGTGGGATAACGCTGCGCTTCCATCAGCGCCTGATGACCGCCGGTCGAGCAGCCCGCGAAATAGCTGTGCTTCGGCTTCTCGCCGTAGAACTCGGCGACCACGGATTTCGCCACGGCGATCGAGACATGTACCGCGCGGTGGCCCCAGTCGACGATCGCCTCAGGGCGATCGATCGCAAAGCCGGGATCGTCGCCGGTGTGGCCGGTGTCCGTGGCGATCGCCGCATAGCCGCGGCGGAGCAACGGTCCCATCGCCTTGTAGGCGATGGCCGAGCTGTAGCCGCCATTGCCGACCATCTCGATCTTGCCGTTCCAGCCAGCCTGCGGCAGCCACAACTCGACGCCGACCCGCGAGCCCGGGACCGGTGAGACGACGCCGCGCACGCGGCAGAATGCAGGGAGGTCCGAAATCTCGGCCCCGGTTGGCGGAGCGAACGATCCGGCCGGTCGCGCCTCGGCGCCTGAGATCATCGTATTTTCGATCTGCAGCGTCAGCAGCTGCTCACAGGACGCGGCCGCGCCTGGCGAGGACGACAGCAGCATTGCAATGGCGGCAAAGAAAGCCGCACCGCATGCGCTGTGAACACGAGGTATCCTGCCCGGCAGTGCTCCCGCGGTCGTCATCATCAAACCTCCCAAAATTTTCTTTTTTGTGCGTAACTACATAGAGGTCGTCACGAGCCGTCGTCAGGAGACGGAATCTCCAGATCGAGCAGGCGCGAGCTCAGCGACTTGCCGTGTGCATCAAGCCGCAACGATCGTGTGACGCCGCCACCGAGCGCATCCTTCAGGACAAAGTTGAGCGCAGCAAGGCCGGGCAGCTCGTAGCGGAGGATCTCGCCCTGCACGATGTCAGCAAAATGCGCCTTCACGCGGGCGGCCGTGACGGCCTCACACAGCAACGCGTAGTCCTCGGGACGATAGGCGATCACCGAGATGTTGCAGAGGTCGCCCTTGTCGCCGGTGCGGGAATGGGCGATGTCGCGCAGCTTCATCTCTAGGCCTCCAGCACCGCCACATGCATTTGCGTCGCGCTCTCAGGGACGAGGCAGGAGGCGACCGCGACGACCTCGCGCGCCGACTTCCAAGCCCCGCCGCCACCGGCCGGTCCGTTGGTGTAGAGCGTCTCGACCTCGTTGCCGATCTTGACCGCTTCCGCCAGCGTCTCAGTGCGGCCGACCACGCGAACGCGCACCTCATAGGGCTCGCCAGCTTGCGGTGTCACGTCTCCGTGCAGCGCGTTCACCCCGATCAGGTCGAAGCGCAGCTCGCTGGTCTGCACGCCCGTGAGGGCAAGCCGCTCGCGCACGATCTCGAGCGCGAGCCGGCCGCGCGCCACAGCACCGGGCCCGGCATAGGAGATCTGGCCCTCGCCGACATAGCTGTCGACATAGCCGATCGATGTCTTGAGCAGGCCGGTCTTCGGCTTGCCCCGCCCGCCCATGACATGGACGCGATCGGGGCCGGCCTCTTCCACCCTCACCTGCGAGAAATCCGCGACCACATCGGGCTGAAAATATTGCGCGGGGTCGTGGATCTCATAGAGCAACTGCTCCTTCACCGTCGCGAGCGTGACGCAGCCGCCGGAGCCCGCGGCCTTGGTGACGACGAGATTGCCATCCTCGCGCACCTCCCCGATCGGAAAGCCGAGCCGCGCGAGATCCGGCACATCCTTCACGCCGGGATCAGCGAAATAGCCGCCCGTGATCTGTCCGGCGCATTCCAGCAGATGCCCGACCACGGTGCCCTGCCCGAGCCGATCCCAATCATCCATCGCCCAGCCGAACTCGTGCACGAGGCAGCCGAGAAACAAAGCGGGATCGGCGGCGCGGCCGGTGATCACGACATCGGCGCCGGCCGCGAGCGCATCTGCGATCGCACGCGCGCCGATATAGGCGTTGGCGGAGACGATGCGATTGCCGAGACCTTTGACGGTGTCACCGTTGTCGAGCGCGAGATTGGCCTGCTTCGCTTCCGCCAGCACGTCGTCGCCGGTCACAGCCGCGATCTTCAGTCCTGTCAGGCCGAGCTTGCGCGCGATGGTTCGCGTCGCCTCCGCGGCACCGAGCGGGTTGGCCGCACCCATATTGGTGACGACACGGATGTTCTTGGCCTTGCAGATCGGCAGCACGGCCTGCATGCGGGCCGCGAGCAGCGGATCGAAACCGCCGGCCGGGTCCTTCATGCGCGCCTGTTGCGCCAGCGCGATAGTGCGCTCAGCGAGGCATTCGAACACGAGATAATCGAGCTCACCTTTTTCAGCGAGCTCGACCGCGGGCTCGATGCGATCGCCGGAATAGCCGGCGCCGGCGCCGATCCTGATGGTCCGCATCGCGGTCCTCCGGCTCAAATGGGAAACAATCCGAATAACACGCAGGCGATGGTCATGACCACCGATGCGCCGAACAGGAAGGGTATCGTGAACTTCTGGTGATCCGCCAGATCGATGCCCGAAAGTCCGACCACCAGGAAGGTCGCAGGCGTCAGCGGGCTGACCGGAAAGCCCGTGGTCATCTGGCCGAGCAAGGCGGCCTGGGCCACCTGAACCTTCTGTACGCCAAGCTGCGATCCGACCTCGGCCACGACCGGCAGCACGCCGAAATAGAAGGAGTCCGGGTCAAACAGCAGGCTCAGCGGCATCGAGACGATGCCGAGCGCGATCGGAATGAACTTCGCCGCCTCCGCGGGTACGAAGCTGACCGCGGTCTGCGCCATCGCCTTCAACATGCCGGTGCCCTGCATGATGCCGGTGAAGACGCCGGCAGCGATCAGGATCGAGGCCATCAGCAGCGCAGCCTTCGCATGCGCGTCAATGCGGCGGCGCTGCATGTCGACATTGGGATAGTTGATGAGCAGCGCCACGCAGGTGCCGACCATGAAGACGATCGCGGGCGCGAGCTTCTCGCCCAGGATCACCATGCTGCCGAGCACGATCACGGTCAGCACGATGTTGATCCAGAAATTCTGCGGCCGGCGCAGCTCCTTGTCGGCGTCGGTGATGACGCGCTGCGGCGCCTCGACTGTTGCGCCTCCGGCCAGGCCGAGCCGTCGTTCCTCGCGCCGGCCGAGCCACCAGGACACGGCAAAGATGAAGACGAGGCCGACAATCTGCACCGGCACCAAGGGATTGAAAATTTCCGGGATCGGCAACTTCAGCGAGGCCGAGGCACGGATCATCGGCCCGGTCCAGGGCAGGAAGTTCACGCCGGCGGCCATCGACGCCGCGCAGGCCAGGATGCGCTTGTCGATGCCGAGCCGCTCATAGAGCGGCAGCATCGCAGGGATCGTGACCAGGAAGGTCACGGCACCGGAACCGTCGAGGTGAATGAGCAGCGCCAGCAAGGTGGTGCCCATCACGATCCGGGTCGGACGCGTGCCGACCGTACGCAGGATGCGATCGATGATGGGATCGAGCATGCCGGCGTCGCTGACGATGCCGAAGAACAGGATCGCGAACACGAACATGCCGACGACAGGGGCGAGGCTCTGCAGGCCGGAGACGATGAACTTGGAGGTGTCCCAGCCGAAGCCGCCGATCAGCGCCGCCAGGATCGGAATGACGATCAGGGCGATCAGAGGTGACATCCGCTTCGTCATGATGACGACGAGCAGGATTGCGATGGTGATGAGGCCGAGCAGCGCCAGCATGTTTCCTCCCGGCGCGATTGAGCTCGCGCTGGCATTTAAGTTCCGTTTTGCCGCTGCTTGCCATCGGGTTTGCGATTAAACAATTGAAATGATTTTATCGCAGCAATAGCATAGGATTATGGACGTCGCCCTCGCCCAGATGCGCTCCTTCGTCACCGTCGCGCGGCTCAAGAGCTTCACGCGCGCGGCCAAGCTCCTGCATCTGTCGCAGCCGGCGCTGACCGTGCAGATCCGGCGGCTGGAAGAGACGTTGAACGCGCGGCTGCTCGATCGCACCAGCCGCTCGGTCGAATTGACGCGCACCGGCGCCGACGTGCTGCCGGGTTTCGAGAGGTTGCTGCAGGAGATTGAGACCCTGGTGCTCGACGTGCGCGGCGGCAATGCCGCGCAGCGCAGCATCGTGCGCCTCGCCGCGCTGCCCTCGATCGCCTCCGGCATCCTGCCCGACGCGATCCAATCGTTTCGCAATGAGAGGTCGAACGTCTATTTCGCGCTGCGCGACGTGGTGGCGAAACAGGTGCTCGATCTCGTGCGCAACGAGGAGGTCGATTTCGGCGTCGCCGGCGACGAGGTCGCACAGCCCGGGATCGAGATCATCTTCAGCCTGCAGGACCAGATGCATGTCATCTATCCCGCCCGCCATCGGATCGGGCGGGAAGCAACCGTCACGCCCGAGCATCTGACGCAGTACCCGCTGATCATGATGGCGGCCGATACCAGCGTGCGCGCCGTGGTCGAGCGCGCCTTCCATCGGCGCGGCCTGATCCCGCATCCCGCCTGCGAGGCGACCTACATGATGACCGCGGTCGCGATGGTCCGCGCCGGCCTGGGGCTTGCGATCCTGCCGGGCTCGGCACGCGAGATCAGGGCGGAACGCGACGTCCGCTCGCGGCCGATCGACGATCCCGCCTTCGCGCGCCAGCTCAGCGTCATCAAGCGCACCGGGCGCACCCTGCCGCCGCTCAGCGAGGCCTTCGCCACCCATCTGATCGGGGAGTTGAAGGCGAGCTTGGGCACGAGCAAGATCAAACCGCGCAACGATCGCGCAAGAGCGAAAGCGTAGAGCAGGCCCATGTATCTCGGCATCGATCTCGGCACCTCGGCGGTCAAGACCATCCTGGTCGATGATGCGCAGCGGGTGGTCGCGAGCCGCAGCCAGGCCTTGACGATCGCCTCTCCAAAGCCCGGCTATGCGGAACAGCATCCCCTGCAATGGATTGACGCGACCTTCGCGACGCTGGATGCCTTGAAGGCGGATCATCCGCACGACATGGCAGAGGTCGACGGCATCGGGCTGTCGGGCCAGATGCACGGCCCCGTCCTGCTCGATGCTGACTTGAAACCGTTGCGGCCCTGCATTCTCTGGAACGACGGCCGCTCCGCGGCCGAATGCAAACTGCTGGAGCAGCGCTGGCCGGGCTTGCGCAAGATCACCGGCAACAAGGCAATGCCGGGTTTTGCCGCACCGAAGCTGTTGTGGATCGCCGCGCACGAGCCCGAGATCTTCGCCGCGGCCAGGCTCGTGCTGCTGCCGAAGGCCTATCTTCGCCTGGTTCTGTCGGGCGAAGCGATCGAGGATGTCTCCGACGCCTCCGGCTCCCTGTGGCTCGACGTCGTCGGGCGGGACTGGTCGGATGACGGGCTTGCGGCCACCGGCCTGTCGCGCGCGCAGATGCCGCGCCTGGTCGAGGGCACGGCGCGCGCGGGCCGGCTGCGCGGCGAACTGGCCCAACGCTGGGGCCTGCACAAGCGTCCCATCATCGCCGGTGGCGGCGGCGACAATCCGGCCGGCGCGGTCGGCATTGGCGCGATCGCGCCCGGCGCCGCGTTCATCACGCTCGGAACCTCCGGCGCCGTGCTGGCGCCGACCGATACCGTCGCCGCCAATCCCGAGCGCGTCGTTCACACCTTCTGTCACGCGATCCCGAACATGTGGATCCAGGCCGGCGCGATCCTCTCGGCGGCCTCGTGCCTGGCCTGGACTGCGCGGCTGTTCGGCGCTTCCGAAGCGGAGCTGCTGGCGCCGCTTGGCGCGCGCCCCGAGAAGCTCTCGCCCGTCAGCTTCCTGCCTTATCTGGCCGGCGAACGGACGCCGCATGATGATCCGGATGCGCGCGGCCTGCTCGACGGACTCAGCGACGCCACCGATCGGTCCGCGATCGTGCAGGCCGTGCTCGAAGGCGTCGCCTTTGCGCTGGCCGACTGCCGGGATGCGCTCGCGAGCGCCGGCATCACGATCGCTGAAGCAGATGCGATCGGCGGCGGTTCGCGCTCGCCGTTCTGGCTATCGGTACTGGCGAACGTGCTCGATGTTCCCATCCATCGCTTCGCCGAGGGCGAGACCGGCGCCGCCTTCGGTGCGGCGCGGCTGGGCCGCCTGGCTGTGACCGGCGAAGCGGTCGGTACGGTCTGCACGCCACCGCAGCGCACCGAGACCTTCCGACCCGAGCCCGCACTCGCGAGAGCCTATGCCGAGCGACTGCCGCATTGGCGCAAGCTCTATCGGCGCAGTCGTTAACGTTTCTCGGGAACGCGGCGGGCCTGCACGGCCCAAACGTTGGACGCACGCTGTTCAGTATTGCCCTCCGCGACAGCCTCTAGTTTAATGTCCGTCCCGCGTCGACAGCAACGAGACGCGGATAAGCAAGAAAGTGTGCGTGCGCCGGGAGGCACGATGAGTGGTCCGATCCTTGAGATGCGCGGGGTCTCAAAATCCTTCTTCGGCATCAAGGCGCTGCACAAGGTCGACCTGACCGTCTATGCCGGCGAGATCCACGCGCTGATGGGGGAAAACGGCGCCGGCAAATCCACCTTGATGAAGATCCTGTCGGGCGCCTACCGGCCTGACCCAGGCGGCGAGATCCGCATCGAGGGCCACCCCGTTCGCATCGAAGGCCCGCTCGGCGGCCGCGCCGCCGGCATCTCGATCATCTATCAGGAGTTGTCGCTCGCGCCGAACCTGACGGTGGCGGAGAATATCTATCTCGGCCGCGAGGTCTCGCAGTCCGGCCTGCTGGCGCGCGGCGCCATGCGCGAGCGCGTCGGCCCCATCCTCGAGCGGCTCGGCGCCGATTTCACGCCGCAGACCCTGGTCGCGGAGCTCTCGATGGGCCAGCGCCAGCTCGTGGAGATCGCCCGGGCGCTGCACGCGCGGTCGAAGATCCTGATCATGGACGAGCCGACCACCTCGCTCTCGGCGGCCGAGAGCGAGCGGCTGTTCGCGCTGATCCGGCAACTGCGCGCCGAGGGTCTCGCCATCATCTACATCTCGCATCGCATGGATGAGGTCTATGCGCTCGGCGACAGGGTCACGGTGCTGCGCGACGGCCGCCTGGTCGGCTCGCTCGACAAACCGGAGATCCGCGCCGACACCATCGTGCGGCTGATGGTGGGACGCGAAGTGTCGTCTTTCTACAAGAAGGAGCACGATCCGAACGCGACATCGGGGCGTCCGGTTCTTACCGCAACCGACATGGCGGACGGGCAGCGCGTCAAGGGCTGTTCGCTCACGATCCATGCCGGCGAGGTGGTCGGGCTGGCCGGCCTCATCGGCGCCGGCCGCACCGAGCTTGCGCATCTCATCATCGGCGCGGCACCGAAGATTTCGGGCCATGTCGAGCTCGACCGCCAACCCATAGACATCCGCACCCCCGGCGAGGCGCTGGATGCCGGGATCGCCTATCTCACCGAAGACAGGAAAGCGCTCGGCCTGTTCCTGGATATGTCATGCCTCGACAACATCAATCTCGCCGTGATCGGGCGCGATGCGAAGCTCGGCGGCTTTCTCGATCGGGACAAGGGGCGCGACCGGGCCGAGCGGGCGTTTGCCGCGCTCGGCATTCGTGCGCCGAATGTCGGCGTTCCCGTCGGCGGGCTGTCCGGCGGCAATCAGCAGAAGGTATTGCTGTCGCGGCTCCTGGCCACCACGCCGAAAGTGCTGATCCTGGACGAGCCGACGCGCGGCGTCGATGTCGGTGCGAAGTCCGAGATCTACGCGATCATCGACAATCTCGCCAAATCCGGCACCGCGATCCTCGTCATCTCGTCCGATCTGCCGGAGATCATCGGCATCTGCGACCGCGTGCTGGTAATGCGCTCAGGCCACATCGCCGGCGAGATCCGGCGCAACGCAACATCACATTTCAGCCAGGAAGAGATCATGGCCCTGGCCACCGGAACGGAGCATGTCGATGCCTGATAACAGTTCGGTTCAGGCGAAGGCCAGCCCTACCTCGAGCCTCGCATCCGCGCAGGAGACCAAGCGCCAGCGCGTCCGCATGATCATCCGCGCCGCCGGCATGCTGCCGGTGCTGTTGATCCTCTGCATCGGCTTTCACTTCCTCTCCGAGGGCCGCTTCTTCACCGGGCAGAATCTCGGCATCGTGCTGCAGCAGGCCGCCGTCAACACCGTGCTCGCGGCGGGCATGACCTTCGTCATCCTGACCGGCGGCATCGACCTGTCGGTCGGCTCGATCCTCGCAGCGGCCGCAATGGCCGGCCTGACGCTCTCGAAGCTGCCTGATCTCGGCTCGCTGTGGCTGCCGGCCGCCGTGCTCACCGGCCTCGGCCTCGGGATCATCAATGGCGCGCTGATCGCGCTGTTGCGCCTGCCGCCCTTCATCGTCACCCTGGGCTCACTGACGGCCGTGCGCGGGCTCGCGCGCCTGATGGGCGCCGACACCACCGTGTTCAATCCGTCGATTCCCTTTGCCTTTATCGGCAACGCCTCGCTGCCGCTCATTCCCGGCGTGATCTCGCTTCCCTGGCTGTCGGTGATCGCGCTGCTCGTGATCTTCGGGTCCTGGCTGATCCTGCGCAGGACCGTGCTCGGCGTGCACATTTATGCGGTCGGCGGCAATGAAAGCGCAGCCCGACTCGCCGGCATCAAGGTCTGGGCGGTGCTGATCTTCGTCTACGGCATGTCGGGGCTGCTGGCGGGCCTGGGCGGCGGCATGCAGGCGGCGCGGCTCTATGCGGCCAACGGGCTGCAGCTCGGCCAGTCCTACGAGCTCGACGCGATCACCGCCGTGATCCTCGGCGGCACGTCGTTCGTCGGCGGCATCGGCTCGATCTGGGGCACGCTGGTCGGCGCGCTGATCATCGCCGTGTTGTCGAACGGCCTTATTCTCATCGGCGTGTCCGACATCTGGCAATATGTGATCAAGGGGCTCGTGATCATCGGCGCCGTCGCGCTCGACCGCTATCGCCTGCAGGGCTCGGCACGCACTTGAACAAGGAGCGGCGGTTGCGCCGCTCCAATGAAGTCTGAGACGGCATCTGGTCGGCCGTAACGGGACATGAAAGGACCAGGGAGGAAACCTATGAAGACTGTATTGCTTGCCAGCGTTGCTGCCGTCGCGCTCGCGCTGACCTCTGCGCCGTCATCGGCCAAGGAGCTGAAATCGATCGGCGTCTCGCTGGGCTCGCTCGGCAACCCGTTCTTCGTCGCGCTGTCGAAGGGCGCCGAGTTCGAGGCCAAGAAGACCAATCCGAACGTCAAGATTACCACCGTCGGCTTCGAATATGATCTCGGCAAGCAGGTGACCCAGATCGACAATTTCATCGCCGCCGGCGTCGACCTGATCCTCTTGAACCCCGGCGATCCCAAGGCCATCGGGCCTGCGATCAAGAAGGCGCAAGCGGCCGGCATCATCGTCGTCGCGGTCGACACCGCGGCCGAAGGCGCTGACGCCACCGTCACCACCAACAACGTCCAGGCCGGCGAGATCTCCTGCCAATACATCGTCGACAAGCTCGGCGGCAAAGGCGACGTCATCATCGAGAACGGGCCGCAGGTCTCGGCGGTGATCGACCGTGTCACCGGCTGCAAGAACGTGTTCGGCAAGGCGCCCGGCATCAAGGTCCTGTCCAGCGACCAGGACGGCAAGGGATCGCGCGAGGGCGGCCTCACCGTGGCGCAAGGCTATCTGACCCGCTTCCCGAAGATCGACGCAATCTTCGCCATCAACGATCCGCAGGCAATCGGCACCGATCTCGCCGCGCGTCAGCAGCAGCGCACCGGCATCATCATCACCGCGGTCGACGGCGCGCCCGACATTGAAGCCGCCCTGAAGGACCCGGCGTCGGCCCAGATCCAGGCCTCTGCCTCGCAGGATCCGTTCTTCATGGCGCGCCGCGCCGTGCAGGTCGGCGTCGGCATCCTCAACGGCCGGAAGCCGGCCTCCACCGTCGAGCTGCTGCCGTCGAAGCTCATCACCCGCGACAATGTCGCCGAGTACAAGGGCTGGACGTCGGAGCGGAAGGAGTAGTCGGGCGAGCGTCGGTCAACACGCACCACTATTTCGGCGAGCGCCGCTCTCTCCCGGGAGCGGCGCTCGTACTTTTTGGAGTCCCGCTGAGGCAAGCGACCAGGGAAATGTGGAGCGAGACGGATCGGATGCTGCCGATATGCCGCCAGAACCATCCTCACCTCTACAATAACTGCGACCGCACCGACGCCGCGGCGTCCTGCAGCAGCGGCAGGAAGCGCGTGGTCATCTCATCCGTCGAGATGCGGTCGACATGGCTGCCGATATTGATGGCCGCGACGATCACGTCGTCATAGCGGCGCACCGGCACCGAGATCGAGCGGAAATGCGGCTCGGCCTCGCGATCGACCAGCGAATAGCCCTTGCGGCGGTCATCGGCGATGACGGCCAGCAGTCGCTTCGGCGCGGTGACGGTTTGTGGTGTCAGCGCCTGCAGCGATGCTGATTTGAGCCGCACGACCAGCTCGGCCTCGCTGAATTGGCCGAGCATTGCACGGCCGACCGAGGTGCAGAACGCCGGCAGGCGATAGCCGATCTCGAGCCCGCCGGAGAACACGCGCACCGGACCGCCGCGCGCAATGAACACGACTTCGTCGCCATCGAGCACCGCGAGCGAGGCGATCTCCTTGGCGCTCTCGGCAACGCGATCCAGCACCGGCTGCAGCACGCTGACGAGCTGGCTCGAGCGCAGGAACGACGAGGCCAGCGTCAGCACCTGCGGCGTGAGCGCGAACAGCTTGCCGTCGCTGGCGACGAAGCCGCCCCGCTGCAAAGTCAGCAGGATGCGCCGCGCGGTCGCGCGCGGCAGCTCCGCGATGCGCGCGACGTCGCTCAGCGTCATTGCGCCGGGCCGCGTGCCGAACAGCTGCAGCAGCCGCAAGCCGCGGTCGAGGCTTTCGACATAGTCGGTGGCGGCCTCGCCGCCCGCATCCCGCTTCAACTTCGGCATTGCCTCGTTCCGCGCCGCAATGCGGTGAAAACTCGTGCTTGCGGCCGCTTCCGGACATGTCATAATTCGCCCATCTGTTCAATAGGCGAACAAGCCAAAGCGAAACACGGAAGGGACGCCCGCCATGATGAGCCAGGAGCAGAACGACCTGATCACCCGCATTGGGCCGAACGACCCCTGCGGCAAGCTGATGCGCCAATATTGGCAACCGGCGGCACTGGTCGATGAACTCCAAGGCGAACGGCCGGTGCGCCCGGTGCGATTGCTTGGTGAAAATCTCGTGCTGTTTCGCGACGAGCAGGGCCGCTACGGCCTGATTGATCGCCACTGCGCCCATCGCGGCGCCGACCTCGCCTTCGGCCGGCTGGAGCATGGCGGCCTGCGCTGCTCATTCCACGGCTGGCTGTTCGACGTCACCGGTCAATGCCTGGACACGCCGGCGGAGCCGAAAGGCTCGAACCTCTGCGCCAACATCCGCCAGCGGTCCTATCCGGTGGTCGAGAAGAGCGGCATCATCTGGGCTTATCTTGGTGAGGGCGCGCCGCCGGCCTTCCCGGAGATCGACTGCTTCACCGCGCCTGCGAGCCACACATTTGCGTTCAAGGGCCACATGGAATGCAACTGGCTGCAGGCGCTCGAGGTCGGCATCGATCCGGCGCACGCCTCCTATCTGCATCGCTTCTTCGAGGACGAAGACACCTCGACCGCCTATGGCAAGCAGTTTCGCGGCGCCTCGGCAGGCAGCGAGCTGCCAATGACCAGGATCCTGCGCGAATATGACCGCCCGATCATCAATGTCGAGCACACCGAATATGGCCTGCGGCTGATTACGCTGCGCGAGATCGACGCGGAGCGCACCCATGTGCGCGTCACCAACCAGCTGTTTCCGCATGGCTTCGTGATTCCGATGAGCACGGAGATGACGATCACGCAGTGGCACGTGCCGGTCGATGACGAGAACTGCTACTGGTATGCGATCTTCACCAGCTATGCGGCGCCGGTCGACAAGGAGAAGATGCGCGAGCAGCGGCTCGCGCTCTACGAGTTGCCGGACTACACATCCCGCAAGAACAAGCGCAATGATTACGGCTTCGATCCGCACGAGCAGCTGAGCGCGACCTATACCGGCATGGGCCATGACATCAACGTCCACGACCAGTGGGCCGTAGAGTCCATGGGGCCGATCCAGGACCGCACCAGGGAGCATCTCGGCCAGAGCGACAAGGCCATCGTGCAATATCGCCGCCTGCTGCGGGCTGAGATCGACAAGGTCGCGCGTGGCGAAAGGCCGATCCTGTTTCTCGATAACGACACCGCGCGCAGCATCCAGGGGCCGGCGACGATGGACGGCATCGGTCCGAGCCAGGGTTGGGAGCTCTATTGGATGGAGGTCGACGTGAAGCGGCGCCGCGGCGCGCCCTGGGCGGTAGCGGTGCCGAAGGAGATCGCCGGCAAGGTGACGCATCTCACCGCGGCGGAGTGAGTTGATTATGCCGGACGTTCGCTCCGTTCCGTCATTGCCGGGCTTGACCCGGCAACCCATCACTTGAAAACTAATTTCCTGATGGATGCGCGGGCCTGCGCCGCGCCGAAGGGGCTTCGGCCCCGCAGGCGGGTCGAGCCAGCGCGTGACGATCCCAAATCCAGTTCGCGATATAGCAAGAGAGAGACAGTGTGACCTTCGTCAGCCGCCATGGCCTGTGGACCGAGGAGCAGCGGGAAGCGGCCGAGAAGCTCGCCCGCATCGTCGAGGAGAGGAACCTCGAGGTCATCAGACTATCGTTTCCCGATCAGCACGGCATCCTGCGCGGCAAGACATTGATCGCCTCCGAGGCTGTCGGCTCGCTCGAAGGCGGCTGCTCCATCACCACCACCATGCTGGCCAAGGACACCGCGCACCGCACGGTGTTTCCGGTGTTCACCAAAGGCGGCGGTTTCGGCATGAGCGAGATGGAAGGCGCCGCCGACGTTGTCATGGTGCCGGATCCCACGACATTCCGAGTGCTGCCGTGGGCGCCGAGCACGGGCTGGGTGCTCTGCGACCTCTATTTCAACGACGGCAGGCCGGTGCCGTTTGCCACCCGGCACATCTATCGCAATGTGCTCGGCGATCTCGCCGCGCGTGGCTACGACTACGTCGCGGGCCTCGAGGTCGAGTTTCACCTCTTCAAGCTCGAGGACGCACGAATGGCGCCGGAGGATGCCGGGCAGCCGGGCCAGCCGCCATCCGTGAGCTTGCTCTCGCATGGCTATCAGTATCTCACCGAGCAGCGCTTCGATCAGATGGAGCCGGTGCTGGAAATCCTGCGCCGCGATATCATGGCGCTCGGCCTGCCCCTGCGCTCGGTCGAAATCGAGTTCGGGCCGAGCCAGTGCGAGTTCACCTTCCAGCCGCGCAAGGGGCTCGAGCCCGCCGACAACATGGTGCTGTTCCGCAGCGCCATCAAGCAGATCGCGCGTCGCCATGGCTATCACGCCACCTTCATGTGCCGGCCGAAGCTGCCGAACGTGTTTGCCTCCGGCTGGCATCTGCATCAGTCGCTGGTCGCGCGCACCGATGGCAGCAACGCCTTCATGGCAAGCGAAAGCGGCGCGCCGCTCTCGGAGCTCGGTCGCAACTTTCTCGCCGGACTTCTCGCGCACGCCCGCGCCTCCACCGTGTTCACGACGCCGACCATCAACGGCTACAAGCGCTATCGCTCCTATTCGCTGGCACCGGACCGCGCGATCTGGGGTCGCGACAACAGAGGCGTGATGATCCGCGTGCTCGGTGGCGCCGGCGATCTCGCAACGCGGTTGGAAAACCGGATCGGCGAGCCGGCCGCAAACCCCTATCTCTACATGGCCTCGCAGATCCTCTCTGGCCTCGACGGCATCGACCGCAAGCTCGATCCGGGCCCATCAGCGGACACGCCCTACGAGACCAAGGCCGAGCTGTTGCCGAAATCATTGCGCGAGGCAGTGTTCGCGCTGCAGGATGACCCATTCTTCCGCGAGAAATTCGGGCCGCAATTCGTCGACTATTACGTCCACATCAAGAGTGCGGAAATCGAGCGCTTCCAGGCCGAAGTCTCCGACTGGGAGCAGCGCGAATATTTCGAGCTGTTCTGAAGGCGGCCGCCGGCTGGAATGAAGGCGGAGCCGATGTCATGAAATCGTCGCACCTTTCCCTTGACTCACGTCAAGATGATACCCCGCCGCTCCGGCAATGATCGGTGGGGATCAACCAGCGGAGGCAACGATGCCTGAGCAAAGCAGCGTGCATGTCTATCTGAACTGGGCCAAGGAGCGCATCGACGAGATGGATGCCGCGTTGGCCTCATTCGAAGCCAAGGCGAGCCAAACAGCCGCCGAGATGAAGCCGAAAGTCGATCAGGTGATTTCGGACCTGAAGCAGCGGCGGGATGAATTCAAGGCCTCGCTGAAGGCGCAGCATGATGCCGGCGAGGCCGCTTGGCAGCAAGCCAAGGCGGATATGGAAACCCAATGGGAGGGTTTTGAGGCGCAGGTCCAGACCTATTTCGAGGGTCTCGGCAAGCAATTGGAACAGCAGCAGGCCACGTTCAAGGATGTCGCCGCGGCGCAAGCGAAGGCCTGGCGCGAGGCCACCGCGACGTTCCACGATGCCGCCTCGAAGTTCGCAGCTACCGGACAAGCCAACGTCGAAGCGGCGATCGCGAAGATGAAGTCGGACGGAGCTGAGGCCGAAGCCCGGCTGCAGAAGTTGAAGCAGACCGGCAGCGGGTCCTGGACGGTGCTGAGTGCCGCCTTGGCGGACACGCGCAAGGCGTTCGATCAAGCCAATCAGGCCGCGTGGAACGCGCTGAAGGGCGCCGGCTCGAAGAACTGACGCGAGCCACGGCGGGTCGGGCGACCGGATCGACATCTTGCTCCGGCGCCCCACCCGCCTGGACGGCGAGCGTGCCTTGGCCAGATAGCGTGCCCTGGCCAAATGAAGTCCAGCGATCACTGCAGAATTTGAGGCGGCGCCACCCCCGCCACCGGTGACGCTTGCCCAAATGCGCCGGCACGCAACCTGAAAACGTCCAGAGGACGAATTCTTTCCGCTCAAGCGAGAATCAAATACCTGTTCCATCTGAAAGCAAAATTCAGGTGGCGCAATGAGCGGTCGCGAGAATGAGAAGGCTCTCGTGCATGACACGGCCGGTCAAAAAGCGCCCGACGGCGTGGTTCAGTTGCATGAGGCCGCCATCGACCACATGCGTGCCGGCCGACATCTCGACGCCCAGCTATGTTGCCAGCGGGCCCTCGCGCTCGACCCCGGTCATGCCGACACGCTGCACCTGATGGGGCTGTTGTGCATCCAGACCGGACAGTTCGATCATGCGGTGGAATGGCTTGCCGGCGCGATCCGGCGCGCGCCGAAGCCGCACTATCTCACAGCGCTCGGGACCGCGCTGCTGCAGCAGGGACGAGGCGCCGAGGCGCTCAAGGCGTTCGAGAAGGCTGTCGAGCTCGAGCCCGACAATGCGGAGCGGTGGCAGAATCTCGGACTGATATTGGCTGAGCTGCAGCGCAATCACGAAGCCATCCTCAGCTTCCAGCACGCGCTTCAACTTGCGCCCGGCTCCTGGGAAGCGGCGAACAAGGCGGCGATCCTTTTGCGTCAGGCGGGGCGTTTCGAGGACGCACTCGTCTACTTGAACATGTGCGCGGAGCTGAAGCCCAACGACATCCAGACGTTCGGGTTGCGCTCGGACGTGCTGCGGAGCTTGGGGCGTTACGCAGAAGCCCTCGCTGACCTTGAACGGGTCCGCTTGCTCGATCCGACCAACGCAGATGCCTGCAATCAAATGGGGAACTGTCTCTCGGCGCTCGGCCGCTACGAAGAGGCGTTGTCCGCCTACGACAAGGCCTTCGCCCTTGGCGACAAGCATGCCCTGAAAAACAAGGCGATTGCGCTCGAACATTTTGGCCGCTTCGACCAGGCCGCGTCCTGTTATCGGCGGGCCCTCGCCGAAGATGCTAACGACGCCAGCGCCGAATGGAATCTGGCCTTGCTTCAGTTACTCACCGGGGATTTCGAAGCCGGCTGGGCGGGTCGTGAGGCCGCGCGCTGGAAAATCCCCATTCTTGTCGAGGGCTATCCGAAGCTGTCCCGGCCGCTCTGGCGAGGAACCGAACCCATCGATGGCAAGACCATCCTGGTGTGCCCGGATGAAGGACTCGGCGACGTCATTCAGTTCGCGCGCTACGTCCCGATGCTGGCGGCGCGCGGCGCGCGCGTGATCCTGCTTGTCCAGGACGAACTCTACCCGCTTCTCTCCAGGCTTCCCGGCGTTGCGCAGTGCCTTCCGAGATCGGCGACGACGGCGCCGCCCTACGACCTCCACTGTCCCCTGACCAGCCTGCCGCTGGCTTTCGGGACCCGCCTCGACACGATCCCGGCCGCAGCCTCCTATCTCCCCGCTCCGGCGCCCGATCGCGTCCAGACGTGGGAGCAGCGTCTCGGCTCCCACGACCGGCCGCGGGTCGGCCTTGTCTGGTCCGGCAATCCGAGGCACCCTCGAGATCGCGCCCGTTCGATGCCGTTCCGGACCATGGTTGGTCTCCTCGATGCTGATGCGACCTTCGTCAGCCTGCAAAAGGACCCGCGAGCGGAAGACAGGCCGGCGCTGCTGGAGCGGACCGACATGATCGACCTGACCGCGCATCTGACCGATTTCGTCGAGACGGCTGCGCTGGTGTCTTGCCTGGATCTCGTGGTCACGGTCGATACCAGCGTGGCGCATCTTTCGGCCGCGCTCGGCTGCCCGACCTGGGTCCTGTTGCCGTACGTGCCGGACTATCGCTGGCTGCTCGATCGCGAGGACAGTCCCTGGTATCCGACCATGCGCCTGTTCCGGCAGGACGAGCGTCGGGACTACACGCCTGTGATCGAGCGCGTTCGCGCCGAGCTGGATGCGGCTCGTGGCCGTGAGTCGTTCCGGAACAAGGGATCCTAAGCGGCTGGGTTGAGGATATGTCTTGCACGTCGGGCCGGCGGAGCAATGGCGGCACTGAGCAGATGCGGTAGAATCCCGAGCATTCCTGACGGCAACGTTTGAGGCGACCTTCCGGCGAATGCAGGTACTTTAACGGATTTCACATCGGGCCATGATGAGAGCATGCTGATAGCCCGTTCTGACATTCGCTTGGGACTGCTCGCGGATGGACTGAAGCGGGATATACTGTCGCGAATGTCAGACACGCCGCATTGGCGGATGGCAAATTGAGCGCATCCTGAAGGGCATGCTAAAGTTCATCAGTTCAGCGATTTTCGTGGGGACACGACGTGTACGAGCTTACTGATCCCATCAAGACCTACATGGAAAGGGCGCTGGAAGAGACCTGCCGGGCGCTGCCGTATGGCGGTGATCACGAGGTTCGCGCCTTCATCGCCCACCGGCTGGCTGATGCCGCCCAGGGCAGAAGGACCACCCTCGGGGAACTCGGAATCGTCGCCCGCAAGGCCCTGGCCGATTATCGCGCTTCCGGCCGGCCGTCCGAGCGCCGCTGAGCTTTCAGCCAAGCTGGGTGCACTGACCGCTTTGCGCCTCAGGACTTGAACCCAGCGCTTGGACCCCCAGCACCTGGGCCGGTCATCGCTGATGGCTGGGCCGAAGAGCTGTCGTGTCTCACGACGCAACTAACGCAGGATGGCCCATTCGAGACCAGTGCCGACGATCGCAGCGACACCGGCGAGCATGATCGAGATGAACAGCATTTCTGCGATGGAGACCTTGTCCCACTGGATCATGTCACGCCTCAGCCCGCCCGAATCATCCTCCTGAGTATGGAGCAGATCGTGGGCAGGCCAACTACATTTTCGCCACAATTCCAGATGGATTCGCAGTTTTGAAACCCGCTGATGCGCTGAGGTACCAGCGCGCCTGCGCGCGGCTCTCACGTGTCTGGACCAGCGGGGCAAGCCGGTCGCCACGAGAGCGTGACACAGCTTCAAGACCATGAAGGCAGCCCGCTAGCAGCAGCGGCGCTTGGTATGGAGATCAGAAATTGCTCAATAGGGCTGGCGAGCGCGGCGGCAATGGCTGCCAAATCAATCCAGAATCAATGCCTTATGACGTCTTCCCAACCGGAAGACGACTTCACAGGGTCGCTCCGAAATAGCGAACGTTGGGGACAGCCGCTGCTACGAGAGCCAGACGGCGACGGCCGGAAGGCCCGATCCGCCGAGTTCGTCCGGACGCTGATCGATCAAGCGACGTTCATGCCCGCCGCGCTGACCTCGCGCTCGTGCCCCGCGGTCCTCCAGCCGAGCGTCTTCTGCATCGCGCTCGGCCTTCCGAACTTCGGCGCGAAGCTTCTTCAGTTCGCGAAGAAGCTCAGCGAGTTCGTGGCAGTTCAACGCTCGCGGCATAACAGATACTCCTTTTGCTCATATCGTTTGTCGCGCCTACGCGCGTCGCGTTCACGGCATGCGTGTTTTTTTCTACCGCTTGATTCCAGACGCTCCGCTGCTAGTGCAGACCCGCTTTCCGCGGGAGCATTAGTTGTCGCTCCAAGCCTACTGGAAGAACCTCACTCGCTTGTGACACTCGACCGCGTCGCGGTGAATGTTCGCGCCGATCATCGCTTCGAGGAAGCTCCACTAAAGACTTAGATCCGCATGTCTGGCTCCGAGCTCAATGTCCTCGCCTCGTCCGGACCTTCGGTATGAAAGCACCCCGGCGCAGCATGAGCACGCCGACCGAAGTCGTGATATGAACCATCTTCCCATCTTCGAGGTTGAGCCCTAGCTCTGTTCCGAGGGAGATGCGTATGCGATTTGCGATTGCAGCAGCCCTGGTATTGGGAATCAATTCATCTGCCGGAGCGCAGACCCAGCCGACGAGGTCGTCAGCGTGGCCCACCATTCCGACCACCCCGGAGGCCTACCCGACGAGCCCCTTAAGTCCATGTGCGCGCTCTTACAATCCGACAAGCTCGTGTTTTGCAGACACGATTTATCCTGCTTTCTCGGCGGTCACGCCTGAGATTGTCCCCAGCCCGAACCCTCAATCGAAAGGCGAAAGCAGGCCTACCGATTCGAACGAGGCCAGTGCCCGTATGAAGGCGAAGGGTTACGACGTCGCCGAGCTCTATCAGGATGATCGCGGCGTCTGGCGAGGCCACGCGACGCTGAAGGACGGGCGTCCCGCAGAAGTGATCCTGGATCTGGACGGCAACATCTATTCGATCCCGAGACGCTAGTTCGTTGGGTGCCGGCGAGCAGCCTCGTGGCCAGGCTCAATCAATGAAGTGCGCCAGGCGACGCAAGCAGGTTTGAGCTGAACACCGGGTGAGCGAAAGCGTCGCGCAGAACACTCGCGTTTGCATCGATGGATGCACGCTTCTGTGCAGACGAGCGCTAACGGACACACCGTAGAACTACGGCTTTGCCGCGCGCACCGACGCGTATTTCGGCGGCAACATTCGCGGAGCAGAACTCCACAAATCCCGTCAGATCGGAACAGGTGCTTATGAAGGCGTTCCCATCAGCGCCGTGACCGAAATTCAACAGGATGAAATCATTTTGCTCTGGGAATGAAACTGGCTTGAAACAGACGACTTCTAGAGTTTCGATGAACGCGTTTTCAAGGGACAAAGCCATGTTCGAATCGATTGCCGCCATCACCGCCCTCTTCAGCGTCAGCATTTTCTTCGTCCACGCGCTTGATGCTTTTGCTCAATCACCCTGGAAGTAGTCATCCTGGATTGATGACGAGCTGCCGATCCGGAGCGGCTGCAAACTTCAAGCAGCGGCGAAGAGCGAACGGCCGAACCTGATCTCAACTTCTCCGCCACCGGTCTGAACGCACTGACGAACGCAAACTTCCGCAACGAGCTATCCTCTACCGAGCCCAACCGGACTTCACCGGGCGGGAAAGATTTCCGCGTGATCTGTCGATGCTGCGCTCAATCTCTCCTCTAGCCTCAGCTCCATCGTCCTGGCGGACATGTTCGGCTGAGCAGGTCGCACTCGCTAATTTCGCGAGAGCAGGTTCGGCAATTGCCGCGCCAGCGCCTCGCATGCGGTCGGTGGGCTGAGCGTTCAGTTGGTACCCGATCCATTGTGAAAACGAAGCACGGTTCTATACTCAACCCGGCATGGATCGTGATTTGAAAGAATTAGCGCTCGGATCAACCGCTCTCGTCGTATTTGGGGCCATGCTGGTGGTCTGGCCGTCATTTGGCGAATTTCTGGAACAGTTCGTTGTCTCGCAGCTCAGGCATTTGGCCCAAGCGGTGCTCAGGCAGAGCTTTTGAAATTCGCTTTGAGTATGGATTTCGAAAATTCGAACGCGTTCGGTGCCCGACGGAGGCCGGGCCGAGTTTGAAGAATGGCCGATCCCGTCAGCCGGGACGATGCTTGTTCATCAGTTCGCAGGATCGTCTGCGATAGTAGCCGCGCTGCTCGACCTGTTCGCGAATGACTTCACTAACAGCGCGCACGCGCTTTCTCTTCGACCAGCTTTCACCCAGTTCGGACGGTACAGGATATCCTCTCGGAACGACCAGGAGATCGTTCCTGCGGTTCAAATATACATCGTAAATGCGAATACTCATTCGACGCACGTTATCCGTGCGCACTCAAACATTGGTTGCGTAGGAGCAACAGTGTTTCGGAATCTTGCCTTCAGATTCTTGATCTCAGATTCTCAGCTTCAGAATCTTGGCGCTTACTGCAGATCGAAATCTTCGAGTGCTCGATGCTCACCCCAGATAACCATCACAAGCATCACCGCTACTTGCGGCGCGCAATTCCTGCGCCCGCGCCAGCCTCTCCCAATCTTCCGCGAGCTTGAGCCAAGCGGCCTTGTCACAGTCATTATTCGCCAAATTGGCGTTGCGGGCACACTCCTCGGCTTTCCGACGGAGTTCCTCAGGGTCGAGCTCGAGCTTGCACATCCACACCTCCACTTCAGGAGTGGTGAACGCTATTCGGCCTGCAAAATCACCTGTGCGCGGCGGAATGGGTCTCGACCGCTTATGCATGGTAGGATGCGCAACTAATTAGGTTGGTAAAATATTACTCGTTCGGCGAACGCGTTCCTCGAGGCAGGCCCGGAACACGGCGTCCGCTTCCTTCATGTGGTTGCGGATCTCGCGTCGCTCAAATGGCGTGACGAGGGGTTCGGCGAGGCGCCGCCACGCCTGCAGCTGCCACCTCTTCAAAGCTTCGATCTTACGATCCAAGGCATCGGCCATGACGGCGTCCAGCAATAATGCGACGAGGCTTCCAACAAAAAATTGGCCCGTTCCGGGCTCAAATATTCAACTCAGGCTGCCATGTTTGCCTGGGACAAAACGACAATCAAGCCCGTAAGCACGCCCAGCGCCCGCGTTGGATGAGCGCGATACCTTTTTCGGCCGATGCTTTCGATTGGCGCGAATTTGCTAACGATCGGTTAGTACCGCCCATCTATAACGAGCTTGCAGAGTGTTTGTCCGACGCCCTTTAGGCGGTGCACATGCTGAAATCAGTCGCAGCAGCCCTCTTTGCGTTCAGTTTTTTAAGCCAGGCCGATCAATTCCTGTCCCAAGGCAGGTATACTGAGGGTCTGATCTTGATCGCGCGTCACGTGGTCCGATCCTTCGTGGGTTAGGCGCCTATCGGCCCCGAGGCGCTCTCGTTGCGCCGCCCGCATCCTTGGACAAGATCTTCGGGCCAAAGGATGCGCTCGCGGATCGACGATCCTCGCCCAAAGCTGGGAACCGCTCCAGCCTCCCGCCGATTACCAGACAGGAGGACAAACCTATGAAGACGGTTCTTACCCTGCTCGCGACCTGGATCGGACCGAACCTTGCGCTTCCGGCTTTCGCCTTGTGGCAGCGCTCACCGATGTTGCGACGCCAACTGATCGATCGCGCTCTCCAGCTCGCGGCGCTTAGCCCACATCCGCGTACTCCTGCCGCGATCACCATCGCTCGCCGGCGACGGTGATCACCACGGCGCGGCCGGCTTGACGGAAGCAACTCGCCCATCCGGCATATCAAACGATCCGGTCGTTGTTACAGACCTGACAATGGCCGCCGGACACATTGAAGCCCGCGCTATCCGGCGTGCCTCATGCGCCCCTGCGCTTCACGAGGCAGGCGCCGCCGGCGCGGTGAATGCGTCGGCAGAGATCGTCGGCTTCGCGGCGCGTGTTGGCGCCAATGCGAACCTGAAAAAACGAGCTGGTGCCGCGAACGCGCAGCAACAATGGATCATCCTGCGGACCAACGACAGCAGTCAGGTTCTTGATCGCGCGCACATACATGGCGAGCGCCTGATCTCGATTGAATCCTGCAGCGAGCTGCACGCCCCACGGCTTGACGACGGCGCGTGTCACCCGCTGCGCAAGCTGGGCGACGAAGCGGTTGGGCGCACGTCTGAGCAACGCGATCAACTCGCGGCAACTGGTGCTCGGCGCGCTCCTGGTTGCTTGGTCGCTCTTGCTCACCTTGGCCCAGTCGTCAATGCTGGTTCCGGTAATCGCAAGCACGTAGTTGCGTGTTTCCTCCGGCATCCCGCCTGACCCCGCGAGCCATTCCTGCACGCGCCTTGGACCGGCGTTATAGGCCGCGGCAGCGAGGCCGAGATTGCCGAACTGCTTGCGCAGCTCGTCCAGAAACTCGGCGGCCTTCGGCAGCGCTTGCACCGGGTCGAGCGGATCAAGCAGCCTGCGCTCCCGCGCCGTCGCCGGCATGAATTGCGCGATGCCAAGCGCACGCTGACCGTTCCTCGTCACCGGCCCGATGGCATCGGCTTGAAAGCGGCTTTCCTGCCATATGACCCGCGCAAAGAATTCGAGCGGCAGATCGCTCGCCCGTGCCGAGGCTTCAATCGTCAGGCACAGCGTCTCTTGAGCATCGTGGTTTTGGATGGCTTCTGCGCCTTGTTGAGTGCCATCCTTGTTGTTGTCGGTGGCACTCGTCTGCTCGCCAGCGCCGGTCGCGCGACCGGCCTCAGCGAGAGCCGGATCGGCGAGTGCCGCCTGCCCCGCAAACAGGAGCATGAGAGAAAAAACCGTCGCAAAGAACTTGGCGGAAAAAGATACTGGCGGCATGTCTTGAGAGTGGCACACGATCCGACGCCCGGCCCGGAAAATTCAGGTCCGCGGTTCAGAATTCGTTCTGCCATAACCCTGGCTGACCGACAATTCGCGCCACCGCGCATATGCGCGCTCGGTTCCGCGAAACACGGCGAGCAGCTTCGTCGCGAAGGTCGTCGTCGCAGCTCGTGCTGTGATCGATCGGGAGACTGTTCCGATCCGACGGTTGATCGTCGTCGATCCACGCCGTCGGAAGCGCCGAACCAGCTCATCGACATGATCGGATCGCAGCGCACCGCGAGGGCGGTCATCAACGAACATTCAGGCTTGGTACGCCCATGGGTCGAACAGGGTGGCCACCGAGCCCGAGCCTCGGCGCTTGTTCAATCCGCTCATAACATCTCGAACTTTGGTTGCGGGGATAGGATTTGAACCTATGACCTTCAGGTTATGAGCCTGACGAGCTACCGGGCTGCTCCACCCCGCGATAAACCGAAGTCGCGCTTGTCAACAAACCAAATAACCGAACGATCCTGGCTGACGCTCCTCGCGCGCCGGTCATCCGTCCATTAAGGCTTCCTGAGAAGGCTTAAACCCCGCTGGCCGGGCCGGCCGTGGGGTGCGGGCGGTATGTACCAACGCCGGGCCGGTTTGGAAAGGCCTCAGGCCAATTTTTTTCCAGATTTGTGACAGCCGAAAGCGGGTCGGCGAAAGGCAAAATTGCATATATAAAACAGAACGTTATTTGCACGCCGCCGTGCTCCTTGGCGGATCGGTCTCGATCGGGGCGGGCAGCACCGCTCTCCGCTTGGCCGGTGCTGCCAGAGCGCGCTGTCGCCGGCCGCTTGTGCCGTCCCTTGCCGCGCCATGCCTTGCCAAGGGTTCCGCAAAGCGCCAGCTTCAGATGGCACATGTCGGCTGCAGGCCGGGAATCAAAACGCGCCGCAGGACACGCCCGGGAAAACGTCCATGGACCAGTCGCTGAAAGAGCCGCCTCTGTCCGCCCTCGATGACGCCTTCCATGCCATGGTCGAGCTGTCGCGCGGTGCGCCGCCGCCGGCTTTGCCAGCGCGGCTGTCGCGATTGAAGCGGTTGCGGGCCGTGCTCGCGGACAATGAGCAGCGTTTCACCCAGGCCATCTCGGCGGATTTCGGCCACCGCTGCGCGATCGAGACCACCATCGCCGAGACGCTGTTTCTGCAAGGCGAGCTCAGGCACGCCATCAAGATGCTGCCGCGCTGGATGAAGACGCGATGGATTTCGACCGCGCTCCAGTTCTGGCCCGCGGCCAACCGGCTGATGCCGCAGCCGCTGGGCGTGGTCGGGATCATCGCGCCCTGGAACTATCCGCTGCAACTGACGCTCGCCCCCGCTCTCGGCGCCATCGCCGCCGGCAATCGCGTCATGATCAAGCCGAGCGAGCTGACGCCGTGCTTTTCTGCGCTGTTGAAGGAGCTGATCGCGGCCAACTTCGAGCCGACCGAGCTCTTCGTCACCGGCATCGAGGAGGGCGTGGCGGAAGCGTTCGCGCGCCTTCCCTTCGATCATCTCGTCTTCACCGGCTCGACCCGGGTCGGCCGCATCGTCGCCGAAGCCGCAGGGAAAAATCTCACCCCGGTCACACTCGAACTCGGCGGCAAGTCGCCGACCATCATCGATGCTTCGGCCGATCTCGACGAAGCCACCCAGCGCATCGCCTATGCCAAGTTGCTCAATGCCGGACAGACCTGCATCGCACCGGACTACGTGTTCGTGCCCGAGGCCCGGCTCGCCGAATGCGCCGACAAGATTCACCGGCACATGCTCACGATGTTCGGCACCGATCCGCAAAACCCGGACTACACCGCGATCATCTCCGACCGCCATTATCAGCGGCTGGAGGCCCTGGCCGAGGACGCAGCCACGAAAGGCGCAAGGCTATTGCGGCCGCCCAATGCCGATGATCCCGGCTGGAGACAGCAGCGCAAATTCCCGCCGACGATCGTCGCCGGCGCCACGCCCGAGATGGCGATCATGCAGGAGGAGATCTTCGGGCCGCTGCTGCCGATCATGGCCTATCGCGACCCGAAGGACGTCATCGCCTACATCAACGCTCATGACCGGCCGCTGGCGCTGTACTGGTTCGGCACCGATGACGCCGCGCGCGACGAGGTGCTGGCGCGCACGGTCTCCGGCGGCGTCACCATCAACGACTGCCTGTTGCACTTCGCGCAGATCAACCAGCCGATGGGCGGCGTCGGTGCCTCCGGCACCGGCTGCTATCATGGCGAATGGGGGTTCAACAGTTTCAGCAAGCTGAAGCCGGTGTTCTATCGGTCACCGCTCAACCGCATGGCCGATCTCTACCCGCCCTATGGCGCCAAGATCGCGCGGCTCGAGAAGCTGCTGCGGTGGTTGAGTTAGCTGCGTCATTCCGGGTCGCGCGCGAGCGGTCCGGCCTCAGGAATTGTGGCGCGGGATTCCGTGTTCAACGCTGATGCGTCGCCCAGGAATGACGGGGGAGACAATTCAGGTCAGCAGGAAACCGCCATCGACGGTGACGACGCTGCCGGTCATGTAGCGCGAGGCGCTGGAGGCCAGCAGCATGATGGCGCCGTCGAGATCGCTCTCTTGGCCGACGCGCCGCTGCGGGATGCGCTTGATGAGCTTCTCGCCCGCCGGCGTTTCCCAGATGTCGTGGTTGATCTCGGTATCAATATAGCCCGGCGCCAGCGCGTTGACGCGGATGTTGCTGGCGGCGAGTTCCAGCGCCAGCGCCTTGGTCGCCTGGATCACGGCCGCCTTGGAGATCGCATAGGGCGAGATGAACTTCACCACGCTGGAGCCGAGCACCGAGGCGATATTGATGATGTTGCCGCCGCTCTTGCGCCCAATCATGCGGCGCGCCACCTCGGTTGCGGCGAAATAAGCGCCCTTCAGGTTGGCGCCGATCACCGCGTCCCAATCGGCCTCGGTCTGTTCGACCGCGAGCTTTTCCACCGCGATGCCGGCGTTATTGACCAGCACCGTGATCGGGCCGAGTGCGGCTTCCGCGGCATCGATGGCCTTGGCAATCGAATCCGTGCTGGTCACGTCCATTGCGACGGCGGCAGCGCGGCCGCCACGGCCGCGGATCTCCTCTTCCAGCGCTTTCAACTTGGCGGTCTGCCGCGCTGCGAGCGCCACGGCCGCGCCATGCGCCGACAGCACCCGCGCGAATTGCCGGCCGAGCCCCTGACTCGCCCCGGTGATGAGGATGGTCTCGTTGGCCACGTCGAACAGATCGGACATGCTGCAATCCCTTAGCGTTTCCTCGTTCCCTTTGCTGGCGTTGATACAGACGATTTGACGCAGCGCAAACCGGAATTGTTTACGGGTTCGGGGCATAGGATCGCCGGGGGAGCAGCCATGAACAGCTTCGATCTCGCCGTCTATGCCGCGCTGCTGATCGCCGTGGTGACCGGCTTCAACACCGGACTGTTGCGCAGCGCGATCACGATCCTTGCTTATCTGTTGGCGATGCCGCTTGCGGTGGCGGCGACGGCGAGCCTGGCGCCGCACCTTCAGCCGCAGCCGGCCTCGCCCATGCTGCAGAACTGGACGCTGTTCTTCGTCACGTTTCTCGTGATCGGCATGATCTGCGGAAAGCTCGGCCGCATGATGCTCGATGAAGCGGTCGGAGCGGAGGCCGGGATCGGCGACCGGCTCGGTGGCGCGGCGCTGGGCGCGCTCCGCGTCAGCATGGTCGCTACGACCGTCGTGCTGGTGTTCGACCAGCTGGTGCCGCCCGAGCGCCAGCCCGGCTTTCTCAACGGCTCGCAGCTGCGGCCGCTGTTCTCGCTTGCAGCCCAGAAGGGCTTTCGGTCGCTGCCGCCGGAAGCTGCCGCAGCGGTCGAGAAGTTGAAACAGGAACGGCGCATCTGATGCCGCGTTGCGGCAGAGCCGAGTGGCGGGACGAGGCATGCAATTCAGCAAGGGCCGTTTGCGCTTATCAGCCGGGCTCGCCCTGGTTAAGATGAGACCTCATCTTCAAGCCGCAATCTGACTTCGTGGAGTGATCAATCGTGGATCTCGGGATTAAGGGCCGCCGCGCCATCGTCTGCGCATCCAGCAAGGGACTGGGCCGCGCCTGCGCCATCGCGCTGGCCAATGAGGGCGTTGACGTGACCATCACCGCGCGCGGCGCCGAGGCGTTGGCCAAGACCGCGGCCGAGATCCGCGCGGCCAACCCTGCTGTCACCGTGACCGAGGTGGCCGGCGACATCACCACGCCCGAGGGCCGTGCTGCGGTCCTGAAGGCCTGTCCGGAGCCGGACATTCTGGTCAACAATGCCGGCGGTCCGCCGCCGGGCGATTTCCGCAACTGGACCCGCGACGATTGGATCAAGGCGCTCGACGCCAACATGCTGACCCCGATCGAGCTGATCAAGGCGACGGTGGACGGCATGATGGCGCGCAAATTCGGCCGTATCGTCAATATCACCTCGGCCGCGGTGAAGGCGCCGATCGACATCCTCGGCCTCTCGAACGGCGCCCGCGCCGGCCTCACCGGCTTCATCGCCGGGCTGTCCCGCAAGACCGTGATCAACAACGTGACGATCAACGCGCTGCTGCCGGGCCCGTTCGAGACCGACCGCCTGATCGGCACGGCGAAGGCGGAATCCGCCAAGCGCGGCATCCCGGCGGAGCAAATTCTCGCTGACCGCGCCAAGACCAACCCCGCAGGCCGCTTCGGCGATCCCGAAGAGTTCGGCCTGTTCTGCGCTTTCCTGTGCGGGGCCAAGGCCGGCTACATCACCGGGCAGAATATCCTGCTCGACGGCGGCTCCTTCCCCGGCACGCTGTGACGTCCGCCACCCTCCTGGAGGGGGAGGGTCGAGCGCGAAGCGATCGGGGTGGGGTGATCGCAAGATATGCGAGTGCGGCGACTTCACCCCACCCGATCTCACATTTCGCTACGCTCATGTGAGCCGGCCCTCCCCCTCCAGGGGAGGGTGAAAGGCCGCATCGCTTATCGTTCACTGCGGTCCGCCGATCGGCTAGCGCTTCGTGATCTCGTCCTCGTCGCGCTCGCTCGGGCTCGAGGAATCCGCGGTGGTCCGTTCCTCGGTCCAGTCGACGCCGAACGCCTCCAGCCCCTCGGCGAGCAGATCACCCAGCATCGGCTCGCCCAGCAGATAGCGGGCGGTATGCCGGTCGCGCTGGCCTGACGCTTCGGCCCGCAGATCGTCCCAGTCCTCGATGTCGCCGTCGCCGCGGCCGAGCCGCATCAAGGCGACGAGATCAGTCTGCTCATCCTCGGTGAGCGCGTTGATGAAGCCGGTGATCTCGCGCACCACCGGATCATTGCCGGAATCCTCGAGCACATCGAGCATGTCGTCATCGGCGGCATTCGACCCGGAGTCCGGATCGGTGGCATCCTCCTTGACTTCGAACTCCCGTGCCTTCTCGATCAGAAACGCGACCTTCTCGGGCGATATCGTCAGCTCTGGCATCTTAATCTCCTCTTCGCCGACAACGCCGGCTGTCAAAAGACGATCCATCGCGCGGGCGAGCGTAGGCCCGCACCGTCCAGGCTCAACGACAAGATGAGATCGAGGCCTCACCCGTGCAATGGAGGGGCGGACAAGTTGAGGGGGATTGTCGGCACCCCGGGCGCCACTGCCGTGCCTTTCGGTCGAGGCCCGAGGCTAATTCCGGCCTCCCCCCCGGAATGCGCAAATGCCGGCGTCGGACCGCCAGCCATGCCTCCCAGCCATGCCTTGCCGCGATTGAAATTCATATCCTCTTGCGCCATGACAATGGCCTCTGGAATGCCAGAGACTGGTCAAGGGAGAGAAACCAGATGAAGCTTGTTCGTTACGGCGACAAGGGCGCGGAAAAGCCGGGCCTGATCGATAAGTCCGGCCAGTTGCGCGACTTGTCGGCCCATATCAAGGACCTCGACGGCGCCGCTTATGCGCCGGAGTCCCTGAAGAAGCTCGCGGCAATCGATCCTGCTTCCCTGCCTGCCGTTTCCGGCAATCCGCGGCTCGGCGCGCCCGTCACCGGCATCTCGAAATTCGTCGCGATCGGCCTGAACTATTCCGACCACGCCAAGGAGACCGGCAATCCGATCCCGGCCGAGCCGATCTTTTTCCTGAAGGCCAATACGGCGCTGTCCGGCCCCAATGATCCGGTCGAGAAGCCGCGCGGCTCGACCAAGCTCGACTGGGAGGTCGAGATCGCCGTCATCATCGGCACGCGCGCCAAATATGTTTCCGAGGCCGAGGCGCTCAATTACGTTGCGGGTTACACGATCTGCAACGACGTTTCCGAGCGCAATTTCCAGATCGAGCGGCTTGGACAGTGGACCAAGGGCAAGTCGCACGACACCTTCGGCCCCGTGGGTCCGTGGCTGGTGACCAAGGACGAAATTCCTGATGTCCAGAAGCTGTCAATGTGGCTCGACGTCAACGGCCAGCGCCGTCAGACCGGAACCACTGCGACCATGATCTTCTCGCTCGCGAAGTGCATCTCCTATGTCTCGCAATTCATGACGCTGCTGCCGGGCGATATCGTCACCACCGGCACGCCGCCCGGCGTCGGCATGGGCATGAAGCCGCCGACCTACCTCAATGTCGGCGACACCGTCACGCTCGGCATCGAAGGCCTCGGCGAGCAGCGCCAGGTGATCGTCGAAGCGTGATTGTCGAAGCGTAGTTGGCGGCCCCCTCGACGTCATGGCCGGGCTTGTCCCGGCCATCCACGCTCGTGATTGCGTCGAGGAAGACGTGAATGCCCGCGACACGCGCGGGCATGACGACGGAAAGAGTCATCGCAGGGCATCACTATGAAACTCACCTTCTCTCCCTCTTCTCCCTTCGCACGCAAGGTGCGCATCGCGGCCATCGAGCTCGGGCTCATCGACCGGATCGAGCTGGTGCCGACCACAGCCACGCCGGGGCAAGCGGACGAGGCCTATTCCCGCATCACCCCGCTGAAGAAACTGCCGGTCCTGATCCTCGACAATGGCGACGTGATCCTGGATTCCTACGTCATCACCGAATATCTCGACGAGCTCGCCGGTGGCGGCAGACTGATCCCCGCCTCCGGGCCTTCGCGCTGGAAGGTCAAGAGCGAGCATTCGATGCTGCAGGGCATGCTCGATTCCATGCTGCTGTGCCGCTACGAGGCGATGGTGCGCCCCGAGGCGCTGCGCTGGACAGCCTGGCGCGACGACCACTGGAACCGGGCCTGGACCGGCATGGCGCGCTTTGCGGGCCAGCCGGATCTTCTGACCCGTCCGTTCGATGTCGCCGCGATCGGCCTGACCTGCGTGCTCGGCTATGCCGATCTGCGCTTTGCCGATTGCGGCTGGCGCAAGGCCTATCCAGCGCTGGAGGCGTTCTATCAGAAGGCGCTTGAGCGGGACTCCGTCAGGGTCTCGGCGCCACCCGCCGCGTAAACGAAGGAACAGCTCGTGACATCGACATTTTCCGTGGGCGATTTCACCATCCGCCGCATCGTCGAGCAGGAAATCCCGTTCTTCGCTGCACGCGAGATGTTCCCCAATTTGACGCCTGAAATGCTCGACGAGAACCGCGAGGGCCTGAAGCAGGCGGGAGCGATCGACGATCGCGATACCTTTATCCTCTGCTTTCAGTCCTATGTGGTGAAGACGCCGCATCACACCATCCTGATCGACAGCTGCATCGGCAACGACAAGCGGCTGCCGAGGTATCCGACCTGGAACATGAAGAGCGACGACAGCTATGCGCGGGCGCTCGCGGCCGCCGGTGTCGGGGTTGCCGACATCGACATCGTGATGTGCTCGCATCTGCATGCCGACCATGTCGGCTGGAATACGAAGGCAGACAACGGCCGCTGGGTGCCAACTTTCCCGAACGCGCGCTATGTGTTCGGCAAACGCGAATACGACCACTGGACGGCGCAGAACGAAGCGGCCGAAGTGCCGCCGTTCGTGGAGAGCGTGCTGCCGGTGGTCGAGGCGGGCCGGGCCGATCTCGTCCGCGATGATTTTGCGATCGGTGATCACGTGCGGATCGTTCCGACCCCTGGTCATACGCCGGGCCATATCGCCATTGCGATCGGCAAAGGCAGGGACGATGCGCTGTTTGCCGGAGACTTGATCCACTCGCCGCTGCAGCTGCGCTATCCGGAGCTGTCGCCGAGATTCGACGTCGACCCGGTGGAATCAGCTGCGACGCGGCGGCGGTTCCTGGAGCGCTGTTGCGACAGCGATGCGCTGTGCTGCCCCGCCCATTTCCCCTCACCCTCGATCAGCAGGATCCGCCGCAAGGGCACTGGGTTCACCTGCGAGTGGGTCTAGTCGCGCCTGCGTCCGGCTGACGACGACACCGGCGCGCCGTCACGACCTCAATCGAACAGGCTCGGCGTATGGTTCACGGCCGCGCCCTCGATGGCGAGCATCTTGAGCTTGGTGTCGACCCCGCCGCGGGCTGAGAAGCCGCCCGGCTTGTTGCCGGCTGCGAGCACGCGATGGCACGGCACCACGATCGGGCACGGGTTGCGGCCGAGCGCCTGGCCGACATCGCGCGACAGTTCCACGCCGCCAAGCTGCTTGGCAATGTCGCCATACGTCATGGTCTTGCCGGGCGGGATCGCCCGCGCGATCTCGTAGACGCCCCGATTAAACGCCGGCACGTCATCGAGATCGAGCGGGATATCGGTGAGATCATCGGCTTCGCCGGCCAAATGGCGCGTGATGCGCGCGATCGCGTGGCTGACCTGCGGCGTCGGCGCAGCCTCGTCGATCTCGCCGAAGCGCTGGCGCATCCGAACGCGGGTCTTTTCCGGGCTCCCCATCGGCAGTTGCACGCCGTTGATGCCGCGCGGACCCCAGGCGATCGCGCAAGCGCCGATCGCCGTCTCGAACAGTGCGAAATGCTCATTTGGCATGGCAGGCTCCATCGTTTGCTGCCCCATATAAATCTTCAGCTGAGTCTAGGCTTGGAGAATGTTGCGATCCACCCGGATTCTGCCAATCTCGGCTGATGGCGTCCTCGCGCCTGGGAGCCGCGCTTTGCGCCGCCTTTGACAGGGATCATTGATGAAAGCTCGCTTCGCTCACCTCACTGCAGCCGCCCTGCTTGCGATCGCCTGTGTCCCTTCGATGGCCCGGGCGGCGCCGGACGAGAAGCTCAAGGCAGCGGCGGAGCAGGCCAAGCCAGCGCTGATCGACACCTTGCGCGACATGGTGCTGATCGAATCCGGCTCGAGCGACGTCGGGGGCTTGCGGAAGATGGCCGACTTCACCGAAGCGCGATTGAAGGCGCTCGGCGCCACCACCGAGCGGCGCAAGACCACGCGCGGCGCCGGCGCCGACATGGTGATCGGAACGTTCGAGGGCACCGGCCATCGGAAGTTGATGCTGATCGCGCATATGGACACGGTGTATCAGCCGGGCATCCTGAAGACGGAGCCCTATCGCGTCGAGGGCGATCTGATCTACGGGCCCGGGATCGCCGACGACAAGAGTGGCATCGCGGTGATCCTGCACAGCCTGCAGATCCTGAAGGACATGGGCTGGCACGACTATTCGAAACTGACGGTCTCCTTCAATCCCGACGAGGAGGTTGGCTCGATCGGCTCCGGCGAATTCATCTCGCAGCTCGCCGATCAGCATGATGTTGTTTTGTCCTGCGAACCGACTGCCGCGCGGCCCGGAGCGCCACACGAGACGCTGCGGTTGGGGGCGAGCGGCACGGCGACGGGAACGATGGAGGTGACGGGGCGCGCGTCGCATGCCGGGGCTGCGCCGGACCGTGGCCGCAACGCGCTGATCGAGCTCGCGCATCAATTGCTGCAGGCCAAGGATGTCGCCAAGTCGATACCAGGCACGCAGCTGAACTGGACCACCGCGAAGGCCGGCACCGTGCGCAACCAGATTCCGGAGAAAGCGAGCGCCGGTGCCGATATCCGGCTCACCATTCCCGACGGGATCGAGAAGCTGCAGGCCGCACTTGACGAAAAGATCAAGAACCATCTGGTCCCCGACACTGAGGTCAAGATCACGATCGAGCCGGGCCGGCCGGCCTTTGTGGCCGGCGAGCGCGGTCGCGCATTGGCGGAAGAGGGAAAGGCGATCTACGCCGAACTCGACCGTCCGCTGGACATCGTCGGCACTACCGGCGGCGCCACCGACGCCGGCTTTGCCAACCGCAGCGGCAAGGCCGTGGTGGTGGAGAGCTTCGGGCTGGCCGGCTTCAATGCGCATGCCCATGATGAATATGTCGACACGACCTCGATCGTGCCGCGCCTCTATCTGATGACGCGGATGCTGATCGAGCAAGGCAAGAAGCCGTAGGGCCGTCTTGCAGACGCGCGCTCCGGCAGCAAGACCGGACGCGCGTCGTGGACGATCGGATGATCGTTCGCCGGAAGATGCGGGAGTGAACAACCACGGCGCACGTCAGTGCGAACCGCTCGACAAGGAGGACGCGCCATGAGATTGGACGACGACCAGGTGCAATTTTTCAACCGCGAGGGCTGGCTGTTCCTGCCCGAGCTGTTCAGCCGTGAAGAGACCGAATTCCTGGCGCGCGAGGCAGAGGCGATCTACGCCGCCAACCGGCCCGAGGTCTGGCGCGAGAAGAGCGGCGCGCCGCGTACCGCCTTTGCCGCCCATCTCTACAACGAGGCGTTCGCGGCGCTGGCCGCGCATCCCCGCATGATCGAGCCGATCGAGCAGATCTTCGGCGAGGGCGTCTACATGCATCAGTTCAAGATCAACGCGAAATCCGCCTTCACCGGCGATGTCTGGCAATGGCACCAGGACTACGGCACCTGGAAGCGTGACGACGGCATGCCGGAGCCGCGGGCGATGAACATCGCGATCTTCCTCGATGAGGTCATGCCGATCAACGGTCCGTTGATGCTGGTGCCGAAGAGCCAGCATGCCGGCGATCTCGAGGCCTCGCACGACCTTCAGACGACGTCCTATCCGCTCTGGACGTTGGATGAAGCGACGGTGACCCGGCTGGTCGATCAGGGCGGCATCGTCGCGCCGACCGGCAAGCCGGGCGGCATGCTGATGTTCCATGGCAATCTCGTGCATGGCTCGGCCGGCAACATCACGCCCTATCCGCGCAAGATCGTGTACCTGACGCTGAATGCGGTCTCGAACTACATCCGGACCCCCACGCGGCCGGACTACATCGCCCATCGCGATTTCACGCCGATCATGGCGACCGATGACGTTGCGCTGCTGCGGCTCGCGCGGGCGCATCGCGAAGCGGCGGAGTAGAACAGGCCATCAGCTTCGAATGAGGTCGTCATGCCCGGGCTTGACCCCGGGCATCCATCCGCCAACTCGTTGCTCTCGTGTGGATGGATGGCCGGGCCTTCGCCGCGCCGAAGGGGCTTCGGCCCCGCAGGCGGGTCAAGCCCGGCCATGACGGGCAAGTGATAATCGCCCAGAGCGAAGCCAAAGTTGAGCTGGATGTCCATGAACCTCTTCTCCCTCCTCCAAGCCCGCAACGCCGCCGGCAAGCCGGTTCGGGTGGCGCTGATCGGCGCCGGCAAGTTCGGTTCGATGTTTCTGTCGCAGGTCCCGCACGTCCCGGGCCTCGAGGTCTCCGTGATCGTCGATCTCGATCCGCAGCGCGCCCGGGATGCATGTAAGACGGTCGGCTGGGACGAGGCCCTGATTGCCGCGACGACGTTCACGCCCGATCCGGCGAAGGCAATGGCTGACGATGTCGAGGTGGTGGTCGAAGCCACCGGCAGCCCGGCTGCCGGCATCCGCCACGCGCGCGCGGCGATCGCTGCGGGCAAGCACATCGTCATGGTGAATGTCGAAGCCGACGTGCTCGCGGGTCCGCTGCTGGCGGCTGAAGCCCGCGAGACCGGCGTGGTCTATTCACTCGCCTATGGCGATCAGCCGGCGCTGACCGCCGAAATGGTGGACTGGGCCCGCGCCACCGGCTTTCGCGTCGTCGCCGCCGGCAAGGGCACCAAGTACCTGCCCACCTATCACGATGTGACGCCCGACAACGTCTGGCAGCATTACGGCCTGACGGCCGCCGAGGCGCAATCCGCCGGCATGAATCCGCAGATGTTCAACTCCTTCCTCGACGGCACCAAATCCGCGATCGAGATGGCGGCGATCGCGAACGCAACCGGGCTCAACGTGCCGTCGGAGGGCCTGTTGTTTCCGCCCTGCGGGGTCGACGATCTGCCGCATGTGCTGCGGCCACGCGCAGCCGGCGGCATCCTGGAGCAAGCGGGACTGGTAGAGGTGGTATCATCGCTCGAACGCGACGGCCGCCCGGTGTTCCGCGACCTGCGCTGGGGCGTCTACGTCGTCCTGGAAGCGCCGAACGATTATGCGGCCGACTGTTTCAGGCAGTACGGACTCAAGACGGACGCCAGCGGCCGCTATGCCGCGATGTACAAGCCCTATCACCTGATCGGCCTCGAGCTGAACATCTCGATCCTGTCGGCCGCGCTGCGCAACGAGGCGACCGGCCAGCCGCGCGGCTTCCGCGGCGATGTGGCCGCGGTGGCGAAGCGCGATCTCGCGACGGGCGAGATGCTCGACGGCGAAGGCGGCTATACGGTGTGGGGCCGCCTGATGCCGGCAGAGACGAGCCTCCGCCTCGGCGCGCTGCCGATCGGGCTCGCCCATCGCGTGAGACTGATCCGGGACGTGGCCCATGGCGCTGTGGTGCGCTGGAGCGACGTCGAGGTCGACGCCAATGATGAGACCGTGAAAGCTCGCAGGGCGATGGAAGCAGCAGCTTCGAAGACGTCGCGCTGAAGCTGCGACCGGGCGGGAAGCGAGCGTGGTTACAGTCGTAACCATTTCGAACGTCGACGACACGCTTCTGCAATCCGTCGCACCGATGACCATCGGCGCAAGGTCTGCCCGCCGGCTGATGTGCATGGTGCCCTTGGACGGCGCTGGCGGCCGATCCGAGAGGGAGTTCATCGTGCGAAAGCTACGAAGTGTTGGGTTTTGGGCGGGAGCCGCAGCAGCGTCACTGGCATTGCTTGGCTTCCCGGCGGCGGCCGAGGAAAAGCCGGCGCTCACGGCCGTTGCGCCGGTCACCGTGACGCAAATCCTGTCGACGCTGGAGACCGCGAGCGGTCAACCGATCGTGATGCCGCAAAAGGATGCGCAGATCGTCGTCTCGACCTTCGAAATCGCACCGGGCGCCAAGCTGCCGGAGCACAAGCATCCCTATCCGCGCTATGGCTACGTCCTCGATGGGACCCTGCGCGTGACCAACACCGAGCTGAACAAGACCGAGACTTACGGCTTCGGCAGCTTCATCGTCGAGGCGGTCGGACAATGGCACAAGGCCGAGAACGTCGGACCGGTCCCGATCAAGCTTCTGGTGATCGACGTGATGGAAAAGGGCGCCAACAACACCGTCCTGAAGCAGTGATCGCGCGTGCCTTCCATCGAGGAGGCATGACGGCGCGATCATCCATGGCCGCAGGCAACGCCCCGATCCTGACCGGGGCGTTGCACGCAACTGTT
>NZ_JBNPTT010000008.1:0-220000 GCF_051167795.1 Bradyrhizobium sp. HKCCYLS1011 | reverse complement strand
GCTGACCCTACCGTGGTCGGCTGCCTCCATTGCTGGTTAGCGCACCGCCTTCAGGTAAAGCCAACTCCCATGGTGTGACGGGCGGTGTGTACAAGGCCCGGGAACGTATTCACCGTGGCGTGCTGATCCACGATTACTAGCGATTCCAACTTCATGGGCTCGAGTTGCAGAGCCCAATCCGAACTGAGACGGTTTTTTGAGATTTGCTAGGACTTGCGTCTTCGCTTCCCATTGTCACCGCCATTGTAGCACGTGTGTAGCCCAGCCCGTAAGGGCCATGAGGACTTGACGTCATCCCCACCTTCCTCGCGGCTTATCACCGGCAGTCTCCTTAGAGTGCTCAACTAAATGGTAGCAACTAAGGACGGGGGTTGCGCTCGTTGCGGGACTTAACCCAACATCTCACGACACGAGCTGACGACAGCCATGCAGCACCTGTGTTCCGGGCTCCGAAGAGAAGGTCACATCTCTGCGACCGGTCCCAGACATGTCAAGGGCTGGTAAGGTTCTGCGCGTTGCGTCGAATTAAACCACATGCTCCACCGCTTGTGCGGGCCCCCGTCAATTCCTTTGAGTTTTAATCTTGCGACCGTACTCCCCAGGCGGAATGCTTAAAGCGTTAGCTGCGCCACTGGTGAGTAAACCCACCAACGGCTGGCATTCATCGTTTACGGCGTGGACTACCAGGGTATCTAATCCTGTTTGCTCCCCACGCTTTCGTGCATCAGCGTCAGTATCGGGCCAGTGAGCCGCCTTCGCCACTGGTGTTCTTGCGAATATCTACGAATTTCACCTCTACACTCGCAGTTCCACTCACCTCTCCCGAACTCAAGATCTTCAGTATCAAAGGCAGTTCTGGAGTTGAGCTCCAGGATTTCACCCCTGACTTAAAGACCCGCCTACGCACCCTTTACGCCCAGTGATTCCGAGCAACGCTAGCCCCCTTCGTATTACCGCGGCTGCTGGCACGAAGTTAGCCGGGGCTTATTCTTGCGGTACCGTCATTATCTTCCCGCACAAAAGAGCTTTACAACCCTAGGGCCTTCATCACTCACGCGGCATGGCTGGATCAGGCTTGCGCCCATTGTCCAATATTCCCCACTGCTGCCTCCCGTAGGAGTTTGGGCCGTGTCTCAGTCCCAATGTGGCTGATCATCCTCTCAGACCAGCTACTGATCGTCGCCTTGGTGGGCCGTTACCCCACCAACTAGCTAATCAGACGCGGGCCGATCTTTCGGCGATAAATCTTTCCCCGTAAGGGCTTATCCGGTATTAGCACAAGTTTCCCTGTGTTGTTCCGAACCAAAAGGTACGTTCCCACGCGTTACTCACCCGTCTGCCGCTGACGTATTGCTACGCCCGCTCGACTTGCATGTGTTAAGCCTGCCGCCAGCGTTCGCTCTGAGCCAGGATCAAACTCTCAAGTTGAACTTGAAGCTTTGAACCGGCTGATCACAACGTTTGACGAGGTCCCACCTATCGATCTCCAACGCTTCACAGCGCTGAAAACCATGGTGTTACCTTTAAAACGTCGACCGCCGAAGTCTTCTCGTCCGATCCCGAAATCAAGCCGAAGCCCAATCCCGAGACCCGCAAGGACTCCGCCGTCCACGTTTCTCTTTCTTCTTCTTCACTTGTCAAACAGCCCGGGGCCGCAGCCCCAACCTCCACGAAGGGAGGGTCGCTCAACTTTTTTCGACGGCAATGAGCAACCGGGTTCTACCGGTTGTGCACCACTCATCAAAAGTGAGGAGCAGAACGGGCGCGAGTGCTTGCCTCGGTCAGTTCCGAAGCAGCGCCGCGCTCAGTGGTCGTGCTTATATGGGGGTCCGATCCGGGTGTCAACGGGCAATGTCAACAAATCGTCGCATCGAATCATTTTTTTGAGGCACGCTGTCCCTCGGCGTCTTTTGCCGGGGTCCCCCGACGGAGTGCCGCACTTGGGCCACAATCCTGCGACGATTTGTTAATACGTAGCTGAATCACCGGATCCGATGGGGGACCGCCGGTGATCCATATCAAGGAAATGGCGAGCCCTTCGCCTGATCCTGTCGGCCGAGACAACATCGAGAGATCCTGCACAAGCGTCGTGGTTCGTGTTTCCGGCTTCCCGGCCCAAGATTCCCGGACCCTCTGCAGCATGCCATCATCTTGAGCCGTTTCTGTTGAACGGTGTGGTGAGCGGGCGCTGCAGGTCATCGGAACAACGCAGGACGCTCGGTGCTGACGGTGAATTTGGGGGACGAGAGGTTGAACCATCGGACGTCACGCGGAGGGAATGGGCGCGAGATCGGCATGATCGATCTCGGCCATGAGCCCCCGCTTTCCGTCGATGGTTCCGAAGCCGCGGTCATCGACCGCCGCCGCGTCTCCGTGCAGTGGTTCAGCGGCACAATTCTGACCGGTCTATGCGGCGCGGCCCTGATCGGCGGCGCCGTTTTCGCATCCCTTGACGGAGAACTGACCTTCGCGCGGATGCCCGAGCGGGTCGAGACCGCGTTGCGCGGCGCCTTCGGCGGCAACGACCACACTGTGACCTTGCGCAAGAGCGACCGGCTGCCGCCGCCGAGCGAAGCCTCCGCAGCCCGCAGCATGGTCCGCATCTCGACCGTGACCCGGGTCGGCGCCCGGGACGTGATCAAGGTCCGCCCCTTCGTCCGCGTCTCCGGCAATCTTGCGATGGCGACCAGCGATCTGTCGGCCAAGATCCCGCCGTTTAATGCCCAGCGCCTGTTGAGCGACGCCGATTCCAACGCGAACGGAACCACCGCGGATCCGAACAATCCAGAGGCCGTCGAGCCCGACGCCGAGGTCTCCTTCGTCACCAAGGATCTCGCCGCGGTTCTGCCCAAGGCCAAGATCGCAGCTGCCGTGCCATTCGACGAGATCGTCATGCGGGTCCGCGACACCGCCAATTGGCGCGGCAATGGCGGCGGCGTTCGTTATGCGGCGCTTGCCAACGCGGCTGCGGATGCGACCGGCGCCCAGGGTGACTTCAAAGGCGACCTGAAACTGGCCTATGCCAATGACGGCAGCCTTCCGCCTGACCCCTACGCCGGCTTCGAGACACGCGTCGTTCCCGAGAACGTCACGCTGCTGCCGAAGACCAAGGAGCAGATCACCGGGGGCAATCCGATCGGCGAGCGGATTCATCTGGTCAAGAAGGGCGACACCGTTATGTCGATCCTGCGCGATCAGGGGGCGACGCCCGACGAGGCAAAAGCGATTGCGGCTACGCTTGGGCCCCGTGGCCGCGACGGCGGCCTGAAGGAAGGCGAGAAACTGCGGATCCTGATGGGGCCGTCGAGCACTGCGCCGGGGGCCCGGCTGCAGCCGTTCCGCGTCATCGTCGCCAACGACACGACAGTCGAAGCGGTCGCCGCGCTCTCCGATCTCGGCAAATATGTCGCCGTCGACGTGCAGAGCATGAACACGGTGACCGACACCGCCGACAACACCAATGACGAGGAGGACGACGGCTCCGGCGTCCGGCTCTATCAGAGCATCTACGAGACCGCGCTGCGCAACAAGGTGCCGACGCCGGTGATCGACGACATGATCCGGGTCTACTCCTACGACGTGGATTTCCAGCGCAAGGTCCAGCCCGGCGATTCCTTCGACGTGTTCTATGCCGGCGACGACGACGACAAGCCCGGCAACACCGACAAGACCGAGGTGCTGTTCGCCTCGCTCACCCTCGGCGGCGAGACCAAGAAATACTACCGCTTCCTGACCCCCGACGACAGCCTGGTCGACTACTACGACGAGACCGGCAAGAGCGCGAAAAAGTTCCTGGTACGCAAGCCCGTTAACACCGCGATCATGCGCTCCGGTTTCGGCGGCCGTCGCCACCCGATCCTGGGCTATGTGAAGATGCACACCGGCGTCGACTGGGCCACCGCCTACGGCACGCCGATCTTTGCCGCCGGCAACGGCGTGATCGAGACGGCGGGCCTCGAAGGCGGCTACGGCAAATATATCCGCATCAAGCACAACAACGGTTACGAGACCGCCTACGGCCACATGTCGGCGTTCGCCAAGGGCATGGAAGCAGGCAAGCGGGTCCGGCAAGGCCAGGTGATCGGCTTCGTCGGCTCGACCGGCCAATCCACCGGCCCCCACGTGCACTATGAAATCCTGGTCAACGGCCGCTTCGTCGATCCGCTGCGCGTGAAGCTGCCGCGCGGACGCTCGCTCGAAGGCCCGATCATGGCGAACTTCGAGAAGGAGCGGGACCGGATCGATCAGATGATGGCCGGCCGCAACGGCGCTTCCCGCCTGTCGGATGCCGGGCCGTTGCAGATGCAGGTCACCAACCGCTGATTCCAGTCTCATCGGCATGCGGCAACGCGGGCGCCGAGACACGACCTCCTGCACCCCTATCTCCGGCGACCCTATCGGCCAACGCAAACGGCCCTCGCCGCTGATGGCAGCGAGGGCCGTCGGTCTTATCCGCGTGGACGCGTAACGTCGGTCGGATCAGTTCAGCTTGCGCTTCGGGATCGGCGCCTCGAACTGCGCGATCTCCGCCGTCTGCGGCGCCTTGCCGTTGAAGGTCAACACATTGCCTTCCGACGAGATCGTCACCTTGTCCCCGTCCTTGATCTCGCCGGCGAGGATCATCTCGGCCAACGGATCCTGCAGATGGCGCTGGATCACCCGCTTCAGAGGACGGGCACCATAGGCCGGGTCCCAGCCCTTGACCGCGAGCCAGTCGCGGGCCGCGCTGTCCAGGCTGAGCTCGATCTTGCGCTCCTCCAGAAGCTTCTGCAGGCGGGCGAATTGGATCTCGACGATCCGTCCCATCTCGCTCTTCTGCAGCCGGTGGAACAGGATGATCTCATCGACGCGGTTCAGGAACTCGGGCCGGAAATGCGCCCGCACCGTCGCCATCACCTGGTCGCGCACCTCCGACGTATCCTCGCCCTCCGGCTGATTGACCAGGAACTCGGAGCCGAGATTGCTGGTCATGATGATCAGCGTGTTGCGGAAGTCGACGGTGCGCCCCTGGCCATCGGTCAGGCGGCCGTCGTCGAGCACCTGCAGCAGCACGTTGAACACATCCGGATGCGCCTTCTCGATCTCGTCGAACAGCACGACCTGGTACGGCCTGCGCCGCACCGCCTCCGTCAGCGCCCCGCCCTCGTCGTAGCCGACATAGCCGGGAGGCGCGCCGATCAGCCGCGACACCGAATGCTTCTCCATGTATTCGGACATGTCGAGGCGGACCATCGCGGTCTCGTCGTTGAACAGGTATTCGGCGAGCGCCTTGGTCAGCTCGGTCTTGCCGACGCCGGTGGGGCCTAGGAACATGAACGATCCGATCGGCCGGTTCGGGTCCTGCAGACCCGCGCGCGAGCGCCGCACGGCGGTCGCGACGGCACGCACGGCTTCGGCCTGGCCGACGACGCGCTTGCCGAGACTCTCCTCCATCTTGAGGAGCTTCTCCTTCTCGCCCTCCAGCATCTTGTCGACGGGAACGCCGGTCCAGCGCGAGACCACCTGCGCGATGTGGTTGGCGGTGACCGCCTCCTCCATCATCTCGCCGGCATTCTCCTTGGCCTCGATATCGGCCAGCCGCTTCTCCAGCTCCGGGATCCGGCCATAGGCCAGCTCGCCCGCCTTCTGGTACTCGCCGCGGCGCTGGGCATTGGCAAGCTCGATGCGCAAAGCATCCAGTTCGCTCTTCAGCTTCTGCGCGTTCGACAGCTTGTCCTTTTCCGCGCTCCACTTCGTAGTCAGCGCCGCCGACCTCTCCTCGAGCTCGGCGAGCTCCTTCTCCAGCGCCTGAAGCCGCGTCTTGGAGCCGATATCGCTCTCCTTCTTCAAGGCCTCCTGCTCGATCTTGAGCCGGATGATTTCGCGATCCAGCGAATCCAGCTCCTCGGGCTTGGAGTCGACCTGCATCTTCAGCCGCGCCGCCGCCTCGTCCATCAGGTCGATGGCCTTGTCGGGCAGGAAGCGGTCGGTGATGTAGCGGTTCGACAGCGTCGCCGACGCCACAAGAGCGGAATCGGTGATCCGCACGCCGTGATGCTGCTCGTATTTGTCCTTCAGCCCGCGCAGGATCGAGATGGTGTCCTCGACCGAAGGCTCATTGACGAAGATCGGCTGGAAGCGCCGCGCCAGTGCGGCGTCCTTCTCGACATGCTTCTGATACTCGTCGAGCGTGGTGGCGCCGATGCAGTGCAACTCGCCGCGCGCCAGCGCCGGCTTCAACAGGTTCGAGGCGTCCATCGCGCCGTCGGCCTTGCCGGCCCCGATCAGCGTGTGCATCTCGTCGATGAACAGGATGAAGCTGCCCTCGGCCGCAGTGACTTCCTGCAGCACGGCCTTCAGCCGCTCCTCGAACTCGCCGCGATATTTCGCGCCCGCAATCAGCGCGCCGAGGTCGAGCGCCAAGAGCCGCTTGTCCTTGAGGCTCTCCGGCACGTCGCCATTGATGATGCGCAGCGCCAAGCCCTCGACGATGGCGGTCTTGCCGACGCCGGGCTCGCCGATCAGCACCGGATTGTTCTTGGTGCGCCGGGACAGCACCTGGATCGTGCGACGGATCTCCTCGTCGCGGCCGATCACCGGATCGAGCTTGCCGTCGCGCGCAGCCTGGGTGAGGTCGCGGGCATATTTCTTCAGCGCGTCATAGGCGTTCTCGGCGGTCGCGGAATCGGCGGTGCGGCCCTTGCGCAAGCTTTCGATCGCCGCGTTCAGGTTCTGCGCGGTCACGCCGCCTTTGTTGAGGATGCCGCCGGCCTCGCCGTTCTTCTCCAGCGTCAGTCCCAGCAGCAGCCGCTCGACGGTGACGAAGCTGTCGCCGGCCTTCTCGGCGGCCTTTTCCGCCGCGTCAAAGGCGCGCGCCAGTTCGGGCGACAGATAGACCTGCCCGGCGCCGCTGCCCGACACTTTCGGCAGCTTGTTAAGCGCATCCTCGGTAGCCTTCAGGATCGCGCGCGAATTGCCGCCGGCGCGGTCGATCAGGCCGGACGCGAGACCTTCATTGTCGTCCAGCAGGACCTTGAGAAGGTGGAGCGGTGAGAATTGCTGATGGCCATCGCGCATGGCCAGCGACTGCGCCGATTGAATGAAGCCTCGTGCGCGCTCGGTATATTTTTCGATGTTCATGACTATCCCTCAGCCTGCCGTTCACGCCCCGAAGGCACGCTTTTGGCATCTTCATTGGGTTTCCGCCCGGCGATGTTGATGTCCGTCAACATCGCAAGCGGCCGCGTCGCCGATCGTTTCCATCGGCTTGACGGAAATGTGGGAAGCGCGGCCTTGAATCGGAAGAGGCAGCTTCACAAATTCGTGTCCGCTGGCACCGGCGCCCGGAATCTCTTAATGAAAGCTGATGTCAGCACATCCGTCAGCCGTGATCGCCGGCCTCTACCGCTACCCAGTCAAGGGCCTTACCCCCGAGCCATTGCAGCGGGTCCCCTTGCGTGTCGGCCAGACCCTACCTGCCGACCGCCGCTACGCCATCGAGAACGGGCCTTCCGGCTTCGATCCAGAGGCGCCCGTCTGGCGGCCCAAGACGGCCTATCTGATGCTGATGCGCAATGAGCGTCTCGCCGGGTTCCAAACCCGGTTCGACGACGCGACAAATGTCCTCACCATCAGCCGCGACGGCGCGGTCGTCGCGAAAGGCGATCTCGAAAGCGCCCAGGGCCGCGCCGACATCGAGGGCTTCTTCGCAAGCCACTTCGCAGACGAGTTGCGCGGGCCGCCGAAATTGCTGTCTGGCGGCGGTTACAATTTTACTGATCTGGCGCGGAAGGTGGTCTCGATCATCAATCTCGCATCCGTTGCTGAGATCGAAAAGCTGGTGGGCGCAGCCGTGCACCCGCTGCGGTTCCGCGCCAATATCTACGTGACAGGCTGGCCGGCCTGGCACGAGGGCTCGCTGCTCGGCGAAACGCTGCGGATCGGATCGGCGCGGCTCAAGGTCGTCAAGACGACGACCCGCTGCGCCGCCATCAACGTCGACCCCGACACCGCCGCGCGCGACCTCGACATTCCGCCCGCGCTCATGCGCCAGCGCGGCAACAATGAATGCGGCATCTATGCCGAAGTGATCGAGGCCGGCAACATCGCGATCGGCGATGCGCTCGCGGCGGAGCAGCCGAGCCTGGTGTAAGGCAGCAATTGCGCAGTTACCGATCGTGATCTCCGCCGTCATTCCGGGGCGGCCGCGCTAGCGGCTGAACCCGGAATCCATCGTGCCGGGAATCATGAGGCAAAATGGATTCCGAGCTCGCCGCGAGGCGGCGCCCCGGAATGACAGCTGGAGAGAACCCGAAGCGACTTATCAGTTCGGCATCACGTAGGCATAGACCCGGCCGCGTGACACCGGCGCCTCTCGCACCCGGTGGCCGCTGTTGCCCGAGATCAGGATCGGATTGCCCTGCGCATCGATGCCGGAGACGACGCCTACATGGCCGCCGCCGTGGCGGCTCATTACCGCGATCGCGCCGACCTGTGGGCCCGAGACGCGATGACCGTAGCTCGCAAAGGAACGTGCCAGATCCGAGCCGGTGCCGTGATGGCCGGTGCGCTCCAGCACCATGTTCATGAAGCGCGCGCACCACAGGCTCGCGCGGCTGGTCGGATTGGTGCCGAGATAACGGCGCGCCTCCGCCACCACGCTGCTATCGCCGAAGCCGCTCGACATGCCCGCGCCGGAGGAGGCTGTGCCAGGCATCATCAGGTTGGCTTGGGCGTTGTCCAGCCCTCGTACGTCGAGCCGGGCTACACGGCGATCCCAGCGCGAGACGCGGGCATATGATCTGACGTGACGGATATGACGCCGCGCGTAGTGGCCTCCATGGCTGCGATGGGCGTGATGCCCCGAGCCGTGATGAGAACGGGCCGAAGCCGGCGTAGCGGCAGCAGCGAGCGTAGCGGAACACAAAGCCAGCGCTGCGATGTGAAGCGACCGGCGAACGATAGACACAACCATACTCAATCCTTTTCTTGTCCCCCTGGTAGCCTGACTTGACACCCCCTGTTCTCTGGCCGGCCCCCGTGTGCGCAGCCAGCAGCGGCGCCCGTTAAAAGGCCCGGTGTGACCAAAACATGACGACGTCAGACGCCACGCCGGCATCGCGAAGGAGATTCCGGGCAGATTCAATGTCCAACAACAACGGAATCTTCCCGCATTGCTGCCTGAAGCATGAACTGCGATGCTGAAGGCACCAATGAGAAGGAACCCCACAATGCCCTACGCGACGGCGAAGGATGGTGTGCATCTTTATTTCGAAGAGGCCGGCAGCGGAACGCCGATCCTGTTCCTGCATGAGTTCGCAGCCGACTACACCAATTGGGAACCGCAGCTGCGCTACTTCTCGCGCGCGCATCGCTGCATCGCCTATTCGGCGCGCGGCTACGCGCCGTCGGATGTCCCGCCCTCACCCGACGTTTACACGTATCAACATTTCTACACCGACGCGCTGGCCGTGCTCGATCATCTCGAGATCGAGAAGGCGCATCTCGTCGGCCTCTCGATGGGCTCGTATTCGTCGCTGCAGGTCGCGTTGCACGCGCCGCAACGGCTGCATTCGATGACGCTGGCTGGTGTAGGCTCCGGCTCCAGCCTGGAGCATCTCGATGACTTCCGCGCGCAGTGTCGCGCCACGGCCGAGCAGTTCGAGACCTTGGGCTCTGTCGAGGTGGCGAAGGTCACGCGCGAGGCGCCGGGCCGGATTCCGTTTCTGGTGAAGGACCCGCGAGGTCACGCCGATTTCTATGCCGCGCTGGCGCGCCACGATGCTCGCGGATCAGCCAATACGATGCGCGGCTTCCAGGCTGGCCGTCCCTCGATCTACACGTTGGCCGAGGCAATCAGGAAAGTGAGCACGCCGGCACTGATCATCTGTGGAGACGAGGACGACGCCTGCATCGCACCGAGCCTGTTTTTGAAGACGCATCTCGCCGCGTCGGGTCTCAGCTTCTTCCCGAAGTCCGGCCACGTCCTGAACCTGGAGGAGCCTGCCCTGTTCAACGAAACGGTCGAGCGCTTCATCGCCATCGTCGAGGCTGGCCGTTGGCATCCGCGCGATCCGCGGTCGGTCATGACATAGAGCGTGATCCGGAAAAGTGCGAAGCGGTTTTCGCTCGTGACAAACGCGGACGCGTTTGTGCGGAGATCACGCTCAATCCAAGGCCTGGAGCGCGAGGGTGATTCGTCCCAATCCCATCGGGCTCTAGGCGCCATACCGCGTCTACGTCCTAAGCTGCGTCACACTGAGAGCTGCAGCTGCCTCACCGTGAGAGCCGCAATCTCCTGCGGATCGCGCGTGCCATCCAACCCGATCTCGATGACCTTGCGCGCGACGATCTCGCATACCGGATCGTTACGGTCGACCAGGTGCAACGTTTTGAGCGCGAGGCAGAACGCCTGTTTCAGCCTTTCGGAATCTGGCGGTCCTATCGCGCGCCTCGTGAGCAGGCGGTCTATCGGCATTGTCCGGCCTTGGCTGCGCTGAGATCCCACGACGCCAGGCGTCTGGCGCCGATGTCAGCGAGCCTGCGCGCCGGAAGACATAAAATCAACTAAACAATAGCCAGTCCAATGCAATAACAGCGACTTCGGCGTTCCTGGCGGATTGTCCACTAACCCATGTAAATGCGATTCGCGAGCTTAGTTAGTAACTGACGCACATTGCGCCTTTTTCCGATTAGGACTGACGCCGATGGGGCAGCTTAATCGAGCCGAGCGCCTCCAAATCATGCTGTCTGCGCAGGAGCTGCGGGCGATCGATACCTGGCGTTTCATGAAGCGGATGCCGAGCAGAGCATCGGCAATCCGGGAGTTGCTGAAGCGCGGCCTCGCCGCCGAAGGATTTTTGGAGGCGGAGGAAAGGCAGAAGTCCAAGGACTTCTCAGTTCTCTCGGATTGAGCCAATTCGCGCGGCCCAGCCGTCAGACCTAGGGTGCCGTCAAGCGCCGGCTAAACCGCGAGCTGCTCCAGGAGATCACGCACCAGGCCTTCGAGCAGATCCAGCTTGTAGGCGGTCATCGGCAGCGGCGTCGCGCCCGACACGGCCTGTCGGGCGGCGTCCGCGATCACAACCGCGTTCACCGCCCTGCCCTGCAGCGTGGCTTCGCAGGCAGCAAGGCGCAGCGGCACAGGCGCGACGCCGCCAGCGGCAAGGCGCACAAACTGAAATTTACCGTCGGCAATCACCGCGCGCGCGCAGAGCTCGACCAGTGGCCATTCGGCGTGAGCACGGCCGATCGCGCGCTTGTAGGCGGCGCGCTCCCCGGGAAGCGGGGGCGGCAAGACGATCCTGGTGATCATCTCCCCGGGCGCGAGCGCGTGGTCGCGTCGCCCATCGGAGCCGTCGCCGAGCAACGCAGTGATGGTCAAGGCGTCACGCTGGTTGGTCATGACGCGCGCATCATAGGCCAGCAGCGCGGCGGCCAAGGTCGAGGGATGCGGTGCGACGCAGCCGCCAAGATCGAAGGCAACGCCGTAGAGATGATTGCCAGTCCGCGCAGGACAGGCGTCGCCGCCTTTCTTCAAGCAGTCGATGTGCGGATTGCGGAAATACCAGCACCGTGAACGCTGAGCGAGGTTGCCGCCGATGGTCGCAAGATGCCGCACCTGCGGCGTGGCGAGACCTTGCGCACTCGCCGCAAGTCCAGGATAGCCAGCCGCGAGGCGCGCGTCCGCCGCGACCGCGGCAGTCGTCGTCAGCGCGCCAATGCTGGCCGCACCATTGGCATCCCAGGATATCCCGCTTTCGCCCGACCGGGTGATGTCGATCAACGGTCCCTTGGAGACGCCGCTCCGGCGGCGTTCGGAAAGATCGGTGCCGGCCGCGCGGAATTCCGCCTCCGGCATCATCACGGGTGCGATGCTCATGCGGCCGTCCTCCGTTTCAGCGCTGCGACCAGCCGATCCGGCCTGAACGGCATTTCGGTCAGGCGAATGCCGGTGGCGTTGCAGATGGCGTTCGCGATCGCGGGCGAGGTGGGAACGGTCGCGACCTCGCCAATGCCGACACTTCCACCGGGCACATGATCGAAGCCGGCCTCGTCGAAATGCACGTCGAGCCGCGGCATGTCGGCGATGCCCGGGATGCGGTAGTCCTCCATGCCGGCCGTGAGCACATGTCCCGTCACAGGATCGACTTCACGCGCCTCATAGAGGGCATAGCCGATGCCCTGGATCAGCGCGCCAGCGGCTTGGCTGCGCGCCAGCGCAGGTGCTGCGAGCCTGCCAATCGCAAGGCCGGTGTGGGCGTTGAGCACGCGCACCTTGCCGAGCCAGGTGTCGACCTCGACCTCGATCACCTGCACCGAGCTCGGTACGCCGGCGCCGACCTCTATATGGTTGAGGATGCGAAATACCCAGCCGAACACCAAGCCCATGAAGCCGGCCTCGCGGAGCGCCGGCCGCACGCCGGGCGGCGGCTTGCCATCGGCTTGACGCTTCGCCGACACGACGAGGTCCGGGGACGCCGCGATCAGGTCGCGCCACGGCGCATTGGAGCCTGGCAATGGCAGCCGCACCGCGCTCCGCTGAATCTCAGTCTTCAACTTCTCGATCGCGAGCAGGGTCGGCGGCACGATCGAAGCGGTGACGCGGCTGCCACCCGACCCCGGTCCCGCCGGCAGGTTCGATTGTCCGATCCGGACGTCGATGTCCTGCGGCTCCAGATCGAATGCCTTTGCAACCGTGTTCGCGATCACGCTGCGGGTGCCGGTGCCGATGTCCTGCACCGCGCAGCTTGCGACGATGCGGCCGCCCTTGATCGCGAGCTCGACGGAAGAGCCGTGCTGCCACAGATAGAGCCAGTAGCCGGTCGCCATGCCGACGCCGCGCCGGTAGCGGCCATCCTGCGCCGAGGCCGGCTTGCGGTTGCGCCAGACCTCCAGACCGGCCGCCCAATCATAGAGCCGCTGGCGGTTGGGATCGTGATCCCAGCGCTTGCGCAGCAGAATGGGATCGACGTTCATTCGCAGCGCAGCCTCGTCGATCGCCTGCTCCAGCGCAAACGCCATCGGCGGCCCGCCAGGGCCACGGAACGGCGCGCCCGGCGGCAGGTTGCTGAGCACGTCGAAGTCGACGAGATCCTTGGCTTGGGCCGGGTAGATCAGGCGCGCCAGTCCGGCGATCAACGAGTTCACGCCGGTGCCGGTGTCAGCATGGGCGGTCAGCGACAGCGCCTGGAGCGATCCGTCCGGCGACGGCAGCAGCGAGATCTGCAATTCCGCAGCCGGGCGATAGCCGGTCACGGACAGCTCTTCCTCCCGGTCGAAGGCGACCCGTACCGGGGCTTTGGCGGCGCGGGCGAGCTCGATCGCGGCGACGGTCTCCAGGCCGAGGCTGCCCTTGGAGCCGAAGCCGCCGCCGACGTGATCGGCGATCACGCGCACCTTGTCGCGGGGCAGATTGTAGCGCTTGGCGATCTTCTCCATCATGTCATGGACGGCTTGCGTCGACATGTGCACGGTGAGTTCGTCGCCGTCGAACCGCGCCACCGCGGCATGCGGCTCGAGGCACGCGTGCTGCTGCGTCGGCACCCGAAAGGTCTGCTCGACGAGGAGAGGGTTGCCGCCGGCCTTTGCCTCAGCGAGCCAGCCTTTCGCGCGTTTGCCCCTTTGCGAGAACACCGCCGAAGGTCCGCGGAGGTTTCCGTTCCACGAAGCCGGGCCGCCCCCGCCCTCGGCCAGGTTGTGCGCGCGTTTGCGGTCCTGCTTTTCGAACACCACCGGCGCATCCTCGCGGCGCGCAGCATCGAGACCGATCACCGCAGGCAACGCCTCACAGTCGAACGTGATGGCGGCGATCGCCTTGAGCGCAGCGTGACGATCCTTGGCGGCGACCGCCGCGATCGGCGCACCGACAAAGCGAACCACCTGGTCATCGGCAAGCAGCGAAACAACCGCGGCAACACTGGCTATAGCGCGCGCCGGCGCAAGGTTGAGGCCGCTGATCCTGGCATGCGCGACGGCTGAGCGCAGGATGACACCTTCGAGCTGTCCATCATGGTGAATGTCGACCGTGTAGCGCGCCAGGCCCGTCACCTTGTCGCGGGCTTCGATGCGCGGGGCGACCGGATCGCCGCCATCGAATCGCCCGGCACACGCATCCGCGACGGCGCGATAGATTCCTTCATAGGCGCCGCAGCGGCAGAGATGTCCCGACAGCGCTGCCGCGATCTCCTCGCGCGTCGGCACTGCCGTGCTGCGGGCTGCGCGCCATTTGTCATGAAAGGCGGCCGCCTCCACCACGAATCCCGGCGTGCAGAAGCCGCATTGAAGCGCATCATGTGCCATGAACGCGCGCTGGATCGGGTGCAGCTCGGCGCCGGCCAGTCCCTCGATCGTCGTCACCGTCTTGCCCGCAGCAGCGCTGGCCGGCAGCAGGCAGCTCACCACCGGCTCGCCGTCGAGCAGCACGGTGCAGGCGCCGCACACGCCGGAGCCGCACACGAGCTTGGTGCCGGTCAGATTCAAGCGATCGCGGATCGCGTCGACCAGGAGCGCCTCCTGATCGTCCGGGAGCGATTCGGCGCGGCCGTTGATGGTCACCGTGCTCATGTCCGGTCTCCTGTCTTGCGCTGGGATTTTCTTGCACGCGGCATCGCGGACGGCGCGAGCGCGCCGGCAACCAGCATCCGCAGCATCACGGCGAGCTGCTTCAGGAACGCGTCGGCCGGCTGCATCGCGGGGTATTGGGATTTGGTGCCGTAGATCGCCATCTCGACGCAGCGCGCCAGCTCATCAACCGATACGCCATTCACCAGCCTCAGCTTTCGTGCGGAGCAGACGCGCGCAATCGTCGCGGCAATCTCCTCGCGGAAACGCGCAGCGTAAGCCTGGTAGAGGTCGCGCGCCTGAGCCAGATGCTCCGAAAGCAGTTCCTCCAGATGCGGCGAGCCCTGCAGCTCGGATGACAGCACGCCGAGGCGGCCCGCGATCTCGGCCAGGATGATTTCGGCGAGATCGCGCCCCGCATCGTCCGCTGCCCTTGCCGCCGCGGCCTCGGCCACGAGCGCCCGCTGATAGAGCCGCTCGATCGCGCCGCGAAACAGCGCCTCCTTCGACGGGAAATGATGATACAGCGCCTGCCGCGTCAGGCCGGCTTCCTCGGCGGTCTGCTCGATCGAGGAGCGGCGAAAGCCATGCCGCCGGAACACGCGCATGGCGGCATCGAGAATACGGTCGTGGGGCAGTTCCCTGGCTTGCATCTTGTCGAATTTGACAAAGATAGCAAAACTGTCAAATCACGGATTAATGATGGGTGGCGACCGAGGGTCGCGGAAAAGAGATCAGTCCAACTGTCCCCCGTTGCCGATGTCAGGCCGCGAACCCGGAAGCTCGGACTGCGTGGCCGGGGGCGACGTCCGTCTCGCGGTGCGGAGATCAGCAGCTGCAAGAGCCAGGAGGCGCGTCAGCTATCAGCCAATGGTGGACTTTGACGGCGATGCGCAACGGCATGGCGGTTCGCCGGGACGACTTAGTGAGCCAAACATCGTCACATCAGGGACTGCGGGTCCGGCGCAGTCGTGAGGCTCAACCGCAGCTCAGTGCACCAGGCGCGCTCTTCATCGGAGAGCGTCAACCGGGCACGAGGGCCAACGCAAATTCACGCGATGCTCTTAGCGACAGAAGCGCCGGGCTGATATCGCTGTTCGCGATATCCATAACGCCTGTCTATCGCTGCGATCAAATCATTTCAATTGCACGATGCGGGAGGCCGGGCTCAATTGTGGGCAACCAACGGCAAGATCCCGGGAGAGGAAATGCATCGATCAGCGCTGCGGCGCGTCGCCATCATTGGCGACAGGGCTTACGACTGTCATCACCCAGTGAATTTCGTAACCGATGCGCTGCTCGCCGATGTCCTGGCGACCGCGGCGTTCGACACCGTGACGCGCTTGGCCGTCTCGGGGGGCGTTTGACCATGATGAAGACCTTCTGCGTCGGATCGCTCGCTTTGCTCTTGAGCGGCGGAGCCTATGCCGGTCAGCCAGCCCCGGCTTGGCTGCATGAACAGCAGGTCGCTCACTACGATGGTAAGACCGACGACCTGGTGACGGCGGGACTGGGTGCTGAGGCCATGATGGGCGCGCCGCCAAGCTTCGCGGACGCCCTGCACCCGACCGTGCAGGAACTGCGCCGCGCCGCGATCTTCTTCCGCGCCAGCAAGGGACAGGGCTATGGTCGGCTGTTCGGACCCAATGTCGATCAGGAGACCGGCAAGCTCCTCGATGACGGCGGCAAGATCGCAGGTGACGAGATTCTCGCCTTCGCCGATGATCGCGATGGCAAGCAGAACGTGGCGATGCTGCTGCAGATTCCCGAAAACCTCGCGACCGACCGGCGCTGCCTGATCGCAATTCCCGTCAACGGCTCTTCGAGCCTGTTCCGCGACATGGTCGACTTCGGCTATTGGGGCCTGCGGCATCGCTGTGCCGTGGTCTACAACGACAAGGGCCACGGCAACGGCTTCCATCTTCTGGAGACCGACTCCGTCAACCTGATCGACGGCCGGCAGGTGCCGGCACAGGACGCCGGCGCAGCTGCGCATTTTCGCGCCGATCTCGACGACGCGGCGCGTTCATCATTCCTGGCCGCGTGGCCGCATCGCGTCGCCTTCAAGGCCGCCCATTCGAAGCAGAACCCGGAGAAGGATTGGGGCACCGATCTGCTGCGATCCGTGGAGTTCGCGTTCTTCGAACTGGCGAAGCGCGATCCCGGCTTCATCCGCGAGAACACCATCGTCATCGCCACCGGAAGCTCGAACGGGGGCGGCGCCGTGCTCTATGGCGCAGAAAAGGACCAGCAGCATCTGCTGGACGGCGTGGTCGCGCGCGAGCCGCAGGTGCAGCTCAAGCCGGATGACCGGGTGGTCGTGACGCGCGGGTCGATGGAGCGCCGCGGCACGGGACGCACCCTGCTCGATTACTTCAGCTTCGGAAACCTCTATCAGCCCTGCGCGGTACTGGCGGTGCCCGATATCCCGCTGAAGGACCGCGTTCCCTACGCCGCCAACCGATGCCAGTCGCTGCACGACAAGGGCCTGCTGACGGCGACGACATTGGACGGCCAGGCGCATGAAGCGCTCGACCGCATGCATGCGTACGGCTGGGATGGCGAAACCGACGTCGGCCATGCCTTCGGCTATTTCGTCGCGCCGGATGCCACCGCGACCAAATACGTCAACGACCACGGCCGCTTCGACGTCCGCGATCGTGTCTGCGGCTACAGCTACGCCGCAACCGATGCCGACGGGCGGCCGGTCGCGGTCCCACCCGCCCTCGCCGCGACGATCTTTTCGGTGGCTCCGGGAGGCGCGCCGGCCGGCGCGATCGACGTGATCAACGACAACGATCCCACCGGACCCCGGCGCAGCTGGCTGTCGGTATCGCCAAGCACGGGCCGGCAGGACTTCGACCTCGATGGTGCCGTCTGCATTCGTGATCTCGTGACCGGCAGTTCGCCGGATGCAAAGCGCGTCAAGGCCGGCATCGATGAGTTCCTCGCATCGGGACATCTGCATGGACTGCCGACGATCATCGTGCACGGCCGCAGCGACGATCGCGTTCCCGCCGGCTTTTCCTCGCGCCCCTATCTGGGCTTGAACAGCATCGTCGATGGCGAGGACTCGAACCTGCGCTATATCGAGGTCACGAACGCCGAGCATTTCGGCACCGACCTGCCCGGCTTCGACACCCGAATGGTGCCGCTGACGCTCTATCACCTTCGCGCTCTCGATCAGATGTGGGCCCATTTGACCAGCAAGGCAGCACTGCCGCCGAGCCAGATCGTCAGGACGACGCCGCGCGGTGGCGAGCCCGGCAAGGCTCCCCCGCTTCAATCATCGAATGTGCCGCCGATCTCGGCGAGCCCATCAGAAGCCGACAGGATCAGCGTGGAAAAAGGGCGCGTGCGGATGCCCGATTGACCGCGGCGGCGAACACCGTCCGAACCGATCGACATCCGCTGCGGCCATCGACGGCGCTACGAGAGATTCGCCTTCACTGTTGCGTGATGTGGCGCATACCCAGCTAGGCGTCGGGGTTCATTGTCCAAACGAGGGAGGCGAAAAGTGAAGACAGCGATAACAACGCTTTCTGCCGCCATGTTCATCGCCGCCGCTCCGGCCGTGCTTGCAAGCAAAGCACCGCACCAGCACCATCAGGCGTCCAGAAAGCATCCGCCGAATATCTCCGGCTACGCCGCGTGGCCCGCTATGCACCCCAACGGCACGATGACGGGCTATCCCGGAGCGTCCGGCTACGCGCCCAGCGCACCCAAAGATTATACGACCGATAGTTCCAGAAATGCTGGCGGTGGCGGTGGTGGTGGTGGTGGTGGTGGTGGTGGTTCGGGCATGTGAGTCGCACGAAAGCTCGCATGCGGGTGACTAAAGCCCGCTTCTTCTGCGAGAGCCGTTCTATCACCGTCCACGACGGACTTCGGCCCGACTCCTCATATCGTGGAGGCTGCTAAGGCGAGAGCAACTGAGCGATCCGGAGATGACCCCGGTCCGAAGACGTCGCCGACGAGGCCACTGCGGAATGGCGAACTTCGGTTCGGGACACCGGCTTTCGAGGAGCAAGACGCGTGATCGGCCGCGGACTGGTCCGGTTGCACGAGGCCGCAGCGCTCCTATCCTCGGAAGAGCGCGCGCCGGTACGCTATTCCCCGATGATCTTGATCAGCACGCGCTTGCGGCGGCCGCCGTCGAACTCGCCGTAGAAAATCTGCTCCCACGGACCGAAATCGAGCTTGCCGTCCGTGATGGCGACGACGACCTCGCGGCCCATGATCTGGCGCTTCATGTGAGCGTCGGCATTGTCCTCGCCGGTCCGGTTGTGCCGATAACCCGATACAGGCTCATGCGGCGCCAGCTTCTCGAGCCAGAGCTCATAATCGGCGTGCAAGCCGCTCTCATCGTCGTTGATGAAAACCGACGCGGTGATGTGCATGGCGTTGACGAGCACGAGACCTTCCCGCACACGGCTCTCCTTCAGCGCCGCCTCGACCTCAGGCGTGATGTTGATGAACGCGCGCCGGCGGGGAATATCGAACCAGAGCTCCTTGCGGTAGGATTTCATGGGGCATCGCTCCAACGTCGTCTATACGACTCAATGTACAGGACGATAGCGACGGCACGGAAGACCCGTCGCGGTCCGCCACTCTGATGCCACGATGACGGGAATGGCCGGCAATGATCGCGCACGAGAAAGCGTCAAGGCGATCGCACCAGATTATGCTTGAACGATGTAAGGATGGTGGAGGACGGCGTGGGCTTCAAGATTTCGTGGATTGGATTTGACGGCACAGGAAAGGCCGCTGCGCTGGTCAAGCTGGGCCTGGTGGATACTGGCGAGCCGGATGAAGCCAATGAAGCTCCGTTCTCCGGAGCGGAAATTCCGGGCAATTGGTTCATCCTGTTCGCCAACGATTTCGGTTTCGTTTCGCATGAACGTCTTGCCGAGCTGTCCGGCGGTTGTCGTGTCGTCGCGTGCCAGGTTCATGAGGGGATCATGGTCAGCGCCTCGTACGCCTATGAGAATGGACGTCGTCTGTGGGAGTTGGTGCACGACGCGCAAGAGAGCATCGACCATCTTTCGGTTCTCGGCTCCCCGCCACCGTCGTTTGAATCAATTCGTCAGCGGGAACTGCAAAATCAACGAACCGCGAGCGGCGTCGATTACATCTTCGACGTCCCGCTCGAGGTCGCCGTGGACCTCTGCAACTATCGACATGATAAATGGAGATTCAACTGGGGCGAGCCGCGGTTCACCAAGCTCGTTCCAGCGCCAAGACGGTTGCACAGTTAATTCTGCACGACGGGCAATTCGCGCATGGACCTCATGCGAAGATTGCCCGTCGTGTTAGTTTGTCGCAGCCCTGTGCGCTTGTGCCGTCGGGCAAATCAGGAGCACCTTTCCGCCCGTCCCGCGCTCGATAAGAGGGGCGTACGCGTCGTCACGATACGTTGAGCGCGGGATGCGGTGGACGCGTCGGTGTTGCAGCGCGCCTTGAGCGAGCGGACGAACGATACTGGCGCGGACGTGAAATCGTGTGGTCCTGGCACCCCGACGCTGGTGTCAAGTTTGCGATGATGCTGCTCGACATCGCTTGGCGATGCGAGGGCATCGCGCGGATGACGGTGGCCAACAAGCCCGGTGCACCGAGGAGAGCACGTATAAGCGCTAAAACCATCGCGCAGGGAAGGTCGGGATGTCTCGGCCAAACCTGTGGTAGCTGCCGCCTGCTTTCTTTGCTGCAGGCGGGCCATGGGGGCGGCAAGCTCCCGGCCTTCCCTGCGCCCTCTTTCTTGGAGAGGGTGGTGAACCGGCAAAGCCCGGGCGCAAATCGCGTCGCGGCAAGGTGGCTGCGCGTCCACCCCCTGCGCATTCGCTGCAGCGGCGGACCAGGCGTTGTGCTAGGATCGCCTTGATATCATGCCGAAAATCCTGGCCGGAGTAGTTGACCATCCATGACCCCGTCGTCCGAAAAAGTCGCTCTCGTCACCGGTGCTGCGCGCGGCATAGGGCTTGCCACGGCAAGACGCTTTCTCGGCGAGGGCTGGCGGGTGGCGCTGCTCGACATCGAGAAGGAGCAGCTGCACGGGGCGGCGGCGGCGCTCAAGCGTCCCGACACGACGTTGGCCCTCGCCTGCGACGTCTCAGATCCGGCCATGGTGATGTCGGCCTTCGAGCAGCTGGCGCAGCGCTTCGGCCGGCTGGATGCGCTGATCAACAACGCGGGCATCGCGCTGTTCGCGCCGCTGATGGAGACCTCCGAACAGGATTGGCACCGGATGCTCGCCGTCAATCTCACCGGCCCGTTTCTGTGCACCCGCGCCGCAGTGCCGCTGCTACGCGAACGGGGCGGCGCCATCGTCAACGTCACCTCGATCTCCGCGGTGCGGGCCTCGACGCTGCGCTCGGCCTACGGCACCAGCAAGGCCGGGCTCGCACACCTGACCAAACAGCTCGCCGTCGAGCTCGCCACGGCCGGCATCCGCGTCAACGCGGTTGCGCCCGGCCCGGTCGACACCGCGATGGCCAAGGCCGTGCATACGCCGGATATCCGTGCCGAGTATCATGACGCGATCCCGCTCAACCGCTACGGCCTCGAAGAGGAGCTGGCGGACGCCATCTTCTTCCTGAGCTGCGAACGCTCCAGTTACATCACGGGCCAGGTGCTTGCGGTGGACGGCGGCTTCGATGCCGCTGGGATCGGATTGCCGGCCCTGCGCGGCGCAGGCCAAAACGGGTGACCTGAAACGGGGGACATCATGTTCAGTTGGACCCGCCTCATTCTGACGCTCGTGCTCGCAGTGACGCTGTGGGCGATCGCCTCGATGCTGGCGCGTGCGGAGGTCCGCATCATCGCAAGCCCTGGCGGCGAGGTCGGACCCTTTCTCGACCTGTTCGAGAAGGTGCGCGAGTCCGGCGAGCGCGTCGTGATCGACGGTCCGTGCCTGTCCGCTTGCACGCTGGTCCTCAGCCTGGTGCCGGAGGACCGCATCTGTGTCACCCGACGTGCGGTGCTCGGCTTTCATGCGGCGCGTTCCATGGATCGCCGCGGCCGCACCTATGCCGAGCCCGAAGCCTCGCAGCTCGTGCTCAGGGCCTATCCATATCCGGTGCGCGCCTGGATCGAACGCCGCGGCGGCCTGACGTCGCGGCTTCTGTTGTTACGCGGGCGCGAGCTCAAAGCGATATACCCGACGTGCCGCTGACATCCTTGCGAGCTCGCGCGGACGCGGGATCAATAGCCCTCGGCCGGGCAGTTGATCATCCAGGGAATGCCGAACCGGTCGGTGCCCATGCCGAACCCCTTGGCCCAGAAGGTCTTGCCGAAGGGCATGGTGATCGTCCCGCCTTCCAGCAGCTTTGCAAACTTCTGCTCGGCCTCCGCAGGATCGGCGACCTGCAGCGACACCGCGAAGCCTTGCGGCTTCTGGAAGTATTCCGGCGGCACATCGGACGCCATGAGCGCCTGTCCGCCGATCGAGATCGTGCCGTGCATGATCTTGTCCTTGCGCTCAGGCGCATACGGCATACCGGGAGGTGCATCCGAGTTACGGAACAGCCCCTTGATCTCGGCGCCGAGCACCTTCTCATAATGCTTGAACGCCTCTTCGCAATTGCCGTCGAAGTTCAGGTATGGATTGAGCATCGCTTCCTCCTTGGTGAAGTCGTTCAGTCGTCAGTGCTGCGAGCCGAGCAGCGTGCGGAGATGACGGTCGCGGAGCCAAAGCCCGCCCCAGACCATCAGCCCGAGATAGAGCCCGAACAGCGCGTAGCTGACCAACGGGCTGCCGATCCGGACGTGAGCGGCGATCGCGCCACCGAGATAGCCGGTGACCAGGATGGCTCCGACCATCGACGTCGGCGGGATCGCATAGAGGACAGTGCAGGCGATCGTGATGAGACCGAGCGCCCGCGCCATTGCCTCGCTCGAGCTATAACCCATCCGATCCATCGTTTCTGTAACACTGGAGAATGGCAACAGCTTGATCGCACCATCGAACAGCAGGAACAGGACGACCAGCCCACTCAGGAGACGTCCACTCCACAAGGCGGCTTTCGAAACGGGTTGTTCCAGCCTCTTTATCGGCATGTTCCGCTCCATCGTGATGCTTCGTCTCAAAGACGAACGAAGCGCACGACGGACGACAGTTCCGGTGAAGATTTTGTCGCGGGGCCGCGTCTGGGCGCGCGCGGAGCTGTTTTATTGGCCGACCTTGGCCCGCGCCTGGGCGCTATCGCGCATCAACCGGTCGATCTGCATGCGGATGTGAGCGGCCTCCGCCGAACTATGGGCGAGCGCAATGGCGCGATCGAAGGAGGTCCGCGCCTCGTCGTTGCGGCCGAGCTGCATCAACAGCGCGCCCCGGACGCCGTAGAAGTAGAAGTAGCTCTGCAGTCGCTCCGCCAGAGGCTCGATCATATCGAGCGCCGCCTGCGGACCGCGGGCCTTCGACACCGCGACCGCGCGGTTCAGGGTCACGATCGGCGACGGCTGCACGACCTCCAGCGCGCCGTAGAGCAGATCGATCTGCGTCCAGTCGGTGTCTTCGGGCGTTGCGGCCCGCGCATGCAGCGCGGCAATGGCGGCCTGGATCTGATAGGGGCCGCTGCGGCGGTGACGCATGGCCTTGTCGATCAGCGCGTACCCCTCCGCGATCATCGGCTGGTTCCACAGCGAACGGTCCTGATCCTCGAGCAGAATGAGCGCGCCGTCGGGATCGAAGCGTGCCGCAGCGCGCGCGTGCTGCAGCAGGAGCAGCGCCGTGAGCCCCATGATCTCCGGCTCGCTCGGAAACAGCCGCAGCAGCAGCCGCGCCAGCCGGATCGCTTCTTCGGAAAGCGGTTGGCGCAGATCGGCGGTTTCCCCGCTCGCGGTATAGCCTTCGTTGAAGATCAGATAGATCATGGCGGCCACGGCCGTGAGCCGCTCGCCGCGCTCGATCGCGCCGGGTGTCTCGAACGGCACATTGGCCTGGGCGACGCGTCCCTTTGCCCGCGTGATCCGCTGCTCCATCGCCGCCTCGCTGACCAGGAAGGCACGCGCGACCTGTTTCACAGTAAGCCCGGATACCACGCGCAACGCCAGCGCGATCTGCTGCGTCGCCGGCAGGTCCTTGTGGCAGCAGATGAACAGGAGCCGCAGGATATCATCGCGATAATGCGAGCCGTCGAGCCGATCGGCGATCTCGGCTTCCGCATCGTCGAGATCGGAGATGGCCTCATCGGCAGGCAACGGCTCCTGCCGACGGCCGCGCCGAACCTCGTCGATGGCCGCATTTCGGCCAACCATGATCAGCCACGCCGCGGGATCGCGCGGCGGGCCCTGCTGCGGCCAGGTCTTCAGCGCGCGCAGGCAGGCATTCTGAAAGGCTTCCTCCGCGGTATCGAGATCGCGGAAATAGCGCAGCAGCGCGCCGACGGCCTGGGGACGCGCCGATGTTAATGCCGCATCGATCCAGGCCGTATCGGTCATTTCAGCTTGCCTCCCGGCGCGAACGTGCCAACGGGGCGGATTTCATAGGCACCGCCGGGATTGGCCTGCCCAAGCTCGCGCGCGACCTCGAGCGCCTCATCCAGGTTCTTGCAGTCGACGATGTAGAAGCCGAGCAGCTGCTCCTTGGTCTCGGCATAGGGGCCGTCGATGACGAGCGGCGGATCCTCCTTGCGCAAGGTCGCGGCCGCGGTGGTCGGCAGCAGCCGCGCCACCGGACCGAGCCGACCCTGCTTCACCAGCTTCTCCTGCACCACGGCGAGCTTGGCCATGACCGCAGCGTCCTGCTCCTTGCTCCAGGAGCCGACAAAATCCTCGTCGTGATAGCAAAGCAGCGCATACAGCATGTGACGGCGTCTCCATTCGTTCTTAAGACGACGCAGTATGCCTTGAGCCGACAGCCCCGCGAAGAAAATTTGGCGGGTTCCAGCCCGCTTGCCGGTGTGGCCCGCCGGCCAGGCCTGTCACGCGATTTCATCGAACCAAGAAGGACGAAACAATGAGCAAGGGCGCGCTGGCGCTTCTGATCCATGGCGGCACCGACAACTGGTCGCCGCAGCGCTGGAAAATGCGTTTCGACGAGGTCTGTGGCGAACGCCGGGTCGCGCTGCTGCCAGACGCCGACCTCGATCCTGCCGATGTTCACTATGCGGCGGTGTGGAAGCCGGTTCCAGGCGAGCTGGCGGCGTTCCCGAACCTGCGCGCGATATTCAACCTTGGGGCCGGCGTCGATGCGCTGATGGCCGACACCACCCTGCCTGATGTGCCGCTGGTGCGGGTTGCGGTCGATGACCTGACCGCGCGCATGACCGAATATGTCGTGCTGCATGTGCTGATGCATCATCGCCAGGAACTCTATTTGCGGGAGTCGCAACGCGAGAAGCGCTGGGCTCCGAAATATCAGTGGCCGGCCTCGGCGCTCGGCGTCGGCATCATGGGCCTGGGGACGCTCGGCGCCGATGCGGCCGATGTGCTGAAGCGACTGGGCTTCCTCGTGGCGGGCTGGAGCCGCAGCGAAAAGCGGATCGATGGCATCGACTGTTTCCATGGCGCGGCGGAGCTCGATGCGTTTCTTGCGCGCACCGACATCCTGGTCGCGCTGCTTCCGTTGACGCCGGACACGCGGGGCATCCTCAACCGCGCCCTGTTCGCGAAGCTCAACCGCGAGAGCCCGCTCGGCGCACCGGTCCTGATCAATGCGGGACGGGGCGGCCTGCAGAACGAGGCCGACATCCTGGCCTGCCTCGACGACGGCACGCTCGGTGCGGCCTCGCTCGACGTGTTCGGACAGGAGCCGCTGCCCGCCGACAGCCGATTCTGGACGCATCCGAGAGTCGTGCTGACGCCGCACAACGCTGCCGATACCGACGCCGACGCCATCTCGCGCTATGTCGCCGAGCAGATCGTGCGTTTCGAGGCCGGCGGCGCGCTGCACAACGTGGTGGACCGCAGGAGGGGCTACTGATGTCCCCGGCTGTCGTCCCCGCGAAAGCGGGGACCCATAACCACAGGCGTTGGTAATGGAAACGGCTGGTCGTTGCAGTCGTGTCCGACCGGCACATCATGCGGTATGGGTCCCGGCGTTGGCCGGGACGACGCGCCTACGTCCTCAGCATCACGTCGATCGCGCCCTTGACGATGGCCTCCAGCTCCTTGCGCGGCGTGCCGGCGCGGGCGCGGACAGCAATGGAGTGGATCGTCGCCGACGCGAGCTGGGCCAGTACGAGCGGATCGGCACCGTCGGGCAGTTCGCCCTTCTCCTTGGCGCGGCGGAAGCAATAGGCGAAGGCCTTGTCGAGCTCGGTCAGCGCATCCTGCACCATGGCGCGGATGTCGGGATCGGCGACGGCCTCGGAGCCCGCCGTCATCACCGTGAAGCAGCCGCGCGGCCCCTCCTCGCCCGACAGATAGATGTCGAGCGCGGTCGCATAGATGCGCTCGAGCTGCTTCCGCACCGGCCAGTCGTTGCGGAATATCTCCGCCGTCCGGGCACGGGCCTCGTCGCGATAGCGCCGATAGCTCTTGATGTAGAGCTCGCGCTTGTCGCCGAAGGCGCCATAGAGGCTCGGCCGGTTCATGCCCGTCGCCGCCGAGAGATCATCGAGCGAGGTCGCTGCAAAACCCGTACGGCGGAACAGGTCCAGCGCCTTGCCGAGCGCGACATCCGGCTCATAGGCGCGCGGCCGGCCGCGTCGCTTCGGCGCGCCAGGCTCGCGCTGCGCCGACGAATCGGACTCATCTTTTCTTTTTTGTACCATATCGCATCAAATTCGTTGACGGCTTCCATATTATGCGAGACAGTATAAAAATCAACAACTGCTCCGGTCAGGAGCTTATGGAGGCGCCCATGGATCTCTATTTCTCGCCGCTCGCCTGCTCGATGGCCACCCGCATCGCGCTCTACGAGGCCGGTGCGCCCGCGACCTATCTCGAGGTCGACCCGAAAACCAAGGTCGTGCTGAAGGACGGGTCAGATTTCCGCGCCGTCAATCCGCTCGGACTGGTGCCGACCCTGCGCACCGATGATGGTCAGGTGCTGACCGAGAATGCCGCTATTCTTCAGTATGTCGCCGACCATCTCGCCGGCGCCAATCTCGGCACCCCACCCGGCATGGATCGCAGCCGGCTGCATCAGTGGCTCTGCTTCATCGGAACCGAACTGCACAAAGGCCTGTTCATTCCGATTCTGGACAGGACCGCGCCCGAGGAAATGAAGGCGCATGTGCTGAAGAAGAACCTCTCGCGGCTCGATTATCTCGAGACCTATCTAAAAGGCCGCGACTATCTGCTCGACCATTTCAGCGTAGCCGACGCCTATCTGGTCACCGTGATCAACTGGACCATGGCAACGCCGCCGGTGGAGCTGGCGAAATGGCCGGCTGTGAAAGCCTATTACGAGCGGCTGCGCGCGCGGCCATCGGTCGCGAAAGCGATGGCGGAGGAATTCGAGCTGTATAAAGCCGAGATCGCCCGCCACAAGGCGGCAGCGTAAGTCATGCCGACCGCGCCGCCCCGACCCTTGCCGAGGCGGCGCGGATGGTCAGAACGGATCGTCGCTCAACCCTGGGACGTCGGCCGGCCGCGGGCCGGGCGCCGGCCAATGAAAGCGGCGGTCCGCCTCTGTGATCACGATATCGTTGATGCTGGCCTCGCGCCGCCGCATCAAGCCTTGTGCATCGAACTCCCACTGCTCATTGCCGTAGGAGCGATGCCACTGCCCGTCGGCGTCGTGCCACTCGTATTGAAAGCGCACCGCGATGCGATTGCCGTCGAAGGCCCAGAGATCCTTGATCAGGCGGTAGTCCAATTCCTTCTGCCACTTGCGCGTCAGGAACGCGACGATGGCCGGCCTACCCTGAAAGAACTCGCCGCGATTGCGCCAGCGGCTGTCCTCGGTATAGGCCAGCGACACGCGCTCGGGATCGCGCGAATTCCAGGCGTCTTCCGCCATCCGGGCTTTCTGGATCGCGGTCTCTTTCGTGAACGGCGGAAATGGCGGGCGCGACATCGGGACCTCGTGATCGTCAATCGAAGCGACGAACACTCTAGCGCCGGAGCGTCGCGAGTCGATGGCGCATTTCCTATCGCGTCATCGCTAAACGATATCGGCCTTCAACAATTCGCGAAGCGCCTTCGGAATCGGATGCGCCCGGCCTTCGCTGATGAAGGCGACCCGCACCTCGGCTTTGACCAGAAGCTCGTCGCCGCGGCGCACCTCCTGCGCCAGCGTAATCGACGCGCCCTTCACGGCCACCGGCCAGGTCACGATGTCGAGCACCTCGTCCATCCGCGCTGGCCTGAGATAGTCGATGCTCATCGAGCGCACCACGAAGGCAAATCCGGGCGCTTCGGCTTCGGCCTGCGCGAACAGCGCATGCTGCTCGGCGCCCATCAGCCGGAGGTGATTAGTTCGCCCGCGCTCCATGAAACGAAGATAATTGGCGTGGTAGACGATCCCGGAAAAGTCCGTGTCCTCGTAATAGACGCGGACCTGCATGTGATGACGGCCGTCGCGAATCTCGCCGTCGAGATGGGGGTATGTCACCGGATGCCCTCAATTGCCGAGCAAAAGCCCGTTTTGCGCAAATCGAGGGACAAGCGCAAGCGCTGCGATGCGCTACGACACGACGCCGGAACCGTCACCGCTGACGGTCACCTGCACGATCTCCGGCGGCACGCCGATGCGGACCGGCATGATGCTGCAGCCGAGGCCACCGGAGACGATGACATCGCAGGCCATCTGTGCGTGGCCGTAAGCGAGCCTGTTGCCATAGCGGGAGGGAACGACCGGGGACCAGCCGAGCAGCCGCACCTGGCCGCCATGCGTATGGCCCGAGAGCTGCAACGACACCCGCCGCGGGACGCGACCCGCAATATCGGGCTCATGGGCAAGCAGGATGATCGGCGCGTCATCCGTGACCTTGTTCAGCGTGGCGGTGAGATCATCGACGCCGATCCGGTTCACAGGGCGAAAATGTCGCGCCGGCACATAGGCCAATTGATCGCCGAGACCCGCAACCCAGAAGGCATGGCCGTCCTTGGAGAGTCGCACGGTGTCGTTCTCATAGACGGGGATGCCGACCGCCTCCAAGGCCCGCCGCGCAGCCGTCGGCCCGCGGCCGGCGCGCTGCACGATGTGATCGTCCCAATAATCATGATTGCCGAGAATAGCGTGCACACCGAGCGGCGCCTTCAGGCCAGCCAGCACAGCGGCCCATTCCGGCGCCTCAATCCGGCCAGTGATATGGCGATGGCCGGCGACATAGTCGCCGAGCATGACGATGATATCAGGCTGCAGCGCATTGGTGCGCGCGACGATCTCTTCGATGTGGGCAAGCGACATCCAGGGATCGCAGGCATGGAGGTCGGCGACCGCGGCGATCTTGAGTGTCAAGCCGGCGGGCCAACGCCGCGGTCGGATTTGATAGTCGGCGACCTGCAGCCGGACGAGCGGCTCGACACCGACGCCATAGCTCGCAGTGGAAAATCCGGCCGCGGCGAAGCCACCGGAGAATCGCAGGAAACGACGACGTGTCAGCATGAATGATGAACCATGAAATCCGGCGCGATAGTTGCGGGGGATTAGAGCCGATTTCGGGTGGCTTGGTGCAGATTCTCTGCAGTTTCGTTAATCTTCGGCATCATCGCCGAACAGCCCGAACTGCGCTGGATCGCGGTTGGGCTCCGTGAGGCCGAGATGGCGGAACGCGTGCGAGGTGAGCAGTCGCCCCCGCGGGGTCCGCTGCAGATAGCCGCATTGGATCAGATAGGGCTCGATGATGTCCTCGATCGCATCGCGCGGCTCGGACAGCGCCGCCGCCATGGTCTCGACGCCGACCGGGCCGCCGCCATAGTTGAGCGCGATGGTCGTCAGATAGCGGCGGTCCATGGCGTCCAGCCCGGCAGCATCGACCTCCAGTGCGCTCAGCGCGTGGTCGGCGATCGCCCGATCGATCGCATCCGCATTGGCAGCGGACGCAAAGTCCCGCACCCGTCGCAGCAGCCGGCCGGCAATGCGCGGCGTGCCGCGCGCACGACGGGCGATCTCGTTGGCGCCATCGGCCGTCATGCCGACCTCCAGCACGCGGGCGCCGCGGGTGACGATCTTCTCCAGCTCCTCGATGGTGTAGAAATTGAGCCGGATCGGAATGCCGAAACGATCGCGCAGCGGATTGGTCAAGAGCCCTGCGCGGGTCGTGGCGCCGACGAGGGTGAATTTCGACAGATCGATCTTCACCGAGCGCGCCGCGGGTCCCTCGCCGATGATGAGATCGAGCTGGAAATCCTCCATCGCAGGATAGAGCACCTCCTCCACCGCAGGGCTCAGGCGATGAATCTCGTCGATGAAGAGGACGTCCCGTTCTTCGAGATTGGTAAGCAGCGCGGCGAGATCGCCGGCTTTCGCGATCACCGGACCGGAGGTGGCCCGAAAGCCGACGCCGAGCTCGCGCGCGACGATCTGCGCCAGCGTGGTCTTGCCGAGCCCCGGCGGGCCGACGAACAGCACATGGTCGAGCGCTTCGCCGCGCTTGCGCGCCGCCTCGATGAAGATCGAGAGGTTGGCGCGCGCCTGCTGCTGCCCGACGAATTCCGACAATTGCTGCGGCCGCAGCGCGGTGTCGCCGACATCGTCAGAGCGGCGTTCCGGGCTGACCATGCGGGAGGGCTGCTTCATTCGCCGCCGCGCCTGTATTTGTTCGGCAGCAGCTCGCCGATCGTCACAACCTCGGGCCCGGCGCCATTCGACGGAACGATCACCCGCGCTTTGGCATCGTAATCATGGATCAATTCGCGACAGGTCCCACAGGGCGAGACCACGGCGACCGACCCGGGTTCGCCGGGCTTGGGATGGCGAACCGCCACGATGGTCTCGATTCCATGATCACCGAATTCGGTGATGGCGCGGCCGATCGCGATCGCCTCGGCACAAACCGCGTTGCGGCCGAGATAGGCATCGATGTTGACGCCGGTAATGATGCGGCCGTCGCGGGTGCGCACGGCCGCGCCGACCTCCTGCCAATCGTTGCGGTAACGGCTTCTGACCGCGGCGGTTGCCGCGTCGATCAATTCCTTGTCCTTCTTGCTCACCATGGTGGAACGGTTGTCCTTTCGCTCGGCCGCGCGGCAACGATAGCCTATTTTGCCAGCTCTTTGAGGCCGAGCCGGATCAGTTGCGCGGTCTCGGCCTTTTCGCCCGCAGCGCGCGCCGCAGCGGCAATGGCGGCGGCGGCCTGCGGCTGGCCGTAGCCGAGGTTCACAAGCGCCGAAATGGCATCCGCCACCGGCTGCGGCGCCCGCGCCTCGTCGATGGCGCCGGACAGGCGGACCACCGTCGGATCGACGCTGGCAAGCTGGGGCGCCTTGTCCTTCAGCTCGGTGACAATACGCTCGGCGACCTTCGGGCCCACGCCGGGCGTACGGGCCACCGCCGCCTTGTCACGCAGCGCGATCGCATTGGCGAGGTCGGCGGGCGGCAAGGTCCCGAGCACGGCAAGCGCAACCTTGGCGCCGACGCCCTGGACCGTCTGCAGCAGGCGAAACCATTCGCGCTCGGCATCGGTCCGAAAACCGAACAGCTTGATCTGATCCTCGCGGACATAGGTCTCGATCGACAACATTGCGGCTTCGCCGGGCGACGGCAGGGCCTGCAAGGTGCGGGCCGAGCAGTGCACTTGGTAGCCGACACCGCCGACGTCAAGGATGACAAAATCATCGCCGTAGGAGTCGATCAGGCCCTTGAGCTTGCCGATCATCGCCCGGCGACCTTCATCCGCAGCGCGGCGCCCTGGCGGTGATGGGCATGCGTGATCGCAATCGCCAGCGCGTCGGCAGCATCCGCCGAACGCGGCTCGGCCTTGGGCAAGAGGATCTTCAGCATCACCGCGACCTGGTTCTTGTCGGCATGCCCGGCCCCGACCACGGTCTTCTTCACCTGGTTCGGCGCATATTCCGCCACATCAATACCGAACATCGCGGGCGCCAGCATGGCGACGCCGCGCGCCTGGCCAAGCTTCAACGTGGCCACGCCGTCCTTGTTGACGAAGGTCTGCTCGACGGCCGCTTCCATCGGCCTGAACTCGCCGAGCATGCGGGCAAGCCCTTCATGGATCGCGAGCAGGCGGCTTGCCAAGGGCAGATCATCGGGGGGCTCCACTGAGCCGCAGCCGACAAAGATCAGGCGATTGCCCTCGCTCTCGATCACACCCCAGCCGGTGCGGCGGAGGCCGGGATCGATCCCGACGATGCGGACGGAGGAGCGAATCGGCTGGGCTGTCATGCTGTACTGATAGCGTCCGCCCGCCCCAAGCGAAACATAAACAGAACGGGCGACGCCCGATGTGCGCGTTTGGTCAACAGGACGCTAGCCGCCCATCTTGGCCATCAGGGCATCGGAGATCTCGAAATTCGCATAGACGTTCTGAACGTCGTCATGCTCGTTCAAGAGATCCATCAGCTTGAGCAGCTTCTCGCCGGTCTCGTCGTCGACGGCGACCGTATTTTGCGGCTTCCAGGTCAGCGCGGCCTTGCGCGGCTCGCCGAACTTGGCTTCCAGGTTCTTGGCGACCTCGCGGAAGTTCTCCGGGGACGCATAGATCTCATGACCGCTTTCGCTCGACATCACATCGTCAGCGCCCGCTTCGATGGCTGCGTCGAGCATGGTGTCGTCGGAGGCAACACTGGAATCGTATTCGATGATGCCAACCCGGTCGAACATGAACGAAACCGAGCCGGTCTCGCCGAGATTGCCGCCCGATTTGGTGAAGTACGAGCGGATGTCGGACGCGGCGCGGTTGCGATTGTCGGTCAGCGCCTCGACGATGACGGCGACGCCACCCGGACCATAACCCTCGTAGCGGATCTCATCGTAGTTATCGCCTTCGCCACCGAGCGCCTTCTTGATTGCGCGCTCGATGTTGTCCTTCGGCATGTTCTCAGCCCGTGCCGCAACCACGGCGGCGCGCAGCCGGGGGTTCATGGCCGGGTCCGGGGTACCGAGCTTGGCCGACACGGTGATTTCGCGCGCCAGCTTGCCGAACAGCTTGGATTTCATCGCATCCTGCCGGCCCTTACGATGCATGATGTTCTTGAACTGGGAATGGCCGGCCATGCGAAGTCTCTTCGGAATCGTCTTGGGAAATGGGGGAGCGCGGCCTTATAGGCCGGAGATCACTAAAATCAAAGATAGGAACGCGAGTGGTATTTCGGTAGAGCAGCCTGAAGCCAATTGTTAACCATCACTTCACACCAAGGTGCAAGGATGAGGCCTCAGCCGTCCATTGCATCCAAGAGAGCCCCCGATGCCGTTCGCCTGGTTCGGAAAAGGCGCGCAACAGCGCGCTGCACAGGTGAAGGAGGTCGAGGTCAAGGACGCGCCGGCCAGGCCGATGCCGGAAACCTCGGTCGACCCTGAGGCCGAATCGGCCAAGTCGATCCTCGATCTTCTCGAGCTGGAACTCGGCGGCATGATCCGTCAGCTCGAGCGCGCCGCAAATTCGGTGGCCAGCGGTGCCGAGGCCACCGCCGGCACCCTTGCCGACATCCGCAAACGGGCCGATGCGCTGACCCAACGCAGCAGCGCCGCTCAGGGGACGGCAGCGACCTTTGCCCGGGCCGCGGAGAAAGTCACCCAATCCGCCCACGATATCGGCGCCCAGGTCCGCGATGCCGGGACACTCGCCGACCAGGCCAGTGCCGCTGCCCAGGAAGCCAGGGCCAATGTCGACCGTCTCCGGGAATCCTCGGCGGCGATCGGCAATGTCGTCAACCTGATCGCCCAGATCGCACGCCAGACCACGCTGCTGGCGCTCAACTCGACAATCGAGGCCGCGCGCGCAGGCGAGGCCGGCCGCGGATTTGCCGTGGTCGCGACCGAGGTCAAGGCACTGGCGGTGCAAACCCAGAACGCGACCGAGGAGATCACCAAGAAGATCGAGGCACTGCAGAACGATGCGACCGGCTCGGCCGACGCCGTGCACCGGATCGCGCAGGCGATCGAGGCGATCCGCCCGGTGTTTGCCCATGTCGACGGGACGATTGCCGAGCAGAACCAGACCACCGGCGAGATCTCCGACAACGCCGCGCAAGCCTCGAGCTTCATCGCCTCCGTCGTCGATAGCGCGGCCGAGATCGATGGTGCCACCAAGCAGGCTGAAAGCTACGGCGAGCGCGTCAGCAGCGCCGGCAAGGCCGTCACCCTGCATGCGCAAAAGCTGAAGGCCCGCGCGGCGGTGCTGCTGCGCCAAGGCGGGCGCGAAGACAAACTATCGAACCAGCGCCTGCCCTGTCATATCAAGGTGGACATCAAGGTCGGTGGCCGCACCATTTCGGCGCCGGTGTACGAGATCAGCAATGATGACATCCTGATCACCGGCCCCGACGCGGGCCGGTTCGCGACCAACGAACGTTTCGATGCGGTGCTGGACGAGGTCGGCCCCTGCAGACTGCGCATCACCGAGCAGGTCAAAGCCGGCGCGCAGGCGAGGTTCGATGCCCCCACAGCGGAGCTCCGCGAGAAGATCGAGGATAGGCTTTGGGCGCTCCATGAGGAGAACAACGAAGCCGTTGCCCGCGCCATGGAAGCCGGGACCGAGCTGACCAGAGTTTTCGAGAACGCCGTCGCCTGCGGCGAGATCTCGATGGAAGACATGTTCGACACCAACTATGTCGCGATCCCCGGCACAGATCCGCAGCAGCACCGCACCAGAATCCTCGACTGGGCCGATCGTGCGCTGCCGCCGTTTCAGGAAGCCTTCCTCATCAAGGACCCGCGAATGGCCTTCTGCGTCGCGATCGACTCCAACGGCTATCTGCCGGTCCACAACAAGATCTATTCCCACCCGCAGCGTCCGGGCGATGTCGCCTTCAACACCGCCAACAGCCGCAACCGTCGTATCTTCAACGATCCCGCCGGCCTTGCCGCTGGGCGGAACCAGCGGCCTTACCTGATCCAGAGCTACGCGCGCGACATGGGCAACGGCAATACCGTGATGATGCGCGAGATCGACGTGCCGATCCGGGTTCGGGGTCGGCACTGGGGGGGCCTCCGTACTGCGTACAAGCTTTGAAGTGGGAATTGGACGAAACAAGCGCTTTCACACTTATCCAACGAGGACCTGACGATGTCACTCGCGCAGCGCGTGATACTGGAAAATGCCGATGCATCCTCCGGCGTCGAACGCCTGATCGACGAGCTCGCCAACCGCATCGGCGGGCTCGGAGTTGAACTCGCCGACGTCGCGGGCAACGTCCAGGAAGTCGCGAACCGCGTCGCTCATCAGTCGGAGCGCTTCATCCATCTTCAGAGCACCGCGAAGACAATGGTCGCGGCCAATCACGACATCGCAGCGGCCTCACAAGCCGTGCAGACCGCCGCCTCGGCCGCAGTCGGCGAGATCACGCAGTCGCGCACGGTGGTCGAAACGGCGGTCAAGCACATCTCCGAGCTGATCGAAGCCGTGGACAGGATCGAAAACAGGCTCGGTTCCGTCGGCTCGGCGCTGTCACAGGTTGCGAAAGTGTCAGTCTCGATCGAGGCCATTGCCAAACAGACCAACCTGCTCGCGTTGAACGCAACCATCGAGGCGGCGCGGGCCGGAACGGCCGGGCGTGGCTTTGCCGTCGTCGCCAGCGAGGTGAAGAGCCTGGCGGAAGCGACGCGCCAGGCGACGCAGCAGATCGGCGACACGCTGCGGGGCCTCGATGGCCAGATCAAGGGCCTGCTCGGCGAAAGCGGCGAGGCGTCCTCGCGCGCCAAAAATGCCGGCGACGGCGCCCATCGGATCGAGGACATCATCGCGCGCGTGCAGGACGGCTTCACCCATGTCGGCCAGGAGATCGACGGGGTGGCGCGCGCGGCGACCTCCAATCTCGCCCATTGCGACATGGTCATCACCGAGCTTGCCGAGCTCGCCGCAGGGGTCGACAAGTCCTCGACCGAGCTGAAACAGGCGGACAGCCGCATCGCAAAACTGCTCGACGTGTCCGAAGGCTTGATCGCGTTGATCGCGGACAGCGGGGTGGAGACCGCGGATGCACCGCTGATCCGCACCGTCGTCGAAATTGCCAAGGTGATATCGGGCGCCTTTGATGCCGCCGTCGAGCGCGGCGAGATCACGCTGGCACAGCTGATGGACGAGAACTACCGCGAAATCCCCGGCACCGATCCCAAGCAGTACATGACCGACTATGTCGAGTTCACAGACCGGATCCTGCCGGCGATCCAGGACCCGATTCAGAAATCAGATCCGCGGATCGTGTTCTGCGTCGCCTGGGCCAAGGGCGGCTATCTGCCCACCCACAATCCGAACTACAGGCAGCCGCAAGGCTCCGACCCGGTCTGGAACAACGCGAATTGCCGCAACCGTCGCCTCTTCAACGATCGCGCGGTCAAGAAGGTCGCCGAGAACAAGCGGCCATTCCTGCTGCAGACCTACCGGCGCGACATGGGCGGCGGTCAGTTCGTGCTGATGAAAGATCTGTCCGCGCCGATCCTGGTCAAGGGCCGCCATTGGGGCGCCTTCCGCATGGGCTTCCGCCAGAGCTGATCAACGCGCCGCGAGCGCGGTTCGGACGCAAGCGCGGTGCAGGCCGGCCTGCACGCGCCGCGCCAGCGCTGATGCGCTTGCCGCCTGAAGCAGCAGCTCCTGCATTCGCCGAATCACGTTCGAGCGATGCCTGACAAAATCGCTCGATTCTATGACGATCGTCATCTAAGATCGCATCTCGGCTTGCGCCATCAGAGCAGACTTGCGCCATCTCGTAAACTCTGCCCGCTCCCGCGCAGGACAGCATTGCAAAAAGCATTCTCGTCCCATCACGACGATATCGTCTTCTATGATGGCACGCTGGCTTACCGCGCACCATCTAATCAACGAGGCTCTCATGGTGACGACGCTGACGGTCAATGGCGAACAGAAATCTTTCGATGCGCCGCCCGACATGCCCCTGCTCTGGGTGCTGCGCGACATTCTCGGCCTGACCGGCACCAAATTCGGCTGCGGCATTGCCCAGTGCGGCGCATGCACCGTGCATGTCGACGGCAAGCCGGTTCGCTCCTGCGTGCTGCCGTTGAGCGCTGTGCGCGATCGTTCGATCACAACCGTCGAAGGCATCAGCGCAACGCCTGCAGGAGCCAAGGTGCAGAAGGCCTGGCTCGATCTCGAAGTCGTGCAATGCGGCTACTGCCAGTCCGGCCAGATCATGTCGGCCGCGGCACTGCTTGCCGCGACGCCCAGTCCCGATGATGCCGATATCGACGCCGCGATGGCGGGCAACATCTGCCGCTGCGGCACCTATGTGCGAATCCGCGCCGCCATCAAGCAGGCGGCCAGCGGCCGGCAATCGTGAGGCGCGCCATGACCGCAACGACAAAGCTCTCCGAAGTCTCCCGTCGCGGCCTGCTTGCGGGCGGATTGGCCACAGGTTTTCTGTTTGCCTTTCATCTTCCGGCGCGCGGCGCCAACGAGCCGCTGCAGCCGGCGGACGTCACTGACGGCAAATTCGCACCCAATGCATTCATCCGCATCGACGAGGCCGGCCGCACCACCTTGGTGATGCCTCAGGTCGAGATGGGACAGGGCATCTATACCTCGATCGCGATGATCCTCGCTGAGGAGCTCGATGCCGACCTGGCCCAAGTGGTGCTCGAACATGCGCCACCGAACGACAAGCTCTACGGCAATCCGGTGTTCGGCCTCCAGGTCACCGGCAATTCCAATTCGGTCCGCGCGTGGTGGAGCGCGCTGCGCAAGGCGGGCGCGAGTGCGCGGGCGCTGCTGGTGCAGGCTGCCGCCGCGGAGTGGCAGGTCGAGCCTTCAAGCTGCACGACGTCAAAGGGCGAGGTCCAGCATCAGGCCAGCGGTCGCGCGCTCGGCTATGGCGCCATAGCCCTTGCGGCTTCCGGCCAGACGGCGCCAAAGGACGTGCCGCTGAAGGACCCCAAAGACTTCGTCTATATCGGCCAACCGCTGAAACGCTTCGACACACCCGACAAGGTCAACGGCAAGGCCGTCTACGGCATCGATGCCATGCTGCCGGGCATGAAATTCGCGACGCTCGCCGCCTGCCCGGTGCTCGGCGGCAAGGTCCGCAAGGTCGACGACAGCGCGGCCAGGACGATTCCGGGCGTGCACAAGGTCGTGGTGCTCGATGATCTGGTGGCCGTCGTGGGTGATCACATGTGGGCGGCGAAGAAGGGCCTGGATGCGCTCACCATCGAATGGGACGAAGGCGCGAACGCCAAGATCGGCACCGACGACATCTGGCGTGACCTGCGCGCCGCCAGCGACAAGGATGGTGCGGTCGCCAAATCGGTCGGCGATATCACCAAGGGGCTGTCGGGCGGCGAGCGGTTCGACGCGTCGTATGAACTGCCGTTCCTGGCGCATGCCACGATGGAGCCGATCAACGCCACCGTCCACCTCCGGCCCGACGCTTGCGAGATCTGGACTGGCACGCAGATCATGACCCGCGTGCAGTCGGAGGCCGCCAAGGCGGCCGGGCTGCCGCTCGAGAAGGTCATCGTCAACAATCACCTGCTCGGCGGCGGCTTCGGACGCAAGCTCGAGCCGGACATGGTGGTCGCCGCGGTACGTATCGCCAAGCAGGTCGACGGCCCCGTGAAGGTGGTGTGGACCCGCGAAGAGGACATGCAGCACGATGTCTATCGGCCGGTCTATCGCGACAGCATCGCAGCGAGCCTTGCGGGCGGCAAGATCGCGGCGATGAAGTACAAGGTCGCGGGCTCCGCGATCCTGGCGCGCTGGCTGCCACCGGCGTTCCAGAAAGGGATCGACATCGATGCGGTCGATTGCGCCGTCGACATGCCCTACGACATCCCGAACTTCCATGTCGAATACGTCCGCGTTGAACCGCCGGCGGTGACGACCGGGTTCTGGCGCGGCGTCGGGCCGAACAACAACGTGTTCGCGATCGAAGCCTTCATGGACGAGGCCGCCCGCAAGGCCGGCAAGGACCCGATCGACTTCCGCCGTGCCATGCTCGGCAAGACGCCCCGGCTGCTGGCAGCCCTTGACCTCGTCGCCGAGAAATCCGGCTGGGGCCAGCCGCTGCCGGCGCGCGCCGGCCGCGGCGTCTGCGTGCAGCCCGCCTTCGGCAGCTTCATCGCAACGGTGGTCGAAGCGGAGGTCGATGCCGAGGGCGAGGTGCATCTGCGCCGCGTCACCTCGGCGGTCGACACTGGCATTGCCGTCAATCCTGATACGGTCAAGGCGCAGATCCAGGGCGGCCTGGTCTTCGGGCTAACGGCTGCGCTCTATGGCGAGATCACGATCGCCAAGGGCCGTGTTCAGCAGTCCAACTTTCATGATTATCGGATGCTGCGCATCGACCAGATCCCGCCGATCGAGGTCCATGTGATCAAGAGCGCCGAAGCGCCCGGCGGCATCGGCGAGGCCGGCGTCACGGCCGCTGCTCCGGCGCTGCGTAACGCGATCTATGCCGCAACTGGCGTGGCGCTGCGCCGTCTGCCGGTCGATCGCAGCCTGATCGCCGCCGGGAGGAAGGCATGAGGAGGTTCGGTCGCATCCTGCTCGGCCTGATCGCCATTGTCGTCATCCTGGTGGCGGCCGGCGTCTGGTATGTCCGCGGCCCCGACCCGATCGCTTTTGCCGGCGGCTCGCGTGTCGCGCTCGCGGATTATCGTGACGGCCAGGTCAGTGGCGTCCCAGCCTCGCTGGCCAAAGCAAGCCTGATCGAACGCGGCGAATATCTGACGCGCGCCGCCGATTGCATGGCCTGCCACACCAGACCCGGCGGCAAGGACTTTGCCGGCGGGCTCGGCTTCACGCTCCCCTTCGGCACGCTGTATTCGACCAACATCACGCCGGACAAGGACACTGGCATCGGCAACTACACCGACCAGGATTTCATCAATGCGCTGCATCGCGGCGTGCGCCGCGACGGGGCGCGGCTCTATCCGGCAATGCCCTTCGCCTCCTACGCCGCCATGACGGAGGAGGATGCGCTGGCGATCAAGGCCTACCTGTTCAGCCTGCCGCCGGTGAAGAGCGCCCCGCCACCCAACACGCTGGAATTCCCCTTCGACCAGCGCTGGGCGATGGCATTCTGGTCAGCCGTATTCGACCGCGACCAGCGCTTCGCGCCGGATACGTCGAAATCGGCGGCCTGGAATCGCGGCGCCTATCTCGCGGAAGCGCTGGCGCATTGCGGCGAATGCCACACTCCGCGCAATCTCGCCTTCGCGCTCGACAACCGCATGAAGTTCGCGGGCGCCGTAACCGCCGGCTGGCGAGCCTTCAACATCACCTCGGACAAGGCGACCGGGATCGGCGGCTGGAGCGACGACGATCTCGCCGCCTATCTATCGACCGGACATGCCGCAGGCCGTGGCACTGCATCGGGCCCGATGGGCGAAGCGGTCGACCATAGCCTGAGCTATCTGGCGGCCTCCGACATCAAGGCGCTGGTCACCTATGTCCGCAGCGTGCCACCGGTATCGTCGCCCGACATCGCCGCCCCGCCGGCCCCGCCCGCACCCACCTCACACAAGGATGGCGGCGGTTCCGGCAACGCCCGCGGCAAGCTGGTGTTCGAAGGCGCCTGCGTCAGCTGTCACGGCTGGAGCGGCGAGAGCCTGGTGGCGGCGACGGCGACCCTGACCGGCGCCGCGGCCGTCAATGACCCCACCGCGCTCAACGTCGCGCAGATCGTGATCTCCGGCACCAAAAGACTGACACCGTCAGGCGCGTTGTCGATGCCGGCCTTCGGCAATGCCTATTCGGACGATGAGGTCGCCGCAGTCGCGAACTACGTGACCGCCCGTTTCGGCGCCAAAGGCTCGAACCTCACCGCACGAGAGGTCGCCGAGCTGCGCAAGCAGACCGCGCAGTAGTTGTCGGTAGCGCAAGCGCGATGATGCTCTGGCATCGTCGCGCGCTGTCGTCGTGCGGTCACTGGCCATCCCTATAACTCGCCGCGCCAATCCATGGACGGGAGTGAGAGATGAGCGACCATCCGGAGCTCGACGCGCTGCAGCAGGCTTACAAGGACGCCGTCGAGGAATGGATCGCGGCGATCCGGAAGGAGGAGGCGCTTGCGTCCGTCACCCACAGCATCGCCGAGGTCGACAAATGGGAGCAGGCGCATTTCGAAGAGGACGCGATGCGCGGGAAGGTCAAGGACGCCAAGGCCGCCTATGAGGACGCGCTGCGGGAGGAATTCTTCGGGTTCTGACCTGCCGTCACGCCGCGCCTCGTCCGCGGGCGTTCAGGGTCATCAGCCCTGCCAAAACTCCGGCATTGCCGGCGACAAGCGGCCGCCGATCCGCACCGGCGCCACCTTCACCGCAAGCCCGGTCGCGTCATCAGTCTCGACCGCAACGCCGCTGAGCGTGGCCGCGCCGGCCGCCGGCTCGAACCGCGACGACGGAATCCCCGAGGTGAAGCGGCGCAGCGGCTCGTCCTTCTGCATGCCAATGACCGAGTCATAATCGCCGGTCATGCCGGCGTCGGTCATGTAAGCAGTCCCGCCCGGCAGGATCTGATGATCGGCGGTCGGCACATGGGTATGGGTGCCGACGACGAGGCTCGCGCGCCCGTCGCAGAAGAAGCCGAGCGCCTGCTTCTCGCTGGTCGCCTCGCAATGAATGTCGACGATGATTGCGTCCGCCGCCTCGCGCAACGGACAGGCCTCGAGCTCAGCGCCGATGCCGGCGAAGGGATCATCGAACGGCGTCATGAACACGCGCCCGATCGCATTGATCACCAGCGCCCGCGCGCCGGTCTTGGTTTCGACCAGCGCCGCGCCGCGGCCGGGCGTGCCGCGTGGGAAATTGGTCGGACGCACTAGGCGCGGCGCCCGCTCGATGAACACCAACGCCTCGCGCTGGTCCCAGGCGTGATTGCCGAGCGTGACCGCGTCGGCCCCGGCGTCGCACAACTCCTGGTAGATAGCCTCGGTGATGCCGAAGCCGCCCGCGGCGTTTTCGCCATTCACAACCACCAGATCGAGCGCCCAATCGCGGACCAGGCCCGGCAGATGGTCTGAGACGGCGGCGCGGCCGGCGCGGCCAACCACGTCGCCGACAAAGAGAATTCGCAAGTTCATTTGCTCCGGAAGTCGAACGTCTGCGTCTCGGTTAGCACAAAATCCAGCGCCACGTCGTGGGCTAATGCCGGAACCGCAGCGGTTTCCTGCACGGCGAAGGCGAGGCCAATGCCGATCACATGTTTGGCCTTACGCAGATGCGAAAAGGTGTAATCGTAGTAACCACCGCCATAGCCGATGCGATGGCCGACGCGGTCGAAGGCGGCGAGCGGCACCAGCATCACATCAGGCGTAACCTCGGCGGATGCCGGCGACGGCTCGGGAATGCCGAGCGAGCCGAGCGTCAGCCTGTCTCCGGGCGACCAGGCGCGGAACGAGAGCGAATGACCGCGGGCCAGGATCACCGGGAGCGCCAGCCGCGCGCCCTCGCCTGCCAGCCGCGACATCAGCGGCATCGGATCGATCTCGCTGCGGATCGGCGCATAGGCGGACACCACCGCACCGGGCTGAAGCGCAAAGGGCAGACCGCGCGTGGCGATGGCTTTTGCAGCGGCCTCCCGCTCCGCTTCGCTCAAGGCCTCCCGAGCGGCGAGCGCGGCGGCGCGCAGCTGCTGCTTGGATTGGCTAGCCGCATTGACAGGCATGATCGATCTCCTGACGTCATCGCCGCCCACAGGGCGCGCCCCAGTATTCCACAAGCGTCGCAATCAAAAGCAACTGTCACGGGAACTGGAGACCCGCTTTCGCGGGGTATGACCGCCTGAGTCGATCAAGTCCGAGGATCATCAGGCCGGAGAAGAATAAGCGCGAAGCCGTAGACGCCGTTGGAACGCTCGATCCCGGAGTTCCCTACGAAAGTAGGTGGGCACCATATGTCCGGATCCACGGACCCGGCCAGGGACAGTTCCCTAAAGGATCGATAAGGCCCCGGGGATATGTTGGTCCCTGACGCGCGTCACAGCCTCGCAAGGCCCAATGTAGCAAAGGCTCTGCCGCTTCGCCAGCGGCAGCGCAGGAGATTGCCGCGCCCTGTTGGCAAATTCATCGGCCGATAGGAAAGGTCCGAGGATATCGATCCCGGCTCGCCGCATTCGCGGCGCCCGGGGATGGCGGTTGCTGAGCCGCCAGAGCCAGTGAAGGATCAATGCGCCTCGCCGGCGGCGACATGGCCGGGCTTTTTCAAGAACAGGGCTGCGACCAGCGCCACGATCAGCGCCACTCCGAGCAGATAGAACGTGTCGCTGAAGGCCTGGATGAAAGCCTGCTTCTGCACGATATGGCCGATTGCCACGAAAGCCCGGCGCGAGGCATCGGCGCGGTCGGGAACGCCGTGAGCGACGAAATATTGCGTGAGCTGGTCGAGCCGTGTCCGCGTCGCCTGCTCGAACAGCGACACCGACTGCATCAGCACGTTGGAATGATACTGCTCGCGCTTGGTCAGCACGGTCTGCAGCAGCGCGATGCCGACCGCGCCGCCGAGGTTGCGCATCATGTTGAACAGGCCGGAGGCAGAGCCCGCGTTCTCCGGCTCGATGCCGGCGGTCGCCACCGCCGACAGCGGCGCCATCACCAGCGCCTGGCCGATGGCGCGCACGACGTTCGGCCAAAACAGCTGATCGGCGGCGTAGTCGTTGGTCATGAAGATGTTCATGAAGTTGGAGCCGGCGAACAGCACGAACCCTACCCCGATCACGATGCGCGCGTCGATCCGCTGCATCAGCCGCGGCACCAGCGGGATCAGGACGAGCTGCGGCAATCCGGTCCAGGCCAGCACCATGCCGATCTGCTCGGCATTGTAGCCCTGAATGCGCGCCAGATATTGCGGCAGGATGAACACCGAGCCATAGAGCGCAACCCCGAGCAGGAAGTTGGCGAGGATGCCGAAGCCAAAATTGCGCCGGAGCAGCAGGCGAAGGTTGAGCAGCGGCTTCTCGACGCTGAACTCGATGATCAGGAAGGCGGACAGCGCGAGCGCGGCGATGACCGAGAGCTTGACGATGAAGGGCGAGCCGAACCAGTCGTCCTTGTTGCCTTCCTCGAGCACGGTCTGCAGCGCCGACAGACCGATCGCCATGGTGATGATGCCCGGCCAGTCGCCTTGGCGCAGCAACGAAAGCTTCATCGGCTTAGGCTCCAGCGCATACCAGAGCATGCCGACCATGATCGCGCCCGGCACGAGGTTGACATAGAAGATGTATTGCCAGCCGAAATTCTCGGTGAGATAGCCGCCGATGGTCGGGCCGATCGCCGGCGCGAACGTTGCCGACAGCGCGAACAGCGCCAGGCCCACCGGCTGTTTGGCGCGCGGCAGCAGCGTGATGATCAGCGTGAACGCCATCGGGATCAACACGCCGCCGGTGAAGCCCTGAATCGCGCGCAGCACGATCATCTGCGGCAGGTCCTGCGCCAGCGCGCAGGCCGCCGACAGGATCAGGAACAGGATCGCGTTGGTCAGAAGATAGAGGCGGATCGAGAACACCTGGGCAAGCCAGCCGCTTAAGGGGATGACGACGATCTCCGCAACCAGATAGGAGGTCGAGATCCAGCCGCCGTCATCGATGCCGGCGCCGATCGCGCCCTGGATGTCGGCGAGCGAGGCGTTGACGATCTGGATGTTCAAGACAGCCATGAAGGCGCCGAGCGTGGCGCCGATCACCGCGATCCAGGTCTTTGCAGAGACTGCCGTCGGCATGGACGGCGCCGCGACCGAGCCGCCGGAGGCTGCTGCAGAACTGGCGGAGAGAGATGATTGAGATGTGCTCATGGAGTGCCTCCTCGCGAACGAGAGACAGGTTGGATTTGTTTGTGAGTGAGCGGTCTGTCCGGCCGAAAGCGATCGTGGCCGGACGGGGAATGTCAGCCGCCGTTGGGCCGTGACGCGTTGCGGGCCAGCCGCTTGGCGTCATCGCGCGCGGCGAGCACGGTGGCCTTGGTATCGACGGTGGGCTCAGCCGACATGCCCGGACGCAACAGCCCGTTCAGGCCGTGATCGTCGAGCACGATCTTCACCGGCACCCGCTGCACGATCTTGGTGAAATTGCCGGTCGCATTGTCCGGCGGCAGCAGCGCGAATTCGAGCCCGCTAGCCGGCGACAGGCTGTCGACATGGCCGCGCAGGGTGTGGTCGCGGAAGCCGTCGATGCTGATCTCGACCGGCTGGCCGGCCCTCACATTCGTGAGCTGGGTCTCCTTGAAATTCGCAACCACATAGACCGCATCCAGCGGCACCACCGCCATCAGCTGCGTGCCGGCCTGCACGAATTGCCCGACGCGCAAGGAGCGCGCCCCGACGGTGCCATCGACCGGCGCGGTGATCTCGGTATAGGACAGGTTCAGAGCGGCCTGCTGCTCGACAGCATGCGCGCGGGCCAACTGCGCCACCGCTTTGGCACGCTCGGTGGTGAGCACGTCGACCTGCCGCTGCGCGGCTGCGAGGCCGGACTTCGCGCGCTGCAGCTGAGCGCTGCCGGCCCGCAGCGCGGCGTCGGTTTGCTGCGCGCGCTGCACCGTGCCGGAGCCCGACTTCATCAGCTCGTCGTAGCGGGCGCGCTCTTCCTGCGCGAATTGGAGATTGGCTTGCGCCGCGGCAACGTCGGCGCCGCCCTGCGCGATCACCTGCTGCTGCAGCTCGAGCTGCGCATCGAGATTGTGGACGGAGGCGTCGGCCGCGGCAACATCGGCGCGGGCCTGATCGAGCGCCGCCTTGAAATCGCGGTCGTCGATCCGCGCCAGGATCTGCCCGGCCTTGACCTTCTCATTGTCGCTGACCAGCACGGCGGCGATGTAGCCCGACACTTTCGGAGCGACGATGGTGGAATCCGCCTTCACATAGGCGTCGTCGGTCGATTCGAGGTACCGGCCGGTGGTCAGATAATCGTAGCCGTAGTGCGCCGCGCCAGCCACGCCGAGCGCGAGCAGCAGCCCCAGCGCTGCCCGCTTGATCGCGGCCCGCGACGGGCGGACAGTGGTTTCTTCTTTCGCTTCAGCGACATAGGTGAGGTTCGACATGGCATCCTCCGGAACGGCGCGCTGCTCGAATGCGCCACCCCCGCCGCCATAGATGCAGTGTCTCGCCTTCCGTGATAATCCCGGCGAAACCGAAAGGATTATCCAGCCAGAGCGGATAATTGGAGGACCTATATGGACCGCTTTGCCAGCCTGACTGCCTTCGTCGGGGTGGTCGACACCGGCGGCTTTTCGGCTGCGGCCCGGCGCCTCAACATGTCGACCACGATGGTCAGCAACCATGTCCAGGCGCTGGAGGACCGGCTCGGCGTCCGGCTCTTGAACCGGACCACGCGCAAGGTCAGTCTCACCGAGATCGGCAAGACCTATTACGAGCGCAGTGCGCAGATCCTCGCCGAATTGGAACAGGCCGACGATATCGCCGGCGCCTTGCAGGCGACGCCGCGCGGCACGCTGCGGGTCCATTCCGCGACCCATATGGTGCCGTTCATCGCTCCCGTCGTCACCCGGCTGCTGTCGGCCCATCCGGACCTCAAGGTCGAATTGATGATGGGAGAGACCAGCGTCGATCTGATCGACGAAGGTTTCGACGTGGCGCTGCGGATGACGACGCCGTCCGACTCCAGCCTGATCGTCCGCAATCTCGCCACGTGGCGACACGTGCTGTGCTGCTCGCTAGGCTACACCGAGACGCATGGGCGCGTGCAGGAGCTCGCCGAACTGTCCGACCGCAACTGCGTCCGTCACGTCAACTACCCGTTCGGCGACGAATGGCGCTTCGTCCACCGCGACGGGCACAAGGCCTCAGTGCGGATTGCGGGCAACCTGGTGTCCAACAGCGGCGAGGCCTTGCGACGGGCAGCTCTCGATGGCGTCGGCATCGTGCTGGCCGCGGGTTTCCTGGTGAGCGATGATCTGGAGGCCGGCCGGCTGGTCCGCCTGCTGCCCCACTATCGTCCGGTCGAACTGTCCATGATCGCGGTCTACCCGCATCGGCACCACGTCTCGGCCAAGGTCAGGGTCTTCATCGACATGCTGGTGCAGCACAGCGCCGAGCAGCAGAAGCTGATCGACCCCTACGCCTGAAACGAGACCGCGCCCGGACTACGCAGGGGCGCGGCGCAGCCGGCCTTTCATCTTGAGACCATCACGCATGTTGAGTGCGAGCAGCGTGAGATTGACGGCACCTGCGACCAGCTCGCACGCCTGCACGATGGAGAAGGCCGCATCAAACTCGCCGGCGCGCGCCTTGGAAGCAAGGAATAGCGCGCAGGGAATCAGGACGAGGATGCCGTTGCCTGCAATGAACGGCATGCGCTTGAGCTTGGCGCCAACCAGACCGGCACGCCGCCCCTTCGCCAGCGCAAATCCGGTCGCGCCGGTGGCGGCCAGTGCTGGAATGAGCAAGAGAAAGCCCCAGGGGATTGTCATCTTGACCAGAGCGATGAGCTGTTCGGACCCGCTCAGCTCCGACCATGCGGTCGAGAGCCAGAAGGTCGCGATCGTGAGAATCGCAACCGTGCCGGCGATCGGATGCAGCCTCTTCATGACACCCTCAGGCAACGCAGATGCCGGGCACCGCCACGGTCTGGAACAGATGCGGCGTCGCGACAGCGGAGGCCGGATAGTCCGAAAGCTTCGCCCTGAACTCGGGATGGCCGAAGGCGGCGCGGAAATGGGCGGTGCTCTCCCACACCGCGTAGTTCAGATAGGTCGGGCTGTCACCGAGCGCACGATGCAGCTGGGTGGAGATGAAGCCGGGCTGCCGCTTCATGAAGACGGCGTCCGCTTGCCAGGCCGCGAGGAAGCTCGGCTCGTCGGCCGGCGCGAGCGTGAACACGTTGACCAGCACGACAGGCTCAACATCGATCGCAAGCTGACGATCGATGGGAAATGCCGGGTCGAGGGGACGCATCATGGACATGGAAACCTCCGTCATATTGGTTCTATGATGTCATTACGAAACGATGGATACATACCCAATTTGACAACACGATGTCAATCGTGATTGATGGAGACAAATGAAGAAAGCGAAACGCACCCCTGCCGGCGACGCCCTGAGCGGGCTCATCCTCGACCTGTTCCGACTCAGCGGAGAACTCGTGACGGCCGGCGACCGCTTGGTCGCGCCGCTCGGCCTCACCAGCGCGCGCTGGCAGATCCTCGGCGCGATCGTCGCCGCCGAGCGCCCCCAGCCGGTGGCGTGGCTGGCGCGCGATCTCGGCGCCAACCGGCAGAACGTGCAACGGATCGTCAACGACCTGCATGCGGACGGGTTGGTCGCATTCGAGATCAACCCGCATCACCGCCGCGCCCAATTGGTGGTTCTCACCGACAAGGGGCGGCAGGCGTTCGAAGCCGCGATGGAGCTGCAGGCGCCCTGGATCAATGCCCTGGCCGAGGGGCTTCCAACGAAGGACCTCGAAGCGGTCGGACGGGTGATGACCAGCCTGCGGGAAAAACTCGAGAGCGCCGAGGCGATCGAGTGACAGGTTTCGCGGGCCGCGACCCGAGTGCGATGCGATCAGACCGATCGCATCATCACCGCACAGAGATATGCTTACCGCGACTGTGACGCCGAAGGCATCACCATCGGGTCAGCCTGAGGTCACGGTGCCAATCGCTTCTCGTAGCGCCAGATCTCCACCGGATACGGCCCCTCGGACGTCTCCGCCATGTTGACGATCGTGCCGGTGCGACACCAGCCGCTCTTCTCGTAGAAGCGAGCCGCACGATCATTGCCGATCGCGCAAGTAAGCCGTGCGATTTCGACGCTACGCTCTGCGAGCCGCGCCTCGGCGTCGGCAATCAATCGCACGGCGACACCCGAGCCCTGCGCCTGCGGTGATACGAACAGCTGATACAGTTCATCGCCCTTCAAAGCGCAAAAACCAACGGGAGCGTCGCGCGGACCAACGACGCGAATATCCGGAAGCACAGCTTGCAACCTATCGCGAAAATTCTCCCGGGTGCGGAACCGGACCAAGTCAGGCGGCGATAGTCGCGCATGCGATTGATGCCAGACATCGAACCACAACTCTGCGAGACAATCGATCTCCGACGTGTTGGCCTCTCTCACCATGATTGGTTTCTCATGACAGCATGATCCGGAAAAGTGCGAAGCGGTTTTCCCTCGCGACAAACGCGGAACGCGTTTGCGCGAAGATCATGCTCAAACAATAACCTAAGGCGCGATGACAAATCACCCTCATCTCATCGCGCTTTAGGCGGACAGTCGGCGGCCTGATGCGAACTTCGAGAACGGAGCTTCAGGGTCGCTTCGGCAGCACGAAGATCTGTCCGGGGTAGATCAGGTTGGGATTGCGGATCTGCTGCCGGTTGGCGTTGTAGATGACAGCGTAGTGAGCGCCGACGCCGAGCGCCTTGCGGCTGATGTTCCAGAGGCTGTCGCCGCGGGAGACGGTGATGCTGGCGATCTTGGGCACGACCACGGACGACGGCTTGCCGCCGTCCGACGCCACGGAGCCGGACCGATCGGCCGACGCGATCTTCGGCGCGGCAACGGTGTCCGCCGTTGCAGCTCCGGACTTGCCGAACGGCAGCGACGCCGTGCTCTCGGGAACCGCGACCGGTACCTCGGCGCGAGAGCGAACCTTGCCAGAGCTGGCGTCCACCTCGTCGAGCCTGACACGATAGCTGCCGGGCACCACCCCTTCGTTGATGGTGAAGGTGACTAGTCCATCGGCGCCGGCCGTCGCAGACGCAACGAAGCTGTTGTTGAGATAGAGCCTCACATCGGCCCCGGGATGCGCGCGGCCGCTGACATGAAGCTTACCGCTCGGATCGACATCGACGGCATCCACCGCCACGCTGTCTGCCGGCGCCGTGGGCCGCGACAACACCACCGTGGGCTTGTCGGGCGTCATCAGCGCCACCATCGGCCGCTCGCCGGGTTTCCGGCCCTGGTTGGCAGGCTCGATCACCACCGCGACACTCTGCTTGGAGGTGACCTCCTTGCCGTCGGGCTGCTTGGCGCGCAAGGTCAGATCGTAGGTCCCGGGCGGCAGCGGCGGTGGGATCATGGCGAATTGCCCGGATTGATCGGCCACGACGCGATCATGCGGTTCGCCGTTGAGTAACAGCTCCACGGTGGCGCCGGGCGCCGCCCGGCCGGCGACCACGGCCGCGCCAGTCGGATCGACATTGACGACGTCAAAGGACGGGGTGCCATCATCCGGCGCGGCGGGCGCGCGCGAGGGCCCCAACGTCGCGGCGAGTTCGCGGGCCTGCTGTTGCACCCCGGCAAGCGCTGAGGTGGCATGATCGGACGCGCTGTCCGGCTGTGTGGCGGCCGGCGGTGCCGCAGCGCTGCCATTGCTCTCCGTAGGCGCTCCGGCACTGGCCGGCTGATCGTGGTGCGTGAACCGGTCCATGAGGTAGAGCGGCGCCAGGCTGGCAGCGATCACAATCGCTGCCAGAGGCAGGACCACTCGGCTGATCGATCGACCGCTCGCGAGATTCATAGGCTGACCAGACGGTTAGCAATCCGCCCACATTGCGCCTCATCGGGGCGCTCATCAAGTCCGTCTTAGCCTCAAATCCCCACGGAGATCGAGGTCCTCGCTAGCTCGCCCAGTTTTCGCGGAATTCCGGAAACAGCGAGACGCCGCCGCAGGCATAGAGAGTCTGGCCGGTGATGTAGCTGGCTTCATCCGAGGCCAGGAACGCGAACACGGCAGCGATCTCCTCCGGCGTACCGACCCGCCCCATGGGAATGTGGGACTCGACCAACGCGCGCTTGACCGGATCATCGGTCCAGGCGGCGTTGATCGGGGTGTCGATCGCGCCGGGGCCGACCGAATTGACACGAATGCCGCGGCCGGCGAATTCCAGCGCCAATGTCCGCGTCAGTCCGGCCAGCGCGCTCTTGGAGATCGAATAAGCGAGATAGCCGGGCTTCGGGATGATCTGGTGGACGCTGGAGGTATTGATGATGTTGCCGCCGCCGGCGCGCGTGACGAAATGCGCCAGCGCCTGCCGGGCGCAGAGCACGGCGCCGGTAAGGTTGACCTCGATGATCTGGCGATAGGTCTCGACATCGAGCCTCTCGCTCGGCGATTCCCGCTGGAAACCGGCGTTGTTGACCAGACAATCGAGCCGCGGCCAGCGCGACAACAGCGTCTCGAACATGGCATTGATATCGGCCTCGACGCCGATGTCGGCATGCACGATGAAATGATCACGCGTGCCATGTCCCCGCTCGGCCGAGGCCGCCTGCACCCGCGCCAACGTGTCCTCCGCGCCCTCGGGCGAGCCGACATAATTGATCGCGACGTGCGCGCCCTCCTGCGCGAAGCGAATCGCAACCGCACGGCCGATGCCCTGTGACGCGCCGGTGACGAGGGCGTAGCGATCGACGAGGCGGGAGGGAAATTGGGACGGATTATTCGAAGGCGACATGCTTTGCTCCGGCTCTGGGACGTCTCAGGCTGTAGCAGACTCCCACGCGAGAATGGAGTTCCACCTTCCTCAATGGCACCTGCAACAGCTCAATGCGAACCAAGGGGGTGACGTGAATGCGCGGTCCGATGACCGGCTCCGCGACGCAATCCAGAACTGCACGAGGATTTCTGGATTGCTTCGGTGCGTGCGCCTCACAATGGGCAGTCGTGTAGGGTGGGCAAAGCGAAGCGTGCCCACCATCGTGATAACTCGAGAGTCGACGGGTGCGGCGCTCAGCACCTTTGCCTGCGCTACAGTGTTGCGGGATTTCGTGATTACCAATCCGCGTCGGTGTGATCACCCGATCGCGACGCCACCGCCGATGGTGCGGTTGAGCACCTGCGTCGTCTTCTCGATGCGCTCGGCGGCGGCATTGAGTGCTTTCGCCACGGCGGCCTGCGTCGCGCGGGCGCGATCGGCGGCGGCGTTGCGCACATTGCGCAGACTATCGAGCTCTTCCTCCAGCACGCGAATGCGCTGGCCCGCATCGAGCAATTCGTCGCAGACAGTGAGCGCCGCCATCACCGTGAGCCTGGCGTCACCGATCTCGCCGAACTTGCCGCGCAAATTCGTGATGCGCGATTCCAGGCTCTCGGCGAGCTTCAGAAGCCGCAACTCCTGGCCCTCCTCGCAGGCCATGCGATATTGCCGGCCGTTGATGGTGACGTTGATGTGGCTCATTCCTCGGCATCCTCGTCGTGGTCTCCGCCGCCATTGAGCACCGCTCGAATGGTGCCGATGGCGACGTCGAGCCGTTCGGCGATCTCGCGATTGGCGCGCTCGAGCTTGCGCGATTTCATCAAGGAACCATCGAGCTCGTCGGCGAGGCGCGAGCGATCGGCGCCGAGCGCCTGGATCCGCGTCGCCAGTTCGTCCTCGTCCCGGTCGGCCTCGCGCCGCCGCTCCACCGCGCTCTCCAATGCATCCAGCGCCCCCATCAGACGACGGGTCGCCGCTTCGAGCTCGATAGCGGCGGGTTCCACCTGTCCGACGGCGTTGGCGGGATGATCACTCATGGGGTCGAATGCGGGCCCTTCGACAAGCGCCCGGATACAAGGCAAAAGCCGTCATCCGGCAAGCGCTTACGCGCAGAACCTTACGTGCCAAGCGAGGCAAGCGCAACGCCGGGACAAAACTATGCACTGCAAAGCCGTGTTTTGCCCGTAACGCGGGTCCCGCGACGTTCCGCTTTGCGGAACGAGGGCGTGGTTTCCGCGTTTGACTGCCTTTCACTCCCGGAACCGAGGTGCTATCCAGCCGGCAAATCGCCCCACCACCCGCCAATACCGGCGGCTCCTCGACAATCGGCACCTCATTTCAAGACGGATCCCCATCATGACGCAGGTCGAACATTCCCGCATGGCCAATGCCATCCGCGCGCTCGCGATGGATGCCGTCGAGAAGGCCAAATCGGGCCATCCCGGCCTGCCGATGGGCGCCGCTGACGTCGCCACCGTGCTGTTCACGCGCTTCCTGAAATATGATGCCGCAGCCCCCGCCTGGCCCGACCGCGACCGATTCGTGCTCTCCGCCGGCCACGGCTCGATGCTGCTCTATGCGCTGCTGTATCTGACCGGCAATGAGCAGATGACGCTCGACCAGATCAAGCGCTTCCGCCAGGTCGATTCGCTCACCCCTGGGCACCCGGAGAATTTCCGCACCAAGGGCATCGAGACCACGACCGGTCCGCTCGGCCAGGGCATTTCGACCGCCGTCGGCATGGCGCTGGCGGAGAAGATGCTCCAGGCCGAATACGGCAAGAAGATCGTCGATCACCACACCTACGTGCTGGCCTCCGACGGCGATTTGATGGAGGGCATCTCGCAGGAAGCGATCGCGATGGCCGGGCACTGGAAGCTGAACAAGCTGATCGTGCTGTATGACGACAACGGCATCTCGATCGACGGCCCGACCTCGATCGCCGATTCGGTCGACCAGGTGAAGCGCTTCAAGGCCTGCGGCTGGGCGGCCGAGCTGATCGACGGGCATGATCCCGCCGCGATCGAGGCCGCGATCACCCGTGCGCAGAAGTCCTCCAAGCCGTCGCTGATTGCGTGCAAGACCACGATCGGCTTCGGCGCGCCGACCAAGGCCGGCACCGCCAAGGCCCATGGCGAGGCGCTCGGCGCCGACGAATTGAAGGGCGCCAAAGAGAAGCTCGGCATTTCGCAGGAGGCCTTCTTCGTGCCGGACGACGTGCTGAAGGCCTGGCGCGAGGCCGGCCGCCGCGGCGTGCCCGCGCGCACCGAATGGGAAGGCCGGCTCGCCGAGATGGGTCCGCGCAAGCGCGCCGAGTTCGAGCGGCGGCTGCGTCATGAGCGTCCTGCGGCGCTGGCGAAAGCGCTGAAGGATCACAAGAAGGCGTTGTTGGAAAATCCGCTCAACGTCGCCACGCGCAAATCCTCGGAAGCCGCGATCGAGGTCATCGCCGCCGCGATGCCGTTCGAGTTCGTCGCCGGCTCGGCCGATCTCACCGGCTCCAACAACAACAAGGCGAAATCGGCGGTCTCGTTCTCCGCCAAGACGCCGAAAGGCCGCTTCATCCACTACGGCATCCGCGAGCACGGCATGGCCGCGTGCATGAACGGCATCTTCCTGCACGGCGGCTTCACGCCGAACGGCGCCACCTTCCTGGTGTTCTCCGATTACGCGCGGCCCGCCATGCGGCTGGCGGCGCTGATGGGCGCCGGCGTCGTCTATGTGATGACGCACGATTCCATCGGCCTCGGCGAGGACGGCCCGACTCACCAGCCGGTCGAGCATCTCGCGGCGCTGCGCGCGATCCCGAACATGCGCGTGTTCCGCCCCTGCGACGCGATCGAGACCGCTGAATGCTGGGAGCTGGCGCTGAACCGCACCAACGGCCCGACCGTGCTGGCGCTGACGCGGCAGAACCTGCCGCAGCTGCGCACCTCGGCGCCGTCAGAGAGCCCGTGCGCGCGCGGCGGCTATGAGCTGGTCGCAGCGCAGGGTGACGCAAAAGTGTCATTGTTCGCCTCCGGCTCGGAGGTCGAAATCGCGGTGGCCGCACAGAAGCAGCTGGCCGAGCGCGGCATTCCCGCCCGTGTCGTCTCGGTCCCCTCGCTGGAGCTGTTGCTGGAGCAGCCGGCCGACACCAAGGCCGCTGTTATCGGCAAGGCGCCGGTCAAGATTGCGATCGAAGCCGCGGTGCGCTGGGGCTGGGACGCCGTGATCGGCCAGGACGGCATCTTCGTGGGCATGCATTCATTCGGCGAGAGCGGCCCCTACAAGGAGCTCTACAAGCATTTCGGCATCACCGCCGAGGCGGCAGTGGAAGCGGCCGTCAAGCGGCTGGGCTAAGCATCAGCAGAGAGACGACCAACGCGGCACGGCCGCGTTGGCTTTCCTGACCGTGAGACACCCCGTCAGTCGCTTGCCCCGTCCTCACCATGGCCTCAGCCGATAACGCCACGACCGAGACGGCCGCAAACGCGCTGGCCGTACTCAATTCGGTGTTCGGGCTGTCAGGTTTTCGCGGCGCGCAGGAAGCGGTCGTCAGGCATGTCACGGACGGCGGCAATTGCCTGGTGCTGATGCCGACCGGCGGCGGCAAGTCGCTGTGCTATCAACTGCCGTCGCTGCTGCGCAAAGGCTGCGGCATCGTGGTCTCGCCGCTGATCGCGCTAATGCGCGACCAGGTCGCCGGCCTGCTCGAGGCCGGCGTCAACGCCGCGGTGCTGAACTCCACGCTGTCGCGGGAGGAAGCCGACGAGGTTGAAAGACGGCTGATATCAGGCGATCTCGATCTGCTCTATGTCGCGCCCGAGCGGCTCGTCACGCCGCGCTGCCTCGCCCTGCTGGATCGCGCTGACATTGCCCTGTTCGCCATCGACGAGGCGCATTGCGTGTCGCAATGGGGGCATGACTTCCGCCCCGAATATATCGGGCTGTCGGTAATTGCGGAGCGCTTTCCCGACGTGCCGCGCATCGCGCTGACCGCAACCGCGGACGAGTTGACCCGCGAGGAGATCGCGGAGCGACTGGGGCTTGTCGACAGCCCGCAATTCGTCGCGAGCTTCGATCGCCCGAACATCCGCTACGAGATCGTCGACAAGCACAACGGGCCGGCCCAGCTCAAATCCTTCATCAGGGAACGCCACCTCGGCGACGCCGGCGTCGTCTACTGCCTGTCGCGCGCCAAAGTCGAGGACGTCGCAGCCGCGCTGACCGAGGCCGGAATCACTGCGCTGCCCTATCACGCCGGGCTCGATGCCAGTGTGCGCGCCCGCAACCAGGACCGCTTCATCAACGAGGACGGCATCGTGGTGGTCGCCACGGTCGCGTTCGGCATGGGCATCGACAAGCCCGACGTGCGCTTCGTTGCGCATCTCGATCTGCCGAAAAGCATCGAGGCGTACTACCAGGAGACCGGACGCGCCGGCCGCGACGGCAAGCCGTCGACCGCCTGGATGACCTACGGTCTTTCCGACGTCGTGCAACAGCGCCGGATGATCGACGAGTCCAACGGTTCGGAGGCGTTCAAGCGGGTGTCGATCCGCAAGCTCGACGCGCTGATCGCGCTGACAGAGGCTGCGGACTGCCGGCGCAAGCGCCTGCTGAGCTATTTCGGCGAGACCGCGACAGGCGAGAGATGCGGCAATTGCGACAACTGCCTGTCGCCGCCGCGTGTCCGCGACGGCAAGGTGATCGCGCAGAAGCTGCTGTCCTGCGCCTATCGCACCGGCCAGCGTTTCGGGGCGATGCACCTGATCGATGTGCTGGTGGGACGTGCGACCGAGCGCGTCAAGCAGTTCGGACACGACAAATTGTCGGTGTTCGGCGTGGGCCGCGAGCTCAACGAGAAGCAGTGGCGCGCCGCGCTGCGCCAGCTGGTGGCGATGGGCCATCTTGCGCCCGACAGCGAAGCCTTCGGCGCGCTGAAGCTGACGGACACGTCACGCGGCGTCTTGAAGGGCGAGACCGCGGTGATGTTGCGCGAGGAGACGGCGAACGCCGCCCGCGCGATCCGAAGCAAATCGCGGCGTGGCGATCTGGTTGCGCGGCCGGGCCAGGCAGTCGATGCACCCCTGCTCGCGAGCTTGCGGGCGTGGCGTTCGGAGGTGGCGCGCAAGCGCGGCGTGCCGGCCTATGTGGTGCTGCACGACACCACCATCGACGGCATCGCGGCCGCACGTCCGTCAACGCTCGGACAACTCCGCGACATCCCCGGGATCGGCGACAAGAAGCTCGAACATTATGGCGACGAGCTGCTGGCGTTGGTCAGGGCGGCGGGGTCGTCAGGATCGCCAGCGTGACAGGATCTGCGAAATGGCTGCCTTGTATACCAAGCCATCGCTGACCGACCGTTGCTGACAATTCCGTCGTGTCGGGAAGCCATCGCAGCCATCCACCCGCGACGCGGTGGCCGTGGGTGCGGTCACAACCGATTGAACAAATTCGGAACCCCGGCCTTCCGTCCCGAATATCCGCGCCCGGCGCTCCCAGTCCTGCGACAGGCGGTTGAGCAATCGCAAAAAAAGGACTACGAAAGGGCCATATTGTCCGCTCCCGTCCGGCAGAACCGGGCGTTAATACCGCGAAACACCCTGGTGGGCCTGTATGGCCTCTCGCAGGGGTGAGAAACGTCATTGAAGGAGACGAAGATGGCAGTCCGGGTCGCAATCAACGGGTTTGGCCGCATTGGCCGCAACATCCTGCGCGCTATCGCAGAGTCCGGCCGCAAGGATATTGAGGTGGTCGGCATCAACGATCTCGGCCCGGTCGAGACCAATGCCCACCTGCTCCGTTACGACTCCGTGCATGGCCGTTTCCCCGGCACCGTGACCGTCGACGGCGACTCCATCAGCCTCGGCAACGGCAAGATCAAGGTCAGCGCCGAGCGCGACCCCGCCAAGCTGCCCTGGAAGGATCTCGGCGTCGACATCGCGCTGGAATGCACCGGCATCTTCACCGCCAAGGAGAAGGCCTCCGCGCATCTGACCGCCGGCGCCAAGCGGGTGCTGGTCTCGGCGCCGGCCGACGGCGCCGACGCCACCATCGTCTTCGGCGTCAATCACGACACGCTGACCAGGGAGCACCTCGTCGTCTCCAACGGCTCCTGCACCACCAACTGCCTGGCGCCGATCGCCAAGGTGCTGAACGACACGGTCGGCATCGAGACCGGCTTCATGACCACGATCCACGCCTATACCGGCGACCAGCCGACGCTCGACACGCTGCACAAGGATCTCTACCGCGGCCGCGCCGCGGCGATGTCGATGATCCCGACCTCGACCGGTGCTGCGAAAGCGATCGGCCTGGTGCTGCCCGAGCTGAAGGGCAAGCTCGACGGCGTCGCGATCCGCGTGCCGACGCCGAACGTCTCGGTCGTCGACCTCAAGATCGTCGCCAAGCGCAACACCGATCCGAAGGAGATCAACGAGGCGATGAAGCGCGCCAGCGAGCAGCAGCTGAAAGGCGTGCTCGGCTACACCACCGCGCCGAACGTCTCGATCGACTTCAACCACGACCCGCATTCGTCCACTTTCCACATGGACCAGACCAAGGTCATGAACGGCAATCTGGTGCGCGTGATGTCCTGGTACGACAACGAATGGGGCTTCTCCAACCGCATGGCCGACACCGCCGTGGCGATGGGCAAGCTGCTGTAACCGCAACAAGTCATTCCGGGGCGACGCGACAGCGTCGAACCCGGTATCTCGGAGATTCCGGGTTCGCCTCTTCGAGGCGCCCCGGAATGACGCCCCCAAAACGATGCCCCGCCCTGACGAGGGAGCTCTCACATGAAACAATTCCGCACCCTCGACGACGTCGACGTGAAGGGCAAACGCGTGCTGTTGCGCGTCGACCTCAACGTGCCCATGGACAACGGCCACGTTACCGACGCCACCCGGCTCGAGCGCGTGGCCCCGACCATCAACGAGATCGCCACCAAGGGCGGCAAGGTCATCCTGCTCGCGCATTTCGGCCGGCCTAAGGGCCGCGACGAAAAGGACTCGCTCAAGCCGGTCGCCGCGGCACTGGCCGATGTCGTGAAGCGTCCCGTCGCGTTCGCCGACGACTGCATCGGCGAGCCCGCTGCAAAGGCGATTGCCGCGATGAAGGACGGCGACATCCTCTGCCTGGAAAACACCCGCTTCCACAAAGAGGAAGAGAAGAACGATCCGGCCTTCGTCGCCGAGTTGGCCAAGCTTGGCGACATCTGGGTCAATGACGCTTTCTCTGCCGCGCATCGCGCGCATGCCTCGACCGAGGGCCTCGGTCACAAGCTGCCGGCCTATGCCGGCCGCACCATGCAGGCCGAGCTGGAGGCGCTGGGCAAGGCGCTGGGCAGCCCGACCCGCCCCGTCATCGCAATCGTCGGCGGCGCAAAAGTCTCGACCAAGATCGACCTTCTCGAAAACCTCGTCACCAAGGTCGATGCGCTGGTGATCGGCGGCGGCATGGCCAACACCTTCCTGCATGCGCAGGGCGTGCAGATCGGCAAGTCGCTGGCCGAGAAGGATCTGGCGCCGACTGCGCTGAAGATCCTGGAGAAGGCCGAAGCCGCGAACTGCGCGATCATCCTCCCGGTGGACGCCACCGTCTCCTATCACTTCGCCGCCAACTCGCCCTCCTTCGCCTATGGGCTCGATGCTATTCCGCCCGACAGCATGATCCTCGACGTCGGCCCGCAATCGACCGCGCGCATCCATGCCGCGATCGACGATGCCGCCACGCTGGTCTGGAACGGCCCGCTGGGCGCCTTCGAGCTGGCGCCGTTCGACCGCGGCACGGTGGTTGCGGCCAAACATGCGGCCGAGCGCACCAAGGCCAAGAAGCTGATTTCGGTGGCCGGTGGCGGCGACACCGTGGCGGCCCTCAACCAGGCCGGCGTGGCGCATGATTTCACCTACGTTTCCACCGCCGGCGGCGCGTTCCTGGAATGGATGGAAGGGAAACCTCTGCCGGGCGTCGAAGTTTTAAAAAATCGCTGACTTAGGACATACGAGGCCCAAGGCTCACACCCAAGGCCCACAACGGAGAACAGGATCGATGGCTCGCATCACGTTGCGTCAATTGCTCGACCACGCGGCGGAGAACGACTACGGCGTCCCTGCCTTCAACATCAACAACATGGAGCAGGCGCTGGCGATCATGGAGGCGGCGAACGCCGTCGATGCGCCGGTCATCATCCAGGCGTCACGCGGCGCCCGCGCTTACGCCAATGACGTGATGCTCAAGCACATGATGGACGCGTTGACCGAGATCTATCCGCACATCCCGGTGTGCGTGCATCTCGACCATGGCAACGAGCCCGCGACCTGCATGACCGCGATCCAGTCCGGCTTCACCTCGGTGATGATGGACGGCTCGCTGAAGGCCGACGGCAAGACCCCGGGCGACTGGGACTACAATGTCGGTGTCACCAGGACCGTGACCACGATGGCGCATCTCGGCGGCATATCAGTCGAGGGCGAGCTCGGCGTGCTCGGCTCGCTCGAGACCGGGATGGGCGACAAGGAAGATGGCCACGGCGCCGAGGGCAAGCTGTCCCACGATCAGCTGCTGACCAATCCCGACGAGGCCGTGAAGTTCGTCACGGAGACCAAGGTCGACGCGCTCGCGATCGCGATGGGCACCTCGCATGGTGCCTACAAGTTCACGCGCAAGCCCGACGGCGACATCCTCGCCATGAACGTGATCGAGGAGATTCACCGCAAGCTGCCGAACATGCATCTCGTCATGCACGGCTCCTCGTCGGTGCCGCAGGAGCTGCAGGAGATCATCAACGCCAATGGCGGCAAGATGAAGCCGACCTGGGGCGTGCCGGTCGCGGAGATCCAGCGCGGCATCAAGAACGGCGTGCGCAAGATCAACATCGATACTGACAACCGCATGGCGATGACCGGCCAGATCCGCAAGGTTCTGACAGAGCACCCCGAGGAGTTCGATCCGCGCAAATATCTGAAGCCCGCGATGGAAGCGATGACCAAGCTCTGCAAGCAGCGGCTCCAGGAGTTCAATACCGCAGGCCAGGCCTCCAAGATCAAGCGCGTGCTGACCACTGCCGAAATGGCCAAACGCTATGCCAAGGGCGAGCTCGACCCGAAGGTGGCGTGAGCGGGCGCCCAAGAGGTTGGCTTCCCTTAAGCCACAACGATAGTGCACCCTCTCCCCTTGTGGGAGAGGGTGCCGAGCGAAGCGAGGCGGGTGAGGGGTTCTCGCGGCACATGCGCTCGCCGAGAGAGGCCCCTCACCCGGCTCGAATTTCGCTTCGCTCATTCTCGCCACCCTCTCCCACAAGGGGAGAGGGTGCACCTCGCTTCTCGGCCGGCAGCTCGTTTCGGCACCAGCGAACGTTCACACCTCTCCGGGAACCGCCTCCTTTCAGGCCAATGTTTTCTCGGCAACTGCCCGAGAACGGTCTATTTTGGCAGGCAGGGCAGGTGCACTCTGGAGCATGCCGTCATGAATCTCCCCGATCTCAACAAGGTCGCTGTTGCCATGGTGACGCCGGGCAAAGGCATCCTGGCCGCCGACGAATCCACCGGGACGATCAAGAAGCGCTTCGATGCGATCAATGTGGAATCGACCGACGAGACCCGGCGCGATTATCGTGAGATGCTGTTCCGCAGCGCCGAAGCGATGAACTACATCTCCGGCGTCATTCTCTATGACGAGACGATCTGGCAGAACGCCAAGGATGGCACGCCGCTGATCCGGCTGATCGAGCAGGCCGGCAGCATTCCCGGCATCAAGGTCGACGAAGGCACGCAGCCGCTGCCCTTCTGTCCCGGCGAGACCGTGACGGTCGGGCTCGACCGGCTGGCGGATCGTTTGACCAAGTATTACGCCCATGGTGCACGCTTCGCCAAATGGCGCGCGGTGATCGATATCGCGGCGGACATTCCGTCTGCGACCGCTGTTCATGTCAATGCGCATGCGCTCGCGCGTTATGCGGCGCTCTGCCAGGCGGCGCATATTGTGCCGATCGTCGAGCCGGAAGTGCTGATGGACGGTGATCACGACATCGACCGCTGCTTCGAGGTGACGCGACACGTGCTCGACGAAGTCTTCCGCGAACTACGCCTCCAGCGCGTCGCGCTCGAAGGCATGATCCTGAAGCCGAACATGGTGGTTGCCGGCAAGAAGTCTCCGAAGCAGGCTTCTGTCGATGAGGTCGCGCACAAGACCATCAGGCTGTTGAAGGAGTGCGTGCCCGCAGCCGTCCCCGGCATTGCGTTTCTGTCCGGCGGGCAGTCGGATGAAGAGGCCACGGCGCATCTCGACGCGATGAACCGGATCGGGCAACTGCCGTGGAAGCTCACCTTCTCCTATGGCCGCGCGCTGCAGGCGGCGCCGCAAAAAGCCTGGTCGGGCAAGGCGGAGAACGTACCCGCCGGCCAGCGAGCCTTCACCCATCGCGCCCATATGAACGGGCTCGCCAGCCTGGGCCAATGGACAGCCCAATTAGAACGGAAGGCGGCATAGAGTGGCCGGCAAGACGACCCCGCCGCGGCCGGCACCGCGGCTTTACCTCGCAACGCCCGTGATCACGGATCCCGCGCCGCTCGCCGCAGAGCTACCGAACATCCTGCGCGGCGGCGATGTCGCCGCTGTGCTGGTGCGGCTCAAGGAGAGCGATCCGCGCAGCATGATCCGATGCGTCAAAGCGCTGGCGCCTGCAATCCAGGACGCTGGTGCAGCGCTGTTGGTCGAGGGGCATGCGGATATCGTGGCGCGCGCCGGCGCCGACGGCGCGCATCTCAATGGGCTCGCCGCGCTCGACGAGGCGCAGCCAGGCCTGAAGCCGGATCGCATCGCCGGCGTCGGCGGGCTCGCGACGCGGCACGATTCGATGACCGCGGGCGAGCGCGGCACCGATTATGTGCTGTTCGGAGAGAAGGATGCGGCCGGCAGGCGGCCGTCCGTGGATGCGATCGTCGAGCGGCTGTCGTGGTGGGCCGAGCTGTTCGAGCCGCCCTGCGTCGGCTATGCCGCCACGCGCGAAGAAGCGACCGAATTTGTGGCCGCCGGCGCCGATTTCATCCTGGTCGATGATCTCGTCTGGAACGATCCGCGCGGTCCTGCCGCGGCGCTCGCCGATATCGACAGCGCCATCAAGCAGGCCTATATGGCGGTCCCCACGGCGGCAGCCGGACAAGGGTAACGCCATTCCGATGACGATGCTGCGCCTGACACCCGTTCTTGCGGTCCTCTTCTTGGCTCCGGCCGGCGCGCTCGCGCAGATCTCGCTGACCCCGCCCGCCGTTCAGCAGCCCCCGGCCGAGAAGCCCAAGCCGGCCGAAAGGGCCGCTGAGAAGCCCAAGCCGCCCGTGGCGAAGAAACCGGCTGCTCCACCTGCGCCCGCGGCGTCCGCGAAGCCCGCCGCGCCGCCGGCAAACCAGCCGGCAGCCAGCGCACCGCCGGCCGCGAACGATCCCAATGTCGATCTGGTCTATGGCGCCTATCAGCGCGGCCAATACAAGACCGCCTTCGACCTCGCGACCACCAAGGCGCAGGCCGGCGATGCCAAGGCCATGACCATGCTGGGCCAGCTCTATGAAAACGCCATGGGCATCCGGCGCGATTACGACAAGGCGGCGCTCTGGTACAAGCGCGCGTCCGAGGCCGGTGACCGCGAGGCGATGTTTGCATTGGCGATGATGCGGCTCGCCGGCCGCGGCGGGCCGGTCGATAAGCAGGAGGCGGTGAAGCTGCTGGCCTCCGCCGCCAAGCTCGGCGAGCCCAAGGCAGCCTATAACCTCGCTCTGCTCTATCTCGACGGCCAGACCCTGCCCCAGGACCTCAAGCGCTCGGCGGAGCTATTGCAGATGGCTGCCGACGCCGGCAACGCCGAGGCGCAATACGCGCTCGCGACCTTCTACAAGGAAGGAACCGGGGTGCCGAAGGATCCGGAGAAGGCCGCACGGCTGCTGCAGGCGGCTGCGGTTGCCGACAATGTCGATGCCGAGGTCGAATATGCGATCACGCTCTACAATGGCACCGGAACGCCCAAGAACGAGGCGGCCGCGGTGGCGTTGCTGCGGAGAGCGGCAAGACAGAACAGCCCGATCGCGCAGAACAGGCTCGCCTGGGTCCTGTTCTACGGTGCGGGGGGGACGCCGGTCGATCGAGCCGAGGCCTATAAATGGCATCTGGTCGCCAAGACCGCCGGCAAGGGCGATACCAAGCTTGATGAAAAATTCGCCGACCTCTCGCCCGAGGAGCGCGCCAAAGGCGAAGCGGCCGCCAAGCGCTGGCTCGGGGCCCAATGATCCGCCCTTGACGTCGGCGCCTGCACAGGGCACCCCACAGCTTCCATTTCACCGTTCCCCTCGCTTTCCGGCGCGAACCTGCGCCGCGAGGGCGCCAGCAGCCGGCCGCATCGAGATCATGATCCATTCCGCTCTCATCAACGTCATGGTCAAGGCCGCGCGCCGCGCCGGCCGCAGCCTCAAGCGCGATCTCGGCGAGATCGAGCATCTGCAGGTGTCGATGAAGGGGCCGGCGAATTTCGTCTCGCGCGCCGACAAGCGCGCCGAGGAGATGCTCTATGAGGACCTCGCCAAGGCGCGGCCCGGCTACGGCTTCATCGGCGAGGAAGGCGGCGCGCGCGAAGGCAGCGACAAGTCGCACACCTGGATCGTCGATCCTCTCGACGGCACCACCAACTTCCTGCACGGCATCCCGCAATTCGCGATCTCGATCGCGCTGCAGCGCGAGGATGCGGTGATCGCGGGCGTCATCTACAATCCCGCCAATGACGAGCTCTATATCGCCGAGCGCGGCAAGGGCGCCTTCCTGAATGACCAGCGGCTGCGCGTCGCCGCCCGCCGCCAGCTCAACGAATGCGTGATCGCCTGCGGTCTGCCGCATATCGGCCGCGGTGATCATGCGCTGTTCATGCGCGAGATGACCTCGCTGCAGACCAAGGTGGCAGGGCTGCGCCGCTTCGGTGCCGCCTCGCTGGATCTCGCGTTTGTCGCGGCGGGCCGCCTCGACGGCTATTGGGAACGCGACCTCGCGGCCTGGGACATCGCCGCCGGATTGATCATGGTGCGCGAGGCCGGCGGCACAGTCTCAGGAATCGACGGCAAAGACGATGCGCTGACCACAGGCCACGTCATCTGCGGCAACGAGGTGATCCACCGCGAGCTGGTGAAGGTGCTGAAGGCCGCGGCATAGCGAGCGGTGGCCACAACTCTGGCCTCACTCACGGTGTCGTCCCGGCCCTGAGCCGGGACCCAGAGCCACCGGCCGTCGTGGCGGGGCGAGAAACGTGCGAACAGCGCGCCTCGAATAGCTTCCTGGGGTTATGGATCCCGGATCTGCGCGCGCGTGCCGCGCGCTTGTCCGGGATGACGGCGAGGATAAGGTCGGGCCCTAGCGACGGCCGCTCGTGAAGGCCGAGGGTGTCTCGCCCGGCAGTGCCTGCGAGCTGATGTCACTGTCGAGACGGTCCGAGCCTTGCTGCGTGTAGCTGAACCCGAGCGACAGGCTGACATTCGGCGCGGGCTGAAACGCCACTCCCGCATGCGCGCGATAGCCGGCAGTCGCGCTGGATCTCGAATCGAACGCGGCAAACGGGCCGCCCGTGCCGGAATCATATTTCAGCGTATCGAAGCCGCCAAAGAGACTGACGCCACTGTTGATCTTGTAGCCGAACTGCGTGCCGTCGACCGAGAGCGAGCCGAGCGATCCATAGCGATTGACGAGCTGCGAGTTCAATCCGACGCCACCGAGCGCCGACCAGTCGGTCGAAAAACTGTAGCGCCGCGTGAAGAAGCCGCTGTCGCGGCCGCTGCCGTCGAAGCTCGGAAAGTTTCCGTAGCTGTCGAGGCCCTGACCACCGCTCCCGACATCGACGGGCCAGCCTGGGACCCAATACTGAATTGGAGCCGTTTGAGCATGAGCCACAGGGCCGCCCAGCGAGAGCGCGGTCAAAACCAGCGCGAGACTCAATCTGCCTGCGAAGTTCGACATGTCATTACCGTCACATGATGCCGGATCATACGCTTGGACCGGCGAGAATGCCAGTGGCGGCATCGTGACCGCGTCGTGGCAGACCCGCACGTCGTTCGGCGTCGTTCGCTATCGTCGTCATCATCCGCGAAAGCAGATGATCCAGTACGCCGAGACGCCGATTGTCAACGTCCGGAGTTTACTGGATGCGCGCCGGAGCCTGTCATCGGGCTCGCCGAAGGCGAGACCCGGTGGCGGTCATGCCGGACATCACGGTTTAACCGGCGTCGGCGGCCCATAGACGTCGCCCTGCCGTTCCGGCGCGGTTGTCTCCCGGTCTCCCGCCAGCACGCGCTGCACCGAGACGAAGAACACCGGCACCATCAAGAGCGCCAGGATCACGACCGCGATCATGCCGCCCATCACGCTGGTGCCGAGCGCCTGCTGGCTGGCGCTGCCCGCGCCTGAGGCGATCGACATCGGCAGCACGCCGCAGACGAAGGCAAGCCCCGTCATCACGATCGGGCGGAAGCGCAAGGAGCAGGCCTCGATCGTCGCCGCGACCAGCGGCTTGCCGTGACTGCGCAGGTCCTTGGCGAACTCGATGATCAGGATCGCATCCTTGGCGGCAAGGCCGATGATCGTGATCAGGCCGACCGTGAAATAGACGTCGTTCGGCAACCCGCGCAGGCTTGCGGCGACCACAGCGCCGAGAATGCCGAGCGGCACCGTCAGCAGCACCGCGAGCGGAATGGTCCAGCTCTCATATAGCGCGGCAAGACACAGGAACACGACGAAAGCCGACAGCGCTAGCAGGAACGGCGCCTGCGAACCCGATAGTTTCTCCTGCAGCGACTGCCCAGTCCATTCATAGCCGAAGCCGCGCGGCAATTTGTCGGCCAGGCGCTCCATCTCGGCGATCGCGTCGCCGGAGGTATAGCCCGGCTTGGCTTCGCCGGAGATGCGGATGGCGGGATAATAGTTGAAGCCGGCGATCTGCATCGGCCCTTTCGCCCATTCCACGGACGCAAAGGACGAGAACGGAACCAGCTGTCCGCTCGCATTCTTGACGCTGTAGTTCAGGATATCGTCCGCATTCATGCGGCTCAGGCGATCCGCCTGCACCACCACGCGCTGCATGCGCCCGCGGTTCGGGAAGTCGTTGACGTAATTGGAGCCGAGATTGGTCGAGATCGTGTTGTTGATGTCTTCGAAGGTCACGCCGAAAGCGCCCGCCTTCTCGCGGTCGATCATCAGGTTCACTTGAGGTCCCGGCGGCAGGCCCTCGATATAGACCTTCTGCAGCACCGGGCTGGCATTGGCCTCCGCGAGCAGCCGGTCGGCGGCAGCCGTCAGCGCCGCATAGCCTTTCTGGCCGCGGTCCTGCAGGCGGAAGCTGAAGCCGGAGGAGTTGCCGAGGTTGTCGATCGGCGGCGGCTGAAGCGCGGTGATCTTGGCGTCGCGGATCGAGGCGAGATCGCGGTTGATATCGGCGACGATCGCTGCCGCGCTATCCTTCGCACCGCGCTCCGACCAGTCCTTGAGCGAGATGAAGGCCTGCGCCGTATTGATGCCCTGCCCGGCATAGCTGAAGCCGGTGAGGAAGGTCACGTTCTCGACGCCGGCCCGCTCCGCCAGATATTTTTCGACCCGCTCGATCGCCCCCAGCGTCCGCGCGTAGGAAGAATCCGAAGGCGTCTGAACGTCGGTGGTGATGAAGCCCTGGTCGTCGACCGGCAGGAAGCCGCCGGGCATCCGCATGAACGCCAAGGTCAAGCCGCCAAGCAGGATCGCATAGATCAGCATCAAGCGGCCGGTGCGCGTCAACGCGCCGCGCACGACGCCGGTGTAGCGGTTGCGGCTGCCGTCCATGAAGCGATTGAACCAGCCGAACAGGCCTTTCCTGGCGTGGCCGTGACCGGTAGCCACTGGTTTCAACAAGGTTGCGCACAGCGCAGGCGTCAGCGACAGCGCCAGCAAGGCCGAGAAGCCGATCGCGGCCACCATGGTCACCGAGAACTGGCGGTAGATGATGCCGACCGAGCCCGGGAAGAACGCCATCGGCACAAACACAGCCATCAGCACCAACGTGATACCGATGATGGCGCTTGTGATCTGCGACATCGCCTTGCGCGTCGCCTCCTTCGGCGGCAGGCCTTCTTCCGCCATGATGCGCTCGACATTCTCGACCACGACGATGGCGTCGTCGACCAGGATACCCACCGCCAGCACCATGCCGAACATGGTCAGCATGTTGATCGAATAGCCCGTCAGCATCAGCGTGGCACAGGCGCCCAACAGCGCCACCGGCACTACGATGGTCGGGATGATGGTGTAACGGATGTTCTGCAGGAACAGGAACATCACGATGAACACGAGCACGACCGCTTCGATCAGCGTATGGATCACCTTCTCGATCGAGGCTTCCACCACCGGGGTGATGTTGTAGGGGATCTCATAGCTGATATTGGCCGGAAAGAACCGCGACAGCTCTTTCATCTTGGCCTCGACCGCCGCTGCCGTCGCCAGCGCGTTGCCGGTCGGCGACATCAGCACCGAGAGACCTGCGGTCGGCTTGCCGTTAAGGCGGGTGTTGAACTGATAGCTCAAGCCGCCGATCTCGAGGCGGGCGACGTCGCGCAGCCGCACCGTCGAACCGTCGGGGTTGGCGCGCAGGATGATCGACCCGAACTCGTCGGGCGAATCGAGCTGACCCTTGACCAGTACCAGCGCCGAGGTGCGCTGTCCTGATGCGGCCGGCTCGGCACCGATCGAACCCGAGGCGACCTGTGCGTTCTGCGCACCGATCGCTTTGGTCACGTCATCGGCGGTAAGGCCGTAGCCGATCAGCTTGGCCGGATCGAGCCAGACCCGCAGCGAGCGCTCGGTCGAATACAGCGTGGCGCGGCCGACGCCGGGAATGCGTCTGATCTCGCCGAGTACGTTGCGGATCATGAAGTCGCCGAGCCCGACCTCGTCGAGGCTGCCGTCGGTCGAGCGCAAGGTGATGATCTGCAGCACCGCGCTGGAGGCTTCCTCGACCAGGATGCCCTGTTGGATCACCGCGCGCGGCAGCCGCGCCTCGACGCGCTTCAGACGGTTCTGCACCTCCACCGAGGCATCGTTGGTCGATGTGCCCGGCACGAAATTCGCGGTGATCTCGACCTGCCCGAGCGAGTCGCTGGTCGATTCAAAATTGAGAATGCCGGAGGCGCCGTTGAGCTCCTCCTCGATCAGCCGCGTGACGCTGTTGTAGAGGTTCTCAGGCGAAGCGCCGGGATAGCTGGTCGAGATCGAGATCGAGGGCGGCGCGATGATCGGATATTGGGCGATCGGAAGCAGCGGGATCGAGATCGCGCCGACCAGACAGATGAACAGCGCGACGACCCAGGCGAAGATCGGCCTGTCGATGAAGAAGCTCGGCATGATCGCTTACCGCGTCGCCGACGATTGCGCCGAGACGTTTTCAGCGGAAGAGACCTCGGTCCAGGCTTGCGGCGCGACCTTGTCGCCGGCAGCGAATTTCTGAAAACCTTCGACAACGACCTTGTCGCCGGCCTTCAGGCCTTCGGTGACCAGCAGCAGGCCGTCCTGAATCGGACCGGTGCGGATCGGCTGCGCAATGACGCGGTTGTCGTCCCTGACAACGAACACCTCGCTGCCGCCGCCGACATTTCGCTGCACCGCCTGCTGCGGCACGCCGACGGAGTCGCTGTCGATGCCCTGCTCGATGCGAACCCGAACATACATGCCCGGCAGCAGCTCGCGCTTCGGATTCTTGAACTCGCCGCGCAACGTGACCTGACCGGTCGCAGCATCGACCTTGGCCTCCGAGAACAGGAGCTTGCCCGCCACCGGATAGGCGGTGCCGTCGTCCATCAACAAGCGCACCTTGATCGCATCGGGCGCGATCCGCTCGAGATCGCCGGATTCGAACGCGCGGCGAAGACGATGAAGCTCGCTGACCGACTGGGTGAAGTCGGCGTAGATCGGATCGAGCTGCTGAATGGTCGCAACCGTGGTTTCATTCTGCACAGCCAGCGCGCCTTCGCTGACCTGCGCAGCGCCCACGATGCCGTCGATCGGTGCGCGCACCGTCGCATAGTCGAGATTGAGATGCGCGCGCGAAAGCTCCGCCTTGCGGGCCTCGACGTCGGCCGCGGCCTCGCGTTCGGTGGCAACCGCCTTCTCGTTCTCGACCTCGGGAGTCGCCTTCTGGCTGAACAACAGGCTGATCCGGCGCGCCTGCTGCACGGCGCGCTCGTGCACGGCTTCGGCCTTGGCGAGCGCGGCCTTCGCAGAGAGCACCTCGACCTCGAACGGCCTGGGATCGATCCGATACAGCGGGTCGCCCGCCTTCACTTCGCTGCCCTGACGGAACAGGCGTTCGACCACGATGCCGGACACCCGTGGCCGCAGGTCCGAAACCCGCGTCGGCGCAATCCGGCCTGGCAGTTCGCGCACGATGGCTCGGGCCTGCTGCTCGACGGTGATGATCCCGACTTCGGGAATATCAACCTGCTCGTTAGATGAAGCCTGAGCCGTGATGGCGTCATCGCAGCCGCCAAGAAGTGGCGCGACGGCCGCGAGCAGCAATGCACTGCAAACCAATGACGCGCGAAGACGAGACATGGAAGAATAAGCCCCTGATGGTTGAAATGAGCGCGGATACGCGACGCCCCGCATGACGCCGTTCTGGCGTGGGTGTCGCCAACATAGAAATGTGCTGCTGCAGCGCAACGCACTTTGCGGCGGCTTGATGTCACACGATGCTATGCGACTGATTAGTTTCTATTATTTCTGATTCACCGGATTGTGAGGTGCAGGGAACCAAGCCGAAACCAAGAAGCCCCACAACAGACCCGCGAATCCCAGTCAGGCTGCCTGCGACGAAATCTCGCAAGCCACGCTGCACACACGGCTTCAACCGGTGCGCGGAGGACTCAGACCACGCTCATATCGCGCTCTGCTTACGGGGCGGCAGCGGAAAGAACGCGCTGGTGCGGTCCTGATAGGCCCGATAGCGCGCGCCGCGCGAGCGCAGCATCTGCTCCTCCAACGGCGGGATGCCGGTCACATGCACCAGGATCCAGTACATGAAGAGTGGCGCCAGTACGCTGGCCAAGCCCCAGGGGTAATCGGGCGCCAGCGCGATCACGGGGTAGGAGAGCCAGCACACCCATTCGAAAAAGTAGTTGGGATGACGCGACCAGCGCCAGAGTCCGACGTCGCAGACCTTTCCGTGGTTGTCTGGATTGGAGCGAAAGGCCTTCAACTGGGCATCCGCCAGCGCTTCTCCCGCAATGCCGATCAACAAGATCAGCGCGCCCAGCCCATCCTGCAGGCGCAGGCCGGCGGCTGGGACATGGGCCGCGACAAAGATTGCGAAGGCGAGCGGAAGCGAGCCCCAGGCCTGCTGCTGCAGAAACAGAAACATGCGACGGGGAGCGTCCTTCCCCCACTGCCTGGCGAATTCGGCATAGCGTGGATCATCGCTGATCTTGGTCGTGCGCCGCGCAACATGCGTGCCCAGCCGAACCGACCAGATCGCAACCAACAGGGCGACCAGCCATTGGCGGCCGTTCGGCGCTTCGCCCGTGACCGGCCATAGCGCGCCGGCCGCGCCGACCAGCCCGACCGAGAATGTCCAGATGGTATCGACCCAACCGGAATTTCCGGTGCGCTGCTGCACGACCCAGGCCAGAGCCATGAGGGCAGAGAGCGACAGCCCGATCAGCAGCAGGGCTTCCAGGTATCCAAGGATCGTCATGACAAACCCCGGGCAATCCCGCTAAATATGACTTGGGATAATTACGGGCCGGTCGCTGACCGGTTTCAGGACACAGTTCCATGCAGAGTCCGGGAATTGCGGCAATCGCCGCTTTTTTCCAGTCCCTGCTATGCCATAGTGAGCCTCAAGACCGGTTTTCCGTAACGGATGTCATCGACAATGCCTCAAGGCTCCTCTACCCGTTCCGCGATGGACGTCGAACTGACCAAATTGTCGTCGCCCCGGATCTTTCTGGTGCGCATGCTGGTCTTCCTGGTGCTCTGCGGCCTGGTCGGCGTCGTGCTGTACAAGCAGATCGTCCAGGCCTTCTTCGCCAATCCCGGCCTCAACGCGCTGATCGGCGCGGTGCTTTTCATTGGGACCATCCTGTCATTCCGCCAAGTCATCCGGCTCTACCCGGAGGTGTCCTGGGTCAACAATTTCCGCATCGCCGACCCGGGGCTCGCGATGGCCCGGCATCCGACCCTGCTGGCGCCGATGGCGGCGATCCTCGGCCGCGAGCGCACCGGGCGGATGACAATCTCGCAACAGACGATGCGGCACCTGCTGGACTCGATCGCCACCCGGCTCGACGAGGCCCGCGACATCTCCCGCTACATGACCGGCCTCCTGGTCTTCCTCGGCCTGCTCGGCACGTTTTGGGGTCTAATCGAGACCGTCGGCTCGGTGGGCAAGGTAATCGACGGATTGAAGGTCGGCGGCGATGCCGGCGCGCTGTTCGACACGTTGAAGGGCGGGCTCGCCGCGCCGCTGGGCGGCATGGGAATTTCGTTTTCGTCCTCGCTGTTCGGTCTCGCCGGCTCCCTGATCCTGGGGTTCCTCGATCTGCAATCCAGCCAGGCCCAGAACCGCTTCTACACCGACCTCGAGGACTGGCTCGCCGGCACGGTTCGCGAATATGGCGCCGGCGACTCGGCCGGCGGCGACCTGTCGGTCGCGATCGAGCGGCTACGCTCGGCGATGGAGGAAGGCTCCAATCGCGGCGCCACTGCCGCGATGGCGAACCTCGCCGAGGCGATCCAGGGTCTGGTGGCCCATATGCGCACCGAGCAGCAGATGATCCGCGAATGGGCCGATGGCCAGGGCGAACAGAACCGTGAGATCAAGCGGCTGCTCGAGCGGCTGGCCCGGCAAACGGAGAAGAGTTGAGCGGCTGGATGGCTGATCGATGAGATCAGCTTGAGTGTCGGAGGTCTCGATCGCTGGTGCCTGTCATGCTGAATGCTCTCGCCACAGCGACGGTGTATCCTCTCCCCTTGTGGGAGAGGGTGGCGGGCATGAGCACAGCGAAATGCGCGCCGGGTGAGGGGTTCTTTCCGTGGAGAGAGACCCCTCACCCGGCATGCTCGCGCTTCGCGCGACCATGCCACCCTCTCCTACAAGGGGAGAGGGTGCACCGAGTTCGCGGATACGCTGTGGATGCCGTCGACCCACAGGCCTATCGTTGTTGAGGAGACACTGAATGGCGCTCGCCCGTACCCGCCGCGACTCCGGCATGAACTATTGGCCGGGCTTCGTCGATGCACTGTCGACGCTGGTGTTGTCGGTCATCTTCCTGCTCACCGTGTTTCTGGTCGTGCAGTTCTTCCTCTCGCAGGAGGTGACGGGCAAAGACGAGGCGCTGCAGCAGCTCAATGCGAAGATCGCCCAGCTCAACGAGATGCTGTCGCTGGAAAAGCTCGGCAAGCTTTCGCTCGACGAGCAGATCGCCCAACTGCGCGCCGGCCTGTCATCGGCCGAGGCCGAGCGCGATCGCGTCAAAGGTCTCTATGAAGGCCTCGCCAATGCCGGCAGCGACGCGACCGGCCGCGCGAACGAGCTCAACAAGGCGTTGGATTCGGAGAAGCAGACGACCGCGCGCGCTCTCGCCCAGATCGAGGTTCTGAACCAGCAGATCAGCGCGCTGCGCCGCCAGCTTGCCGCGCTGGAAGACGCGCTCGATGCATCCGAGAAGCGCGACAAGGAATCGCAGAACCGGATCGCCGATCTGGGCCAGCGCCTCAATGTCGCGCTGGCGCAGCGGGTGCAGGAATTGTCGCGCTATCGCTCCGAGTTCTTCGGGCGGCTGCGCGCGATTCTCGGCAACCGGCCCGATATCCGCGTCGTCGGCGACCGTTTCGTCTTTCAGTCCGAGGTCTTCTTCGACACCGGACAGGCAACACTGTTGCCCGAAGGCCAGCAGGAGCTGAACACCGTCGCGACGGCGCTCATCGACCTCGACAAGCAGATCCCGAGCGAGATCGCCTGGGTGCTGCGGGTCGATGGGCACACCGACATCCGCCCGCTCAACAACAGCCCGCTGTTCAAATCGAACTGGGAATTGTCCTCGGCGCGCGCGATCTCGGTGGTGCAATATCTGATCTCGCTCGGCGTTCCGCCGCAGCGCCTGGTCGCAGCCGGCTTCGCTGAATTCCAGCCGCTCGATCCCGGCAATAACGAGGACGCCTTTCGCCGCAACCGACGCATCGAGCTGAAGCTGACGGAGCGGTGACGACCGCATTCACTCTCCGTCCCTACCGCGTCGCGGACGAAGACGCCACGATCACGCTATGGCAGCGCACATGGCAGCAGGCCTATCCGTCGATCGACTTTGCCAAGCGCGTGGACTGGTGGCGGGCGCGCTGGCGCAACGAGCTGGTACCGAACGCAGCCGTGATCGTTGCCGAGCAGGACGGTCAGATCGCAGGCTTCGTGACCATCGACCCTTCGGGTTATCTCGACCAGCTCGTGGTCGCACCCGAGCGCTGGGGCTCACCGCTCGCCACGGCGCTGGTCGATGCTGCCAAGCAGCGCGCGCCGTCCGGCGTCACGCTGCTGGTCAACAAGGACAATACGCGCGCGATCCGCTTCTATTTGCGGAGCGGCTTCGTCGAGGCCGGCGAGGACGTCAATCCGACCTCGGGCCGGCCCGTGCAGCGCATGGCTTGGAGACCTTGAGATACGACGAGATGCAACGAGACGATAAGAGTCGCAATGCCGCAACATCCACAGATGGGTCCCGGCGAACGCCGGGACCCATACTCCGCGGCAGACGTTGTTGAACGAAGATGCCTCAGGCATCGCGCGTCAAACGCCGGCCGGTAGTTACGGGCCCCTGCGTTCGCAGGAGCGACGGCGAGTATGTTGAAGCATCAAACTACAGCGAAGCGCAACTACACGCCGCGGAAGAGGACGCCGATCGTCAGCACGACAAAAGCGATCGCGAGCGCGTCGAATGCGTGGGCGGTCGAGAGCAGCGGCACGGAGGCATGGGTGTAATGCGCGAGCATGGCGACCAGCGCGAGCAGCAATGCGATGACGAAAATCACCATCGATGGGGGCGTGAGGGCAAAACTACCGCGACGATAGGGCATGTTCATTGTCCTGTCTGAGGGGGCATCCCGACTGACGCGACGCCAGCTGTTTCGCGGCAGGGAACGAACGAGCCCGGGAAAAAGTTGCAGGTACGAGAGCCTAAATTGAGGGCGCGATCACGCGCCCTCAAACTGCAGGCGCGCGAGCCGCGCATAGAGCCCGTTGGCGGCGACCAGGGAGGCGTGGGTGCCCTGCTCGACGATGCGGCCCTGCTCCATCACCAGGATGCGATCACATGACAGCACCGTGGCGAGGCGATGCGCGATGACGAGCGTCGTCCGGTGGCGCATCAGTTCTTCCAACGCAGTCTGGACCAGCGTCTCGCTCTCGGCATCGAGCGCGGAGGTGGCCTCGTCCAACAGCAACAGCGGTGCGTCGCGCAGGATCGCCCGCGCGATCGCGATGCGCTGACGCTGGCCGCCCGACAAGGTCACGCCGCGCTCGCCCAGCGGCGCATCGAACCCCTCCGGCAAACGGCGGATGAATTCGCTGGCATGGGCGAGTTCAGCCGCGCGTTCGACCTCGGCATCGCTGGCCTCGGGCCGGCCAAAGCGGATGTTTTCGCGCGCGCTCGCGGCGAACACGACGGGCTCCTGCGGCACCAGCGCCATGCGTTCGCGTACCTTGCGTGGATCCGCGTCGCGGATCGGCACGCCGTCGACGGAAATCGCACCCGACACCGGGTCGTAGAAGCGCAGCAGCAAATGAAACAGCGTGCTTTTGCCGGCGCCCGACGGTCCGACGATCGCGACCTTCTCGCCGCCTCTGATCGTGAACGAGACATCATCGATCGCTCGAACATCGGGACGCATCGGGTAGGCGAAGCTGACGTGGTCGAAGCTCAGGTCACCGCGCGCGGGCTCGGGCAGCGCACGCGGGTTGGCGGGCGGCGTGATCTCCGGCTTCACATGCAGCAGTTCGAACAGGCGTTCGGCGGCGCCGGAAGCCGCGGACACCTCGCCCCAGACCTCGCTGAGCTGACCGAGCCCTGCAGCCGCAAATGCGGCATAGAGCACGAACTGACCCAGACGTCCGGCGCTGATATGGCCTTCGAGCACGTCATGCGATCCGATCCAGAGAATCGCGACCACGCTGGAGAACACGATGAAGATGATGATTGCGGTCAGGACTGCGCGTGCCTTGGTCGACACTCGCGCCGCCTGATAGGCCTGTTCGGCCTCGCGGCCGAAGCGGTCGCCGGCAAGCCGCTCGCTGGTATAGGCCTGGACCGTCCTGATCGCGCCGACGAGCTCGGATGCATAAGCAGATGCGTCCGCCAAAGTGTCCTGCGCGTTGCGCGACAGCCGCCGCACCCAGCGGCCGAATGCGACCAACGGCAGCACGATCAGCGGAATGGCGAGCAGCACGAACCCGGACAGTTTCGGGCTGGTGAACACCATCATCGCGGTGGCACCAGCAAACATCAGGAGATTGCGCAATGCGATAGAGACCGATGCGCCCGCGGCCGATTTGATCTGGGTGGTGTCGGCAGTCAGCCGCGAGATCAGTTCACCGCTCCGCGCGGAATCGAAAAACGACGGCGACAGCGACATCAGATGCGCGAACACGTCCCGCCTCAGGTCGGCGACGATGCGCTCGCCAATGGTCATCACGAGGTAGTAGCGCGACGCGCTCGCCAGCGCGAGCACGGCCACGACCGCGATCATCACGCTGAAATAGCTGTTGATCAGCGCGATGCCTTTCGGGGTGAACCCGAAATCGATCATCCGGCGCACGGCGACCGGCACCAGCAGGGTCGTCAACGCCGCAACCGTGAGCGCGATCAGCGCCAGGATGGCGCGCCCCCGATAGCGGGCAATATAGGGCGACAATGCAAGCAACGGGCGCAGCCGGGAGCGACGTTCCGGCACGGCATCCTCGGCCAGCGCCTCGACCGCCGCGACGGCATCCCCCACCGGGTCCGGCCGGGTCTCGTCCTGCCTGTCCTCAAGCCGTTCGACTGCGCTCATGAGCCACCTGGAATGCTTCAAAACGTTGCCCGCCCTGATAGGCCTGCGCGGCGGGGCTTGGCAAATCCGGAAAGATACCAAGGTGGGAGAGTGCGGCGGAATTGGAGGCAGGCCGGCAGCATGCACGCCTGAGGGCCAGGAATCAGAGCATCGGCTTGTTTTGGGCAGGACGTTCGGCTATAGAGCGACCAATTGTCCCCCTTCAGTGATGACAGGAATAGGCGCGGTCGCGCCTCACCGTGCCGTAGGATATGCCATGAAAGCCGACATTCACCCGAATTATCATACGATTACCGTCGTGATGACCGACGGAACCGAGTACCAGACCCGCTCGACCTGGGGCAAAGAGGGCGACAAGCTCAACCTCGATATCGACCCGAAATCGCACCCGGCCTGGACCGGCGGCACCCAGCAGATCATGGATCGCGGCGGCCGCGTGTCGCGTTTCCAGAAGAAGTTCCAGGGCTTCCTCAAGAAGGATTGATCCTTCTCGGGCCGCAGCCGCTGCGGGGCTTGGACCGAAAATGCAAAACGCCCCCGATGTCGGGGGCGTTTTTGTTTCGGCTTGATCTCTGACCGCGCCGGCGGCGCGGGGGCCTTACTGCTCGAAGGCGGCCTTGAGCCGGTTGAGATGCGGCACCAGCGGGTTGCCGATCGCGCTCTGGTCCGCCGGCGTGTGGATCGAGCTGTCGAGGCGACGGACGCGGGCCTGCAGGCTCATCGAGCGGGAGATCAGGTCCTGCAGCTGCTGCGGCAGCTTCTCCAAGAGGTCGGTCGGGCCGGGATCGGCGGCCGTGAGCTTCACCTTGGTCTTCTCACGATTGGCCTGGCTCAAGGTCATCTCGCCTTCCTTCACCGCCCGGTGCAACAGCAACCAGGAAGCGAGCTGCATCAGGCGGGTGGTGAGCCGCATGCTCTCGGTGGCGTAGGTCAGGCTGACCGCACGGTCGAGCGCCTTGGCCTCGGTGCGGCCGATGCCGTCGAGATAGGCGGCGGTCTCCTCGACCAGATCCATGCCTTCGCGAAACAAAGTCCCGAATGCAGCGGAATTGGTGAGCCGCTCGTTGAACTGAACAAGAGCGCCATCGCCCTGCAAACGGTCCGACATGGTTAACGCCTCTTACGCGACTGTTTACGAACAACCGGCTTGCCTCGCCGGTATGATAAACAAATCATTGCGCGGGTCGTTGCCAGAGTCCAGCAGCAAGACGGAATATGGTTTCCGTGAAGTGGGAGTGTGCTCTGCAGCGTGCACACGCAGCGCCCGTCATAGCTGAGGCAAAAAAAGAGCCGCCGTTTCCGGCGGCTTTGAAAGTTGATAACAGGGAGGCGTCAAACAGAGTGGACAGGAGCCACTCGGTGTCCAAACGAGGACAGTCCGGTTATAAAGGCGAAAGCTTAATCAACCGTAAATAGCGCGAAAAATTCAGGCTTCGTTAGCCATGTCGGCCATTGGCCGAGCACATTTGCGCCTTCACATTTACGATTTGAAGATGTTGTTCGCCGCGTCGCGCGAGGCACGCTTTTTTGCAACCGCCTGCTGCAGCCGTTCGATCTCGCCCTGCAGCAACGATATCCGCGCGGTCAGCTCCTCGAGCGAGAGCATCGACAGATCCTGACCGATCTCATGCGAGGCCGCCTTGCGCGGCCGCTCGTCGTCTTCGCCTGCCATCCTTCGTCCTCCTTAAATCCTCCTGCCGGTTGCCAGCCGCAGCCCGGCTGGCTAAGCAGCTTGCCAGGATTCCCGCCGTCGCGAAGGACATCTCATGGAACAGCTGCCCGCGCAAATGACCGTCGTCGCCATCAGCAAGCCCGGCGGTCCCGAGGTGCTCAAGCCGGAAACCCGCCCCGTGCCGAAGCCGGGCCCCGGTGAGATCCTGATCAAGGTGAAGGCCGCGGGCGTCAACCGCCCCGATGTGGCGCAGCGCTCCGGCAGCTACCCACCACCGCCCGGCGCCAGCGACCTGCCGGGACTTGAAGTGGCCGGCGAGGTGGTGGCGCTTGGCGAGGGTGCGACGAGGCACAAGCTCGGCGACATCGTGATGTCGCTGGTCGCCGGTGGCGGCTACGCCGAATATTGCATTGCCCAGGACGGCCAGGCGATCGCGGTGCCGCCCTCGTTGTCGGTGCTCCAGGCCGGCGCATTGCCGGAAACCCTGATGACGGTCTGGCACAATGTGTTCGAGCGCGGCGCGCTCAAATCCGGCCAGACGCTGCTGGTGCATGGCGGATCGTCGGGGATCGGCACCATGGCGATCCAGCTCGGCAAGGCCTTTGGCGCGACGGTCATCGTCACCGTCGGCGGCGCCGACAAGGCCGAGGCCTGTCTCAAGCTCGGCGCCGACCATGCGATTAACTATAAGACCGACGATTTCGTCGCCGCGACCAAGGCGGCGACCGGCGGCAAGGGCGCCGACGTGATCCTCGATATGGTCGGCGGCGACTATATCGAGCGCAACTATGACGCCGCTGCAACCGACGGCCGCATCGTCCAGATCGCCTTCCTGGGCGGCCCGAAGGCGACCGTTAATTTCGCCAAGCTGATGGTGAAGCGGCTCGTCCACACCGGCTCGACCCTGCGCCCCCGTAGCAATGCGGAGAAAGCGGCGATGGTCGCAGCGATCGAGCAGAAAGTGATGCCGTTTCTGCGCGAGGGTCGCATCAAGCCACTGATGGATTCGAGCTTCCCGCTCGCGGATGCCGCCAAAGCACACGCACGCATGGAGACCAGTCAACATATTGGCAAAATTGTGTTGGAAGTCTAGGCGAACTCTAAACAGAGTGTGTGTGGAAACCCTTTGATTTTCCACGCTTTCGTGGCAATGATCGCGCAATCCTAAGGACATTGCCATCCCTTCCGGCTGCGCTTTCGGTTTGACCTGTTTCGCTTTGGATTGGCGTCGAACGCGGAGATTTGACATTGCATCTCATCAGGTGCCTTGCGTCCCTTGCGCTGGGCCTCGTGATTGCTGTTGCCGCAGCCCCTGCGCATGCCGTCGACGCGGTCAGCGTCCGCGGTGACGCACCTGCGATCGACCTCACCGGCATCCTTGAACATCAGAAGAGCGAAGGCGATCGCATCCAGGTGTCCACGGCGCCCGGCACCGACGGCATCGTTCGCCGCATCGAGGTGCGGGCGCGTGAGGGCGGCCAAAACTGGGTCGTGTTCGCGCTGGCCAACAACACTGACGACCAGCTCGACCGTCTGATCGTCGCGCCGCATTACCGCGTAGTCGGCTCGGGCGTGTTCTGGCCGGATCTCGGCCTCTCCCGTATCGCCACCATCACGCCCTCGATCGGCGATCTGCCGGAGCGGCAGGAAAGCCCGACCGCGGACGTCTTCCGCGTCACCCTCGATCCCGGCTCCGTCGTCACCTTCGTCGCGGAGCTGCGCACCGATAAGCTGCCGCAGCTCTATCTGTGGGAGCCCGAGGCCTACAAGGACAAGGTCAACTCGTTCACGCTGTACCAGGGCATCGTGATCGGCATCTCCGGACTTCTTGCACTCGTCCTCACCATCCTGTTCGTGGTCAAGGGCAGCATCATGTTCCCGGCGGCCGCCGCGCTGGCCTGGGCGGTGCTGGTCTATATCGGCGTCGATTTCGGCTTCTGGGGCAAGGTGCTCGATATGTCGAACAACGCCGAGCGCGTCTGGCGCGCCTCGGGCGAGGCGATCCTGGCCGCCACCCTGCTCGTCTTCCTGTTCGCTTATCTCAATCTGTCGCGCTGGCATGTGCGCTATTCGCACATCACGGTGGGCTGGCTGTTCTTCCTGGGTTCGCTGGTCGCGGTCGCGCTGTTCGATCCGGCCGTGGCCTCCGGCATCGCGCGCATGTCGCTGCTGTTGATCGCGGTCGCCGGCTTTACGCTGATCGTCTATCTCTCGAGCCACGGCTTCGACCGCGCGGTGCTGTTGATTCCGACCTGGTTCCTGCTGACGGTCTGGGTCGGCGCCGCCGGCATGACGGTCGCGGGCTCCGTCACCAACGACATCGTCGGCCCGGCCCTGCTCGGCGGCCTCGTGCTGATCGTGATGCTGATCGGATTCACGGTCATGCAGCACGCCTTTGCCGGCGGTGGCGCCACCACCGGCATCGTCTCCGACGTCGAGCGCCGCGCGCTGGCCTTGACCGGCTCGGGCGACCTGATCTGGGACTGGGACGTCTCTGCCGACAAGGTGTTCACCAGCCCCGAAACCGAACATCTGCTCGGACTGAAGCGCGGCACGCTCGAAGGGCCGGCGGCGAAGTGGCTCGAAGTGCTGCATCCGCTCGACCAGGACCGCTTCCGCGCCGCGCTCGACAGCGTGCTCGATCAGCGTCGCGGTCGCTTGGTGCAGGATTTCCGTCTGCGAACGCCCGACGGCCATTTCATGTGGTTCGCGCTCAAGGCCCGGCCCGTGGTCGGCTCGGACGGCGAGGTCTCGCGCGTGGTCGGCACGCTGACCGACGTGACGGAGTTCAAGAATGCCGAGGAGCGCATGCTCCACGACTCCGTGCATGACAATCTGACCGGGCTTCCCAACCGCAAGCTGTTCATCGACCGCCTGGCCGCCGTCGCCAATTTCGGCAAGACCATGCCGAACCTGCGGCCGACCCTGATGGTGATCGATCTCGATCGCTTCAAGCAGGTCAACGATTCCGTCGGCATCGCGGTCGGAGATTCCATTCTGCTGACCCTCGCACGACGGCTGTCCCGCATCCTCAAACCACAGGACACCCTGGCGCGGCTTGCCGGCGATCAGTTCGGCCTGATCCTGCTCTCCGAACAGGATCCCGCGCGCATCACCGCCTTTGCCGAAACCATCCGCAAGACCGTCCGCGCGCCGATCGCCTTCAACGAGCGGGAAATCTTCCTCACCGCCTCGATCGGGCTTGCGCTGTCCGACCCGCAGGTTCAGCTCTCGGAAGACATCATCAAGGACGCCGAGCTTGCGATGTATCACTCCAAGCGGATCGGCGGCGACCGTATCGACGTCTACAAGCCGGCGATGCGTGCACGCAAGAACGACCGCCTGACGCTCGAGAGCGAGTTGCGCCGCTCGATCGAGCGCCAGGAGATCACCATCCTCTATCAGCCGATCGTGCGGCTGGAGGATCGCTCGATCGCCGGCTTCGAGGCGCTGGCGCGCTGGGATCATCCCAAGCTCGGCCGGATGTCGCCGATCGAGTTCATCACCATCGCCGAGGAGATCGGTCTCATCGTCGATCTCGGCACCTTCGTGCTCGACCAGACCGCGCGGCAGCTCAGCATCTGGCAGCGCGCGATGCGCTCGCGCGAACCGCTGTTCGCCAGCGTCAACGTCTCCTCGCGGCAGCTGTTGCGCCACGATTTGATCCACGACGTCCGCTCGGTGCTGGCGCGCTCCTCGGTGGCGCGCGGCTCGCTGAAGCTGGAGCTGACGGAATCGCTGGTGATGGAAAATCCCGAGCATGCCGCGCAGATGCTGACCCGCATCCGCGAGCTCGGCGTCGGGCTCTCGATCGACGATTTCGGCACCGGTCATTCCTCGCTCGCCTATCTGCAGCGCTTCCCGTTCGATACGCTGAAGATCGACCAGTCCTTCGTGCGCACCACGACGCGCGGCACGCGCCCGGTGATCCTCAAATCGATCATCGCGCTGGCGCATGATCTCGGCATGGACGTCGTCGCCGAGGGCGCGGAAACGGATTCCGATGCGGTCGAGCTCTATCAGCTCGGCTGCGAATTCGCGCAGGGCTATGCCTTCGGCGAGCCGATGGACGCCGACACCGCGATGCGGCTTTTGACCGAAGTGCGGCTGGAGGCGGCGAGCTGATACTGAGAGTTGGGAGCTTCGCCGGCAGCGGGTGGCAGGCGATGACGGCTGAGTATCAGGAGCCATCATGCCTCTTCCAACCAGACACATGTTTCCACCAGATACATGTTCCCGTTCTCGCGACGCCTTGCGCGTCCGAGCTTTGAAATTCATCGTCCCTCTTCGAAAGAGAGGGCGCAGGGAAGACCGGGTATCGACTGATACCCGCGGCCCCCGTGCGAACAAGATGCACGGGGCAGGAACCACAGGCTCAGCCGGATAACGCCGGCCTTCCCTGCGCAATGGCCTTAACGGCTGCTCCGCGTTCTCCCCGGTGCTCCGGGCGTGTTGGCCACCGTATTGCGCATGACGCTTTCGCATCAGCGCGGCATCAGCGTCGGGATGCCAGGACCACGCGGCTTGACCGTACGCGACGACATCGTTCGTCGGTGTGCTCGCACACACTGCGACATCATCGCGTCCATCGCATCTCAGGCCCGACACTCGTGACGATCGCGAAGCGCCCCTCTTGGTAGGCCGAGACGCGGACAAATGTGCTCGTGATTTGCCCGACACGACAAGGCGCGCAGCCTGCGACACGTTGGCACGACGGGCAATTTGCGCATGGCGGGCATATTCGAACAGCTGCTCGGAGCCCACCAGGAGACGATGAGCTGCATCATCCAGGCCGTCGTCTGCGGCTGCAATCCGAGCACCGGGATTCCAACGCGAGGCGCGCTGCTTCGCCCATACGGTTGACCAATCCTTGTCCCCCGCGGACCAGCTTAACGCCGCGTCAACGGCCTCTTGCTAGTAATTCTCCCAGATACAACCACTCCGTATTTTCCCGGATATTCGATGTCCCGTCTGCGATTGTCCCTCGCTCTTCGCATCTATGCGATCATCGGCCTGTCCTTCTGCGGGCTCGTGGGCCTCGCCGTGACTCAAAGCGGAAATCTGGCGACGGCCCTGAAGGAGCAGCGCCGGAACGAGCTGACGCATCTCGCGCAGACCGCGCTCAGTATCGTGCGCGAAGAGTATGAAACGATCGCCCGTGACAAGATCGCGCCGGAGCTGGCGCAGAAGCGCGCGGCCGAGCGGATCGGCAAGCTCCGCTACGGCAATGGCGACTATTTCTGGATCAACGACATGGGCCCGCGGATGGTGATGCATCCGATCAAGCCCGAACTGAACGGCCAGATGCTCGCCGACAACAAGGACCCGAACGGCAAGCACCTGTTAGTCGAGATGGTCGATGTTGTCAGGCGCGATGGTGCCGGCGTCGTCGAGTATATGTGGCCGAAGCCCGGCAAGGACGCGCCGCAACCCAAACTGTCCTATGTCGCCGGCTTCGAGCCCTGGGGCTGGATCATCGGCACCGGCGTCTATGTCGATGACCTCGAGGCGCAGGTGTGGGACAGCAAGCGCAACGTCGTGATCGCCGCCGTGAGCATCATCGTCGTGCTCGGTGCCATCACGCTGCTGATCGCGCGCCAGATGTCTTCGGCGCTCAAGTCGATGAGCGTAGCCCTGACCCAGCTCAGCCGCGGCAATTTTGACATCGCGCTGCCGGGGCTGAAACGCAGCGACGAGCTCGGCGACATGGCACGATCGATCGAGCAGTTCAGGCAGAAGATCGCGGAGAAGGCGCATGAGACCGCGCTGTTGGAGGATGAACAGCGGCGGGTTGCCGAACAGATCAAGAGCAAGGCGCTGAAGGAGATGGCCGAGGCGGTCGAGCGCGCAGCCAGCACGGCCGTAAGCGAGGTTGCCGACGGCGCCGGCGACATGGCCGGCAATGCAAGATCGATGACCGAGAGCGCGCTGAGCGTGGAGCAGAATTCGAGCAGCGTCGCTGCCGCGGCCGAGCAGGCGCTGGCCAACACGCAGATGGTGGCGAAATCTTCCGCCCAACTTGCGGCCTCGATCGCGCAGATCTCGTCGCAGGTCAGCTCGTCGCGCGAGCTGACCCGCAAAGCCGTTTCCGCGTCAGGCGAAGCGCAATCGACCATCGCCAAGCTCTCGGAAGCGGCCGACAAGGTCGGCGCGGTGACCAGCCTGATCAGCGAGATTGCCGGCCAGACCAACCTGCTGGCGTTGAATGCGACCATCGAGGCGGCGCGCGCCGGAGACGCCGGTCGCGGCTTTGCCGTGGTCGCCTCCGAAGTCAAATCGCTCGCCGAGCAGACCGCGAAAGCGACCAGCGAAATCGCCCAGCAGATCGCCGAAATCCAGGACTCGACGCGCGCCTCCGTGGCCGCGATCGGCGTGATCGGCGAGGTGATCCGCAATGTCGAGACCGTCTCGTCCGGGATCGCGGATGCGATCGACGCGCAGAATGCCGTGACGACGGAGATTTCGCGGACCGTCGAGGAGACCTCGCTTGCGGCGCGCGAGGTGGCCACCCAGATCGCCTCGGTATCGCGCGAAGCCGCCGAGGCCGGCCGGCGCTCGACCGATATTCGCGACGGATCGGCCCAGGTCGCGCACAAGGTCCAGGAGCTGCGGGCCGACCTGGTCCGGGTGATCAGGACGTCGACGGCCGATGTCGACCGCCGACTGGCGTCGCGGCTCAACATCAACCGCCCCGCCACGTTGCAGGTGAACGGCCAGGGCGCGCCGGTCAAGGTCCGCAACATCGCACTCGGCGGCGCGCTGATCGAAGCGATCCCGGTGGAATTGTCGGTCAATACGCCGGTCAGCCTGACGGTGACCGGCATGATGTCCGAGCTGCCGGGAGCGGTGACGCGGGTGAGCGATCACACGGCCGTCGTGCAGTTCTCGCTCAATGACGCGCAGGGCAGCCAGCTGACGAATGTGATCGCCAGCCGCGAGGCGGCGTGAGTTCGAAATAGCTCAACGAATCGGATAGCCCTTGCGCCTTTGAGCGAAGGAATGCACACAGGATAGGAGCTGGTGCACCGTCATTTCGGCGCCAACGACTGCTACGGCGCTCATGACTGCGCCCTCTCCCCTTGCGGGAGAGGGCTACACCGATGCTACTTCATGCTCACTTGGGTGAGGGGTTCGTCTCCGCGAGCGCAGCGTCTCCGCGGAGACACATCCCTCAACCCGCATGATCGCGCTTCGCTGTCCGTGGCGGTGGCGGAATGCCCCATCGCATGGTCGCCCACCTCGGTGCCCGCGTCCGTGTTGCGGACGCCGGAGCCGGATAGTCCGGAAACACGCCCGGCACCGGCGGCAGGTTGCCGACGTGGCGATTGACGACGCGAAACAGCGCAGCAATAGCCGCTTGGTTCGTCGTAATGCTGTAGAGATTGCATATCGCTACTTCTTGAGTTTTCCGCATATCGCGTTAAGGACACCGTCAAGGGTCGAGGCGGGCGTTAGCTGCACGTTATGCGGATCGTCCCCCGGCGCGACGGTCTTATTGACGTTGCTGCCAAGCACGACCTTACTCGAGTGCAGCACGATCCAAGTCCCGTCATCTTTCCGCTGAAACGCCGAGCAGTCTATGTCGATTAATGGCACTTGAATTTTCTGAGCGTTGCTTTCGCGCATCGTTGCGCCAATCAGAGCGACAGAGAGTACAATTCGGATATGCAAGTGTATTCGTGAAACCATCGTTCACCCGACCACCACGTTGACGGCGGGTCGCTCGCCGAAAATCTTCGTCGGCCGCAGCGCGACCAGTGCGCTGCGCTTGTACGGGTAGCTCCATGGCCTCGCGATCAAGCATTCAGAGTCCCCTTTTCCTGCGCGATGTAGAGGGCAAGCATTTCGAATTGGCTGGCGAGAGCACTGTAGCTCCGGCTGATGTTGTTGAGCAGGTTCGCGCTTCTGCGGTATGCCGGGCTGTTGCGCTTGGGATTTGCACTCGGACGAAAGCCGACGGCACTGAGCAGCCGTCTTTTCACTTGCCTTGAGCATCGATCGCGAACAGCACCGCGCCCGTCTCGGTGATCTCCACATACGTGCCGCTTTCATGCAGCCACAGCCAGCCTTGCGCGCTGCGGTCTCGGGCGTCGCTTAGGGGCGTGGTTCAACGAACTTCATCGTCAGGGCTCAAATTGGGAATAGCATTATTGTCAGCAATGCGATTGCGACCGAACCTATCAGAACGACGGCGATAGCGAACAGGCGGTCCGGAATATTCATTCACAACCTCATCGCGGCGCTTTGTGGCCCGGCAACGCTGGGTGTCGATTGTCCCTGAGGACAATGGCGCCTCGTACCGAGATCGACATCATCGATCTGCTGAGTGCGTGACGTGGTGCCAGGGAGGCATGTGCTCGGCAACGTGGCTGGCCCCCTGCATGCTTACCCCCTTTAAGCCCAGGCATGCAGGGGGTAAGGGTGCTACGGCTTTTCAGCGACCAAGCCCTTGATCTAGTCGCCGTCAGGGCCGTCCCCAACGCCTGGGGCGTGGGGAGCATCGACCACAGCCGCGAAAACGTCTGCCGAAGCGGTGAGGTTGTGTTTTCATTTTCTTTCGTCGGCGGAACCAACCCGGCCAGTACGAGTTACGGCCTTTGGCGTGTTGCCGAGGCATGGGCTGGTTTGCGTAAGATGACCGGGAATTTCCTCATCGAAGCGGTGGCCGCGCTGCTCAATATGGCCAAATCAACTTCCGATCCGAACGTTGCTGCGGCGGTGCTCGACAAGGCTGCGGAAATGAACGAGAGGAGGATCGAAACTGGTCCGTTATCACAAGTCGCCGGCCCAAGAGCGCCAGAGCGGACCGGCGATTCATCCTCCTAACATGCACGATCCGGCCAAGGGTCGTGCGTCAAAGGCTCCAGTCCCCGCCAGCCCCGGACTGGAGCCTCTTTCTTTTCCGTATGAAACCGAGGACCGGCGCGACCGACGCACGGGATCAAGATTTTAAGATTCCCCTTTCCTGCGCCCTATAGAGGGCGAGCAGTTCAAATTGGCTAGCGAGAGCACTGTAGGACCGACTGATGTTCTTGAGCAGATTCGCGTGCTTCTTGGGCAGGCCCGGCTGTTGCGCGAGCGTTTTGTACTCGGATGAAAGTTGACGGCACCGCGCAGCCCTCTTTTCAAGTTTCTTGGGCATCGATTGCGAACAGCTCTGCGCCCATCTCGGTGATCTCCACATACGTGCCGCTTTCATGCAGCCACAGCCAGCCTTGCGCGATCGCGTAGTCAAGGCCTGCCTGGTATTCGGCGGGCGTGGCTCCGAACTCCCCGAGCATCGGCCTGTTGACTTTTTCGATGTGAGGGCGGCGGTCTTGGACCGGCTTCAGCGGGCGCGCGATCTCCATCAGCTTGCGCGCTGCGGCTTCCGGGGTTGCGTAAGGGGGTGCTTCAACAAATTTCATGGCGTTACGTCTCAGACTGAATAGTTGCATGGTGAGCAATGCGATTGTAACCGTACCTATCAAGTTGACGCCGACAACGAACACGTGCACCGGAATATTCATCCACAACCTCATGGCGGAGTTTTGTGGGACGGCAACGCTGGGTGTCGATTGTCCTTGAGGACAGTAGCCACACATCCGGAGATCGGCATCATCGACCGGCTGAGCGCGTGATGCGCTGATCACGAGACGCGTGCTCAGCAACACCCCCTGCATGCATTTCCACACGAGCCGGTGTGTGCAGGGGGTTATTCAATCACTTCGCCCATGGCGGCGGTCCTGCCTGGAGCGGATGACTCGATCTGATCCTCTGTCAGTCCGGACGAGGCGAGCACCCTGTTGCTTGGCGGCCTCTTTGTCGACGCGACGAGTGATGGCGCACCGACCCGCATTTTCGTCGAAGTAGAAATAGCTGACCGTGCCGTCCTTCTGTGCCCCATAGCTTTCTAAGTGCACGATGACGCGCGTCACTGATATATATCGAAAAATCCAAAAGCATCTCACTCCCATAAGGGGAGAGGGTGCACCGTCATCGCGGCAGGATGTGTGCTCGGAATGGGCCCCCAAGAGAGAGGGTCAACACTTCCGTTGCGGAAGTGCTTTCAGTCGTCCCTACCTGAAATGGCACGCCACCAGATGGCCCGGTGCGCTTTCCTTCAGCTTCGGCACCTCCGCGCTGCAGATGTCCTTGGCGAGCGGGCAGCGGGTGTGGAAGTGGCAGCCCGACGGAGGATTGATCGGGCTCGGCACTTCGCCCTTCAGGCGGATGCGCTTGCGCTTGACGGATGGGTCGGGGATCGGCACCGCCGACAGCAGCGCTTCCGTGTAAGGGTGCTTCGGCGTCGAATAGAGCTGGCGCGAGGCCGCGGTCTCGACGATGCGGCCGAGATACATCACCGCGACGCGGCGGCTGATGTGCTCGACCACCGACAGGTCATGCGCGACGAACAGATAGGCGATGCCGAATTTCTGCTGCAGATCCTCCAAGAGGTTGATCACCTGCGCCTGGATCGAGACGTCGAGCGCCGACACCGGCTCGTCGCAGATGATCAGCTTGGGCTCGACCGCCAGCGCCCGCGCGATACCGATGCGCTGGCGCTGGCCGCCGGAGAATTCGTGCGGATAGCGCGTCATGTGGTCGGCCTGCAGGCCGACGGTCTCGAGCAGGTGAACGATCCGCGCCTCGTATTGCTGACGGCTGGTGGCCAGCCCATGGATGGTCAGCGCCTCGCCGATGATGGCGCCGACCGTCATGCGCGGATTGAGCGAGGCGTAAGGGTCCTGAAAGATGATCTGGATGTCGCGCCGGAGCGCGCGCAGGCGCTCGCCTGACAGCGACATCACATCCTTGCCTTCGAAGCGCAGCTCGCCCGAACTCGGCTCGATCAGCCGCAGCACGCAGCGGCCGGTGGTCGACTTGCCGCAGCCGGATTCGCCGACCAGGCCGAAGGTCTCGCTGGCACCGATATCGAAATTGACTCCGTCGACCGCGCGCACGCTGCCGATCTCGCGCTTCAACAGCCCGCCGCGGATCGGGAACGCCTTGGTCAGATTGCGGACGCTGAGCAGCGGCTGAGACGCCGTCGCGTCGGTGGCGGCAAGCGCGCTCATTGCAGCAAATTCTCCTCGGCGCGGATGCAGGCCACCTTGTGGCCGGGCTCGATCTCGCGCAGTTCCGGCTGCGCCTTTCGGCAATCAGGAAGCGCGAAGCGGCAGCGCGAGGCGAAGCGGCAGCCCTCCGGCGGATTGACCAGCTTGGGCACGCTGCCAGCGATGCTCTCCAGCCGCGTCTTCTTCACCGCATCGAGATCGATGCGCGGGATCGAGCGGATCAGGCCCTGCGTATAGGGATGGCGCGGATTGGCGAACAGACGATCCACCGGCGCCTCCTCGGCGACCCGGCCCGCATACATCACAACGACCCGCTGCGCGACCTCGGCAACCACACCCATCGCATGCGTGATCAGCATGATCGACATCCCCAGCCGCTCCTTCATGTCGAGCAGGAGATCGAGGATCTGCGCCTGGATGGTCACGTCGAGCGCGGTGGTCGGCTCGTCCGCAATCAGGAGCTTCGGATTGCAGGACAGCGCCATCGCGATCATCACGCGCTGGCGCATGCCGCCGGAGAAGTGATGCGGATAGTCGTGCACGCGGCGCTGCGGGTTCGGGATCTGCACCAGAGCGAGCATCTCCGCCGCCCGCTCCATCGCGGCGCGCTTCGACAGGCCCTGATGCAGCCGGATCACTTCGGCGATCTGGTCGCCGACCGTGTAGACCGGATTGAGCGAGGTCATCGGCTCCTGGAACACGATCGCGATCTCGCTGGCGCGGATCCGATTGAGCTCGGCGCTCGGCAGCGGCACCAGATCGCGGCCCTGCCACAGGATCTGGCCGCCGACGATGCGACCCGGCGGCATCGCGATCAGCTTGAGCACCGACATGGCGGTCACGGTCTTGCCGGAGCCGGACTCGCCGACCACACACAAGGTCTCGCCGCGGCCGATTGCGATATCGACGCCGTCGACCGCCTGCACCCTGCCTTCGTCGCTGTCGAAATAGGTCTTCAGCCCCTTGATCTCGAGCAGCGGAGCTACGCGGGCATCCATCACATCACCTTTCGCGGGTCGAGCGCATCGCGCAGGCCGTCGCCGATGAAGTTGATGGCGATGACGGTGAGGAAGATGGCGCCGCCGGCAAACAGCGCCCAATGCGGCGCGATGTCGAGATAGTCCTTGGCGTCATAGAGCAGCCGGCCCCAGGTCGGAATATCCGGCGGGAACCCGAGGCCGAGAAACGACAGCGTCGATTCCGCGATGATCGCGGCGGCCACATCGATGGTGCCGGCGACAATCACCGGTCCCAGCGCATTGGGCAGGATGTGGCGGACCACGAGGCGCAGGTTGGAAGCGCCGAGCGCGCGCGCCGCCTCCACGAACTCCTTCTCGCGCAGCGACAGGAATTGCGCGCGCACCAGACGCGCCACCGGCATCCAGCGGAAACCGCCGATCACCAGCACGATCAGCACGAACACGCCGCCCTCCGGCCCCAGCCAGCCTTTCAGGAAATCGCGGAACAGATAGATGACGAGCAGCAGCAGCGGCAGCTGCGGCAGCGACAGGAACAAGTCCGTCAGCCACATCAGCGCGGCATCGACGACGCCCCTGGAGGCGCCGGCAATGGCGCCGACGATGATGCCGAAGCACAGGCCGACCGCCATTGCCGCAAAGCCGACCGCGAGCGAGATGCGCCCGCCATAGATCATGCGCGACAGCAGGTCCTGGCCGAGATCGTCGGTGCCGAACGGATGATCCCAGGACGGCGGCGACAGCCGCGCGGTGAAGTCGATCTCGTTGATCGGCACGCGCCACAGCCACGGTCCGACCAGGATCGACAGCGCGAGCAGCGCCAGCACCAGGACGCTGAGCGCGGCAAGGCGGTGGCGAAGGAAGCGCCTGACCGCGTCGCGGCCGGGGGAGAAGCGGCGTTTGCGCGTAACCGGCGCGACAACCGCCTCAACGGAAGGAGATACGTGGGTCAAGCCAGCCATACAGGATATCGGCGATCAGGTTGAACAGGACGACCAGGCAGGCGAACACGAAGGTCACCGCCATGATCACGGGTGTGTCGTTGGCAAGAATGGCACTGATCAGCAGCGAGCCGATGCCGGGAACGCGGAAGATCTGCTCGGTGACGATGGCGCCGCCGAACACGGTCGGCATCTGCAGCGCGACCAGCGTCACCACCGGGATCAGCGCATTGCGCACCACATGCTTGACGATGACCTTGCTCTCGTCGAGCCCCTTGGCGCGCGCCGTGGTGACGTAATCGAGCTTGATGACGTCGAGCACCGCGGAACGGATGTAGCGCGTGTAGGACGCGGCCTGGTACAAGCCGAGCACCGTGACCGGCATGATTGCCTGCTTGATGTTTTCCCAATACCAGAGCCAGCCGGTGGCGTGGATATCGGTGCGATACACGAACGGCAGCCAGCCGAGATTGACGCTGAAGATCAGGATCAACAACAGGCCAGTGAAGAAGGTCGGCAACGAGAAGCCGATGAAGGCGAAGGTGTTGGCGATCTGGTCGAAGATCGAATAGGGCCGCGTCGCTGCCAATACGCCGATCGGCAGCGCCACCGCGAGCGCCAGGAGCTGCGCGGTCCCGACCACGTAGAGCGTAGTCGGGATCCGCTGCAGGATCAGCGTGTCGACATTGACCCGGCTGGCGAACGAGAAGCCCCAATCGCCATGCACCATGGCGACGAGCCAATGCAGATAGCGCACCAGGATCGGGTCATCCATGCCGAACTTGACCCGCAGCGCCTCGCGCACCTCAGGAGGGATGTTCGGATTGCTGGCCAGCTCGCCGAACGGATCGCCCGGGGCGAGCGCCAGCAGCACGAACAGGATCAGGCTGATGCCGAGCAGGCTCGGCACAGCGACGATCAGGCGCCTGAGCAGGTAATTCCCCATCGCTCCCGCCTTAGAATGTTGTGGTGATCATAACAATGGCGCCGGGCGCGTCAGGTCTCGCGGTACCAGCTGGCGATCTGCCAGAGGTCGTTGTCCCAGCCGCTCTTGTTGGCCACCATCCCGTTCTTCAGCCCGATGCAGTTCTTGCGATTGATTTCGGGAAGGATGTAGTTGTCCTGAACGACGAGGTCGTTGAGCCTGACGAACATTGCCGCGCGCTTGACCGGATCGAGCTCGCTCTGCGCCTGGCGATAGGTCTCGTCATACTCCTTGTTCTGCCAGCGCGAGACGTTGCGGCCCTGCCACTTATTCTCCTTGTTCGCGATCTCCCATGAGACGAACTGGTTCATGAAGAATTGCGGATCCGCCTGCGGCATGGTGGTCTGGTACATCTCCATGTCGCAGTAGAAATGCGTGTAGGTGTCCGGATTGGCGGCGTCCGAGGAGAAGAACACGGAGGCCACCACCGATTTCAATTCCACCTCGATGCCGGCTTTCTGACAGGCCTGCTTGATGATCGCCTGGTTCTTCTGGCGCGGCGCATTGATCGAGGTCTGGAACACGACCTTGAGCTGCTTGCCGTCCTTCTCGCGGACGCCGGACGAATTCTTCTTCCAGCCGGCCTCCTCCAGGATCTGGTTGGCCTTCTCGATGTTGAACTCGAACTTGTTGTTCGGCGAGCGGAAGCGCTCGGGGTTGTTGAGGAAGTTCGCGGTCGCGACGCCGGCGCGGCCATAGATGAACTTCTGCACCGAGGCGCGGTCGATCAGCAGGTTCATCGCCTTGCGCACTGCCGGATCGGAGAACAGCGGATGCTTGGTCTTGATGCTGGCGCGCTCGCCGTCGACTTCGGTCCAGGGGTCGGTCACGTTGAGGGCGATGTATTCGATATGGCCGGTCACCGTGAGCTGCGCCTTGCCCTGGCCGCCCGCCTCGAGCTTGGTCAGGATCTCGTCTTCGACCTGCAGCAGATACGCGTAGTCGTATTCGCCGGTCTGCAGCACCGCGCGCGCGGCGGACACCGCATCGCCGCCGCCCTTGACCTCGACCGTATCGAAATACGGCATGTTGGCCTGGTGATAATCGGGATTACGCTTGCCGGCGATGGAATCGCCGGGCTTGAAGTCGACGAACGTATAGGGCCCGGTCCCGATCGGCTTCAGATTGGCCGGCGCCTCGCGCGATTTGCCGCCGATGTAATCGGCGAAGATGTGCTTGGGGATGATCTGGCCGAAAGCGGCGACGAAGGGATCGGCCCAGAACGGCGTCGGCTGCACGAAGGTGACCTTCGCCGTGTGGTCGTCGATCTTTTCGACCGACTTGATCGCCTTGTAGCTGCCGATCGAGACCGCGGCGGTGTCGGGATTGACCGCATACTGCCAGTTGAAGATGATATCGTCAGCCGTGAAAGGCTGACCATCATGCCATTTCACGCCCTTCTTCAGCTTCCAGACCACCCAGGTGTAGTCGGCGGCGAGCCCGCCATTCTCCTTGGTCGGAATCTCGGCGGCGAGGATCGGCACGAGATTGCCGTCGGCATCCCAGCCGGCGAGCGGCTCATAGAACAGACGGCAGGCTTCCTGATCCTTGGTGCCGATCGCGAAATGCGGATTGAGCAGGGTCGGCGCCTGCCAGAACAATAGCTTCAGCGGTCCGCCGCCGCCGGCCTTGGTCGGCTTGTAGACGATCTCTTCCGCCGCCATCGCCACCCCGGAATGGACCAGCATTGCGCCGGCCATCGGCGCGGTCAGCCCCAGGGCGATCATCCGTTGCACAAAATCTCGGCGCGACAAGCGCCCGGATTTGACATCGGCGATCTGGTTGCGAAGGTCGCGCTCGTTCATACAATCGACTCCAGCTGATACTGATCCAAGAAAACCTCGCGCCTCCATGCGGATGCCTGGAGCGATGCGAAATTGGATCAGCGTTCGAAGCGACTGTCAAAGCAGATTCCGGGCCAATCTCGTCCTAACGGATTGGCTTCACGCGTGCTTCGCACCTGCGGAAGGGATTGCTGCAAAGCATACTCGGAAAATGGAACTAACGAGATCGCGACGCCGCGCGGCGATGACAGTTGAGGCCAGCCAAATGCGGCGACGATCGCGGATTCGTTCACACCGTGCGCAGCGGTTGGCCGGCAAGTAGAGCGTGCGCGTCGCGATGATGCTAATCAGCTATGGCCGCTTCAACTTACGAAACCGCACGCCCTTGCCATCCGGCATGCGGGTCGCGACATAGCCGGCCTCGAGGCAGGCCTCACGCTGTGGCATCTTTTCCTGCGGACTGCGCAGACTGTCCCACCAGGAGGCGCGCTGCGCGGCTCGTGGCAGGCTCGCGCCGATGATCTCCTCGATCTGATCGAAGCTGAGCATGAGTTCAGGACGGGTCTGCTGCTTCAGGAAATCGCGCAGCGCGTCGTACTCGTTCACCGATCCCTCGTCGTCGCCCGCATTAGATTGCGGCGGCGACCTTATCCAAACCGATGATGCGCGCAAGCTTGCGCACTTCGTCCTTCTGGTCGTCGCGGAGCTGCCAGAGCAGCGGCATCGCCGCCGATTTCAGCTGCTGCACCTCGTCGGAGTCGGGATCGATCGGCATGCTGCCGGGCTTGGGATTGCTCTGGCGCGTGGCGTGGATCTTCCGGGCCACGGCTCGCAAGGCGGTTTCCACCGCAGGCCAATAATATTCCTGGTCGGGCGACAGCTTCAGGCGATCCTTGATGCCGGCAATCTGGCCGTCGCTGAGCAGCGCATAGGCTTTCTGCACTTCCGGCTTGAGGGCCGCCACGGCAGCGGGCTTCGGCTTCGGCGCCGCAGGTTCGGTGACCTCGGCAGCCGCAGTTGAACCGGTGATCTGGGCAGGCGCGGCTGCCTCGGCGACGTGGCCAGGCGCCGCAATCGGCTTCGGCATTTCGGCGTCAGCCGACGCATAGGCAAAAGCCTGGCGCAACGCGTCCTTCGGGGCCGGAGCCGGTTGCGGTTGCTCCGGAAGCGCCGAAACCCGCGTTACGGTGAGGCGATCCCCTTTGGCCTCGCGGTTGGAAACGGGACTCTTCGCCACCGCCGCCGGCATGGCGATACCGGCCGATGGCACGCTGTCGCGACCCAGAATGCTGGCCACGGCCGCTCCTGCAACCAGCAGGCAGACCAAAGCCAAAGCGGTGATCGACTTCGTCACGTACATCTCCGTATCCCCGGCGGGAACGCCGCACTTTGCCGAAAACTGGGAGCAAATTAAGGCTTTAAGGTGCCCTTGTTGCCGTTAAGCCGCACCGATCGAAAAAAATGACGCAAACCCGTCAGGCCATCGCCACCTGCAGGTCGTACGCCGCCTGAATGTCGGCCACGATATCAGACGCCTCCCACAGCGCGGTCGGCTCGACTGCATGCAGGCTGATGGTCCAGTTCCCGCCGCGGGCCGTGCGCGGAACGCTGACGATATCGAAGCGGACATTGCGGCACAGCGGATGCCGCTGCAGCGCGTGGCCGACCCGAATCCGGATCTCGTCCAACGTCGCCGGCGTTTTGCCCAGAAGCGTCTCGAAGCCCATCGCGCATCCCCAGATGATTGGACCTAGTGAGTCGAGCATTGCGAGTGTCCCGCAAGAGAATGGGATACCGCCATGGACGGGATTGTCGGCCTGGGATGGTTAATGGCGCGTTAAAGTTGTAGTCCGGAGTGTATCCGGAGCGGAGCGTGGTCCCCGTCACGTTGGTCCGCGATCGATATTCGACCGCGCGCACAACATCCCGCCTCAAGCGGGTGACGTGATCATCGGTTGCCGAACAGGCGCCTGGTTGCGCCCTGCCCTTCAATCGTCGCCGAACAGGCTGAAGCGCGGCGCGGGCACATCGACGGGCTCTGCCACATAACCGCGCGGTGCACTGTCCTCGCGCACGGACTGCTCGACGTCGCGCAGATCCGGTTCGCGTCGCCGATACGAGCGCCGCTGCTCGGCCCACTGCTGTCGCTGCTCGCCCCACTGCTGCCGCTGCTCCGCCGGCTGCTGACGCCGTTCGCTGCGCCGTCGCTCCGTGCCGTGCCGGCGTTCACCATTGCGCGGTTTGAGATCGGCATCATCGGCCTTGGCCAAGGCGTTCTCCGGCGCATGCGGCTGCTGTGCCGGCGGCGCCGCCTGCGATGCAGGCTGCGGAGCCGATGCAGCGCTGGCCGTGCTCACCGGCGATGGCGAGGGCTGCCGCGCCGGCTGATCCGCGGCAGGCTGCGGCTGATCTGCCGGCTTCGCCGCAGCCGGCGTCACCACCACCGGCGCGGTCGCCGCCGGGTCAGTCGCCGCAAGATAGGACGAGGGCGATGCGCTCGGCGAAGGCGAAGGATCTGGTGCATGCCGCTCGAGCTTGGTGGATTCCAGCAGCGGCCGGCTCGGACTCATCATCTCCGCGATCACGAGTCCGCCGCCGAGACCCACGGCAACAGCAACGGCGACGGTTCCCGCGCCCGCAAAGAAAGCTGTCGAACTGCGCATGATCCCGCTCCTTATCTGTTGGCCGGCAACGCCCTCATTGCGGCGATGTTCCGGCTGACGGCGCGACCACCATCGCTGCGAAGCAAGGTTTCATGACCAGCGTTGGAACACGCGCCTCAGCGCGGCAACAACGAAGTGTGCAACTCTCCTTCTTCATACGAAGAAAACGACGGGAGAGACCAAGCTGGGCTTCCGGCCGTGCGGAACCGGACCGGCTCATGCACGCGAAGAATCACGCGCAGCCCGGGAACGGCCGCAAGCGTCTTCTCTGTCGCGGCCATTGCTCTCGCGACTGCCGCGTTGATTGCGAATCGAGAGTCCCCGAACACGCGATTGCAATATTATAAAATCACAACTACAACGGATTGGAATAGAAACCGCATTCGCAATCGCGCGGCCGCCGCTCACAATCCTGTTAGAAGCGGCTTGCGAGGAATCATGGCGCGACCGGTCCTCGTCGCCTTGTTAGTTGACGCCGTCCTATTTGCAGCCGCTCGATGCAGATCGCCGTCCAATAGCCACGGCATCGCATTGCTATTTCAAATAATTTATCCTGCGTCATTGTTAAATTTGCGAATCTTGCTCATTGTCGGATTCGTCACCAGTTAGTTGAAAATGGAACAACGCGTCGCCCGAGGTGAATGTCGCCTGCTGCGGACAACGCATGTGATGTAGCGTGTGTTCTCTTATGAACCTGAACCGAGCTGGCCCACGCCTGCGATCGTCAGGACGATCAACGCCGGCGAGCACGCGATGGCGATGAAGCGACGCAGTCTGCATCCGAGTTCCTGACGCACAGATGCGGCGCCCTCCCGGCCCGACTGGTCCAGCGGATCAAATACGGAAAACCAGCCATGCCCGCAGAACAACTTAAGATAGAGGAAATCTGGACCATCGAACGCGTCGAACGCCTCAAAGAACGTTTCCAGGCCGGACTCACCTGCCGCGAGATCGCCCTCGAACTCGGCGTCAGTCGCAATGCCGTGATCGGCAAGGTCTCACGCTTGATGCTCACGCGGGGCGATCGTTATGGCAAACGCCGTCGGCAGCGAAACGCCGCGCCTAAGCCGGCCCGCAAGCGCCATCCGCCCCTGCCCAGGCGCCAGGTTCTCAAGCAGCTTCTCAAGGCGACCAGCGCCCCGCCCATCCTGGTCATCGAGCCGTGCGCGACAGCAGAAGCCCGCGGCTGCTCCCTGCTCGAACTGACAAAGGAGCGCTGCCGCTGGCCACTGTCGACGCCGGGAGCGGCGGACTTCTGCTTCTGCGGCAACACGCCGCTCGATGGCCTGCCTTATTGCGCGGGCCATGCCCGGCTCGCCTATCGCGTGACGTCGTGCGCACACCGTTCGGACGGTGGCCCCACGAGCGCCGACCGGCGCAGGCCCCGCTCAGATATGCGCAGTCGAAACGTAACTCCAAAACGGTGATCGCAACTCGCAATGTGGCGAGCGGCGCCGCTCCGCAGCTCAGGAGGGGATCAGCGCCGAGCCATCAGCATGGGGCCATCAGCGCAAGTCCGATCCTTGTCGTCGCTCCACCACCAGGCTCTGCACCGCGCGGCCGAAATAACCTTTGGTATCGCCGAGCCGCGCCATCGCAAGCCCTGCCCCATCAGGACCGATCCAGCTGTCGGCATCAACCAGGATCCAGTCGCCGACCGGCTCGCGCGACATGTTCACGGTGAGATCGGCATTGAGGAAAGTGTAGAGATCGAAATCCAGCGCCGGCGATGTGCCGTTGCAGAAATCGGCGGCGATCGCTGCGCGCATCGCCTGCGACACCTGGTGCCCATCCACCATCGGCCAATCGACGCGATACCAGATCGCGCCCGGTCCTTTCACGCCGAAGCGGCCGCGCGCGGCGCGCAGCGACATGCCCCTGACGAACGGACTCGAAGAAAAGTCGGCCGGCTCCGGACGCGAGGCGTCGGGACCCGGGTGATCGATTGGCAGATCCGCGATGTCGTCCGGGAGCGGCACGGCGTCCTGCCGCACCTTCAGCACGGTTGCGGCCGCAACGACCACACCGGCGGCGCGCAATCTGATCGCAACGAGTTGGATTTTGCGGCCAACGCGCAGCAACTCGCTCTCGAGCGTGAGCTCGCTCAGCGGCACCGGCCGCATCAGATCGATTGTCAAACGTGCAACGCGCATCGGCGCTTTGGCTGGAATGCGCTCCGCCGCCCAGACCACCAGCGAGGCCGGCGGCGAGCCGTGCTGCATCGTAGGGTCCCACGGACCCGCCGCGTCGGGACTGACCGTGACGCGATTGCCATCGACACGAAAGATCGGTCGCATCAACTCAACACCGCGTCCCGCAATGCGCGCCCCTGCTCGCGCGTCTCGTTGCGGCCGCAAGCGCTCCGCCGACTAGCCGGCGGGTGCAAAGGCGCGATCGGCGCCGTTGGGCAGTTCGATGTCGACCTCAAGCGTGGAAACATGCTTACCCCGATCCATCCGGACGATGACCTTGTCGGGATCGAGTACCACATGGCGCGAGACCACAGCGAGGATTTCCTCGCGTAGTTGCAACAGCAGATCCGGCTGGCCGAGCATGCTGCGCTCATGCGCGAGTAGGATCTGCAGCCGCTCCCGCGCGATCGGCGCCGTGGCCTGACGGCTGGAGGCCTGACGGCTGGAGAAAAGCCGCAGCATGCTCATGCCGCCCTCCGTCCAAGCAACAGTCTGATCAGTCCCTTGGGCTCGGCCGGTACCAGCATCTCGAGCTGCTCGCCGAGCAGACGGCGCATCGCGTCCGAATAGGCGCGCGCCGGCGTGCTCGCCGGATTGTTCAAGGTCACGGGACAGCCGACGTTAGAGGCGCGCAGCACGTCCTGGCTCTCCGGAACGATGCCGAGCAGCGGGGTGGCCAGGATCTCGAGCACGTCGTCGATCGAGAGCATCTCGCCGCGCGCGGCGCGCGCCGGATCATAGCGCGTGATCAGGATGTGCTTCTCGACGCGCTCGCCGTTCTCGGCACGCACCGTCTTGGAATCGAGCATGCCGATGATGCGATCGGAATCGCGCACCGAGGACACTTCCGGATTGGTGACGATGATCGCCTCGTCCGCAAAGCGCATGGCGAGCATGGCGCCGCGCTCGATTCCGGCCGGGCTGTCGCACAGCACATAGTCGAACATCTTGCGCAACTCGGCGATGACGCGGCCGACGCCTTCTTCGGTCAGCGCGTCCTTGTCCTTGGTCTGCGAGGCCGGCAGCAGCCAGAGATTCTCCAGCCGCTTGTCGCGGATCAGGGCCTGCGGCAGCTTGGCGACGCCTTGCACCACATTGATGAGATCGAACACGACGCGACGTTCGGCGCCCAGGACGAGATCGAGATTGCGCAAGCCGACATCGAAGTCCACCACGACAACCTTCTGACCGGCCTGCGCCAGCGCCGCCCCGACGGCGGCCGTGGTCGTGGTCTTGCCGACGCCGCCCTTGCCCGACGTCACTACGAGCACCTTTGCCATTTGATTGCCTCCTGTCGTTCAGTTCAATGGCGTAATTTTCATGGAATTGCCGTCCAGCCGGGCCTGGGCAGGCTTGCCGCGCAACGCGACGTCGATCTGCTCCGCGGTCTGGTAGTAGCCGTCGATCGCGAGCAGCTCGGCCTCGATCTTCTGGCAATAGATCCGCGCAGCCGAGTTGCCGTTCACGCCGGCCATGGCACGACCGCGCAACGCGCCGTACACATGGATCGAGCCTCCCGCGACGATTTCAGCGCCGGACGAAACGGCGCCGAGCACCGTGACGTCGCCGTCGGGAAACACCACCGATTGCCCCGAGCGCACCGGAGTGTCGAGCAGCAGAGATTTCAGAGGCTGCAGCGCCGGCTTGTCCGGCTCGACCTCCAGCACCGCGCATTGACGTCCGCCGGTGAGCAGCGGCGGCATGCCGATCGCGAGCCGCGCGGGCTCGACGCCTTCGAGACCCAGCACGCGGATGTTGCGCGCCTCGATGCTCTTGATGAGATGCGTGATCGCGAGCGGACTGAGATCCACCGCCGACAGATCGAGAACCACCGGCTTGCCGACGAAGAAGCCTGGGGAACCTGCGAGCGTCGCATCGAGCTCGCTGAGCCAACCGGCAATGGGGACAACGGGGGAAAACACAAACGCGACGTAAGAGCGGCCGCGTAAACGAATGAACTGACGTGTCTGTTCGACCTTGACATTCATGACCATCCGACCAGCCTTTCTTAGCGATTGGTTAACTGTCGGACGGCGTTGGTTAATGAGGAGTTAAGAAGGCACCAACCAAATTGAATTAAACCTCTGAAGGTACGAACATACTTTGAAGGTGGCGGAGTAGTGCTTTTTTTGCGACAGAATCGCGGCCAATCTCCAGCTCAGCACAGTCAAGGCGGGATGCGCCTCATTTTAATCACATCCCGCTGATAACCTTAAGGTACATATAACACCGATCCTGAACCGGGCAGGATCGTGCAATCGTTGACACTCGTCAGGGGGCGGGGCATGGGTTCGGAACCGCGGCGGGCACAGTTAACAGCTCGTTACGGGGATGCAGGGGACGATGTGTGGGGCACTGCGACCAGCGAGCGCTCTGCCTCGGACGCTGCAGATATTTCCGGCTCGATGGGGTCGCCCGCGACCCTTCAAGCGCCACTCTTTACCTTAGGACCTTTGTCGCATGCGGCCAGGGCAGCGGCGTATTCGTGTACCGGAGTCGAGCGTTAGAGGAGTAGCGTATGAGTTCCTTGAGTGAGCAGAATCCTACGACGAACCCGCAGGACCCGTTGCATTACGCACCGCGCTGGGTCCGCGAAAGGCCGGAGGCGACCCGCTTGTCTCTGGTCGAGGAAACCCGCGAAAAGCCCCAGGCCGGTACCGACCGGACTCCCTCATCCTCAGCACAAAATACCGTGGAGTCGCGCCTTGAGAACGCAGTGTTCGAATCCCTCCGCCATACGCTGGACCCGCAAGTGATGCGCGAGCCCCCGGATTTCGCACGTGAACGCGACCGCCGCTCGGTGACGTTCAAAATCGCAGGCCGCTTCGCCGCCGCCGCCGGCGTGGCCGCCGTGATCGCCCTGTTCTTCGTGAACATCGTTCCTGCGTCGCGCCAGCAGGACGCCAGCTCCTCCTTCGTGGCGGCGGTCCAGGCCATGAAGACGACGCTGCCGCCGCCGCCTGCCGCGATCGAAGCCAAGGACATCAAGGCCGAGGTGGATGAGCCGCAGACCGATAAGGTCGACGTCAAGACGACGTCCGCATTGGCCCAGTTCCAATCGCTGCTGCCGGCCGACGACCAGCCACAGACGGCCAAGAGCGAAACCGCCGAGAAGCCGCTGCTGCAGCAATTCATGCAGTGGAATCAGAAAGCGGGCCAGCCGGACAAGGTCCAATAATCCGATCCGAAGTTCGCGCCCAACGGCTTTGCAAGCGAACTTCGGCTCGAAGGACACTGAAAATCTTTGATTCTAGTGTGGTTCAGTTCAGGAATGCTGCTTGATCGAATGCGCGACGAAACTGAAGCGAATTTCTGAACCACGACACTAGGCATCACACGAGTTGCGACGGCATCACCATGGCGACTATGTCTGACCTCTGGCCTCGTATGGCCACGGTACGAGACGTGCGTATTTCCGTTCGTCTGACGACGCTCCTGTTCGGCGCGCTGTTCGCGAGCACGGTGCATGCTGCGCCTGGCGACAGCCTCAAAGTGGTGCGCGAACTTAGCAGCAAGGTCGGCCCGATCGTCGGCTCGGCACTCGCCTGCCGCGACATCGCCCGCCCGCGGATCCAGGGGATCATCGAAAAATTCCAGTCCGTGATCCGCGAGGCCTCGACGCTGGAAGCTGATCGTGACGAGCTGACGCGCCTGTTGGATCGTTATGTCGCCGAGGGCCGTGGCGCCGTCACGAGCGGGCGGCTCGACTGCCGCGCCGCCGATCGCCAGCTTGCCGATCTCGAACGATCGATCGCAGCGCCGCCGCAGACCACGTCGGCACTGCCGGAGGTACGGTTCGGACCGCCGGCCGCGATGGCCGCAACTGCGCCCACACAGACATTGCCGCCTCCGATGAACGTACGCGGCGTGACCCAGAGCGAGATCAAGTTCGGCATCGTCATGCCGTTCTCCGGTCCGGTGAAGGAGACCGGCCGGCTGATGAAGCTCGGTATCGAGGCGGCGTTCAATCGCGCCAACGAAGGCGGCGGCATCAACGGCCGCATGCTGAAGCTGGTCGCCGCCGACGATGGATACGATCCCAGCCGCACGCTCGATGCGATGAAAGCGCTCTATGACAAGGAGCAGGTGTTCGGCTTCATCGGCAATTTCGGAACGGCGAATGCCGCAGTGGCGATCCCCTATGCACTGGAACGGCGGGCTCTGTTCTTCAGCGCCTATACCGGCGCCAATGTCGTGCGCCACGACCCGCCCGACCGCTACGTCTTCAACTACCGTCCGAGCTATGCGGAAGAGACCGAGGCGTTGGTGCACTATCTCGTGAAGCTGCGCCGGTTGCAGCCTCGGCAGATTGCCGTGTTCGCGCAGGACGACGCCTATGGCGATGCCGGCTATGCCGGTGTGGCGAAAGCCTTCCGCGCGCTGGGCGTCAACGACAACGGCATTCTGCGTGTCAACTACGCGCGCAACACGCTCGACGTGGACAACGCGATCAACCAGCTGAAGGCGCAACGGGCCCCGATCCGTGCCGTCATCATGGTGGCAACGACGCGGGCCGCAGCCAAGTTCATCGAGAAGGCGCAGGAACAGCTTCCGGGGCTCGTCCTCGCCAACGTATCGGCGGTGGGAGCCTCATCGCTCGCGAGCGAGCTCACACTGCTCGGGCCGCGCTATACCAATGGCGTGATCGTCACCCAGGTCGTGCCCGGCGTATCCGGCTATTCGAGCCTGGTGCTCGACTACAAGAACGCGCTGGCGAAGTACTTCCCCGGCGAGGCGCCCGATTACACCTCGCTGGAAGGCTACGTATCGGCGAGCATCCTGATCGAAGCGCTGAAGCGAGTAGGCCCTACCTTCGACACGGAACAGTTGGTCGACACGCTCGAAAATCTTCGCAATATCGATCTCGGGTTAGGCACGCAGCTTGGCTTCGGCCGCGCCGAGCATCAGGCCTCGCACAAGATCTGGGGTACGGCGCTCGACGAAACCGGCACGTATCAGCCGATCGAACTTGAATAAAATACCGCCACCGGCGGGAAGGCGCCGAAAGTAGGGTTGGGAAACTGGAAATTAATTTGTATGCCAACGAATGGCTGACGTCACGAGGCCCTTGACCTAGAATAAGCGGATATGTCCATGCTCACATGCTGGTCTGCGTTGTTGACCGGGACTTTCCTTGCGGCGGCCGCCGGCTCCGCAATCGCTCCCGTCGACACCGTGCGCGGTCCGGCTTGCGGCCCCGGCGCAATCGTCGGAGCGGCTCCGCTTTGCCAGGACATCGCGCTTTGCCAGAACATTACCCAGAACATCACAGAGGGTCGCGTTGATATGATCCTCGACAAATTCCGCGAGGCGCTGCGGGCGGCCCCCAGTGACCTCGCTCGAACCCCGCCGATGCGCAGCTTCAACCGGGACGTGGCCGGTGGCCATGCGCCGGCGGCTGCGACGCTTCAGAACTACGCAAGCTCAGGCGATCGAACTCGTATCGTGTTGCTCGGAAAGGAGGACGCTCTGGCGACGTGACGCATTAGCGATTTCGAAAGCATGACCAAAAAAAGCGGGGCAAATTACCGAAAAGGTCATGCTCTTTGAAAATGCTAGGAGGTGCACGATGGTGTTCAAGCTCCCGCCATCGTGCACAGGCGTCATTTCACCAGGCGGAGACCTGGATGGGGTCCAAAGTGGGATAGTGGCAAAATGATCTTTCGTTCCAGCGTACTCTTGGTCGCGGCCCTGCTCGCAGGGCCTGCAAGTGCCGCCGGCACCAACGCGGATGTGGTGCGCAATCTCGCCAGCCGGGTCGGGCCGATCGTCGGTGCAGCCTCCGCATGCCAGGCAATCGACCAGGGCCGGGTTCAGGCGATCGTTGACAAGTTCCGCGAGGTGATCCGCGAAGCCTCGGCGGGCGCGTCCGATCGCGACGAGCTCACCCGCGTCTTCAACGGTTTTGTCGCCGACGGCCGCAACCGCGTCGGCGCATCACAGACCGACTGCACCACCGCCGGTCGTCAGCTCGCCGAACTCGAGCGCTCGCTGGGCCAGGCCGCCCCGAGCACGTCCAGCTCCGGCTTCGGCGGCGTGATCGGTTCAACTCCCGCCGCAGCGGCCACGGCGCCGACCGCGACCTTGCCGCCGACCCTCGCCAGCAACGTGCAGGGCGTCACGGCCAACGAGATCCGCTTCGGTATCTGCGGCCCGTTCTCCGGAGCTTCGCGCGAACTCGGCCGGCAGATGAAGCTCGGCATCGACGCCGCCTTCAATCGCACCAACGACGCCGGCGGCGTCGCCGGCCGGTCGCTCCGCCTGTTTGCGGCCGACGACGGCTACGAGCCATCCCGCACGCTCGAGGCGATGCGGCAGCTCTACGAGAAGGACAAGGTGTTCGGCTTCATCGGCAATGTCGGTACGCCGACGGCTGCCGTCGGCATGCCCTACGCGCTGCAGCACCGGGCGCTGTTCTACGGCGCATTCACCGGCGCCAACCTCCTGCGCAACGATCCGCCGGACCGCTACGTCTTCAACTACCGTGCGAGCTATGCGGAGGAGACCAACGAGGTGGTCCACTATCTGCTCAAGCTGCGCCGCCTGCAGCCGCGGGACATCGCGGTCTTCGCCCAGCAGGACGCCTATGGAGACGCAGGCTTCGCTGGTGTCTCCAAGGCCTTCCGTTCGCTCGGCCTGCCCGACTCCGCCATCGTGCGCTTCAACTACAAGCGCAACACGGTCGACGTCGATGAGGCCGTGAACCAGCTGAGGGCGATGAAGAACCCGCCCAAGGCCATCGTCATGGTCGCAACCTATCGCGCGGCCGCGAAGTTCATCGAAAAGACGCGCGACCAGTATCCGAGCATGGTCTACACCAACGTGTCGTTCGTGGGCTCGACCGAGCTGTCGGACGAATTGATGCTGCTCGGGCCGCGCTATGCCAGCGGCGTGATCGTGACCCAGGTGGTGCCGGCGGTCGGCGGCTATTCCAGCGCGGTGCTCGAATACAAGAGCGCGCTGGAAAAATACTTCCCCGGCGAAGCGCCGTCCTACGTTTCGTTCGAGGGCTATGTGGCAGCCAACGTGCTGATCCAGGCCTTGAAGCGCGTCGGCCCGCAGCTCGACACCGAGGCGCTGATCGATACGCTGGAGAATACGCGCGATGTCGATCTCGGCCTCGGCGCCAAGCTCGGCTTCGGCCGTGCCGAGCATCAGGCCTCGCACAAGATCTGGGGCACGGCGCTCGACGAGCGCGGCAAGTATCAGGCGATCGAGCTGGAATAGCTTCGATCCCCGAACACTGAACCTGATCCTAAAAAGCGCGGCAGCCGAAACTGCCGCGCTTTGCACATCACGAGCTCACATCATGAGCTCGCATTATGAGCTCACAAGGACCGGAGCTCACAAAGGCGGATCGATCGCCTCGTCATATTCCTTCTTGAAGCGCGCGATCAGATCGGCCGCGGGCACCACCTTGTCGATGGCGCCAATCCCCTGCCCGCTGCCCCAGATCTCCTTCCAGGCCTTCGGCCTGGCGCGCTCGCCGGACGTATCGGTGCCGAAGCTCATCTTGGACGGGTCGGAGGTCGGCAGATCGTTGGGATCGAGCCCCGCCGCGACGATCGACGGCTTCAGATAGTTGCCGTGCACGCCCGTGAACAAATTCGAATAGACGATGTCATCGGCACCTGAATTGGTGATCATCGCCTTGTAGGCTTCGACCGCGTTCGCCTCTTCGGTCGCGATGAACGCCGAGCCGATATAGGCAAAATCAGCGCCCAGGACGCGGGCAGCGCGAATGGCGCGGCCGTTGGCGATCGCGCCCGACAGCGCGATCGGACCGTCGAACCACGCCCGCGTCTCCGCCACGAAGGCAAACGGCGAGACCGTCCCGGCGTGGCCACCGGCACCGGCCGCAACCAGGATCAGCCCGTCGGCGCCCTTGTCGATCGCCTTGTGCGCGAAGGTCTGGTTGATGACATCATGGAAGACGATGCCGCCCCAGCGGTGGACGGCCTGATTGAGGTCCTCGCGCGCGCCGAGCGAGGTGATGATCATCGGCACCTTGTACTTCTCGCAGAGCGCCAGATCATGCTCGAGCCGGTTGTTGGAGCGGTGCACGATCTGATTCACCGCAAAGGGCGCGGACGGACGTTCAGGGTGTGCGCGGTCATAGGCCGCGAGCTCCTCGGTGATCCGGGCGAGCCACTCGTCCAGCAATTCCGGCGGCCGGGCATTCAGCGCGGGAAACGCGCCGACCACACCGGCCTTGCACTGAGCGATCACGAGATCGGGCACGGAGATGATGAACAGTGGCGACCCGATCACAGGTATCGAGAGACGGCCCTTGAACAAGGCAGGCATGGACATGGACGGGATTTCCTCTTTCGTTCTTCTTCAGACTGTGACGGGCTTCGCCAACGATGCCGGGGATGACGATGCCAGAGATCATGACCGCAACGCAAACCGAAGGGAACCGATCAAGAGACAGCTGCCGGGGTCTTGCGTCGACACGCTGCTGCTCCGCCGGTGCCTGTCGGCCGGCGCAATCATTGGCAGAGGGCTGAGGTGACGTAGGTGTCGGTGCGGCAATCGTCCGGCTTGCGCTGACGGCCAGGGATCAAAACCTTGGCCGAGCAGGTCTCGGCGGCATCGGTGTTGAGGCTCTTGCCTTGCTTGTAGCCTTTGCCCTGACAGAGCCTGTCGGCGGCAGACTGGCAATCCGGCGTGCCATTCGCGGCCATGGGACAGACCGAGCGGCCCGACACCATGCTGGACGGCTTGGTCAGCCGCGACAAGGTCTCGCCGCTGTGCTTGATCGCATCCCTGACCGCGTCGGCGCTGCCGTCCTTGGCCGAGGTTTTCGCGGCATCCTTTGGCGTTCCGCTGGCCGCATCCTTAGCCCCATCCTTGGCTGTCTCCTGGGGGGCGGCGTTCGCATCGCTGCGGCTCTCGCTCGCGCCCTTGAGCGGCAGGATCGACATCTTCTCGAAAAACCTGCCGAGCTCGTCGACGAGCCCCGAACGCTCAGAACCCGTCGGCGCCGCATTTGGCGGCGCCTGCGCGGCCTGTGGCTGCTCCCGCAGGCCGAGCGAAGGCGGCGCCGATTGAGCCCATCCAGCGCCCGGCCCCAGCAGCGACAATGCGACCGCGATCGACGCCATGACCGCTGCGCAGGGCAGGCGAAGGGACGGCGAGCCGGATCGGAGGGTCATGGCATTAATCTAGACTGAAACCAGATGCCGCGGAAAGCGCCCGGGACGCGCAGCAACTGTGCGATCAGATCAGCTTGAACGCCACGACGAAGCCGAGAACCAGAACGGCGGCGCCGAGCGCGACCCACAGCCCGAGATGCTTCTCGATGCGGATCCTGATCCATTCGCCGTAACGATTCAGCAGGATCGCCGCGACGAAGAAGCGGGCGCCGCGCGCCACGATCGAGCACAGCACGAACAGCAGCAGGTTATAGCCGGCAAAGCCCGAGGTGATGGTGACGAGCTTGTACGGGATCGGCGTCAGGCCCTTGAGCAGGATGATGACCGCGCCCCATTCGGCATAGGAGGCCCTGAAAGCCTCGACCTTGTCGGAAAGCCCATACAGCTGGATCAGCCAATGGCCGAGCGAGTCGTAGAGCACGGCGCCGATCGCATAACCGAGCAATCCGCCGGCGACCGAGGCCAGGGTGCAGACGCCGGCAAACAGCCAGGCCCGCTGCGGCTTGGCCAGCGACATCGGGATCAGCATCACGTCCGGCGGGACCGGAAAGAAGGAACTCTCCGCGAAGGCGACCCCGGCCAGGATCCAGAGCGCATACGGCTTGTGGGCGGCGTCGATGCACCAGTCATAGATTCGTTTGAGCATGGCCCGCGATGAAGCAAACCATGGCGGGTTTGTCCATGGTGAGCTTGCCGCTCCTGCCGACGAGAAGGGAACTAGTGCCGTTTCCGTAAGGCGCGCCCCTCGAGCGCGACAATCGGTCGCCGTGCCAGCCGGGCGTTCGCAGATTTCTGGATCTTCACCGGGGATTTGGGCAGCTTCTCGGCGATCCCGAGCAGCACCTCGCGTCGCTCCATTTCGCGCCAGACATCGTCCGGCCGCACGCCGGTCTCCGCCCACAGAACGGCGAGGTTGTAGATCAGGTCGGCGCTCTCACGCACCACCGACTGGGCATCGCCCCGGACCGCATCGATCGCGACCTCGATGGCTTCTTCGGTGAGCTTCTTGGCCATCTTGGCCGTGCCCTGCTGCAACAGCTTGGCCGTGCGCGACCGGCCGGGATCCTGATCCCTGGCCGCCAGCACCGCGAGATAGAGCCGCTCGATCGAATCACTCATCCCGGCATGATAGTTAAAAGCAATGGCAGGGGCGTTAACGCCTGTGTCGAAAACGAAAAAATCCGCCGGCGACGGGCCGACGGATTTTTGCGCAACGGGCCTTGGTTACCAGCCCTGATAGTAAGTGGGGCCGCCGTAATAATAGGGGCCGGGGCCGTAATAGGGGCGCCTGCCGTAATAGTAATCGTCATAATAGGAGCGGCGATTCTGCTCGGCGGCAATGGCAAGGCCGGTGCCGACGATGCCGGCAAAGGCAGCTGCGGCCGCCGCACCCCCGCCGCCACGATAGTGATGCCGGCGCCGGGCGCTGACATCGGTGAGGCCGGTATTGCCTGCCGCGGCAGCTGACACCTGGCTGGAGCGTGAGGTGCCGGCAAAGGCCAGCGTCGGCTGGACTGCGGTGAGGGCTACAGCCGCGACCGTCGCCAGCACGGTCGCTCGGCTGCCCCTTGAGAATTCTCCGCTCTTTGTGATCATCCTGAGATCCTCCGTTCCGATCGATTTGAACCGGCCAACGCGTCAGATGGAGGCTGGGTTCCCGGATCGAAACCGACATTCCGGCGCAAATCGCCGCAGGTGGTGCTCATGGACCGTTCAGCTTCGATCCGGCACAATGCTCTGCCGTCGGCTCTGCTGCTCGATGCGCCATGAATTCCGTCATCAAACTGACACACGGGCAGCCGAGCCGAAAACAGAAACTTGAAAGCGCTTCCATGAGCGGCCGGGGTTCCTCGATACGCGTGCGACGATCTTTCGCCCTCCTCCGTCTGGCACTTCTGGTGATCCTCGGCCTGGCAGGGCTTGATGCGCGCGCATTCGCAGATGACGCCAGACGGCCGGTCGCCATCCAGCTCGCCTTCGAGCGTCCGCTGGAGGCGAGCATGGCGTCGGTCGTGCTGGCAGCAAGCCGCGGACTGTTCGTCGGCGAAGGCCTGGCGGTGACAACCACGGTCGCGAAGGGACCGGCAGATGCGATCGCGCGTGTGGCCTCGGGCGAGAGCGAACTCGCAATAGCCGACATCAACGAATTGATCCGTTACCGCGCCAATACGGCCAACCCGCCGGTCAAAGCGGTGTTCGTGCTGTTCAACAGCGCGCCCTACGCCATCATCGCACGCAAGAGCCGCGGCATTCATACGCTGGCGGACCTCGAAGGCAAAACGCTCGGCGTTGCCGAGGGCGATCTTGCGATCCGGCTGTGGCCGGCGCTGGCGCGGCAGAACGGCATCAAGACCGCTGCCGTCAAGCTGTCGCACGTCGGGGCTGCGGTGCGCGAGCCGATCCTGTCGGCCGGACAGGTCGACGCTGTCAGCGGCTTCTCCTATCTCTCCGCGGTCAATTTGCGCGACCGCGGCGTGCCCGCAGACGATCTCGCCGTGCTGCGCTTCGCCGATTACGGCTGTGAGGCCTATGGCCAGGCCATCATCGTCAACCCGGCCTTCGCGACGGCGCAGCCGGCCGCCGTGAAGGGATTTCTGCGCGCGGTGCTCGGCGGCCTGCATCTTTCCATCAAGGATCCGACAGCTGCCGTGACCGAGGTGGTCAGCCGGATGGATGATGGCTCGCGCGAGCTCGAAATGAGCCGGCTGCAAACGGTGCTGGCCGACAACGTGCTCACGCCCGAGGTCCGGCGCAATGGCATTGGAGGCATCGATCCCGCCCGGCTCGAGCGCGCCATCGACCAGATCGCGGAGGATTACCGATTCCATGCGCGCCCCACGGCGGCCGATATTTTCGACGACAGTTTTCTGCCGCCGGTCGACAGCCGCCTGATCAATTGAATTGTCGCTTCGCTTCCATCCGGGGTTAAATAGCGCCGTTCGCAGGCCCATTCGACCGAACCAAGACCGCTAACCATGTCCCTGCTCCGCATCTATGCCCGTGTACTCCAGCTGCTCGGCAAGGAGGCCCGACTTGGCTGGATTCTCGCTGTCGCCAATCTCGCGCTGGCCGGCACGCAATTCGCCGAGCCCGTGCTGTTCGGCCGCATCGTGGATGCGCTGTCCAGCAACGCATCAGGAGCGTCGGCCTGGCCGCTACTTGCCGCCTGGGTTGCGTTCGGCCTGTTCACGATAGGCGCCGGCGCGGCCGTCGCCCTGCATGCCGACCGCCTGTCGCACCGGCAACGCCAGGCGGTGTTGAGCAGCTATTTCGAGCACATCCTGCAGCTGCCGCTGACCTTCCATTCCGGCACCCATTCCGGGCGGCTGATGAAAGTGATGCTGAATGGCACCGACGCGCTGTGGCGGCTCTGGCTGTCGTTCTTCCGCGAGCATTTTGCGGCGATCATGTCAGTCGTCGTGCTGCTGCCGCTGTCGTTCTATCTCAATTGGCGGCTTGCAATCCTCCTGTTCGTGCTCTGCATCGTCTTCACGGTGCTGACCACGCTGATCGTACGCAAGACCTATGGCATGCAGAGCGAGGTCGAGGAGCATGCCAGCAATCTCTCGGCGCGCGCCTCCGACGCCCTCGGCAACGTCGCGCTGGTACAGAGCTTCGTCCGCATCGATGCCGAGGTGCAGGGCCTGCGCTACGTCGCCAGCCAGCTTCTGGCCGTGCAGATGCCGGTCCTGGGCTGGTGGGCGCTGGTGTCCGTCATCACGCGCGCCTCGACCACGATCACCGTGCTCGCGATCTTCACGCTTGGGATCGCGCTGCACCAAGCCGGGATGAGTTCGGTCGGCGAGATCGTGATGTTCGTCTCCTTCGCGACCATGCTGATCCAGAAGCTCGAACAGGTCGTCGCCTTCATCAACAACGTGTTCATGGAAGCGCCGCGGCTGACCGAATTCTTCACCGTGCTCGACGCGGTGCCGGCGGTGCGCGACCGGCCCGATGCGATCGATACCGGCCGGCTGTCGGGCCTAGTGGAATTCTGCGACGTGTCGTTCTCCTATGACGGCAAGCGGCCGGCGGTCGAGGACATCACCTTCACCGCGCTTCCCGGCCAGACCATCGCGCTGGTCGGGCCGACCGGCGCGGGCAAGTCCACCGCGATCGCGCTGCTTCATCGCGCCTTCGACCCGCAATCGGGCTTCATCAAGATCGACGGCATGGACGTGCGCGGGCTGAAACTGTCGGCCCTGCGCCGAAACATCGGCGTCGTGTTCCAGGAGGCGCTGCTGTTCAACCGCTCGATCCGCGAAAACCTCCTGGTCGGCAAGCCCGATGCGACAGACGAGGAGTTGCGTACCGCGGCCGCTCGCGCACAGGCGCTCGACTTCATCGAACGATCCGAGCGTGGTTTCGACACCAATGCCGGCGAGCGCGGGCGTATGCTGTCGGGTGGCGAGCGCCAACGATTGTCGATCGCTCGCGCGCTGTTGAAGGATCCGCCGATCCTGATTCTCGACGAGGCCACCAGCGCGCTGGATGCCGTGACCGAGGCCAAGCTCAATGCGGCGCTCGATGAAGTGATGAAGGGACGCACCACCTTCGTGATCGCGCACCGGCTTTCGACCATCCGCAACGCGACCAAGATCCTGGTGTTCGAGGCAGGACGCGTGATCGAAAGCGGAACATTCGATGAACTCGTTGCCAAGGGCGGCCATTTCGCGGAACTCGCCAAGGCCCAATTCATGGTACATGAGGACGCGCAAGCCAGCCTTGCGAAGCCGGCAAGCGACAGCCCGGCCGTTACCGTCTAGAGAGCGATCCACCTTCGTCGGGGAATTGAACGGTCGGCCTCTATTCCGAAGCACCAAGCCGTTATAGGTTCGCGAACTGCCGCAGATGTCGGCACCGGATAGCTTGAAACTCGTGAATCACGCGCCCTTCTCTTCACAAAGAGGCGGGTTCTCCAAGGACCGGAATCGAATAGTGCAACCTCGTCATCTGTTGCTTCGCAAATCGCCGTTCAAACTCCTCATCCTCGCTGCAGCCCTGGCGCTGTTTGCGCCACGCCTCGCGCAGGCCGAAGTGCTGCTGCTGGTCGAAGCCGATAGCGGCAAGGTGCTGGAGGCGCAGAACGCGACCGTTCCCTGGCATCCGGCCTCGCTGAGCAAGATGATGACGGCCTACGTCACCTTGAAGGCGGTCAAGGACGGCAAGATCACGTTGGACACGCTGTTCACAGTGTCGCCGCTCGCGGCCTCGCAGGTGCCATCAAAGATGGGCTTCCGCCCGGGCACGCAGGTCACCGTTGATAACGCCTTGAAGATGATGCTGGTAAAATCGGCGAACGACATGGCGGTGGTGCTGGCCGAAGGTGTCGGCGGCTCGATCGAAGGCTTTTCGGCCATGATGAACGACACGGCCCAAAAGCTCGGCATGACGCAGACCAACTATGTCAACCCCAACGGCTTGCCCGACGACGCCCAGATCACGTCGGCGCGCGACTTGGCGATCCTGGCGCGGGCGATCATCCGCGATCTGCCGGACTACGAATATTTCGTGCACATTCCCTCGATCCGCTACGGCCGGCGGATCACGCAGAACTTCAACAAGCTGATCGGCCGCTATCCCGGCGCCGACGGCTTCAAGACAGGCTTCATTTGCGCGTCCGGTTATAATCTGGTGGCTTCCGCCACGCGGAACGGCCGCCGGCTAATCGCAGTCGTGCTCGGCGCCAACTCCGGCAAGGCGCGATCGCTGCGCGCGATGCAGATGCTCGATCGCGGCTTCGGCGGGACACCGCTGACCTGGCTGAAGCCGTCGCTCGGAACAGTCGAAAGCCTGGTCCCGGCAGACGTCCCGGCGCCGGATCTCCACGACGAGGTGTGCAGCGGCAAACGCCATGCCCCCGCCAGTGACGACGACGATGACACGGTTGCAAGCTCGGCCAAAGAATCGCCTGGCAGCGCGTTGCTGGCCGGCCTGCAGGCACCAGCGCTGAAGCCTTCCGAGATCCTGGCTGCGGCGCCCGAACCGTCAGAGCCGATCCTGGTCTATACCGGCCCGACCCGCACCGGCCCGGCGCTGATTGCCGCCATGGCCGCGGATGCCGACGCCCAGACGCCGCCGAAACACCGTGGCAAGAAGGCGCGGCTGGCCTCCCGGAAGGGAGAGACGGACACGGTGGCGACCCGGACCGACGCCAAGAAGTCCGCCAGGACCGAGGTGAAGATCGACGTCAAGCCCGGCAAGGGGGCGAAGCCGGACGCCAAGCCCGCCGTTCACCACGCCAATGCCGGAGGCAAGGCGGCGGACAAGCCGGCTTCCGATCCGGCGACCAAGCCCGCCAAGCCCAAAGCGGCCGCGAAGCCGAAGTCCGGTGCTGGAGCCGGGACCGGCAGCAGCGACGCAAAGCCTGCCCCGAAGAACGGCTGAGCCCGCCGGCGCGCGGCAGCACCCGCGCTTCAGCCGAGGTGCTCCAGACATTCATTCGCGTTTCCGCAATAGTTCCCGACCGCTTGCCTTGAGCGGCCGGAAATTCGATATTGGCCGCCAAGAGCCTCGCCGCACGCGGCGAATATGAGAAACGAGAGAGGAAACCATGGAGCGCATCTGGCTCAAGCACTACCCGGCCGGCGTTCCCGCCGATGTCGATCCGAGCCAATATTCGTCGCTGGTGGAGCTGCTGGAAGAAAGCTTTGCCAAGTACGCCGATCGGCGCGCCTTCATCTGTATGGACAAGGCAATCAGCTACCGTGACCTCGACGAGATGTCGGTGGCGCTGGCCGCCTATCTCCAGGGCCTCGGTTTGGCCAAGGGCGCGCGCGTCGCGCTGATGATGCCCAACGTGCTGCAATATCCGATCGCGATCTCCGCGGTGCTGCGCGCCGGCTTTACCGTCGTCAACGTCAACCCGCTCTATACGCCGCGCGAGCTCGAGCATCAGCTGAAGGATTCCGGCGCCGAGGCGATCCTGGTGCTGGAGAATTTCGCACACACGGTGCAGCAGGTGCTGAGCCATACGCAGGTGAAGCACGTCGTCGTCGCCAGCATGGGCGACCTGCTCGGCTTCAAGGGCGTGATCGTCAACCTGGTGGTCCGCCGGCTGAAGAAGATGGTGCCGGCCTATTCACTGCCCCGCGCCGTTCCGTTCAATGACGCCATTACGGCAGGCCGCGCCAAGCGCTTCGCCAAGCCCGCCATTGCGCCCGACGACGTCGCCTTCCTGCAATATACCGGAGGCACCACCGGCGTCTCGAAGGGCGCAACCCTGCTCCATCGCAACGTCGTCGCCAACGTGCTGCAGAACGATGCCTGGCTGCAGCCCGCGCTGGAGAAGCCGCCGCATGTCGACCAGCTTCTCATCGTCTGTGCGCTGCCGCTCTATCACATCTTCGCGCTGACCGCCTGCTTCCTGCTCGGCGTGCGCGCCGGCGGCGCCAACCTGCTGATCCCGAACCCGCGCGACATCGCGGGCTTCGTCAAGGAGCTGATGAAGTATCAGGTCAACAACTTCCCGGCGGTCAACACGCTCTACAACGGGCTGATGCATCATCCGGATTTCAGGAAAGTCGATTTCACCAAGCTCAAGATCTGCAACGGCGGAGGCATGGCGGTGCAGCGCCCCGTGGCCGACCAGTGGAAACAGCTCACCGGCTGCAGCATCGCAGAAGGCTATGGGCTGTCGGAGACCTCGCCGGTCCTGACCTGCAACCCGCCGTCCGCGACCGAATTCACCGGCACGATCGGCCTGCCGCTGCCGTCAACGTGGCTCTCGATCCGCGACGATGAGGGCAACGAGGTGCCGCTCGGCCAAGCCGGCGAAATCTGCGCCAGGGGTCCGCAGGTGATGGCCGGGTATTGGAATCGTCCCGACGAAACTGCGAAGGTGATGACCGCAGACGGCTACTTCCGCACCGGCGACATCGGCGTGATGGGAGAAGACGGCTCGATCAAGATCGTCGACCGCAAGAAGGACATGATCCTGGTCTCCGGCTTCAACGTCTATCCGAACGAGGTCGAGGAAGTGATCGCGAGCCATCCGGGCGTGCTGGAAACCGCCGTGATCGGCCTGCCGGACGAAAAGTCAGGCGAGGTGGTGAAGGCGTTCGTCGTCAGGAAGGACCCCAATCTCACGGCCGACCAGATCGTCAAGCATTGCCACGAGCAGCTCACCAACTACAAGGTTCCGAAGCAGATCGAGTTCAGGACCGAGCTGCCGAAGACCAATGTCGGCAAGATCCTGCGCCGGGAGCTGCGGGACGAGAAGAAGCCGCCGGCTGCGGCTTGATATAGACCTCGCTACGCGCCATCAGCGGCGATGACGGACACGTGAACGCAGGCCGCCGTTGCCGTTTCCAGGCGTCCGAATATTGTAACGCGGCCACACCTAAGCGATCCACCCAGGGAGATTTGAGGATGACCATCCAAGTAGGCGACAAGCTGCCACAGGCCCAATTTCGCGTCATGACGGGGGAAGGCCCACAGGTCAAAACCACGGACGACATCTTCAAGGGCAAGAAGGTCGCGCTGTTCGCCGTGCCCGGCGCCTATACCGGCACCTGCCACAAGATGCATCTGCCGAGCATCTTCCTCAACGCCTATGCGATGAAGAACAAGGGCGTCGACACCATCGCGATCGTCTCCGTCAACGACGCCTTCGTGATGAATGCCTGGAAGCGCGACACCGACCAGCGCGACGAGGCGACGTTCCTCGCCGACGGCAATGCCGACTTCACCAAGGCGATCGGCATGGAGCTCGATGCCTCCGGCGCCGGGCTCGGCATCCGTTCCAAGCGCTACTCGATGCTGATCGAGGACGGCGTGGTGAAGAAGCTCAACCTCGAGGCCTTACCGGGCAAGGTCGAGGTCTCCGGCGGCGACACGCTGCTCGAGCAGCTGTGAGCGCGCCGGCTCGCTAGCCAATCGAAGCAAGTTGCTTCCCACAACATCACTGTCATTCCCCGCGAAGGCGGGGAATCCAGTACGCCATGGCCTCTCGATTAATCACCACAGTCTCCGGGATACAGGATCGCCCGGTCAAGCCGGGCGATGACGGCGCAGATGGTCACGTGAGACTGTAGGATGGGTTGAGCGCAGCGAAACCCATCAACGATCTCGCAGCGGCCGCAATGGTGGTTTCGCTTCGCTCTACCCACCCTACGCGATTATCAGGATGAGGCACATCGCCTTCTCTATAGCTGTCATTCCCCGCGAAGGCGGGGAATCCAGTACGTCGTGGCCTCTCGATCAATTACCACAGTCTCTGGAATACTGGATCGCCCGGTCAAGCCGGGCGATGACGGCGGAATGAGTCAGCCCCGCACGTTCTGCTGCAACCTTGCCATCGCCACGCCGTCGCGGGCGAGTTGATCGGCGCGCTCGTTCTCGGCGTGGCCGGCATGGCCCTTCACCCAATGCCAGTTGACCTTGTGCGGCTTCAGCGCCGCGTCGAGCCGCTGCCAAAGCTCGGCATTCTTCACCGGCTTCTTGTCCGCGGTCTTCCAGCCGTTCTTCTTCCAGCCGTGAATCCAGCCCGTGATGCCCTGCCGCACATATTGACTGTCGGTGTAGAGCTCGACCTGGCACGGCTTCTTCAGCGCCTCCAGCGCCGAGATCGCGGCCATCAGCTCCATCCGGTTGTTGGTGGTGTGCGGCTCGCCGCCCTTCAATTCCTTTTCCTTGTCGCCGAATTTCAGGATGGCACCCCAGCCGCCCGGGCCGGGATTGCCCGAACAGGCGCCGTCGGTGTGGACGATGACAAGCGGAAGTGCACTCACGCCATCGCTCCGGACGCCGAGAGCCCATAGTCGCGCACGCTGGCGACGCTCTGATGGAAGCGCAGCTTGCGGACATATTCGAGCGGATCCTTCGGCTTCACCAGTGCGCCGGGCGGCACGTTGAGCCAATCGACCAGCCGCGTCAGCAGGAAACGGATCGCAGCGCCGCGCGCGAGCAGCGGCAGCGCCTCCTGCTCGGCCTCGGACAGCGCGCGCTCACGGCCATAGGCATTGAGGAAGGCGCGCGCCTTGGTGACGTTGAAGGAATGATCGGCCTCGAAGCACCAGGCGTTCAGGCAGATCGCGACGTCGTAAGCCAATAGATCGTTGCAGGCGAAGTAGAAGTCGATCAGGCCGGACAGTTGGTCGCCCAGAAACAGCGCATTGTCCGGGAACAGATCGGCATGGATCACGCCGCCGGGCAGCTGCGTCGGCCAGGATTCTTCGAGCTGATCGAGCTCGGCGGCGAGAAAGCTGGCAAGCCCGGCCTGCACGCCGTCGGCACGCGGAGCGGCCTCCGCGAACAAGGGCCGCCAGCCCTTGACCGACAGCGCATTGGCGCGATGCATCGGAAAATCGCCCCCAGCGAGGTGCAGTCTGGCGAGCGCCTGACCGATCGCCGCGCAGTGGGTCGCGTTCGGCTTGCGCGGCCAGACGCCTTCGAGGAAGTCGATGATCGCGGCCGGCCGGCCCGCCAGACTCGACAATATCTCGCCATTCGTCATCCTGACCGGCTGCGGGCAGACGATGCCATGGCCGGCCAGATGCGCCATCAGGCCGAGGAAGAACGGCAGGTCGCCCCTCGCGACGCGCTTCTCGTAGAGCGTCAGGAAGAACGAGCCTTTGGTGGTATGAAGAAGAAAGTTGGAGTTCTCGACCCCCTCGGCGATGCCCTTGTAGGAGAGCAGTTCGCCGATGTCATATTGCCTTAAGAATTCCGCAAGCTCGTCGGCGGCGACGTCGGTATAGACCGCCATGTAGGTCTATTCCGCCGCCGCTTCGGGACGCAGCGAACGCGGCAGCGGGAAGAACTCATTCTCCTCCGCGGCCGACACCGTCTCCACATGCAGCGTATAGCGCTCGGCGAAAGCGCCCATGATCTCCTCGACGATCACTTCTGGAGCCGAGGCGCCGGCCGTGATGCCGAGGCTCTTGATGCCCTCGAAGCGCGTCCAGTCGATCTCCGAGGCACGCTGAGCCAACACTGCAATGGGACAGCCTTCGCGCTCGGCGACCTCACGCAGCCGCTGCGAGTTCGACGAATTCGGCGCGCCGACCACGATCAGGGCGTCGACCACCGGCGCCACCTTCTTCACCGCGAGCTGCCGGTTGGTGGTGGCGTAGCAGATGTCTTCCTTGTGCGGGCCCGAGATATTCGGAAAACGGCCCTTCAGGATGGCCACGATATCCTTGGTGTCGTCGATCGACAGCGTGGTCTGGGTGACGAAGGCCAGGTTGTTCGGGTCCTTCGGCGTAAAGGTCTCGGCATCCTCGGCCGTTTCGATCAAGGTGACGGCGCCGGGCGGCAACTGGCCGACGGTGCCGACCACCTCGGGATGATGGGAATGCCCGATCAGAAGAATCTCGCGGCCGCGCTTGAAGTGGATCGCAGCCTCTCGGTGCACCTTGGTGACCAAGGGACAGGTGGCGTCCAGGGAAAAGAAATTGCGCGCCTGAGCCTCGGCCGGAACCGATTTCGGCACGCCGTGGGCGGAAAATACTACCGGCGCATTGGTACTGTCAGGAATCTCGGAAAGTTCCTCGACGAAAATCGCGCCCTTGGTCTTCAGGCTGTCCACGACGTATTTGTTATGGACGATCTCGTGGCGGACATAGACCGGCGCCCCGTAGATGGCGAGCGCCCGTTCCACGGTGTCGATGGCGCGAACCACGCCGGCGCAGAAGCCGCGCGGCGAGCAAAGCACGATTCTAAGGTCTGGTTTGGCTGCCATGAAGCTGATCTGTGCGGGCTGATTTTTGTGACCGAACAGTCCCCGGAGCCGGCAAGCAGGGGCGGTCATTGCAATAGGCGTCGAGACAGGACTTGGGACCGCTTTCCGGCGCTGTCAAGGCTGTTCTTCAGAGCCATTGCGCCGCGCCCCCCGGACGGCTTATATAGGGCTAATTCCCGTCATCCCCGATGACCGCAGGTTTCGCCTCCGAGGCAGGAGGCGGAGCACAAAGGAGATTTGCCATGAGCAACGCCCCGCTGATGCCAAAGGCAACTGCCGTGTGGCTGGTTGACAATACCGCGCTGACCTTCGACCAGGTCGCTGATTTTACCAAAATGCACCCGCTCGAGGTGCGCGCCATTGCCGACGGGGACGCCGCCCAGGGGATCAAGGGCATGGATCCGATCTCGACGGGCCAGCTCACCCGCGAGGAGATCGAAAAGGGCGAGCGCAACCCGGATTACCGCCTGAGGCTGCAGGAGAGCAAGGTCGTGCTGCCGTCCCAGGGCAAGCGGAAGGGCCCGCGCTATACGCCGGTGTCGCGCCGCCACGAGCGGCCGAGCGCCATTCTCTGGCTGCTGCGCAACCATCCGGAGCTGAAGGACGCGCAGATCATGCGCCTGGTCGGCACCACCAAAAGCACGATCGCCAGCGTCCGCGACCGGACCCATTGGAACGCGCAGACCCTGACCCCGATGGACCCGGTCACCCTCGGCCTGTGCTCGCAGATCGAGCTGGATTTCGAGGTGCAGCGCGCCGCCAAGGAGCGGCCGATCGACGCCCAGTACAGCGGCGCCACCCTGCTGCCGGCTTCCGAGACCACCCGCAAGGACGAGTTCGAGCCGGCCGAGCGCGATCAAGACGATCTCAACGTGGATGCCGTGTTCGCCAAGCTGAAGACGATCGGCGGCAAGAAGCCCGAGGACGAGGAGTAAGCGCGCGGCAAGCCGCGCCACGTCATAACGAACGCGTCACTGCAGAAACAAAAAAGGCGCCGGAGGATCTCCGGCGCCTTTGTTTTGGAAGCGGTTCGACTCAGAAGCGGTAGGTCACGCCGCCGCCGATCAGCCAGGGATCGATATGGGCGGTGCCGTTGACCGGGATGACGCCGTTGACGGTGGCCGAATAGTCCGGTCGCAGCCACAGCTTCTTGACGTCGAAGTTCAAGCCCCAGTGCCGGTCGATCATGTAGTCGAAGCCGAACTGCACCGCGCCACCCCACGCATTGCTGACATGCAGGCTGGTGACGGCCAAGCCGCCGGGCGTCAGCTGGTTGGCCGCGCTATTGTTGAACATCACCGTGTAGTTCACGCCGGCGCCGATATAGGGCTGGAACGCACCGAAATTGGTGAAGTGATATTGCAGGGTCAAGGTCGGCGGCAGCAGCGTGGTCTTGCCGATGTTGAGGCCCGCGAGCGCCCCGGTCCCGCTGATCGAGTGCCGGGTCACACCGAGGATCAGTTCGGCCGCGATGTTCGGGGTGAAATAGTAGCTGATGTCGAGCTCGGGAACGACGGAGTCGCCGATCTTGAGGCCGGAATTCGGCGACGACAGCGCCGGAACGCCCACCACGTTGACCGTGCTGCCGCCCGCATCCGGCAGCACGCCGAGCGCGCGAAGGCGGATCTGCCACGGGCTCCACGTCTCGACCACCGGCGCCTTCGTGTAGACCGGCGCAGCCTGCAGATCGGCCGCTTGCGCGAAGCTCACCGCTCCGCAGATCGCCACTGCCAACCCCAGCAGCGACGACGTCAGTTTCTGGATTTTCGTCATTGAAGTCCCCATAGCCACCCTTCGGCGCGCGACAGATGCGCGTTACGCGTGCAGATGTGGCAGACACGGGAACCCGACGGATTTGATCTCGATCAAATCGTGGCCGACGTGGCGGCATTGTCACCCGACTGTGGCAGTCAGGTCACGAAACATGACAACAGATTTCAGTCGCTGGTCGGTATTTTTACGGCCGATCCGGATGGTTGAGCATGAACTCGCCGAGATCCCGCTGTCTGCGGTCGGCGCGCGCTTCCGCCCGCTGCCGCTGCACGTCGCGGTCCTTGCGGCATGCGACATATTCCGGCGAGCCGGGCGCCACCGTGCCGCCGGCGCGGCAGGCCGAATCATCGTCGTCATTGCCCATCGCCGTGGCCGGCCCCTGGTTGCGCGTCGCGCAGGCGGCAAGCGAGAGGGCAAGGCAGATCGGGAGGATCAAAGGCAGGCGAAGTGGGCGCATCGGACTCTCGGTCTGAATGGGCGCCCTGTTTAGCCGAAAATTCGGATTTTGCCAGTGTCGGGCCCGCGCATCGAACGCGGACCCGGACCAGGCCGCCTCATGCCCGCCCCTTCAGCGCCTCACCGATCTCGTCCAACACCTTGGGATCCTCGATGGTGGCCGGCATGGTCCATTCGTCGCCATCGGCGATCTTCTTGATGGTGCCGCGCAGGATCTTGCCCGAGCGCGTCTTCGGCAGCCGGCCGACGGTGATCGCAAGCTTGAAGGCGGCGACGGGCCCGAGCTTGTCGCGCACCAGCGCCACGATCTCCTTCTCGATCTCGGACGGACTGCGCGTCACGCCGGCCTTGAGCACGATGAAGCCGCAGGGCACCTCGCCCTTGATCGCATCCTTGATGCCGAGCACCGCACATTCGGCAACATCGGCGTGCGAGGCGAGGATCTCCTCCATGCCGCCGGTCGAGAGCCGATGCCCGGCGACATTGATGATGTCGTCGGTGCGGCCCATCACGAAGACATAACCATCCTCGTCCTTGTAGCCGGCATCCGAGGTCTTGTAGTAGCCCGGAAATTCGCTGAGATAAGACTCCTTGAAGCGGTCCTCCTGCTGCCACAGGGTCGGCAGGCAGCCCGGCGGCATCGGCAGCTTGATCACGATCGAGCCCATCGTGTTGATCGGCACAGGCTTGGCGGCCTCGTCCACCACATCGACCTGATAGCCCGGCATCGGCACCGTCGGCGAGCCGTGCTTGACCGGCAAGAGCCCGAGGCCGACCGGATTGCCGGCAATGCACCAGCCGGTCTCGGTCTGCCACCAATGATCGATCACCGGCACCTTGAGCTGCTGCTCCGCCCATTCCACCGTCGGCGGATCGGCGCGCTCGCCCGCCAGAAACAGCGTGCGGAATTGCGACAGGTCGTATTGGCGCAGCAGCTTGCCGTCCGGGTCTTCCTTGCGGATGGCACGAAACGCGGTCGGCGCGGTGAACAGCGCCACCGCCTTGTGCTGGCTGATGACCCGCCAGAACGCGCCGGCGTCGGGCGTGCCGACCGGCTTGCCCTCATACATGACCGAGGTCGCGCCATGGAGCAGAGGTCCGTAGATGATGTAGCTGTGGCCGACCACCCAGCCGATATCGGAGCCACACCACCAGACCTCGCCCGGCTTGATGCCATAGAGATATTCCATCGACCATTTCAGCGCGACCAGATGCCCGCCATTGTCGCGCACCACGCCCTTCGGCTTACCGGTCGTGCCCGAGGTGTAGAGGATGTACAGCGGATCGGTGGCGAGCACCGGCACGCAAGACGCGCGCTTGCCGTTGACGAGCGCGGATTTGCGCAACGCGTTCCAATCGTAGTCGCGTCCCGGGGTGAGCTCGCAGACGTGCTGCGGCCGCTGCAGCACGATGCAGGCTTCGGGCTTGGCGGTCGCAAGCCTGATGGCCTCGTCGAGCAGCGGCTTGTAATGCACGATGCGGCCAGGCTCGATGCCGCAGCTTGCCGAGAGAATCAGCTTCGGGGTCGCATCGTCGATCCGGGTGGCAAGCTCCTTGGCCGCGAAGCCGCCGAACACGACGGAGTGGACCGCGCCGATGCGTGCGCAGGCCAGCATCGCCGTCATCGCCTCCGGCACCATCGGCATATACAGGATGACGCGGTCACCCTTGGTGACCCCGAAATCCTGCATGATGGCGGCCAGCGTCTCGACCTCCTTGAGCATCTCGGCATAGGTGAAGGTCGTGATCGTGTTGGTCAGCGGCGAATCGTGGATCAGCGCCACCTGACTGCCACGGCCACCGGCGACGTGGCGGTCGAGCGCGTTGTAGCAGGTGTTGACGACGGCGCCCGCAAACCATCGGCCGTAAGCGCCGATCGTGGGATCAAAAATTCTCTTTGCCGGCTCGATCCAATCGATCGCGCGCGCAGCCTCGCCCCAGAACCCTTCAGGGTCCTGCAGCGACCGGGCATGAACCTCGTGATACCGGCTCTGTCCCTGGATATTCATGGTCCACCTCCCGCATGTCTTTTGTCCTTATCGACCTGGATCGGCGCCGGCTTTCCGGCCATGATCCGGATCAATTCCAAAGACGATTTGGCGGCATTGTCCCGTGAAGCTGGCGCAATTCAAGCCGGAAAGATGGCGCGCGACCGGCGGCCCCGGTCAGTGTCCGCCGGCTCCCTGCAGCTGATGCAGCCGGTCCCGCATGGTTTTTTTCAGATCGTAGCCGGGACGGCCGAATTCAGCATTGCGTCGGGCGAGATAATCCTCCTGCTCGCGCTGGCGCAGCCTGACCTCGCGGGAACCCAGTTTCGAGGCCTCGCGGATCGCCCAGTCCTGGGAGACGGTGATTTCGCGGTCGAGATCGGCCAATTCGGGGTCGGCACAGATGGCCTTCTCGACCAACCGACGGGCCGTGGCGCAATTGAAGCTCGGCCTGCCCGCAACCGCCATCTGGGCGCCGAGACGCTCGATCTCCGCGGCCAGCGAACGGTAGTTGCTGCGTGCGCTGACATGAGCGGGGTTGAGCTTGAGCGCGGCGGCGAAATCGGCAAGCGCTTTCGGCCGGTCGCCGCGCTGGCGCTGCAGCTCGCCGCGCGCGTTGAAGATGTCCGCGAGCGTGGGATCGAGCTGCAGCACGACGTCGTAGTCGGCGATGGCCCGATCGGGCTGCCCTCTGCTGATCAGGACGGATGCGCGGGCGATCAGCGCATTGATACGGTCGGTCCTGATCGCTTTGGGATCATCGATCAGCACGCTGCATTCACGCAGCACCTTGTCCGCGTCATTGGCCCTGGACGCTGCCAGACAGGCTGCGGGATCGGCTGGCGGCTCCTTGGCCGGATCGGCCGCACCGACGGCATGCGCTTCGGCCGCGAGCAACAGCGCAATGGCACTCACCGTCACATGAAGAAAACGGGTAGCCACGGCATTGAAAGGTCTATGCATCAAGCATCCGAGAATACAAGTCAGTCCATTCACAACCAGTCTGAGGAACAATTTTGCGGCGCTGATATCGGCGGATTTTGGATGCTACACTCGCAGGCACCCATCCATCGTAGCGCAGGACCCCTCGCTTGACGACACTCGAATGGATCATCGGCCTGCTGCTCGGCGCGGTTGTGCTTTCGGCGCTGGCGCGAAAGGTCAAGGTCCCCTATCCGACCTTCCTCGCAATCGCGGGCGTGATGCTCGCATTCGTGCCGGCCGTCCCGTCCTGGACACTCGACCCTGAACTGACACTGGCCCTGTTCGTCGCGCCGGTGCTGCTCGATGCCGGCTACGACACCTCGCTGCGCGACCTCCGCAACAACTGGCTTCCCGTCTCGACGCTGGTCGTCATCGCGGTGGCCGTGACCACAATTGCAGTGGCGATTGTGGCCCGCAGGCTGGTGCCCGATATGCCTTGGTCTGCGGCGGTCGCACTCGGCGCGATCGTTGCGCCACCCGACGCGGCCGCAGCCGTCGCCATTCTTCGCCAGGTCAAGCTGCCCTATCGCCTGCTCAAGGTGCTGGAGGGCGAGAGCCTGCTCAACGATGCCAGCGCACTGTTGATCTACCGCACCGCGGTCGGCGCGGCGGCGATGACGCATCTCGCTTGGCGCGAGATCGCTCCTTCGGTCGCGCTCAGCCTGGCGGGAAGTCCGATCGCCGGCTATGTCGCAGCCAAGCTCTGGCTTCGTCTAACCCCTCGGGTGAACGATGCGCCAACCGCGATCATTCTGCAATTTGCCGGCACGTTCACCATCTGGATCGCGGCCGAACGATTGGGGCTCTCCGCCATCCTGACCACCGTGGTCTATGCCGTCACGCTCGCCCGCACCGCGCCGGCGCGCACCCCGGCACGGCTGCGGGTGCCGTCCTATGCTGTCTGGGAGACCGCGGTCTTCATGCTCAACGTGCTCGCTTTCATGCTGATCGGCATGCAGCTCCGCCCGATCTGGATCCAGCTCGATGACGCCGTGCGGCTGCATTATGCCGAGGTTGCCGGCTGCGTGCTCGCCGTCATCATCGTCGTGCGCATCCTATGGGTCGCCGTGTATGGCCTCATCATGCGCCTCCTGACGGCAAAAGGACTGCTGCGGCAAAGCTTGGCCACAGGCGGCCCGACGCTCAAAGGCGGCATTGTCGTGGGCTGGTGCGGCATGCGGGGAATCGTCACATTGGCATCAGCCTTTGCTCTCCCGGAGGGCTTTCCCTATCGCGAGCTCATCCTGCTGACGGCGTGTTCGGCCGTGCTGGGAACGCTGGTGCTTCAGGGCCTGACCCTGCGACCGCTGATCTTGATGCTCCGGTTGCAGGATGACAATCCCGTTGCGCTCGAAGTCGCACGCGCCCGCGGCGTGGCGTTCCGCGCCGCGCTCGAGGAGATCGACGGCGATCCATCGGAGGCGGCGGATCTGTTGCGGCACGAATATCGCGAGCTCCTGATGCAGGCGGATGGGAGCCCCGACGGCGGCATCGCCGCGACCGAACTACCAGCCGATCCGCTGCGGCGTCGCGCCATCCGCGCCGCCCGCAACGCCGTCCTCGGCTTGCGGAATTCCGAGGAAATCGGCGACGACGCTTTCCACCAGATCGAGGAAGAGCTCGATCGCGCCGAGCTCAGCGCCGAGGGCTAGCAGGCGGAAGATGTCATCGTAACGCATGACGTAACACGTCTGAAATATCCACGCATCCAGCGTTACGTCCGCAACAAACAAGTGCACCGGCTCACCTGATCGCGAGAGATGCGCGCGGAGAGATGATAGCAACGTGACGCGCACCTCCCGAAAATTTCTACTCATCTCGTCGTTAGTCTGCGAACCTTGATCCGCGCAATTGGTGTCCAATCAACGCACTCGTCGCGTGCGACACCTTGCGATGGGATGTCATGATGCGCGTCAATCGACCAACCGGCGTCGGAGCCATGAGCCGCGAAGGCTTCGTCGAGCTCGAACATCACGCCGGTCGTGAGCCTCTTCGCGATGCAGGGATGCGGCCGGTCAAGCCCGATGACGTCGTCTCCTTCTGGCAGGAGGCAGGCATGGAGAGGTGGTTCACCAAGGATGCCGATTTCGACGCTCGCTTCCGTGAGACATTCCTGCATGCCTATGAGCTCGCAAGAGCAGGCCGGCTCGATTGTTGGTCGGCGACGCCGAACGGTGCGCTGGCGCTCCTGATCCTGCTCGACCAGTTCCCGCGCAATTCATTCCGCGCCACCCCGCGCATGTACGAGAGCGATCCTCTGGCACTCATGCTCGCCAAACGCGCCATTGAAGCCGGCCATGACCGGCAACTCAGTCCCGCGCTCCGGAGCTTCCTCTATATGCCGCTATGTCACTCCGAGGATCTCGCCGACCAGGAGCGCGCCGTGGCGCTGTTTCGTCCACTCGGCGAACGACCGGCGCGGGCCGCCGAGCGCCACTGCAACATCATCAGGCGCTTCGGCCGTTTTCCTCACCGCAACCGCATTCTCGGCCGTGTCATGACGGCGGAAGAGCAGCGCTATCTCGACGAGGGCGGCTTCGCGGGATGACGGCCCAAAGCTTGCGACAATCAACTCCGGCAGCTCAGCCCGCCATCGACCACCAGCGTGATGCCGGTGACGTAGCGCGATTCATCCGAAGCGAGATACAACGCGGCGTTGGCGACATCGAAGGCATCGCCCATGTGTCCCATCGGCACCTGGGCGTCGCGCTTCTTCCACATCTCCTCGACATCACCGTTGGCGTAGCCCGCCGCCAGGCCGGCGGAATGCTCGACCATCGGCGTCTTCATCAAACCCGGCAGGATCGCATTCACCCGCACATGTTGGGGCGCGAATTCTACCGCCGAGGTGCGCGTCATCTGGTTCATCGCCGCCTTGCTGGCACCATAGCTGACGTAGGAAATGCCGATATGGCGGATCGAGGCAACGGACGAAATATTGATGATCGAGCCCCCGCCCTGGCCGATCATCACGGGCACGACGTGCTTCATGGCGAGGTAAGCGCTCTTCAGGTTGACCGCGAAGACGCGGTCCCATTCCGCCTCTTCGAAATCGACCACGCTGCCGGTCTCGGCGATGCCGACATTATTGTCGAGCACATCGATGCGGCCGTAACGTTCGAGGCAGGCCCGCACCATGGTGACGATCTCCTCACCACGCGCGACGTCAGCGGTAAAGGCGGTGGCGCGGCCCCCTTCGCCCTCAATGATGCCGACCGTTTCCTGCGCAGCATCCCTGTTGCGGTCGACGCAGAACACCTGCGCACCATGCCGCGCAAAGGTCACTGCAGTCGCCTTGCCATTGCCCCAGCCCGGCCCGATCGAGCCGGCGCCGACGACCATGGCGACCTTGCCCTTGAGACGATCCATCGCTTCCTCACCTGCTTGCACTGATTTTTGCAGGCAAATTGGCCGGATGTGCCGATCCGGTCAACCGATTCGAGAGAACGACGGGGTACGGCGAGCCCTCAACGCATGACGGCCATGCTCAACACCGGAGCCATACTGGCAAGACCTTGCTGGCGGGACCTTACTGGCAGCACCTCACTGGAAGGTCATGTCGAGACATTTGGAGATGTCCGACCCCAACCCGGAGGAGATAGTGATGCAGCCGCGTACCTTCTGCTGGGTGGTGTCGGCAGCCCAGATCGAGTAGCCCCCACTGCCGAAGAAGGAATTGGTGTTCGCGGGCTCGGTCTCGGTGGCATCGAATTCATAGTTGGAATCGGTATCGAACACGCGCGGCTTCTTGGCGCAGCCGCCGTCGGCCTGAACGTTGATGACCTCCTTGTTGTCGCGCGTCAGCGACAGCGAGATCTGGCAGCGAAAATATTCCGAGGTCTTGACGTTGAAGAGGTAGGTGTAGGATTTGCACGTGGCGGTGTTGAGCTTTCCGGGGGACAGGCCGCGGCTGCAGGCAATCCGCTGATTGTTGGAGAGCTTGAACTCGTCGGCGTGCACGGCGGAAACCAGCGTCACCAGCAACAACGCGAAACCAGAGCCGATCTTCGTGACGAGGTTCATGCGAATCATCCCCTACATGCATCTTCTTTGCGGTTCATTTCTAGACCATGGCGCCAACATAGTCGCGAGATCGGGAACGAAAAATCGTAAAATGAATCGCGTTTGGTGGTGTGACAATCCGGACTACTGGCGAACCACTGGCCTTACATTGGCGAGGCGATAATGTTCGTGATTTGTTCGAAATGGCGGCGGCCCGACCGGCCGTGGGAGGATGAGATGACGACCCCAATTTTCAAAGCATTTGTGACGACCGGCCTGTTTGGTGTCCTGGCCGGTATCGCGGCGACAGCGGCCTTCGCCGCGCCGGCCGCACCCACGCCGTGGGAGCTCAAGCCGGACATGGCTTACGCCTATGGCAAGGATGGCAAGACGCTCGCCTACAAGATGGGGACCAAGAACGCCAACATGCTATTCAAAGGCGCCAGGAAGGTGCCGAAGGGCACCATTTTCTTCCTTGGCGAGAACGGCCAGCTCTATATGCGAAGCGGCCCCTATCTAGAAGGCGACGGCAGCTTCTCATTCGGCGCGGACGAATAGATCTCTACTGCTGGCGCAGCGTATCGTTCGGTTGCGGTGCCCCACTCTCTCCCTTCGGGGAGAGGACCATCGCGCGTGTTGCGGCCGCTCGGTCGACAAGTCCGCCTAGAATGCCGCAGCCAAGTCCTTGGACCCCGGAAGTCCGCTCAGCGAGTCCATCCTGGAATCGGTGACCGCCAGCAGCTTCGCCACGGTGTTGTGCCGGACAGCGACGGGATTGCGCTCGTAGCCTGAACGCTGGAAGAAGTTCGAGGTCGGCACCTGCTCGCGCATCGGCTGCGGCATCGTGACCATGTCGAAGCCGGTGCCATCGCCGGTCAGGTTCATCATCTCCAGCTCGGCCGCGGTGAGCGGACGCGCATAGCCCTTGGCGCGGGCGAACAGCACCGAGGTGAGCAGCTTATGGGTCTGCAGCATCGGGCCGACATCGATGTCGAGCACCATCGCATGCATGGCCCAGCCCTGCTCGGTATCGCCGATCTTCTCATGGGCCGACCAGTCGTCCGGTACCGAGCGCGCGACCGCGACCATCTTCTTCAGCACCGACAGCTTCTGTTCCAACACCGCTCGCGCCGGCCCGTTGGTCTGGGTGACGCGCTCACCCAGCAGCCGCACGAATAGCGGTCCCTGCTCGGCCAACAGCTCGACGGTGTTGGTGGTGAGCAGCTGGTTGTAGCCGATCGCGGTCGAGATCGCGCGGTTGCCGCGAAAGCCGGATTGCGAATCGTGCCTGCCATTGCCGCCGGTCTCGAACGCGTAGACCCGCACCGCCTGCTCACGCGTCAGGCCGCTCGCCGCGGCGAAGCGAGCATAGGTGCGTTTGAAATCGATGTCGTTGGCGGGCTGCTGCGGCTGCCATTGGAATTGCTCCCGTGCCGCTTTCAGGAGATCGGCGACAACCGGAATATATTTGCCCTCGCGCGGCGGCCCCTCCGGCTCGGGTTCCGGATTCACTGGTCGCTTCGGTCCATCGTAAACCGGCGGCTGCTCCAGGACGTAGTCGTCGAGCATGATCGGCTGGCGGTCGCGCCGCTTGGCGTTGCGGGTGCGGCGCTTATCGGCGATCAGCTTCCAATAGGCGCCGGCCTGCTGTTCGAATGCGGCGCGCGCCTCCTGGTATTCCGCGAGCTTGCGACGATACTCGGCGATCGCCTCCGGTGAAGCGGCTTGCGCCATCGCCGCGACGGCCCTCGGTGCCCGCACGGCCGGCTCAGCTGCAAGCATCGGCCCTGCAAGCGAGAGGACACCTGCAACGAACCTCAGGGTGGTGCGAATCGGATGGTGATGCATGGCTTGGTTGTAGCCAAAACCGCGGCGACTTCCAGGCCGAGGCCGGTCAGCACCCCGTGACGGCTTGACGCTGCAAAGCCGGCCGGTGATGAGTTCCGTCGCCGCAAGTCGGATGTGGAGGGAACTGCCGCCAATGGCTCAGAAAGTCGCGACCAGGATGACGTCCGACGGCTGGGAGATCGTCGACACCTCGGGCTTCCTGCACCTGATCGGCCCGCTGTGGCAACGCCAGGTCGACGGGGTCAACGAATATGCGCTGGTCGCCGAGGACAAGCATCACAATCGCCGCGGCCTGGTGCAAGGCGGCGTGATCATGACGCTGGCCGACCGGAGCTGCGGCATGACCGCCCGCCACGTCTCGGGCAAGCCGCATATGGCCACAGTCCAGTTCGACACCCATTTCGTCGAGGCCGGCAAGATCGGCGAGACCCTGGTCTCTCGGCCGCATGTGGTGCGCACGACGCGGAGCCTGATCTTCATCACGACCGAGGTGAAGGTCGAGAACCGCGTGATCGCAATGGCATCAGGCGTGTTCAAGATCTTGAAGAGCGAATGAGCTACAACGTCGTTCCGGGGCGATGCGAAGCATCGAACCCGGAACCTCGAGATTCCGGGCTCGGTCCTTGCCCGGAATGACACCATGAAATTCAGCGTCCACCCATCACGAGGCATCCCATGAATTATCGCCAGCTCGGCCGCAGCGGCCTGAAAGTATCGCCGATCTGCCTGGGCACGATGATGTTCGGTGGTCCGACCGACGAGGCGATTTCGGCGCGCATCATTGCCAAAGCGCATGAGGCCGGCATCAACTTCATCGACACCGCGGACGCCTACAACAAGGGCCTATCCGAGCAGGTGGTCGGACGCGCCATCGCGCACCATCGCGACAGCTGGATTCTCGCCACCAAGCTCGCCAACCCGATGGGCGATGATCCGAACCGCGCCGGGCTATCGCGGCGCTGGGTGCTGCAGGCCGCTGATAAGAGTCTGGAGCGGCTCGGCACCGATCACATCGACATCTACTACCTGCACAAGGAAGACCATGCGACGCCACTCGAGGAAACCGTGCGCGCCATCGGCGACCTCATGCGGGCCGGCAAGATCCGCTATTTCGGGGTGTCCAATTATCGCGCCTGGCGCGTCGCCGAGATCTGCAACATCTGCGATGACATCGGCATCGACCGTCCGGTGGTCAGCCAGCCCTATTACAATGCGATGAACCGGATGCCCGAGGTCGAGCATCTGCCGGCGTGCGGCTATTATGGCCTGGGCGTGGTGCCTTACAGCCCGCTGGCGCGTGGCGTGCTCACCGGCAAATACAGTCCCGATGCAGCGCCCGACAAGGACAGCCGCGCCGGACGCAACGACGCCAGGATGATGCAGACCGAGTGGCGGCCGGAATCGTTGCGGCTCGCGCAGGAGATCAAGCATCACGCCGAAGCCAAGGGCTTCACCGCCGGGCAATTCGCGGTGGCCTGGGTGCTGAATTCCTCCTTCGTGAGCTCGGTGATTGCCGGCCCCCGCACCGAGCCCCAATGGGACGACTACATCCGCGCGCTCGACTATCCCTTTGCCGCCGATGACGAGGCGCTGATCGACCGCCTCGTCACGACCGGCCATGCCTCGACACCCGGCTACAACGATCCGGCCTATCCGATCGAGGGCCGCCGGCCGCTTGTGGGGTGAGTGCCGTGGAGCAGGACCGGTACGGACTACCATTATCGACCGACTCGCCGGAGGCGGCGCAGGCCTATCGCGACGGCGTCGATCTGCTGCTGGCGTTCTGGCCGGGCGCCGTGGAGGCGTTCGAACGCGCCATCGCCCGCGATCCCGATCTCGCGCTGGCGCATGCCGCGCGTGCTCGTATCCACGCCATCTATCAGCAGCGCGAGCCTGCCCTGCAGACGATCGGGCGCGCGCGCGAGCTGGTCAAACGGCGCGGTACCGCACGTGAGCAGAGCCATGTCGCGACGCTCTCGCTCGCCATCGAAGGCCGCAGCGCTGAGGCGTTGACCGCGACGCTGTCGCATCTTGAGAGCTGGCCGCGCGACGCGATGGTGATGGCGCTGCCGCTGGGAGCGTTCGGGCTGCTGGCCTTCTCCGGCCGTGCCGACCATGACGCCGCCCGGCGCGAGCTGTGCGACAGATTTGCTGCCGCCTATGGCGAGGACTGGTGGTTCATGTCGAACCACGGCTGGGCGCTGACCGAGGCCGGCGAATTGGCGAAGGGACGCGATATCACCACACGTGCCTTTGCGCTGCGCCGGCACAACGCCTACGCGGTGCACGCGCTGTTGCATGCGATGTTCGAGGATGGCTCGGTCGATGAGGCCGACGCGCTCGTAACCGACTGGATCGGCGACTACGATCGAAGCGGCATGCTGCACGGCCACATCCGCTGGCACCAGGCGCTCGGTGCGCTCGACCGGGGCGATGCCGCGCAGGCGTTTGCGGTGTACACCGATGTGCTGCGGCCGACGATGGAATCGGCGCCGCCGCTCAACGCACTCTCCGACTGCGCCTCGCTGCTGTGGCGGCTCGTCGCTGAGGGCTACCCCGTGCCGCCCAACGCCTGGACCGACGTAGCAGCCTATGCGAACCACCGCTTCACGGGCTCGAGCCTGGCCTTCGCCGAGATGCATCTGGTGATGGTCGCTGCGGCTGTCCATGACAAGGCCGCACTCAAGGGACGCCTCGCGGCGGTGGAGCGGCGGCTGGCCGAGGGCAAGCTCCCGGCCGGTCGCATCGTTCCGCACATGGTACGCGCCCTACGTGCGTTCGCCGACAGCAATTGGCGCGACTGCGTCGACCAGCTCAAGCCCGTCATCGGCGATCTCGCCAGGATCGGCGGCAGCCACGCCCAGCGCGAGGTGATCGAGGATACCTACATCCTGGCGCTGATCCGCAGCGGCGAACTCGCCCAGGCACGCATCGTGCTGGACGCGCGGCTGCATCGCCGCCCATCGGCGCGCGACACGCGCTGGCGGACATTGGCGAGCGGATAGATCTCGACTATCCCTCCGTCTCCAGCCCCGTCGGCATCGGCACGTTTTCGGAGCTCAGCTTGATCCCCGCGGCAAGCGCCACGGTCTCCAGCAGCGCCGCGAAATCCTTGTCCAGATAACCGGCGGGATCAGGCTGCAGGCTGGCTGCACCGACATGGGCCTGCAGCGCCTCGCGGGTCGCCGCCGTCACCGGCATTGCGACGTCGAGCTGACGCGCCGCCGCGAGACCGAGATCGAGATCCTTGCGCAGCAGCGTCGGCGTGAAGGTGGTGGTCCAGTCGAGATTGACCAGCGCATTGCTCTTGTACTTCGTGAACACCGAGCCCATCACGCTCGCATTCATGAAGTCGAGAAAGGCGTGGCGCGGCACGCCGGCCTTCTGTGCAAGAATGGTGATCTCGGCGAGGTTCTGGATCACGACGCCGAGGAAGACGTTGTGGGCGATCTTGCAGATGCGCGCGAGCTCGCCTTCACCCACATACGAGACGCCCGAGGCCGCGATCTTGGCGAGATACGGCTCGATCTGATCGAACGCTGCCTTCGACCCCGACACCACCGAGGACAGCTTGCCGGCCTTGACGCATTTGCCGTTGCCCGAGACCGGCGCGCGCACGAACTCGCAACCAAGCGCCTTCAGCCTTGCTGCGATGGCCTCCGATTGCTCGACGCCAATCGAGGAGCAGTCGACCAGGATCTTCGGGAGCGCGCCGGAGCTCGCCGCGACCAGGCCGTGCTCGCCGAAATAGACCTGCTCGAGATCCTTGCCGGTCGAGACCATCGAGAACACGATGTCGCATCCGGCAAGATCGCTCGGCCGATCGACGATGACACCCCCCTTGGCGGCCAGTGGCTCGGCCTTGGCGCGGGTGCGGTTCCAGATCGACACCTTGTGACCGGCCTTCAACAGCCGTTCGGCCATCGGAAAGCCCATACGGCCCATGCCGATCCAGCCGAGCGTGTGCGTCGCCGTCATCTGACTCTCCGTTATGTTATAGGCTCAGTAGCGGTTGGCGATCGGCAGCTCTTCCGCCGGGAACAGCGTGATCACCTGGCAACCCTTGTCGGTGACCACGACCTCCTCCTCGATGCGCGCCGCGGAGTAGCCGTCGGCCGCGGGGCAATAGGTCTCCAGCGCAAACACCATGCCGGTCTTGATCTCCATCGGGTTTTCCAGCGAGACCAGCCGCGAGATGATCGGACGCTCGTGCAGCGCAAGCCCCAGGCCATGGCCGAATTGCAGGCCGAACGCGGCCATCTCCGAAGGGAAGCCGAACTCCTCCGCCTTGGGCCAGACCTTTGCGACCGTGTCGGTCGAGACCCCCGGCTTGATCAGCGCGATCGCGTTGTCGAGCCATTCGCGGCAGCGCTTATAGGCGTCGTGCTGCACCGGCGTGGCGCGGCCGACATTGAAGGTGCGGTAATAGCAGGTGCGGTAGCCCTGATAGGATTGCAGGATGTCGAAGAAGGCCTGGTCGCCGGGGCGCAGGATGCGATCGGTGAAATTGTGCGGATGCGGATTGCAGCGCTCGCCCGAGATGGCGTTGATCGCCTCGACGTCGTCGGAACCCATCTCATAGAGCATCTTGTTGGCGAGCGCGACGATGTCGTTCTCGCGCACGCCGGGTTTCAGATGCTCGTAGATCGAATGATAGACGCCGTCGACCATGGCGGCAGCCTGGTTCAATAGCATGATCTCGTCGATATTCTTGATCTCGCGCGCGTCCAGCATCACCTGCTGACCGTCGACCACCTTCATGCCGGCCTTCTGCAGCTCGAAGAACATCGCGGTCTCCGCGAGGTCCACGCCGACCGGCATGTCGGCGACGCCGGCGGAGCGCAGCAGGCTCATCACCTCTTCGGCGTGCGCCTTCATCAACCCGACCGCGGGCGGCACGGTGCCGCGCATGCCGAGCATGCCAGCGCGGCAATTGTCCGGAGCCAGCCAGTCGCAATAGATGCGGTGGTGCACGGCCGCCGAGCCGAAATCCCACACGATCGGCTCGCCGTCGCCTGCCAGCAGCGCAAAGCGGCAGAGCTTATCGCGCTCCCATTCGCCGATCTTGGTGCCGGAGACGTAACGGATGTTGTTGACGTCAAACAGCAAGAGCGCGCCGCAGCCGGAGGCCTTCAGCGCCGCCCGCGCCCGCGCCAGCCGGTAGCGGCGCAGCCGGTCGAAATCGACGCGACGCTCGAAATCCACCGAGACGTGACCGTGCGAGGGAATCGCACGACCCCAGCGCCAATGCGGATCGAGATGTTCGGGGCTGACGAGATGCGGCTTGAGCGCGTTGGCGGCCATGTGCGGATCTCCGGCTTGCAATCGATTGCAACACGGGGTTTATTGCAGGTGGCCGAAGCCTGTCAAGGCGACGGGCGAGACAAACGTCGCTGCGTTGCGACATGAAGACACGCATATGAAACGGAACCCGGTGACATCGGCACGAAGGCGCGCAGCACATGCCGGCACATCGCGGCCGACCATCAAGGACATCGCCGAACGCTGCGGCGTGCACCCGTCGACGGTGTCGCGCGCCCTCAGTCCTGCCATGAAGCATCTCGTCGCGGATGAGGTCGCGCGGCGCATCCACGCCGCCGCCAATGCGCTCGGCTATCGGCTGAACACGGCGGCGCAAGGCCTGCGCACCGGCCGCAGCGGGCTGATCGGGGTACTGGCGCCTGACATCGCCGACCCCGGTTTTCCACCGATCCTCTCCGGCATCGCCGAGCAGCTCAATGCGAGCGGCTATGCGACGATCGTCGTCGACATCGGCACTGATGGCTCGCAGCAGGAGTTCGTCGACCGATTGATCGCGCGCGGGGTCGACGGGCTCGTGCTTGGCACGGTCGGCTTGCGCGACGCAATCGTGAGACATTGTCTGGATGCGGCGCTCCCGGTCGTCCTGGTCAATCGCGTCGATGCCGGCGCGCGGCTGCCGTCGGCTGCGAGCGACGACGAAACCGGCATGCGGCTCGCAGTCGAACATCTTGTTGGTCTCGGTCATCGGCGCATCGCCCACATCGCAGGACCCTCGAGCGTCTCGACCGGCGCCCAACGCCGGGCCGGGTTCGAAGCGGCAGCGAAGGATGCGGGGCTGCCATCGCCAGGCATCATGATCGAAACAGCCGAGACCTATACGCGTGAGGCCGGACGCCGGGCAGCGCTGCAACTGCTCGACCGCAAGACGCGGCCGACCGCGATCGTCGCGGCCAACGACCTGTTGGCGCTCGGTGTCTATGACGCGCTCGCCGCGCGCGGGCTTGAGTGCCCGCGCGACATCTCGGTGGTCGGGCATAACGACATGCCCTTTGTCGATATGGTCGCGCCGCCGCTGACCACGGTGCGCATCGCGCAGCGCGAGATGGGCGAAGCCGCGGCAAAGCTGTTGCTTGCACGCATTGCAGATCCCGCCGCCAAGCGCATGCACATCGTGCTGCCGCCGAGCCTGATCGTGCGTGGCTCGACGGCGCCGCCGCGCTGAGTTCGTCGCAGCCGCTAAAGAGACGCGGAGCTTCCCGGCGCGGCGCGGGTGATCACCTGCCCGGCGGTGGCGCCCTGGTGCGCGCCCTGCCACCAGGTCAGGGCGCCGTTGACGATCACTGCCTCGATGCCGGCCGCCGGCACGCAGGGCGCGTCATAGGTCGCGGTGTCACGGACGGTCGCGGCATCGAAGATGGTGAGATCGGCGTGGTTGCCGATCGCGATCGTGCCGCGCTGCTTGATCCCGAAATTCTTCGCGGTCAGTCCGCTCATCTTCCAGACCGCGGTCTCCAGCGGGAACAGCTCGAGCTCGCGGCAGTAATAACCGAGCACGCGCGGGAACGTACCCCACAGCCGCGGATGCGGCCGTTCGCCGAACGGCAGGCCGTCGGAGCCGATCATGGTCGGCTCGAACGCCAGGATGTTCTGCACGTCGGCTTCATCCATCGAGAAGTAGATCGCCGAGGCCGGCTGCAGCCGCTTCGCGGCCTCCAGCCGATCGACGCCCCATTCGACGGCGATGTCGGCAAGATCGCGCCCGGCCATTTCGGGATGTGGCTTCGAGGCGGCAACGACCACCTTCACCTGCAACTTGGCGGGATCAGTGTGCAGCATCGTCGATGAAGCATTGTAGGGATAGCAGTCCAGCGCGACGCATTGGCATTGCATGGCGCCGCGGAGCATGGGCAGCGTGAACTTGGACTTGCCGAAATTCGCCGGCCCGGCCAGCTTGTGATGCGAGATCACGACCGCCACGTCGAGCGCCCGGCCGATGGCAAAGCTCTCTTCGAGCGACTCGGCACAGCGGTCCGCCTCGTTGCGCATATGCGTCGCATACACCGCGCCTGTTCCGGTCAAAGGACGGCAGACCTCGATGATCTCATCAGTCGGCGCGGCTTCCGCGGGCGGATAATAGGTCCCGGTCGAGACGCCCAAGGCGCCTGCATCCAGCGCCTCCTGCACGAGTGTGCGCATCTCGGCGATTTCTGCATCCGTGGCCGCGCGATCGAGATCGCTCATGACGGAGGCGCGCAGCGCCGTGTGTCCTGCCATCGGCGCCACGTTGACCGAGGCCGGCGTGGCGCGCAGCGCACTGATGTATTCGGCAAAGGTGGCGAACTCGGTGTTCCGGCCGTCGCCGGAGGCGAGCAAGCCTAGCGGCATCGGTCGGGACGTCCCCGGCTTGAGTGGCGCAATGCTGACACCGCAATTGCCGGTGACGACCGTGGTCACGCCCTGCGAGATCTTGCAGACCATCTGCGGGTCGAGCAGCACCGCGCCGTCATCATGGGTATGGGAGTCGATGAAGCCCGGAGCGACGATCTTACCGTCAGCCTCAATCGTCCGCGCCGCCGGCTTGCCAGCGAGATCGCCGATGGCGGCAATCCGTCCGTCGCAGATGCCGACATCTGCCGCGAAGCGCGGCGCCTTGGTGCCGTCGATGACCGTGCCGCCGCGGATGAGAAGATCGAAAGCCCTGGCCTGCGCGCTGGACGTCTGTTCAGTCCAACTTGGCTCAGTCCCAGCTAGTTCAGTCCGCGTCTGTTCAACCGTCCTTTTAGCCATGGGCCCTCGCGCCAGCACCTTCTATGACATTCGTAACTTAGCGTTCGCATGTATGGCGACAAGACGCTGTCTTGCGAACGTCCGAAGTCACGAATTTCGGAAAAGTGATGAGCGCGATCCAGTGGGACGGTTCGAAAATCTGCTTCAGTATCACGGTTCAGGCGCGTCAACCGAATTTCGGAACCAAACGGCGCCAGAAGAAAGAACTTCCAGTGTCCTTTGATTCCGAAGTTCGCTTGCGAGATCGCTGAGCAACTGAAGCGAACTTCGGACTCAGGACACTAGCGGCCCCGGATCAGCGCGTTGACGCATGAAACGCCCGCGCGACCCAGGCTTATTTCTTCTTCTTGGACTTGGCCTTCTTGCCGCCCTTCTTGGCCCCCTTCTTCAGGGCGGCCAGGCCCTGATTGGCGTTCTTCAGAGCGTCCATCAGGTCCTCTTTTTGAGCTTCCAACAATTTCTGCAAGGCTTCCCGTTCCTCGTCGGACAGGGCACTGAAATCAATATATTTGACAAAGCCCATAGTAACCTCTTTCCTTCGGCTCGTGGTTGCCGGTTGCAACGGCGCGCACTCTTGCCCGACGCAAGCGAACAATCAAGATCGATTGCGCGGGACTCACAGGCGCGCGTCCCGGTTCGTCTTCACGAACCGGTCATGCCGCCCGGCGGGCGAGCAAGCGTGCCAATGACGTCTGGGGTCCCGCCGCTGCATTCTCGAGGATGGCGCAGAAATCCGCGACCCACTGCACCATCGTGCCGGCCTCGAACAGATCGGCCTTGTAGCCAAGCGTCCCCGTGATGCCCGACGGCCGCTCCTTGAGCATCAGACTGAGCCAAGTCTGATTGACGGGTAGCACCGGCTGGCCTTCGCGGAAAATATCCCCGAACGGCTTCACCGCGACATCAGCAAGTTTCAGCGGTTGCCGCAGCGGATTTTGCAAGGTGCAATAGACCTGGATCAACCCCGCGGGATCGATGCCCTCCTCTTCCGCCAGGCGCTCGGCCAGAACTTGGAACGGCAACTCCTGCCCGGCATGGGCATCGAGCACGGCGTGGCGCACCCGACCGAACGCCGCTGCAAACGACAGTTCGGGCGTGAGCCGGGTACGGATGATCACCGTGTTTTCCAGCGGACCGACCACGCGCTCCGCCCCTGGCTGCACACGATTGGCCATGGAGGTGGCGATGCAGATGTCCTGCCGCCCGGTCCGCATCAGGAGCAATGCATTGAGCGCGGTCAACAGGCCCATGAAAAGCGTCCCGTTCTGTGTTCTGGCGAACGCCTCCAGCGGTTTGATCAGGCTCCGCGTCAGCTGGACGGCTTCATGGCTCGTGCGCGCGCCAGGCCGCGCCGCGGCGCCGCCCTTGTCGCGGCCGAACATCGGCGTTGCGCCGCGCAGCGCCTCGCGCCATTCGCGTAGCTGCGCGGCGGCCTCACGGCTTGCGCACCATGCACGCTGCTGCCGGGCGAGATCGGCGAAGGCCGGCGCCAGCGGGACGCGCGGCTCATGCGCCGGCACCGACAAATAGGCCTGCGTGATCTCCTCCAGCACGAGTCCGATCGACCAGCCATCGACGACCGCGTGATGGAAGGTCAACAGCAGCACATGATCATCGGCTCCGAGCCGCAACAGCCGCGCGCGCAGCAGCGGCGCCTGGCCGACGGCGAATGGGGTCCAGGCCTCCTGCTGTGCCATCAGCTTGGCGGCGTTCAGCCGCAGCCGCTGACTCGCAGTGTCGTCTGCCTCTGCCGAGCCATCGGCGAGATCCTCCACGGACAGCAGTCCCCGCACCTGATCGGCAGCCATGAGTGTGGCCTGAGGCTCGTCGTCGCTCCAACCGAAGCCGGTGCGCAGGGCATCGTGACGGCGCACCACCTCGGCGAGACCGCGCGCGAGCGCGTCGACGTCCATCCGCCCGCGAAGCCGAAACGCGAACGGCAGGTTGAACTGCGGCAAGCCCGGAAGCGCGCGCTCCATTCTGATCATCTGCGCCTGCGCCATCGATATCTGCGGCCCCAAATCCTCTGGGAATGACCGAGTGGGCAGTGTCGGCGACTGGCCCTTCTCGGCGCGAGCCTGATCGATCCGCTGCGCAAACGCCGTCACAGTCGGCGCCTCGAACAGGACCTTCATCGGGAGCGACAGCTGCAAGGCGCCGGCGATCCGAGCCATGACCTGGCCGGCCAGCAAAGAATGCCCGCCGAGCTCGAAGAAATTGTCGGTCGCACTGACGCTGCGCCGCTTGAGCAGCTCGGCCCAGATCTCGCAAACGAGCTTCTCGGTCGCGTGACGCGGCGCAATCGGCGCCGGGCCTTCCGGGACATCTGCGATCGGCCGCGCCCGCAACGCCGCGCGATCCAGCTTGCCATGGGCATTCAGCGGCATGGAATCGAGAAACAGGAAAGCCGCCGGAATCATGTAGCCAGGCAGCTTCACCTTGACGAAGCTGCGCAGCTCGCTCGCGGTCAAGCGGCTTTCAGAAGCGGCCACGATGTGCGCGATCAGCCTGACGTCGCGGTCCGCTCCGCCATGCGGCTCGACGATCGCCTGACGCACCAGCGGATGGTCGAGCAGGACCTGCTCGACCTCCTGCAGCTCGATCCTCTGACCGAGGATCTTCACTTGGCGATCGATGCGACCGAGGCATTCGAAGGTGCCGTCCGCCCGCTGGCGGCCGAGATCGCCGGTGCGGTAGAGCCGCGCACCGGAATCGCCCGAGAACGGATCCGGCATGAAGCGTTCTGCCGTCCGCACGGGATCATTGAGATAGCCGCGGGCGACACCGGCACCGCCGACACAGATTTCTCCGATCACGCCGATCGGCACGGGCTGAAATTGCCCGTCCAGCACGTAGAGCTGCGTGTTCGGCAGCGGCCGGCCGATCGGCACGGCGCCGCCGGGCTCCGGCGCAGACATCATGCGATGCAAGGTGACATCGTCGGAGCATTCCGAGGCGCCGTAGGCATTCACCAGCGGAATCTTGGGAAAGCGCGCAAACCAGCTGCGGCAAAGATCGGCGGTGAGCGGCTCGCCCGTCGCGATCACGATGCGCAGGCCGGACAGCGCGCGCGCCACCGCCTGCTCCTCGGCTCGCTCGAGCAGTGCGCGAAGCAACGACGGCACGATCTGGAGCACGGTGATGCCCTGCGCCTCGACCTCCTGCGCGAGCAGAGCGGGATCCCTCATCACCTCGGTGGCGCAGACATGAACGCGGGCGCCGGCCATCAGCCCGGCCAAGCATTGCCACACCGCGATGACGAAACTCTGTGGCGCGGTCTGCGCGATCACGTCACCAGACTCCAGGCCAAACGCCGCGATCAGCGATCCCAAATGGTTTGCGAGCCCGCGCCGCTCGATCAAGGTCCCTTTCGGCTGGCCAGACGAGCCCGAGGTGTAGATGACGTAGGCAAGACTGGCCATCGCACGGCTCGGCAGCGGAGCGCGATCCGACGGCGGCCTCGCGGCCAAGTCCTCGATGGCCGCAACGCATGGCCGGGCCGCGATGGCAAGTTGATCCATCACAGGCTGCAGCGCCGCGGCCTCGTCGCGCGACGCCAGGATGAAGGCTACGCCGCTATCCTTGAGCATATGCGCAAGACGCGCCGCGGGCTGCGCAGGATCGAGACAGAGGAAAGCCGCGCCGGCGCGGTGCACACCCAGCATCGCTGCAATCAGGTTCAGCGTGCGCGCGCTCCATAGGGCGACCACCACGTCCGGCCCAATGCCTTCGCTGGCGAGCCGATCGGCTATCGCGATGCTCGCTGCCTCGAGCTCGCGATAGCTGAGCTGCCGCCGACCGTCCGACAGTGCGAAGGCCTCCGGATGGTGCGCGGCCTGAGCCGCGAGGCGCGCCGGCGGATCGCTTTGGGCTGCGAGATCGATCCGTGGCCCCGCCGTGCGCTCCAGGACTTCACATCGCTCCGATGCAGGTAGCATCTGCAGCTGCGCGATCGGCGCACCGGGAGCGTCGAGAATGGCCTGAAGCAGTGTGTCGAGCTGCGCAGCCATCCGCGCGATCGTGTCGGCTTCGAACAGATCGGTGCTGTATTCGAGAAAGCCCGAATAGGTTTCCCCGGCATCGTTGAGCTCGAGCGTCAGATCGAAGCGCGAAATGCCGGGATCGACATCGAGGAGTTCGACCGACAGGCCGGGCAACGTCGGCGCGGTGGTCGTGGCATTCTGCAGAATGAACATGACGCGAAACAGCGGCGCCGCATCCTGGCTCCGCAACCGCGACGAGGTCCGCAGCACCTCCTCGATCGGCAGATCCTGGTTGCGGTAGGCGTCGATCGTGACCCCGCGCACACGGGTGAGCAGCTCACGGAAGCTTGGATCGCCCGACAGGTCGGTTCGCAGCACGATCGTGTTGGCGAACATGCCGATCAACCGCTCGATCTCGACCTGGTTGCGGTTGGCGATCAGGGAGCCGACGGCCACATCCACATGACCGGTGAGGCGATAGAGAAGGCACTGGAAGGCGGCGAGCAATGTCATGAACGGCGTCACACCCTGCTCACGGCAGAACGCGCGGATCCGCTCCGACAAAGCTTGCGGGACAATCAGATGATGGCGGGCGCCCTGCCCGCTCGACTGCGCGGGGCGCGGACGATCGGTCCGCAGCGGCAACATCGTCATGCCGTCAAGCTGCGCATGCCAATAGGCCAGCTGCTGCTTGGCCGCGCGCGTGCGCAGCCAGCTCTGCTGCCAGGCAACGAACTGGCGATATTGAATCGCAGGCGGCGCAAGATTTTCGGACGCGAGACCATTCTCAGACGTAAGACCGCGACGGGACGCGTAGTACGCTCTGAGCTCGTCCCAGAACAGACGCTGGGACCAGCCGTCGGTTGCCACATGATGGATGCCGACCACCAGCCCGTGATCGTTCTCATCGAAACGAAACAGCCAGGCTTGAAATGGCGGCTCCTGCGCAAGATCGACGCGCCGTCGCATGATGTGCAACACGTCGTTGTGCAGCACGCCGTCGCGGTCGGCCAGCGAGGTGCCACCGCAGTCGACGTGCTGCAGCTGTGCCGGCGCAGGCTGCACGATCTGAACCGGGCGACCGCGCCGCTCGGAGAACGTGCTGCGCAGCGTCTCATGGCGCGCGCTGATGTCGGCGATGCTGGCCTGAAGCGCCGCACAGTCGAGTGGACCTTTGAGCCGCACCGCTTCCACGACGTTATAGTGGCAGCCGGTCGGATCGAGATTGCTCAGAAAGCGGATTCGCTGCTGCTGGAAGGATAGCGGTGCTGCGGCCTCATCGCGGACTGGCACGCGCCAGCGGGGCGCGGCAACATCGCGCCCTCGCCCGCCCGTCCGCAGGCGCGTCGCGAGCGCGGCCACGGTCCGCGCGTCGAACACATCCTGAAATGAAAGACTGGCCCGGAGCTGGTCGCGTACGCGCGACAGGAATTGCGTCACCAGAATGGAGTCGGCACCGAGCGCAAACACATCCTGATCGACGCCGAGCTCGCCGCATTCGAGCAGGCCGGCCCAGATGGCGGCGAGTTGCGTCTCCTCCTTCGTCCGCGGTGTCGCAGAGCCCACTAGGCGCGCGGCCGGAGCCGGCGCCGCAAATGTCCCTGCCAGGACACTCCGCTTGAGCTTGCCGCTCGCCCCTTTCGGCAGCGCCGCCGCAAAATGGATCACGCTTGGCACTTTATATCCGGCGAGTTGCGTACCAGCGAACTGCCGCAACTGGTCCGCATCGACCGTTGCACCTGGCTTCGGCACGATCGCCGCGGCGACCGCCTCACCAAGCCGCGCATGCGGCATGGCGAAAGCGGCAACTTCCAGAACCGCGGGGTGACGGAGCAGAGCCTGCTCGACCTCTTCCGGTGAGACCTTCTGCCCGCCGCGATTGATGATCTCCTTGATCCGGCCAACGATGAAGAGATATCCGTCCGCATCGAGATAGCCGAGATCGCCGGTCCTGAACCAGCCATCGCGAAACGCGGCGGCGGTCGCGGCAGGATCATCGCAATATCCGCGCGTCATTGTCGGTCCGCGCAGCATGATCTCGCCGCGCTGCCCCGCCGGAAGCGTCCGGCCCTGCTCATCCATGATCGCAATTTCCGGACCGGCAGATCGTCCGACCGACCCGACCTTGCGCAGCTCCAGCGGATTGGCCGCGATCTGTGATGCGCCCTCGGTCATGCCGTAGGTCTCGACGACAGGCACACCGAACAGCGCCTCCAATCCCTCCAGGACCGCCGGTGCCAGCGAGGATGATGCCGAGCGGATGACGCGCAGTGAACAATCCCGAACGGATTCCGGCTCGCGCTCGGCCGCAGAGAGCAGCGCCCGGTGGATCGCCGGCACCGCCGTGTACCAGCTCGGCTTCAGCGCGCGCAGGCAAGCAAGGAAGCTTTGCGGATCGAAGCCAGGCGTGCAGATCACGCTCGATCCGGCGCTCAGCGCGGTCAGCACGCCCGAGATCAGGCCATGCGCATGGAACAAAGGCAGCACATTGAGCAGGCGATCCTCGCCTGTCAGCCGCAACACCGCTCCTGCATTATAGGCCGAACGACAGATGTTGTCGTGGGTCAACGGAACCAGTTTCGGCCGCGAAGCCGTGCCCGATGTCAACAAAATGAAAGCGTCATCCTCGGCCGCAGCCGCACCCGCCGCCATCGCGGCCCGGATCGGACGCCCGGACAATACAAAACCGACACGGCCCGCCGGCGCAATGTCAATGACCGGAATCCCCAGCGTGTGCGCGACGCCGCGGCTGACGGAGGCCATATCCGCTCGCGTCACCAGGGCGGAAAGCCTGAGATCGGCGAAATAGCGTAGCAGCTCGTCGGCCGTGAAATCTGGATTGACGGGAACGCAGACCGCGGCTGTAGCAACGGCAACCAGGACCATCGCGTTCTCAGGGCCGCGCGGCAGCACGACCGCGAGCCGGTCGGCAGAGCCGAGACCCAGTCCGCGCAGATCGCGCATGACGTCAGACGTCAGTGTCCAGAGTTCGGCATAGCTGACGGCCGCTCCCGTCGACCCCAGAATCGCCGCACGATCGGGACTCATTGCTGCATGATATTGCAGAAGAGCTCCAATGCTCGAAAACAACGGCGTGTCGCCGGACTCCGATCCTGGGGACGGATGAAATTGAATGTCTGGCAATTTCGTGCCTTTTCTGAAAGGGTACGCTATTGTTTTTGACGTTTAGGAAAGTGTCTAGTCCAACGTAGAGTGGAGTCCCCAATTTGTCAGATAATGCGGAGACGATACGTTTGCGACGATACTTGAGCCAGATAGGTTGTTATGCCGAAAGAAGAGCTGAGCCCCGGACGAGGGGATAGTTTGAAGCGTTGGCTCGATAACTTCGGACTTGGCCAATATCACGATCTCTTTGTCCTCCATCGCATCGATCTCGACGTCATACCAGATCTGACCGAAAGCGATCTTGCCGAGCTTGGCGTCCCGCTCGGCGATCGCAAGCGGCTGCACCGCGCAGCGGCTCCCTTGCGCGCGGCCGCCGCCGAGACTCGGAACGACTCCAGGGCGGCGGCGCCGCGCACGACCGTGCTGGCCGAGCGGCGGCAGCTCACCGTCATGTTCTGCGACATGGTGGATTCGACGTCGCTGTCCGAACAGTTCGATCCGGAGGACGTGCGTGAGATCATCACGGGCTTCCGCGAGACCTGCGTACATGTGGTCCGCAGCTTCGAAGGCTTTGCGGCGCGCTATGTCGGCGACGGCATTCTGGTCTATTTCGGTTACCCGAACGCGCATGAGGATGACGCCGAGCGTGCCGTGCGGGCCGGCCTCGAGATCGTTCGCACACTGTCGATGGCGCGAGAGGAGGAGCCCGCTGGCCAGCCGAGTCACACGCCGGCGGTGCGCATCGGCATTGCGACGGGGCTCGCCGTGGTCGGCGACCTCATCGGCCAGAGCACCGAGGAGCGCGACTCCGCCGTCGGCGAGACGCTGAATCTAGCCGCGCGGCTGCAGGGGCTGGCACCGACCAACGGCGTCGTCATCGCGCCGTCAACCCAGGCCCTGCTGAAAGGCAAGTTCGACTACCAGGATCTCGGCGCCCACGCGCTCAAAGGAATCTCCGAAAAGGTGCAGGCGTGGCGCGTGGTCCGCCCGTCCCGCGTCGAGACCCGCTTCGCGGCGATGGGGCCGCGCCTGACCCGCCTCGTGAACCGCGATGAGGAGCTTGCCTTGCTGATGGGCCGCTGGCTGCAGGCCAGTGAGGGCAAGGGCCAGGTCGTGCTGCTGTCCGGCGATCCCGGCATCGGAAAATCGCGGATCGTGCAGGAAATCCGCGAGCGGGTGGCGGGCGAGCCGCACGGGCACGTATCGTTCCAGTGCTCGCCTTATTATGCGAGCACCCCGTTTCACCCGTTTGTCGAGCAGCTCAAATTCGCGCTCGGTCTTGACTATGATAGTGCAGAGGCGCCGTCCCTGTCGGGTCTCGAGGCGGCGGTCGCCGCAGCCAAGGGCGATGCGGAGCGCGTGGCACCGCTGTTCGCGGCTCTGCTGTCGATTCCGACCGCGGACCGCTATGCTCCGCTCGGCCTCTCGCCGCAACAGCAGAAGGACGCGATGGTGCTGGCTCTGGTCAACCACCTGACCGGCCTCGCCAGTGATCGGCCGCTGCTGGTCGGCTTTGAAGACGTGCACTGGATCGACCCGTCGTCGCTCGAGGTGCTCGATCTTCTGGTCGAGAAGGTCCAGAACACCCGCATTCTCATCGTGATCACCAGCCGTCCGGAATTTCAGCCAAGCTGGAAAGCCGACCATCACATCGCGATGCTGACCTTGAGCCGGCTCAACCGCGAGCTGCGGACCACCTTGGTCGAACGGGTCGCCGGCCGCACCGAGCTGCCCCGCGAAGTGATCGAAGAGATCATCGTCAAGACCGATGGCGTGCCGCTGTTCCTGGAGGAACTGACCAAGGCGGTGATCGAATCCAACCTGCTGACCGAGAAGCAGGGCCGCTACGTGTTTGCAGGCCCGTGGCGGCAGCTGGCGATCCCGGCAACGCTGACGGACTCGCTGATGGCGCGCATCGACCGCACCGGACCGTTCAAGAAGATCGCGCAGGTCGGCGCCACCATCGGGCGGGAGTTCTCCTACAAGATCCTGCGTGCGGTCGCCGACGCGACGCCCGACCATATCGAAGCGGCGCTCAACCATCTCGAAGAGGCCGGACTGATCGTCTGTCGCGGCTACCTGCCTGAGGCGACCTACACCTTCAAGCACGTGATGATCCAGAATGCCGCGCATGCCAGCCTGCTGCACAGCGACCGGCGCAAGCTGCATGCAAGGATCGCGCAGGTACTGGCGGGCCAGTACCCCGAAAAGACCGAGCGGGAGCCGGAGCTGCTCGCCTATCACCTCACCGAATCCGGCCAGAGCGAACCGGCGGCGGGCTTCTGGCTCAAGGCTGGCAGGCAGGCGGCGCAAGCCGGCGCCAATCTCGAGGCGATCGGCCATCTGCGGCGCGGACTGGGAGTGGTCCAGGGCAATCCGCACATGCGCGGCTGCGACGAGATGGAGCTCGAGCTCCGGCTTGCGCTCGGCACCGCGCTGATTGCCGCCAAAGGTTACGCCGTGCAGGAGGTCGAGGAGAATTTCGCCCGCGCGCTCGAGCTCGGCCAGCGCCTCGACGATGACGCCAAGGTGTTCGCGGCAATACGCGGGCTCTGGGTCTGCCACTTCATCCGCGCCGATCTGAGGAAGAGCCACGATCTCAGCGTCGAGCTTCTGAAATTCGCCAGGCAGGACCGTGCCAACCAGACCCGGCAGCGTGCGCATCAGAGCAAGGAATATCTGATCGAGGCGCACCGGGCGATCGCGATGACCATGCTGTATCGCGGCCGTTTCACGGCATCGCATCACCATCTGCAGCGCTGCATCAATCTTTACGGCACCGATCTCTACGACGATCTGCGCGAGCGCCATGGCATCGATTCCGGCGTCGTGTCGCTGTCCTATCTCGGCTATCTCCTGTGGTTCCTCGGCCATCCCGACATGGCGCGCAAATATAGCGAGCGGGCGATTTCGATCGCCAGCACGCTCCGCCATCCCTTCACCTTGGCCTTCGCCTGCGAGTTCGGCGCCTATCTGTGCCAGCACCTTCGCGACGTGGAGGGCACCATGCGGCACGCCGAACGCGCCTTCATGATCTCATCCGAACACGGCTTCCTGCACTACAAATATCAGGCCAGCATTCTCAAAGGCTGGGCCGCGGCCGAGCTCGGCGAGATCGACGATGGACTGAAACAGTTGCAGACCGGCCTGGATGCCTATGAGGGAACGGATTCCTGGCTCGCCAGCTGCTGGTTCAGAAGCATGCTTGCCAACGCCTATGTCCGGGCCGGACTGCCCGAAGCGGCGCTCCGCGCGCTGGACGGTGCGCTCGCCATCGCCAGGCGCACCGGCGATCATTTCTTTCTCGCCGAAATCTATCGCCTGCAGGGCGACATCACCTTGATGCAGGGTGGTGTGACGGCGGCGCCAGATGCCGAGGAGTTGTTTGGCCAGTCGCTCGAGGTGGCCCGCGAGCAGAACGCACTGTCTTGGGAGCTGCGCAGCTCCGTCAGCCTCGCCCGGCTGCTGCGCGACACCGGACGGCAGCAGCAGGCCGCAGAGCTGATTCTGCCGGTCTGCCGCAAATTCAGCGAAGGGTTCGAGGTGGTCGACATGATGGACGCGATCCAATTGATGGATGAGCTCGGTCTGGACAGCAAGGATCAGCCATGGGGCGAGGCGACCGACTGAGCGAGCTCGCCGACGCGCGCCGGCACTATGTCGCCCGCATTGCGGGCCGGGAGCAGATTGCCTCCTCGCGGCTGCTGGCGGCCCTGGAAGCCGTGCCGCGGGAACACTTCCTCCGCAAAGGTCCCTGGCGGATCAAGAGCGAGTTTTCCCGCAACTACACCAAGACCGAGAGTGCCGATCCAATCCATCTTTACGACAATGTGCTCGTGGCGATCGATGCACGGCGGCGCCTGGACACGGGATTGCCGAGCCTGTGGGCGCATTTCGTCGACGTGCTCGATATTGTGGAAGGTGAGCGCGTCGTTCAGATCGGCTGCGGTCTTGGCTACTACTCCGCGATCCTCTCGGAGATCGTAGGCCCCAAGGGCAAGGTCCGCGCCATCGAGTACGACCCGGCATTTGCCGAGCGCGCGAGGGCCAATCTGCGCAGCTATCCGAACGTCGAGATCGTCTGCGGCGACGGCACCCAAGATATCGGGGCCAAGGCCGACGTCATCATCGTCCATGCTGGGTTTACGCAGCCACATGCGGCATGGATCAGCGGGCTCCGCCCCGGCGGACGGCTGCTGCTGCCGCTCACCGCTCCGTCGCGTGAAGGCACCGTGATCAAAATCAGGCGACTGGACAAGGGCTACCAGGCCGAAGCGATCCGGCGCATCGCGATCTTTCCCGGCCAGGGACGTGGCGGGAGCGCGCTCGACGAGCGGGTGGTCGACTGGTGGGAACAGGCCGCGGCGATCGCGCCGGTGCGCTTTCAACGGATCGAGCACGGACTCCCATGCGGCTGAGCGCGGCAGAGGCGGCGAAGCCGTCGCGGCTCGTACCCACTCTCCGAAGTTCGTGCTCCTCCCGGCAACGCGGTCTCACGAACTACGTGACGTCAGAGTCCTCGCAAATCGATGAACCTCGCGGCAGCTTTGATCGAAAATCCCTGACGACAATCGTGTTACAGCGGCAACATTGCAAGCATGCTCCCCTGTTTGCGGTGGACTGCCGATACGACGTGCTGGTCTGCAGGCGCACGAAACGGTAGCTTGATAGGCATTGAGCACCTCGGTTGAGAGCCTGACGTTTTGAGCGGACGTCGCACAGGGCGAATTGCCGCGAAAGGGATTGCATGATGAGCATGATGGCCGAAACGATTTCCGACCGCAGACCAGCTTCGCCGATCGCCCATGTCGTGAGTGCCAGCGTGCTCGGCACCGCGATCGAGTGGTACGATTTCCTGATCTACGGCATCGCCGCAGCGCTGGTGTTCAACAAGCTGTTCTTCCCGGCCTTCGATCCGCTGATCGGCACGATCGCGGCGTTCGGCACCTATGCCGTGGGCTTCGTCGCCCGGCCGATCGGCGGTGCGATCATCGGCCATTTCGGCGACCGGCTCGGCCGCAAGACCATGCTGATGGCAACCTTGCTCATCATGGGCGCCGGCACGTTCCTGATCGGCTGCCTGCCGACCTATCAGCAGATCGGCATCTGGGCGCCGATCCTGCTGGTCGCGTTGCGCTTCATCCAGGGGATCGGGCTCGGCGGAGAATGGAGTGGCGCTGTCACCATGGTCGCCGAACATGCCGGCGATCGCCGCGGCTTCTGGGGCAGCCTGGTGCAGGTCGGATTTCCGGCTGGTGTCGCGGCCTCCACCGCGATCTTCAGTGCGATGAGCGCGCTTCCCGAGGCGAGCTTCCTGAGCTGGGGCTGGCGGGTGCCGTTCCTGGCAAGCATCCTGATGGTCGCGGTCGGCCTGTTCGTCCGTTTCAGGCTGGCCGAGACGCCCGCCTTCCAGGAGCTGGTGGAGCGCGACGAGCGGGTCGCGCAGCCGGTCATCGAGGTGATCAGGCGCGACTGGTGGAGCTTTCTGCTCGCCGTCGGCGTCACGGTTTCCGAGGTCGGCCTTGCCTATCTGCTGACCGTGTTCGTGATCACCTATTCCACCAGCAAGCTGGCGCTGCCGCGCGAGATCGTGCTCAACGCGGTCGTCTATGCTGCCCTGGTCGAGTTCATCACGCTGCCCCTGGCAGGTTGGCTGTCCGACCTCTACGGACGCAGGGCGCTGTATCTGACCGGCGCGCTGACCACCGTCGTGCTCGCCTTTCCGCTGTTCTGGCTGCTCGACACCAGGGACACGACCATCATCACGATCACGATGATCGTCACGATGACGATGACGCATGCGCTGCTGTTCGGGCCGAAGGCCGCTTTCATGCCGGAGCTGTTCGGCACGCGCGTGCGCTATAGCGGCGCCTCGCTCGGCGCCAATGTGGCGGCCGCGCTCAGCGGCGGCTTCTCGCCTGTCATCGCGACCGCGCTGCTGGTCTGGGCCGGCGCCTCCTGGCCGATCTCGCTCTACATCATCGCGCTGTCGCTGATCAGCGCACTCGCCGTGATCGCGACGCCGGAGACGGCGCGTCGCCCCTTGAAGATCTGAGAAGTTTCGGCCGTGATCAGCCGCCGCGCTGCGCGAGGAGGCTCCGGTAGAGCTCGGCATATCTGCCGGCGCGATGCCGCCATGAGACGTCGGTCAGCATGCCGTTGAGCTGCATGCGCGGCCAGTTCGAGGCGTTGCTGCGCGAGGCGAAGAACGCCGCCGCGGCCCGCCGGATCGCATGGTCGAGATTTTCGGCCGTGACCGGGCTGAAGGTGAAGCCGGTCGCATCACTGCCCGCCTCGCTCTCGTCGCGCACGGTGTCCGCCAGGCCGCCGACCCCGGCCACGATCGGGATCGCGCCATAGCGGAGCGCACAGAGCTGGGTCAGCCCGCACGGCTCGAACCGCGACGGCACGACAAGCGCGTCGCAGCCGGCCTGGATCAAATGCGCCAGCTTCTCGTCATAGCCGGTCACGACGCCAATATGGCCGGGATCGGCAGCTGCAGCCGCCGAGAAGCCGTCGCGCAGATCGGCATCGCCGTCGCCGAGCATCGCCAGCTGCATGCCCCCGCTGGCGAAGGTCGGCAGACAGGTCAGCAACAGATCGAGCCCCTTCTGCCACGACAGCCGGCTGACCACACCGAGCAGGAATGCATCCGGCGACGCTCGCAATCCCATGCGCTGCTGCAGCGCTGCCTTGTTCGGCGCCCGCAGTTCCAGGCAGTCGACTCCATAGGGCGAGGCGATCGCAGCGTCGTTCGCAGGATCCCATACCGCGGTGTCGATCCCATTCAGGATCCCCGAGAGATCACTCGCGCGCTGGCGCAACAGGCCGGCAAGGCCCATGCCGTAATCGTCGCTCTGGATTTCGACCGCGTAGGTCGGCGACACCGTGGTGATGCGGTCGGCGAACTGAATGCCGGCCTTGAGGAAGCTGATATCGCCGTAATATTCGACGCCATAGATCGAGAACGATTCCGGCGGCAGGCCGAGCGGCCCAAGCAGCTCGCGCGGAAAGCGGCCCTGGAACGCCATGTTGTGCACGGTCATCACCGTGACCGGGTGCGGCTGGTGGCTGTAGAGCAGATAGGCCGGCATCAGCCCGGCCTGCCAGTCATGGCCGTGGACCACATCCGGCACAAAGCCCGGCACGGTGCCGAGCCCGATATAGAATGCAGCACGTGCCAGCGCGGCAAACCGGAAGGCGTTGTCCGGCCAATCCTTGCCATCAGCGCCGAGATAGGGGTTACCTTCGCGCGCGTAGAGATGCGGCGCATCGAGCACGAACAGATCGAGCTCGCCATGCGAGCCGCCGACCAGCCGCGCATTGCCGCCGAAGAAATTCGGCAGCGAGCAGATCTCGCTGACTTCCGCCAGCGCCTTCATCACGGCAGGATAGCCCGGCACCAGGGAGCGGACCTCGATGCCTTCGGTCTTGAGCGCAATCGGCAGCGCCCCTGCGACATCGGCAAGCCCGCCGGTCTTCACAATCGGATAGATCTCCGACGTGACCGACAGCACACGCATGGGACTCATCGATTGAGCCCGTCGATCATCGGCTGGGTGATGAGGGTGACGCCGCTCGGCGTGGTGCGGAAGCGCTTGGCGTCGAATTCGGGATCCTCGCCGACCACCAGCCCTTCGGGAATCTGCACGCCGCGATCAACCACCACGTTCTTCAACTGCGCATGGCGGCCGACATTGACGTAGGGCAGCAGCACCGCATTGTGGAGTTTGGAATAGGAATGCAGGTGCACGCCGGTGAACAGCAGCGAACGCTGCACGTTCGCGCCGGAGACGATGCAGCCACCCGACACCAGCGAGCAGGTCGCCTCGCCGCGGCGGCCATCCTCGTCGTGCACGAATTTCGCCGGCGGCGTGATCTCGGAATAGGTCCAGATCGGCCAGGAGCGGTCATAAAGATCGAGCTCGGGCGTCACGTCCGTGAGGTCCAGATTGGCGGCCCAATAGGCGTCGACCGTGCCGACGTCGCGCCAGTAGCTGCGCGGATCATGCTCGGTCCGGACGCAGGAGCGCGTGAACTGATGCGCCACCGCGCGGCCGTTCTTGACGATATAGGGGATGATATCGCGGCCGAAATCGTGGTTCGAATTGGGATCGGCGGCGTCGCGCTTCAGCTCGTCGAACAGGAATTTCGCATCGAAGACATAGATGCCCATGCTGGCGAGCGATGAGTCCGGCTTGCCCGGGATCGGCGGCGGATCGGCCGGCTTCTCGATAAAGTCGCGGATGGTCTCATCCTCGTTCATATGGATGATGCCGAAGCCCGAGGATTCCGCGCGCGGGGTCTCCAGGCAGCCGACAGTGACGTCGGCGCGCTGGTCGACATGCTGCTGAAGCATCAGCTCGTAATCCATCTTGTAGACGTGATCGCCGGCCAGCACGACGATGTATTTGGAATTGTAGCTCTCGAGGATGTCGATGTTCTGATAGACCGCGTCGGCCGTGCCGACATACCACATGGTCTCGGACACACGCTGGCTCGCGGGCAAAATGTCGAAGCTCTCGTTGCGTTCGGGGCGGAAGAAATTCCAGCCCATCTGCAGGTGGCGGATCAGGCTGTGCGCCTTGTATTGCGTCGCCACCGCGATGCGGCGGATACCGGAATTGACCGCGTTCGACAGCGCGAAATCGATGATGCGCGACTTGCCGCCGAAATAGACCGCCGGCTTGGCACGGCGGTCGGTCAGCTCAAGCAGCCGGCTGCCGCGTCCTCCGGCCAGCACGAACGCAAGCGCGTGGCGCGACAGCGGCTCGGTTCCGGCGGGTGCCATGTTGTTCCTCCCTGTTTGATCAGCAACGCGCGATCATGTCGCCGGCTGTGAGCCGGTATTCTAGGCGGTCGCTGCCACCCTTAATATGACGGAGGAACAGCCAACCAGTTCCCAAAGCGTAACGCAATGGCCCCCTCTCAGGCGAGGCCATTCCAGGTAGCGGACATTTCATCGCGGCGAGGCGGGTCGGCTCCGGGGCGGGTGCAGGTCACCGCGGCACAGGCGACGGCGAAGGAGAGCGCCCGGCGCAGCTCGGCCGCGCTGAGCCCGGCCACGTCGTCCCGCCTGATCCGGCCCAGCTCGCGCAGCGCAAACAGCAGGCCGGCCTGGAAGCTGTCGCCGGCCCCGATCGTATCGACGACCTCGATCGCAGGGGCTGCGACCTCGACCGCGCCGGCGCTGCGGTGCCACGCCAGCGCCCCCTTGGGGCCGCGGGTCACGACAAAAAGATGAGGGCTCCCGGTCAGAAGCGCCGCAGCGCGCGCGGCATAATCGTCCCCGCCATGGAGGTAGTCGAAGTCGACATCCGACATCTTGATCATGTCGGCGCGGCCCGCGAACGCATCCATGCGTGCTGCGTAGGCCACCTTGTTCGTCACCAGGTTCGGCCGGCAGTTCGGATCGAAGGAGATCGTCGCGTGATGACGGGCCGCCTCGATCAGCGCGGTTGTCTCGGCCGCGCCCTGATCATGGACCAGGGTGGTCGAACCGACATGGACGGCCTCGATCGTGTCGAACGGGATGCCGCCTTGCCGATAGCTCCATTTCTGCGCTGCCGTCTCGGCATCGTAGAACGCGTATTGCGCCTCGCCGGCAATATGCTGCACGAAGGCCAGCGTGGTCTGGTCCGCGCTCCGGGTGGCGTAGCGCAGGTCGACGCCAGAGGCTTCCGCATGTTGCGCGATCATGCGGCCGAACAGGTCGGTCGAGATGCCGCCGACGAAGCCGGTCGGCACCTCCAGCCGCGCCAGGCCCACCGCGACGTTCAGGCAGGAGCCGCCGACCACCGGCCGCAACGCCGCGCGCCCATCGGCGGTTGTCGCCGGCACGAAGTCGATCAGCGCATCGCCGCAGCTTATGATCATGCCCGCCCCTCCGTCACAATGTCGCGCATCAGCGCGCGGCTGTCACGGTCGAGCCGACGCAACAGCGCGTGGACCTCGCGTTTCCGGCGATGAAAAGCCGCAAGCGTCGGATCGGTCGGATCGCTCCGCCGCCCCAACGCCGACATCGCCGCCATCGTCTCGCCGATCGAGCGATAGGCGCCGCTCGCCACTGCGCCGAGCATGGCCGCGCCCAGCAGCACCGGCTCCTGTGTCCGCGGCAGCGCTACCGCGAGCCCCGTGGTATCGGCCATGATCTGACGCACCAGCGGACTGCGCGAGGCCCCGCCCGCCATCACCACAATGCGGCTCGTCACCTTGTTGGCCGCGAAGGCGTCGATGACATCGGCGAGGCCATAAGCGAGGCCGCAGAGGCCGGCGACGAACAGCCGCTCCATCGCAGCGATATCGGCATCGAGGTCGAGGCCGGCGATCACGGCGCGCGAATCCGGATCGGCATAGGGCGAGCGATTGCCGAGAAATTCGGGGAGGATATGAATGTCGCGCGCGAGGAACGCGGCCGCGCCAGCGCCATTCACCCGCGCCATGATCCGGCGTTCGAGATATTCGATGACGTCGACGCCCTGGCTGCGCGCAGCCGCGCTGGCCTCCCCATAGGACGGATGCGAGCGAAGCAGATGATCGATCGCCGCACCCGCCGCGGATTGACCACCCTCGTTGAGCCAGAACCCCGGCACCATGCCCTGATAATAAGGTCCCCAGACGCCAGGCACGAAGGACGGCTCGACCGTGGTCGCCATGATGCAGGCCGACGTTCCCATGATGTAGGCCAGCCGCTCGCAGACATTGACCTCCACGCCATCAGCATCGCGGCCGCCGATCGCCCCGACGCCGCCGGCGTGGGCGTCGATCAAGGCCGCGCCAACCGGTGTCCCTGCAACGAGGCCGAGATCCTGCGCCGCGGCCTGCGACAAGCCCGAACCCAACGGAGTGCCCGGCGCGACGATCTCGGTGCCGATCCGCGCATAATTCTCGGCGACGAAATCCTGCAGGCCGATGCGCTGGAAAAAATCGGCGCTCCAGCGCCGCTCATGGGCGAGGTAGTTCCACTTGCAGGTGACCGTACACATGGAGCGCGCCAGTGAGCCGGTCGCCCGAAAGGTGAGGAAATCGGCGAGATCGAAGAAATGGCCGGCCGCATCGAAGCTCGCCCTCAGATGCCGCTTCAGCCACAGCAGCTTCGGCATCTCCATCTCCGGCGAGATCACCCCGCCGACATAGCGCAGCACCTCATGGCCTGCTGCGTTGATGGCGCGCGCCTCGGGGATGGCGCGGTGATCCATCCACACGATGACGTTGCGCCTGACATCGCCGGACGTGCTGACGGTGAGCGGTTGCCCGGTCCGGTCGAGGTTGACCAGCGAGCAGGTCGCATCGAAGCCGATGCCCTTGACCATGTCAGGCGCGATGGCGGCTTCCGCCATCGCCGCTCGTACTGCGGTGCAGCAGGCGTTCCAGATATCGTCGGACGACTGCTCGACGATATCGCCCGCCTCGTACCAGGTCTGGATCGGGTGCCGTGCCGATGCGATCAGGTTGCCGGCTTCGTCGAAGATCCCCGCCCGCGTGCTCGACGTTCCGACATCGACGCCGATAAAGGCCTGACGCATGTTTCACTCCCGTCAATGATTTGACGTGAGCTTACCAGCAAGTGTAGCCGCCATCGACCACCACGACACTGCCGGTCATCAGGCTCGCCGCCTCCGAGGCGAGGAACAAGACGACCGACGCGATCTCGTCGACCCGGCCCATCCGCGCCATCGGCGTGCCGCCGATCCAAGCGTCATACATGCGCGGATTGGTCTTCACGAAGGCGTTCAGCGGCGTCTCGATATAAGTCGGCGCCACCGCGTTGACCCGCACGCCCCGCGCGCCCCATTCGGCCGCCAGCGACTTGGTCAGATGGTGCACTGCAGCCTTGGAGGCGTTGTAGAAGCATTGCTCCTGCGGCTTGTTGACGATGAAGCCGGACATTGAGCCGATATTGACGATGTTGCCGGATTTCGCCGCCAGCATGTGCTTGCCGAAGGCGCGACAGCACCAGAACGTGCCGTTGAGGTTCACGTCGATCACGTTGAGCCAGTGTTCGTCGGTGACGGTCTCCGCCGGCGTCTCGCTGCGGGCGATGCCGGCGTTGTTGACGAGGATGTCGATTTTGCCGAACCGCGCCGCTAGTTCGTCCGCGACCTCGGTGACGCGCGCGGAATCCGTGACGTCCATGATCACGGTCTCGGTGTCGAGACCCTTGCCCTTCATCTCGGCCTGCCCCGCGGCCGCAAGCTTCGGATCGCGGTCGGCGATGACGACCTTGGCGCCGGCTTCCGCCAGAGCCTCGACGCAGGCGAGCCCGATGCCCTGCCCGCCGCCTGTCACCAGCGCGATCTGTCCGTTGAGCTTGAATTTTTCCAGATACATGGTCGTCGTCCGTCTTTGTCACTGACGCCCGAAGGGGACGTCACCTCTCACGCAGCAATCGCGTTGCCGCTGCCATCGAACCGGTAGATCCGGTTGGGGTCGGGCTGCAGCGCGATCTGATCACCGGGCTGGACGCCCTTTTCGCCGGCGCAGCGCACAGTGAGCGTGCCGACCGCGCCCGTATCGACATAAAGGAAGGTGTCGCTGCCGAGATGCTCGGCCACCATGACCTTGCCGGGCCAGCCCTGCCCGTCTCCGACGATGTTGAGATGCTCCGGCCGCACGCCGATGGTCGCGGCGCCCCGCTGCGCAGCGTCTGGTCCGGTGATGAAGTTCATCTTCGGCGAGCCGATGAAGCCCGCCACAAAGAGATTGGCCGGTTTCTGATAAAGCTCGATCGGCGAGCCGTACTGCTCGATCTTGCCGCCGTTGAGCACCACGATCTTGTCCGCCATGGTCATGGCCTCGACCTGGTCATGGGTGACATAGATTGCGGTGGTGCCGAGCTGCTTCTGCAGCCGCGTCACCTCGAGCCGCATCTGCACGCGCAACGCGGCATCGAGATTGGACAACGGCTCGTCGAACAGGAACGCCTTTGGCTCGCGCACGATGGCGCGGCCGATCGCCACGCGCTGGCGCTGGCCGCCCGAGAGCTCGCGCGGCTTGCGGTCGAGATAGGGCGTCAGGTTCAAGGTGGCCGCCGCCGCCTCGACCTTGCGGTTGATCTCGTCCTTCGGCAGCCCCGCCATCTTCAGGCCGAAGGCGATATTGCCGCGCACGCTCATATGCGGATAGAGCGCGTAGGACTGGAACACCATGGACAGTCCACGCTTGGCCGGCGGCACGTTCACCACGTTCTTGCCGTCGATCAGGATCTTGCCGTCCGAAACGTCTTCGAGCCCGGCGATCAGCCTCAGCAGCGTGGTCTTGCCGCAGCCGGACGGACCGACGAAGACGACGAACGAGCCGTCCGCGATGTCGAGATCCGCGCCCTTGATGATGTGGACCGGCCCGAACGATTTCTGCACCCCTTCCAACGTGATCCGTCCCATGATCCGGCCTTTCGTTATTTCACTGCGCCGAAGGTCAGCCCGCGCACGAGCTGTTTCTGGCTGAACCAGCCGATGATCATGATCGGCGCGATCGCAAGCGTGGAAGCGGCCGACAGCCGCGCCCAGAACAGGCCTTCCGGGCTCGAATAGGAGGCGATGAAGGTGGTCAGCGGCGCGGCGTCGAGGGTCGACAGGTTCAAGGTCCAGAACGCCTCGTTCCAGGCGAGAATCAGGTTGAGCAGCAAGGTCGAGGCAAGCCCCGGGATCGCCATCGGCGTCAACACATAGATCAGCTCGCGCCCGACCGTGGCGCCGTCCATGCGGGCGGCTTCCAGGATGTCCTTCGGGATTTCCTTGAAGTAGGTGAACAGCATCCAGATCACGATCGGCAGATTGCCGAGGCACAGAATGAAGATCAGCCCCGCGCGCGTGTCGAGCAGCCCGGCATTCTTGTAGATGAGATAGATCGGGACCAGCACGCCGACCGGCGGCATCATCTTGGTCGAGAGCATCCAGAGCAGGACGTCCTTGGTGCGCTTGGTCGGCGAGAACGCCATCGACCAGGCCGCGGGAATGGCGATCAACAGCGCAATCAGGGTCGAGCCGCCGGCGATAATGATCGAATTGAGCGCGTGATGCAGATAGTCGCTGCGCTCCTGCACGGTCGCGTAGTTCTCGGTGGTCCAGTGGAAGAACAGGAACGACGGCGGCGTCGCAAACGCTTCCAGCTCGGTCTTGAAGCTCGCGAGCACCATCCACAGGATCGGGAAGAAGATCAGGAAGCCGACCAGCCAGGCGGCCAGGGTCGAGATCGCAACGTGACGTGCGGTGACTTTCCGTGCCATCTGCTCAGGCCTCCAGATTGCGGCCGACGATCCGCACCAGGAAGAAGGCGACGATGTTGGCGATGACGACCGCGACCAGGCCGCCTGCCGAGGCGCTGCCGACGTCGAACTGGATCAGCGCCTGCGAATAGACCAGGAAGGCGATGTTGGTGGTCTGCAAGCCGGGCCCGCCGCCGGTGGTGACGAAGATCTCGGCAAACACGGTGAGCAGGAAGATCGTCTCGATCAGGATGACGACCGTGATCGGTCGCGCCAGATGCGGCAGCGTCAGATAGATGAAGCGCGACGTCGCGCTGGCACCGTCCATCTCGGCCGCCTCCTTCTGCTCCTCGTCGAGCGATTGCAGCGCGGTCAACAGGATCAGGGTCGCAAACGGCAGCCACTGCCAGGCGACGATGAAGATGATGGCAAGCAGCGGCGCGTCGGTGAACCAGTCGATCGGGGTCAGCCCGAGCGAGGTCGCGATCCACGCGAACAGGCCGGAGACCGGATGCATCAGCAGGTTCTTCCAGACCAGCGCGCTGACGGTCGGCATCACGAAGAACGGCGCGATCACCATCAGCCGGACGAAGTTGCGCCCCACGACCGGCTGGTCGAGCAGGACCGCCAGGGGAATGCCGAGCCCGATCGTCAGCGCCAGCACCGAACCGACCAGCACCAGCGTGTTCTGCAACGAGGCAAGGAAAGCGGGGTCGGTGAGGAAGTAGGTATAGTTATCGAGCCCAACAAAGCTCTCCGACCCCGGATCGAGCAGGCTGTAATGCAGGGTCGAGAAGTAGATCGTGAGCGCAAGCGGCACGATCATCCAGATGAACAGGAGCAGCACCGCCGGCGACAACAGCGCGCGGGCCAAAAATTGCGTCTGTCTGGTGGCCATGCGTTGCTCCAGAACTCAATATGGTGAAGTCGGTCTGCAGCTGCGATTTCAGCTTGTCGGGTGGGCAAAGGCGCAAAGCGCCGTGCCCCTCACGCTTGATGAGCTCCATGCAATGGTGCGCATGCTTCGCTTGCCCACCTGACGCATTCCTCTCGGAGGAGAGGGAGTGCACCGCATCCGCGATGACGAGATTGAAAGGGCGGCCATCCCAAGCTGTACAAGAGATGGCCGCCAGGTATCGGCTCGGGAGGAGATTTACTGAGCCGACGTCGTGGCGCGCATTACTTGATGTAGCCCGCGCGCTTCATCTCTCGTTCGGTCGAGGACTGAGCCGCCGCGAGCGCGGCATCCACCGAGGTCGAACCGGCGAGCGCCGCCGAGAACTGCTGACCGACGGCAGTCCCGATCCCCTGAAATTCAGGGATCGCCGCATATTGCACGCCGACATACGGCACCGGCTTGACGGTCGGATGGTTCGGGTCCGCCGCATCGATCGAGGCCAGCGTCGGCTTGGCGAACGGAGCGACCTTCAGATAGTCCGGATTCTGGTACAGCGAGGTCCGGGTGCCCGGTGGCACATTGGCCCAGCCTTCCTTCGCGGCGACGAGCTTGGTGTAGTCCTTGCTGGTCGCCCAGGCGATGAACTTCTCGGCCGCATCGACCTTCTTGGAACCGGCGGGGATCGCCAGATTCCAGGCCCAGAGCCAGTTGGCGTTCTTGCCGAGGCCCGTGTTCGGCGCCATCGCGAAGCCGACCTTGTCGGCGACCTTGGAGTCCTTCGGGTTGGTGACGAAGGACGCAGCCACCGTGGCGTCGATCCACATCGCGCATTTGCCGGCGTTGAACAGCGCCAGATTCTCGTTGAAGCCGTTCGAGCTGGCACCGGGAGGACCGGCCTCCTTCATCAGGTCGACATAGGTCGACAGCGTCTTCTTCCATTCCGGCGTGTTGAACTGCGGCTCCCACTTCTCGTCGAACCAGCGCGCGCCGTAGGAATTGGACATCGCGGTCAGGAACGCCATGTTCTCGCCCCAGCCCGCCTTGCCGCGCAGGCAGATGCCGAACACGCCGGCCTGCTTGTCGGTCAGCTTCTTGGCCGCGTCGATCACGAAGTCCCAGGTCGGGCTCTCCGGCATCTTCAGCCCGGCCTTCTCGAACAGGTCGGTGCGATACATCACCATCGAGCTCTCGCCATAGAATGGCGCGGCGTAGAGCTTGCCGTCCACGGAGACCGCGTCCTTGATCTTCGGCAGCAGATCGCCGGTATCGTAATCGGCGGGAAGCTTGTCGAGCGGCACCAGCCAGTTCTTCTTGGCCCAGATCGGCACCTCATAGGTGCCGATGGTCAGGATATCGAACTGGCCGCCCTTGGTGGCGATGTCGGTGGTGACGCGCTGGCGCAGCACGTTCTCTTCCAGCGTGACCCATTTGACCGAGATGTCGGGATTGGCCTTGGTGAATTCGCTCGTGAGCCCCTGCATCCGGATCATGTCGCCATTGTTGACCGTGGCGATGGTCAGGGTGGTCTCGGCCTTGGCCGGCATTGCAACGAACAACGCCGCGGCGCCCAGCAGAGCGCCCAGAACTCGTGTCGCAGTGAAGCTGGTCTTCACGCTTTCCCTTACAGGAACGTCCCTCACAGCATCCTCCCTCTGCCCGCGTGTTTTGAACATATGCTCACGCGTTGAGCTGATGTTCACTACAGGGACAGGGCTTTGTCAAGCCGGCGGCCACGCCTTCGAGTTGTGCGGCGCGGCAGTGCGCACGCGCGAGAGAGACTTCGCAAACGCGTTCAGAGCAGAATGAGCGAAGCTGTCAGGCCAGGATCGCGCGCCCGGTGGCTTCGTCGGTGATCAGGCCATTGATCAGGCGCCCGGCAAGCGCGGCGCGGATGGCGGGGAGCTTGGCCGGTCCGAGCGCGGCGGCGATTGTCATCGCTTTCGCCGGCACATCGGGCGGAATGCTGGTGAGCCTGCGGTTGGTGCCACCCTTGATCAGCCGCCCCTTGGCATCATAGGCCCAGCCGGTGATCTCGCCGACCGCGCCCAGCCGCATCATCTCGTAGAGCTCCTCGCGGGTGACGAAGCCGTCGACATGCATCTGCGCCTTCTGATCCATCTGGCCGATGCCGATCAGCTTCAGGTCGGCCTTGTCGGCCACCGCCTTCACCTTCGTGATCGCATCGATCCGCACCATGCGGTCGCGCTCGTCCTGCGAGTCCATCAGAAACGGCAGCGGCATCGGATAATGCCGCGCGCCGGTGCGGTCGGCGAGCCGGCCGACCGTATCGAAGAAGCTGGCCGAGCCGTCGGCCAGGATGTTGCCGACCAGCGACACGATCTGATGTTCAGGCCGATCGACCGGCGAGACCCGCTCGACGGCGGCGCGCACCGCGCGGCCGGTGCCGAGCGCGATGATCACAGGCGTCTCCGCCCGGAGCGTCAGTTCCAGCAGATTGGCGCAACGCTCGGCAATCCCCGCGGCAGAGGACGGCGCCGCCGGATCGGTCGGCACCACCTCGCAATGCACGAGATCAAAGCGGCTCTTGAGCTGCGCGGAAAGCTCCATACAGGAGGCAATCGGATGTTCGAGCCGGAAGGTGATGAGACGCTCGGCAAGACACAGCGAGACCAGCCGCTGCGCCGAGGCACGCGACACCTGCAGCATCCTGGCGATCTCATCCTGGGTGTGACCGGCGATGAAATAGAGCCAGCCGGCGCGCGCGGCGTCGTCGAGACGGGACTTGTCGCTGTCGTTGGCCGCCATGGCGCCGCTCAAAGATCCCCTGAAAAATCCCGCATGCAGTCGAACACACGATCCGCGCCTGCAGCCTGCAATATGCCATGGCCGTCGCGGCCGTGATAATGGCTGCCGCCGGTAAATCCCCAGGCAGTCATGCCGGCCGCCTTGGCGGCCATCACGCCGCTGACGCTGTCTTCGACGACGAGCGTACGCGCGGGCGGTATGCCCATCCGGTCCGCGGCCAACAGAAACAGATCCGGCGCCGGCTTGCCGCGCGCGACCATCTCGGCGCTGTAGAGGCGATCGCCGAAATGATCGATCAGCCCAGTGAACTGCAGTGAGAATTTGATGCGATCGAGATCGCTGGAGGAGGCGACGCAGCACGGCACTGTGAGCGTCGACAACAGCGCGGCGATGCCGGGGATGGGTTGAAGTGAGGCGCTGAAGCTGTCGCGCACCCTCTGCTTCAAATCGGCGAGGAAGCTTTCGGGCAATTCGCGACCGAGGCTGCGATAGTGTTCAAGCACCGCCTTGGTGCTGCGCCCCAGAAACAGCTTGAGCGCCTCGTCCAGGCTGAGTGCAATGCCCGCCACAGCAAGTCCATCGGCAAGCGACTGGCAGCTCAACAGCTCGCTGTCGACGAGCACGCCGTCGCAGTCGAAGATGATCAGCTCTGGCTCGAAAGTCCGCATCCGGACATGAGAACATATGCTCAACGCCTGGGCAATAGCTCGGTCACTGGCCGGCGACGGCTCGCCGCCGGCTGCCCCCTGCGGACAAAGGCTTCGTCCGTCACCTTGATCGCGGTGGCGCGGCCGGGCTGCGGGCGTTGCGGTCCGGACCTGCGACCCCGCCGAGCCTCTCCAGGTCGCGCCAGAGCCGGGAGGCGCGCTCCTTACCCAGCATGGCCACGATCTGCTTGTTGACCCGGTCCATCGCTGCGTCACAGGGCGCCTCGAGCTGCGCGCCCTTTTTGCTTAAATATACCCGGCTCATCCGCCGGTCGCCGCCGGGATCGGCGCGACGCTCCAAGAGACCTGCGGCCTCCATCCGGTCGATGAGCCCGGTCATGGTGGCGCTGTCGAGCACGATCCGCGCGCCGAGCTCGGCGCCGTTCAATCCATCCTGCTCCCAGAGCACCTTCAGGATCGCGAACTGGACCGGTGTCACGCCAAACGGCGCCAGCGCGTCGCGCGAGGCCTTGGCCACCTGCTGCTGCGCCTTGCCGATCAGGAAGCTGATGCAGTCCTCAAGTCGTTCCACGCATCCTCCTTGCCGCATTCGCGGGTCGGCCGCCTCATTTGCTTGTATACAAGCTATCTATCTTGCATGCGAGTAAATTACCTCGTATACGAGCAACTCGTATATCAGCAACTTTGCCACGGGAACCTGCGCATGACAACCGAGCCGCACGAGCCGATGCGCTGCGTGGCCGTGATCGACCAGGCGCTGCCGATCGGGCACGCGGCCAATGCCGCCGCCGTCCTGGCGCTGACCATGGGAAAACGCCAGCCGCATCTCGCGGGCGAGGCGCTGGTGGACGCCTTGGGCGGCGAACATCCCGGGCTGATTCCGATCGGCATTCCCGTGCTCGGCGCGCCCGCCGACGAGCTTCCTGCCCTGCGCGGCAAGGCCGTCGCCGCTGGCCTCGATGTGGTGGATTTTCCCGTCCAGGGTCAACAGACCACGGACTACACCGAATTCCAGCGCCTGGTGCGCGCGACCGATCCCGACGCGTTGCGCTATCTCGGGCTGATGATCTACGGGACCAAGAAGAAGGTCGCGCGCGTGGTCGGGCGCTACAGCCTGTTGAAGCCACCATCGGGCGGCCCCTCGGAACTGAGCTGAATTAGGCCGCCTGCTTCATTGCCTGACGACGCAACGCGGTCAGGCGCGACCGCGTCACTGCGTTTTGCGGTCAGCATACGTCGTCGCGCCAATGACATCCCTTATTACCTTCGCGCCTCTTCAGATTGCGACTGCGTCGCAACAGCGATCGTGAAGCACGCCGTGTCGCATTGGTTTCATCAAACCGACGCACGACTGACAACCCACGGAAATGTGCGGACACGATAAGGGCGGGGAGGATCCTCGCGACACTTCGTCACGCTTCAGCTTTTGCCATTTGGAGACACCCATGAAACTGTCCACAGGGCGGTTCAAGGCGCTTTGCCTTGCCACGTCCGTGCTCTTCACCGCGACCAACATCATGCCGGCCTTCGCCGGCGCGGCGACCGCGACGCCGATCGAGCACGTCATCATTGTCGTCGGCGAGAATCACACCTTCGACAATCTGTTCGGCACCTACAAGCCGAAGGCCGGCCAGAGCATCGACAACCTCCTGAGCAAGGGCATCGTCAACGAGGACGGCACGCCGGGTCCGCAGTTCAAGAAGGCCGAGCAGCGTATCGGCCGCGACGAGGTGCGCTACAACGCCGAGACCGCCTCGACCGGCGCCTACGCCACGCTGCCGCAGCCCTACACCACCTACGGCATCGGCCTGCCGCAGAACGTGCTCGACACCCGCTTCCCCACCAATCTGCCCAACGGCCCCTATCAGATCTCGAAATACGTGCCCTACGCCGCCTACACCGGCGATCCCGTGCACCGCTTCTTCCAGATGTGGCAGGACATCGACGGCGGCAAGCACGACAAGTTCGTCTGGGTCGAGCAGACCATCGGCACCGGCTCCAACGGCGGGCCCGTTCCGGCCGGCGGCTTCAATCCGATGGAGGGCGCGATATCGATGGGCTTCTACAACATGAATCCCTTCACCGACTCGTCCGGCAAGGCGCAGAGCGGCGACGCGCCGTTCTTCAAGCAGCTCGCCGACACCTATGCGATCAGCGACAATTATCACCAGGCGATCATGGGCGGCACGGGCGCCAACTTCCAGGCGCTGGTGAACGGCCACGCCGCCTTCTTCACCAATCCGGACAAGCTCGACGGCTCGGCCGCAGTGCCCTACGCCAACCAGATCGAAAATCCCGACCCGGTTTCCGGCACCAACAACTACTACACGCAGGACGGCTATAGCGGCGGGTCCTACGTCAACTGCTCGGATCCGAGCGCGCCGGGCGTGTCGTCGGTCAACGAGCAGCTCTACAAACATGGCGTCGCGAACAGCAAATGCGCGCCGAACACCTATTATCTCGTCAATAACTACAACATGTATTGGAACCAGACCTCGAGCGTGACCCGCGCGTTGGGCTCGAACCAGTTCACGCTGCCGCCGCAGTCCGCGCCGACCATCGCCGACGTGATGACCAAGCACGGCATCTCCTGGAAGTACTACAGCGCGGACCGCGGCACCGACCCGACCACCTTCGCCAGCGCGGTGGACGGCGTGCAGCTGCTGTTCCACTCCTATTGCGGCATCTGCGATCCGCTGTCGGGCTATCTCAGCATCATGAAGAACCCGACCGAGGAGGCGAAGCTGCAGAACTACGGCGCGTTCATCAACGACGTCCAGAACAACACGCTGCCGGCGGTGTCGTTCGTGCGTCCGTTCGAGGCGCTGGCCGGTCACCCCGCCGACTCCACCACCGATCTCTACGAGAAGTTCCTGGAAGCGCTGATCAATCGCGTCAAGGCCAACCCGCAGCTGTGGGCCAAGACCGCGATCTTCATCACCACCGACGAAGGCGGCGGCTATTACGACTCAGGCTATGTGCAGCCGGTCGACTTCTTCGGCGACGGCACCCGGATCCCGTTCATCGTGGTGTCGCCCTACGCCAAGCAGGGCCACGTCGATCATACCTATTATGATCACGTCTCGCTGCTGAAGTTCATCGAGCGCAACTGGCACCTGCCGACCATCTCCTCGCTCAGCCGCGACCACTTGCCCAACCCGGTCCATGATCGGTTCGAGCACCGCTACAAGCCGCTCAACCGTCCGGCGATCGGCGACCTGATGAACCTCTTCACCTTCGGTGATCGCGACGGCGACCATGATGGCGACGATCATCACGGCTGGAACGAGCACGGCGGCTTTGGCGGCCATCAGGCCTGGAACTGGGGCTGGCGCGACTGAACCGCGGGATCGTCGCTTCGCCAAACAAACAGCCCGCAGCGGTCTCCGCTACGGGCTTTGTCATTGACGCGAAACAACGTCGCGCCGGCGCTTAGCGCTCCAACTCGGTGTCGCGGTGGTCGCCGGCGCCATTCATGTCGAAGGCGAAGCCGCCGCCACTGACGACCCTGGCCGCCCGCATCCATCGTGCGCCCGTAGAATTGCCCCCTCGTGAACGCGCCAACCCGGCAGCCGCTGGCAGCCATGGTAAACGCCGCATGATGCGCTTCGATCGAATTCGACCTCGCAACTTAAGCTTTGGTTGCTGAGATAGCCCTTATGTAGCGCGCTGATGATCTGTCCCGCGGGCCTTCGATGAGCAGCATATCAACGATCGCGTTATCAGGCATGAACGCGGCGGTGCGCCGCCTCGAAGTCTCCGCGAGCAACGTCGCCAATGTGATGAGCACGGGCGCGCTGCCGGGCGCCGACGGCACGGTGGCCCCGGGCGCGCCGCAGGCCTATGCGCCGTTCGACGTCGTTCAGACCGCAACCGCAGGCGGCGGCACGCAGACCAGCGTGAGGACGAGCAATCCGTCCACCGTCGCGACCTCGGACCCGCAGGCGCCGTTTGCCAATCAGGACGGCCAGGTCGCCGCGCCCAATGTCGACCTCTCGCAGGAGATGGTCAACCAGGTCCTGGCGAAGTACAGCTTCACCGCCAATCTCAAGGTCATGAACGCGGACGACCAGATGACCAAGACGCTGATCGACGTGATGGCCTGAGGGCCAGAGCAGCGTGCGCGCGTAGGACGGTTGGCGACCGCCTGGCTGCTGTGCGCTCAGGCGACACGTCGGGCGGCCCCATTGTCCACTATCAGCTGCGCACCTGCGCGACGGCAGGTCAATGCAATCAGCTTCACTCAGCCCGTCACTTCGCCCCTCGGCTCCGGGCTCAGCCAGCGATAGATGAAGCCGCCGGCTGCGCCCCCGATCAGCGGCGCCACCCAGAACAGCCAGAGTTGCGCCAACGCCCAGCCGCCGACGAACAGCGCCGGTCCCGTGCTGCGCGCCGGATTCACCGACGTGTTGGTGACGTGGATGCTGATCAGGTGAATGAGGGTGAGCGCCAGCCCGATGGCAATCGGCGCGAATCCCGCTGGCGCACTGCCATGGGTCGAGCCCATGATGACGAACAGGAACATCATCGTCAGCACGATTTCGCTGAGCAGGCAGGCGCCGAGCCCGTATTTGCCGGGCGAATGATCGGCATAGCCGTTGGCGGCAAAGCCGCCGGCGGTGCTGAAGTCTGGCGCGCCGCTGGCGATCGCGTAGAGCACGGCGGCCCCGACGATCGCGCCGACGACCTGCGCGATGATGTAGGGCAGGATGAGGTTGGTCGGAAACCGGCCGCCGCAGGCCAGCCCCACCGTCACGGCCGGATTGAGATGACAGCCGGAGATGTGTCCAATGGCATAGGCCATGGTCAGCACCGTCAGCCCGAACGCCAGGGCCACGCCGAGCATCCCGATCCCCACCTGGGGCACGCCCGCCGCGATCACCGCACTGCCGCAACCGCCGAATGTCAGCCAGAAGGTGCCGATCGCCTCCGCCGCAAGCTTCTTGCTATTGCCGTTCATCATCGCCTCCCTAGGTTCCGCTTTGACTGCCTCGATGCCGGTACTCCCGTGAGGGGAGATGATGATCACCTCGGCAACCTCAAGTCAAAGGCGCAGTGAGATCGAATGACTTGGGAGAGAGTTCAGAACATCCGACAGATGCGGGCCGATCCTGATTTCCTCTGAGCTTCGATGGACTTGCCGCAGAACATGGTCTGCGCCGCTTCTGACGTCCGGCGGCTGGTTCGATCACGTCCTCGGTGCGGGCGACTCGGACGACAGACCGGCCTTGAAGATCGAAGGCAGCCGCTCGATCAGCCGGCGCGTCGCGATATCAGCAGGACGCTCGGCCATCAGTTTCTGCAGCAGCGGGGCGGCGTGGGCAGCATCACGATCGAGCAGGGCGTAGGCCTTCAGATAGGCTTCCCGCCAGGACGGCGGCACGTCGTCAGGCCACGGTTCAAACAGCGTGATCGGCTCCTCGCGTCCACGGACCGTCAGCTGCCCAAGCGGGCGCAGCAACGACGCCTCACATCGCGCAGCCGCAACCGGCCCGACACAGATCGTCGAACCGAGCTCCTTGTTGCAAGCTTCGAGCCGCGCCGCCATGTTCACGGCGTCGCCGTGAGCCGTGTAGTCGAGCTTGGATTGAGCGCCCACGTCGCCGACAACGGCGGGCCCGGTCTCGATTCCGATGCGCGTGCGGCCGAGCCGGATTGCCACCGCGGGCACGCGTCGGCGAAAACCCTCGCTCCATTCCCGAATGGCGATTGCACATTCGACGGCGCGTTGCGGGTGGTTGTCGAGGTCGAGTGGTGCATTGAACAGCGCATGCAGGCCGTCGCCGACGATCTTGTCGACCATGCCGCCGTGACTGATCACGATGCCGGCAACGCCCTCAAAGTACTGGTCGAGCGTCGCGACCAGTTCCTCAGGGCCGGCGCGATGCATCGTCGCGGTGAAGCCCTCGATATCAGTGAACATCGAGGTGACTTCGCGCCGCTCGCCCGTGAGCTTGATCAGGTCAGGATGTTCGACGATGCGACGGACCACGGCCGGCGCGAGACGCTGTTCGAGCCGATGGCGCACGAATGCTTCCCGCCTGCGAGTCAACGAATAGGCGCTGCCCGCTGTCACGGTGAACACCAACACGGCCGCAATCGACGGCGTCAGCGGATCGACGAGGCGATCGGCGAGCCCTGCCGCGGCGATTGCAGCCATCCAAAGAAGCGCGATAGCGGCTGCCAGGATTGCGCTGCCGGCGGCTGGCGACAAGGCGGCGCCAAGCACGACAGCGAGCATCCCGACCATCAAGACCGCGAGCGGCTGCACCACGGGCTCGATCGCCAGGGTGCGGGGCACGCGGCCGGAAATCATCTGCTCGACCGCGTCCGCCTGGATCTGGACCGACGGCGTCAGCGGGTCCGCCGATGTCTTGCGTAGGCCGCCAAGCTGCGGCGCTGAACCGCCGAGCAACACGATTGCGCCCGCCAACTGGCCGTCGCCTGCCCGTCCCTGAAAAACATCGACGGCAGAGAGCGTGCGGGCGGCGCGACGCGATGGCGCCGCGGGCACGAGCCGCAGCAGCGCGTCGTGCGGCAGCGCAAGCTGCCGGTTGCCGACCACCAGTCTGGGCGGATCGGCTTCAATGCGATAGCTCGCGGCGCCTTCTGCGAGGCGCAGCGCCTCGGCTGCCAAACCAGGCATCAAGACACCACCGGCAGCCACGAAGATCGGAACCTGACGGATGGCACCATCGGCGCTCCCCGGCAGGGAGAGCGCGCCTTGTCCGCTCGCAGCAGCCGCGAGTGAGTCCGTCGGTCCGATCGCGCCCATGGCCTGCCACAGATCATCGAACGGCAGAGGGCCACGGCTCACGATCGCGGCACCAGGCAATGTGCCATTGCGATCAGGATCGAGCACCAGGCCGAGCGCGACTGGTACGGTACTGATGGCTCGCGCCAGCCGCTGATCACCGTCTGGCAGGCCCTCTGCAAGCGCGCTGATCTCGGCACGACCGGTCACCGACCCAAGCCGCCGCGCAAGCGCCGCCGGCGAACGGTCGTCGGGCTCCGCGAGCAGAATGTCGATCGCGATCGCGGCGGGCCGTCCTGCTGCGATCGCCTCCACGAGCTGCGCCATCGTGTCCCGCGGCCAGGGCCAGTCGCCCAATGTATCGATGGAGCGGCGATCGATGTCGACGACGACAACCTTCTGGTCGGACGATGCGGGCTTGCGCAGCCATTGATCGCCGGCGAGCTCGATATCGAAGGCGCGGTCGCGCAAGACGTCGTTGCTGGGAAGCAGCAGGGCCGCCGCAAGGAACGCGGTCAGCGCCGCCAGGCCCGCCACGACCGGCAGACGCTGCTGCAATGCTCCCCGGATCCTACCCATCGAAATGCTGCCGCGCGATCACGCCGAACAGTCTTGCTTGGAACAATACATGAAACCAGTGACCTCAAGATATTCAACTGACGCTCGCAAGCGCGGCGCGGATGCGTTCGGCCCCCCAACGTTTCACCGGGGTCGGCGGCGCGCCCGGCGAGGCGATATCTGTCCCCTCGCCTTCGCGCACGATCACCTGCTGACCCGCCGAGCTCACCGCGACCGAGCCGCGCGCCACGAACACGCCAAAACGGTCGTTGCTCGGCCCCGCGAAAAACCGCGTGCCGCGGACGGCTATCAGTGCGAAGGGGCTGCGAATTTGCACTCCCGCGCGATGCGGATGGCCGTCGAACAGCATTGGCCCCGAGCGCAGCGTCATCTCCCCGCCGGCATTGACCAGAAACCGGTCGATCTTCAGCCGCGCCTGCTCGCCAAGCTTCACGGTCGTCTCGCGACCGAGCCGCATGGCCAGACGGGACGCAAGTCCGGTCACGACTTCCTCGCTCAGAAAAACCGGCGCAGCCCGGTCGAGCGCGCGACGGGCAGACTCAAGCTCGCCGAAGGCCTCGCCCGTGACCTCTTCGACTGAGCCGACCGGCTCGACTGCGCGCAGCGGTCTGAGGGCAAGAACAAGCGGAAGCGCCAGCGCTCCGTGGCGGAGAAGCCAGCGTCGATTGCGGGAATCGTCGCGATTGATCTCGCCGAATGTGGTCATTGTCGATCCCGCTGGTGTTGGTGTTGTGGAGCAATCATTCGTCGCGGATGTTCAGCAACGCGTTCTATCGCCTGGTTCACCGGTTCGGATGCTCAATGAGCCCGCAGCGCTGCTTCGGCACCGTCGATGGGTTCAATGAACACCCGGCGCTTCGGCCTGTCGGCGCGCTGGCAGTCCGGCGTCGATAATTACATCCGACCGGAAAATAGATTTGCAAATGTTCGTCAACGGACCGCTGTCCAGGTAACGAATTGACGCGATAGGAGCTTTGCGCCTAGCGTCGCATCCAGATATTGCGGCAAACGGGTTGCGAATGTCAAATCCGCCCCATGGCATCGTCACCGATGCGACTTGAACCTGTGACCTCGAGATCGCCAGCCTGACTGAGAACCCAGTACGGAGCTGAATGCGTTCCGATGCATGCCAGCCATCCGCAAATTGCCCGTCGTGCCAGTCTGTCGCAGACTGCGCACCTTGCCGTGTCGGGCAAATCACCTGCATTGTCTCGCGCATCCCGCCTCGATGAGAGGGACGTATCGCGATCGTCACGAACGTGGAGCGCGGGGAGCGGTGGCCGCGACGGTGTTGCCCGACGAGCAGCATCGATCGGCTTGCGTAGGACTTCGGTGGGACAGGTACCAAGCCCGTCGGTTCGGTCTTGCGCGAAGCTTCTCGCGGACGGTCAAGCCGTGTGGTCCTGGCGCCTCGGTGCTGGCGCCAAGCTTGCGACGATTCGCAGGCGACGGGGGCAACAACGCCGATCCCCGGGGAGAGCGCGGAGTAAGCCGTAACCCATCGCGCAGGGAAGGCCGGGATGTCTTGGCCGATCCTGTGGTGACTGCCGCCTGCTTTCTTTGATGCAGGCGGGCCATGGGGGCGGCGAGCTCCCGGCCTTCCCTGCACCCTCTCGATTATCAAGAGGGTCTCAATCTCGCAAAGCTCGGGCGTAGCAGCCGCGAGAACGCAGCTCCATGCCGGCGCGGGAGGAGAGCTGTTTGAAGCGAAACCAACTGGACAATTTCAGCTCATTCTTCTCCGCTCGGAATGCTAACCCGTTCAACATCGCGCAGCCGGGATGAAGGTATCTGTCTTTGGCAAAACTTTCGGCACCGTACAGAGCACATTCAATCGCAGTTGAGTCCAAGATGATCGACGTTTTGGTGATCGGCGGCGGCAGTAGCGCGCTTTGCGCCGCCATCGCGGCGCGTCACCACGGTGCATCGGTTCGTCTGATTGAACGGGCGCCGAGACATCTGAGAGGTGGGAACACGCGTCATGCACGAAACTTCCGCCTTATGCATGAGCAGCCGAAACCATGGACGCCCGACACCTATAGCGAAGAGGCCTTCCTCCAGGATCTGATCAGCGTGACCGATGGCGCGACCGACCAGCGGCTGGCGCGTCTGCTCGTTCAAGGCTCTGCAACCATTGCGGACTGGCTCAGCGACAAGGGCGTCCGCCTGCAACGTCCAGCAAACACCTACACGTCATACTCTCAGCGAACCGCTTTCCTACTTGGTGGCGGCAAAGCCATGGTCAACGCGCTCTACGCGGCCGCGGCCCGTCTCGGGATTGCAATAAGCTATGAGAGCGAACTGATCGGGCTCGATTGCGCGGACGAACATCGGTGTCGCGCCAGCATCAGACGCGGCAGCGCCATCGAGAAAATCGTGGCAAAGGCCGCCGTCGTTTGCGCAGGCGGTCATCAAGCCGATCTCGACTGGCTGCGCGAAGACTTTGGCGCCGCAGTCGACGGCTTTGCGGTGCGCGGAACGCCCTACGCTGACGGCGCGGCCTTGCGTCTCCTGCTTGATGCCGGCGCAAAGCCGATCGGCGATCCGGGGCGGTGTCACATCGTTGCAGTCGACGCCCGTGGCCCCAAATTCGACGGTGGGATCGTGACCCGCATCACCGCAATCCCCCACGGCATCGTTGTTGACCGCGACGGCCGGCGATTTGCCGACGAGAGCGCCAACGTCGGCAAGTCGCATTTTGCCGAATGGGGCGCACGTATCGCCAGCTGCGTCGGACAGATTGCGTTTCTGATCCTGGATTCCAGGGGTCTCGCACGGGCGCGGCCTTCGGCACTGCCACCGATCCAAGCCGATAGCATCGCCGGTCTTGCCGCGAAACTGCAGGTCGATCCCGCAGCACTCGAAGCGACCGTGAGAGATTTCAACGCCTCAATCGCAGCGACAGACGGCATGTCGCCACGCCGATGCGCGCTCGCAGAACCGCCGTTTGCCTGCTATCCCCTGCGCCCTGGCCTCACATTCACTCACTACGGCGTCATCGTCGATCCGCAGATGCGTGTCATGACGAACAGCGGGCCGCCCTTCGCCCATGTGTTCGCCGCCGGCATGATCATGGCGGCGAATGTGCTAGGTCGGGGTTATCTCTCCGGCCTAGGCCTCACCATCGCCACGGTATTCGGTCGCCTCGCCGGCGAGGCGGCTGCGCGGCATGCCGCGCGCCTCTGATGCTACCCGACCGGCTTGTCCGATGCGACATAGGAGAATCCCGGCGCGCCGTGAAGGAAACCGTTGGCGACCGGGACATTCGGATAGATCTGTTCGATGTGCCGACAGCCTGCCTCGGCGGATTTGCGACCGTCGAGCACGTCACGAAAAGTCCTGGCGACTTCGACCATGTCGCAGGCCTGGGGCGATAGTCGCAACGAACGGACACCGCCTTGTTCGAGCTTCTCGACATCGCGCAGGAGATTGGTACAGGCGTGCGAAAGTGTTTGCACGCCGTTGATGGTCAGGAAATCCTGGTTGTCGAGGGTCTTCACCACCAGCCCGTCCATATCCTTGTCGCAGACGAACCGGCAATTGTCCTTGGCGAGCTTATGAACCCGCGCATGATAGCAGCGGGCGGAAATCGCAAGCGGCACCCGCCCGAACGCAAACACCTCAATGACCACCTGCGGCACGGCGGCCGCGATGGCTGCGACCGAAGCGAGCGGCAATTCCGGAGGCAGGCAGATCCGCGTGGCGCCTTGTCCTGCATGAAACGATGCGGCCGCCTCGTTATAAATGTTGACGAATGGCCCGATGGCATGAGGCCGTCCGGAGATCGACCTCAGACAGGTCAGGTCATTGACCTCGACCAGCCCGTCCGCGACTTCCGCCAGCGCCGCGGTCTGGCGTCGCTCGCGCGGCTGCGACACCAGAATGAGAGAACCGAGCAACACCGTCTTGCCGGCGTTTTCGAGCCGCTCGATGACCGCAGGCAGGTGCTCATCGAAGAAGGGAGCGCGCTTCGAGCACACGATCTCGCCGACCGCCACCACATCGACGGGCGCCTCGTCGGCGATACGAAAATAGAAGTCGCGCCAGTGGTCCGGCTGCCAATTGTACAGGACGGGCCCGAGACTGAGTTGCATGGTCAACGCCAAATCTTTCAACGCCAAATGTTGTCAACGCCAAGTCTTGCGATAGGCGCCCAGTGTGGATGCCTGGCCTTCGGTGAACGGTTTCAAGCGCGTGACATCCGCCTCGCCTCCCGTTTCAAGCGCGGTCAGCGCGTGGCGGAAATGCCGGACCACGCTTTCCACATAGGCGCGCCCGCGCTGCCGGCCCTCGATCTTCAGTGCGCTGACGCGGGCGTCGCGCAGCCCGGAGAGCAGCCTCGTCGCGTCCAGGCTGACCGGATCCTCGAAGATGTAGCCGGCACCAAGCTCGGTCGAGAATCGTCCCTTGCACAGCGTCGGATAGCCGGCGGGCTCGTCGGGCGCGAATTGATTGATCGTGAAACCACCGAGCCGCGAGCTCACGCCTTGCGCCGTCTGCGCATAGGCCACGTGGCTTGCCGGCGAGCAAACGCCCTGCATGTTTGGCGATTTTGCGGTGGCATAAGACGAGAGCGAGCAGCGCCCCTCCGCCATCACACACAGGCCGCCGAACACGAAGACCTCGGTCTCGCAACTCACCTCCCGCGTGATCGCGGCGATCTCCGGCACGCTGAGCACACGCGGCAACACCACGCGCTGCGCCCCGAAGGTCTCGACGTAGTAGGCGATCGCATCCGGATTGGCTGCGGCGGCCTGCACCGACACGTGCAGGCGCTGGCCGGGATGACGCCGCGCAGCGTAGTCCATCAGCCCGATATCAGCCAGGATCAGTGCGTCCGCGCCGGCCTTGACCGCATCATCCACGGCGCGTTGCCACAGCTCCAGCGCCGACGCGCGCGGAAACGTGTTGATCGCGACCAGGATCTTGACACCGCGGCCATGGGCAAACGTGATCGCCTCGGACAATTCGCTGCGGCTGAAATTGAGGCCCGGAAAGTTTCGGGCGTTGGTTTCGTCGTTGAAGCCGCAATAGATCGCATCGGCACCGGCCTCAATGGCGGATTTCAAGGCCGAAGGCGTGCCAGCCGGACAAATCAGCTCCATCAGCTGAGCCTGTCTTGCAATTGCGCGGACCGAAGAATGGCGTCGCGCGCCGCACCGAGAAGGCGCCTGACCGGCTCGCCCAAGGGTCCAAACAGGCCGCCAATCTCCGCGGCCATGTCGAGCCGCGCGTCGTCAATCGCATTGCGCAAGGCGAGCACGGCCTCCACGTCGCCCTCGATCGCGAGCTGTCGCGAGAACATCAGGGCGTCGCCATCGAGGCGCCCTTCGACCAAGGCAAGCAGATTGGCCATCGAGGACGATATCTGTGCGTCGGCGTCGGCAGATAGCTCCCGCACGACCGACAGGCATGGACGCTGCGCGGCGGCCTCGATCACGAAGATGAAAGGCAGGTCGGTCGGCTTGATTGCGAACCGCTTGCCTGCATGCGGCCCGAGCCGGTCGAAGATTTGTGGATTGCGGCTCAAGATCCGATCCAGGAAGCCATTGAGCACGAATTCGAGAGGCGGCAACGGCAACGGACTGATCGCCCGCCCGAGCAAGGGCGGGATCAAGGGCAACGCATCGGGTGATGTGGAGAAGAGGGATCTCATGCGAAGGCATCTAGGACGGATCGCCCGCCTGCGTATTTGACGCGGAACAATGAGCGCTCGAAATCTCCCGGCTAAGGCTTGTTTTTCTGGAGAGGCTCCTTGCTGCAGCGTGATGTTCCTCGCTTTCGCGAGCTGTCTGATTTTCTGCGCTTTATCGAAAGTCGGGGACAGTTGCGTCGCATTCGCGACAAGGTCTCGGTCGTCCATGACGTGACGGAGATCCATCGCCGCGTCCTCTCCGACGGTGGCCCTGCGCTGCTGTTCGAGCAGCCGGTCAAGGCCGATGGCAGCCCGTCGGCGATGCCGCTGCTGACCAATCTGTTCGGCACCGTCGAACGGGTGGCGTGGGGCCTCGGCATCAAGCCGGAGCGGCTCGAAGAGCTCGGCGGGCTGATGGCCGAACTACGTGCCCCCCGCCCTCCGCAAAATCTCAGGGAGGCCTGGCACAAGCTTCCGCTGGCGCGCGCCGCGCTCGCGACAAGGCCGCGGGCGCGGCCAACCGCTCCCGTGCAGGAATGCGTTGCGACCGGCGAGGCCGTTGATCTCGGCGCCTTGCCCGCGCAAATCTGCTGGCCGGGCGAGCCGGCGCCGCTCATCACCTGGCCATTGGTCATCACGGCGCCGGCGGAGACTTGCATAGGCGAGCAGGAGAATGTCGGCGTCTACCGGATGCAGGTCCTCTCCCGCGACCGCGCCATCATCCGCTGGCTCGCGCATCGCGGTGGCGCTCGCCACCACCAGCAATGGAAGGCGCTCGGCCGCGACATGCCGGTCGCCGTCGTGATCGGCGCCGATCCCGCCACGATCTTGAGTGCCGTGCTGCCCCTGCCCGAGACCATCTCCGAACTGCGTTTTGCCGGCATCTTACGCGACGAGCGGCCCAATCTGATCAGTTGCCGGACCGTGCCGCTATCGGTGCCGGCCGAGGCGGAAATCATCATCGAAGGCTTTGTCTCGGCGACGGACACGGCGCCCGAAGGGCCGTATGGCGATCACACCGGCTACTACAATGCGGTCGAGGCGTTTCCAGTGCTTAAGGTCACGGCGATCACGGCACGGAAGCATCCGATGTATCTCTCCACCTTCACCGGACGCGCGCCCGATGAACCGTCTCGAATTGGGGAGGCGCTGAACCGGCTGTTCGTGCCGCTGATACGCCAGCAATTTCCTGAGGTGGTCGATTGCTTCCTGCCGCCGGAAGCCTGCTCTTACCGGATCGCGATTGCCGCGATCAGGAAGCGCTATCCCGGCCAGGCGCGACGCGTGATGTTGGGCCTGTGGTCGATGCTCCCGCAGCTTATGTACACGAAACTTCTCATCGTCGTCGACGACGACATCGACATCCGCGACTGGCATGCGGTGATGTGGGCGGTTGCGACGCGCACCGACTCCTCGCGCGATCTCGTGACGCTCACCGATACGCCGATCGACTATCTCGACTTCGCCTCGCCGAAATCCGGCCTCGGCGGCAAGCTCGGCATCGATGCCACGACCAAGATTGGACCGGAGACAGAGCGGATCTGGGGTGAGCCGCTTGGCATGGACGCTGCAGTGGTCGCGCGGGTCGACGCCATGTGGCCTCGGCTCGGCCTCGCTGAACCGCTCCGGCAAACGCCGAGGGTCACATGAACGAGCGCCACATGAACGAGCGTCTTGGCGTGATCGTCGGCATCAGCGGCGCGTCCGGCGCGGCAATCGGCGCGCGCATCGTCTCGCGGCTTGCTGCCCATCCGAATTGCGACGTCCATCTCGTGGTCTCGCCGGCGGCCGAACGCACGCTAGCCGAGGAGGTCGGCCGAGATGCACTGGCGCGCCTGAACGGCCTCGTCTTCCGCCACCACGCGCATTCAGACATTGGTGCCAGCATTGCGAGCGGCTCTTATCCAGTCGCGGGCATGATCGTGGCGCCCTGCTCGATCCGCACCTTGTCCGCGATCGCGTGGGGCCAGCTCACCGATCTCCTGGTACGTGCGGCCGACGTGCAGCTCAAGGAGCGGCGCAGGCTGGTCCTGTTGGTGCGCGAGAGTCCGCTGCATCTCGGCCATTTGCGTTCCATGACCCAGGTCGCCGAGATCGGCGCGATCATTGCTCCGCCTGTGCCGGCGTTCTATCTCAAGCCTCAGTCGCTGACCGAAGTCATCGACCAGATGGCCTGTCGCGCGATCAATCTCCTCGATCTGCCGGGCGTACGCGCCCCGGCGCAGGCCTGGCCCGGGCAGCCCTGACAGCCGTCGCATGCGCGGTTCGAACGTCCTGGCGCAAGCCAAGCACAGACCGTCGTCATCAATTGCTGTTGGCGAACCCGAGTTCAGTGCGGGCTTCGTTCGTCATCATGGCTGGCGTCCAGGGCGGCTCGAATGTCATCACGACGTTCACGGAGCGAATGCCAGGTACTGTTGCGGCCCTCGCGACACCATCCTTGAGGAAGACCGCGGCCGGACAGCCGCGGGTCGTCGCCGTCATCGTAATGCACGCTTCACTATTGGTAACCGCAATATCGTAGACAAAGCCGAGATCGACGATGTTGAACCCGAGCTCGGGGTCGATCACGACGCGCAAAGCGTCCCTGATCCGGTCGGTGAGATGTTCGGTCATGCCGGCGCCCGTACGGTCAATTCGTAGGTCGATCCATCGGGTGTGAAGCCGCCGAGCCATCGGAACCCACGCTTCTCCAGTTGCGGGAACAGGAAAACCGGCTCGCGGCGCAGCAACGCGGAGAGGGTTTCGCCGGGACCGAGCTGCTCGGCCGCGCCCAAAATCCTGACCATCGGCTCCGGAGGGTCCAGGTCCCGGTTGTCGAGCATGATCTTCGGCTCAGGCCAATCGTCGAAAGGCTGGGGCGGTGGTGGCGCCGATAACACGGGCCGCGCTTCGGGAGTGAACAGCACTTCCCATTCGCCACGATCGAGCTCTCTTTCGGCGTAAGCAAATCCCTTTTCGGCCATCACTGCGAAGAGTGGAACCGGTTTGAATGGGGCATAAAGGCGAAGTCCCTGGCCAGGTGCGAGCTGAGCGAGCGCAGCCATGATGGCGGAGAACGGCTCATTCCCGGCGCGCAGGATCGGACGGACGTCGAGATCGATGCAGTCGGTCATGGTTGCTTCCTTTTCTAGCGGGCATGCAATAGGCAAGGCTCCGTCACTCCGTTCGGCAGTCGCAACGGCTCGGCGACATCCGTGAGCCGTCGCGTACGGACGAACTCATGGATGATTCCTCCCGTCGCGACCGCCATCGCAAGCGCGGCGACGCGGAATAGCGTCCCTTCTCCTGCGAGCAGAAGCGCGGTTGCGACCCAGACGGCAGCGAAATAGGCACCGAACCATTTCTTGGCGCGCGCTTCGACGACGAGCTCTTGAACACGTGGCATCGGCGCGCGTCCCATGACCGGACCATAAGCCTCCAGCCAGGTGAGGAAGGCCACGATCTTGTGGAGCTTCGCCAGCACAAGACCGGAGAGCCAGCCGAAGGCGATCAGGAAAGCGAACGCGCCGGCATACGGTGCAAAGGAGCCAGTCGCAGCAAGCACAGCTCCCAGCACGGCGGCAACGAGGAGGCTCAAGAACCCATACGCCGCCATCTGGGTGTTGAGCTCGAGCTGCCGCCGTTTGCGTTTTCGGTAGAGTTCGATCACATCGCGACCGTAGAGCGCGATGGTAGCAAGACCAAACACGCCGGCCCATAGAAGCACGGCGCCAAGCCCGCTGGCCGCCTCGATCGCGACGAGACCGCCAATGACGGCGACGCAGAGCGTCAGCGCACCGACGAAAAGCGTGACCCAGCTCTGCCGCTCGTCGAGGTCGGGAGACAGCATGAACATGGCAAGCAACCGATAGCTAACGCCCATCGCGGTCAAAGTGAGCCAGCCGCCAAGGCCGGCGATCGCGTGGATCGGGACGCCGGATTCCAGCACCGAATCGATTGCAGCTCCGCCGTAGCCGGCAAGCTGCGAGGCAAACGTCGCCCCGAGCGCGACCGTAACGCACAGCGATGCCATACCAACGAGCACGAACCGCGCAGATGCGTCCAGCGATTTGGCACTCTGGACCGTGAGCACGACGTCCGCTGCGATCAAACCGAAGCCGGCGATCAGCAGACAGGCTCCGAGCGGCAGCAGCCAGAGCCATGGCGGCAGATGGCCGCCCAGCGGGAGGAAGCCGCATAGCAGTGCGATGAGGCCCGCCGTAAGAAGAACAAGAGCGGGCAACGCCCAGTTTTCGGCGAACAAAGGTCTGGAGACCAGCACTGGAACGAACTGCAGCAAAGCCCCGCACATCGCCGTGCTGAGCCAGCCGATTGAAACCATGTGCACCAGGACGAGCGTATCGGGCGAGGCAAGATCTGCCGACGGAAAGCCGAACCCTGCCGCCATGAGCGCCTCAGCCCCGAACAGCCATGCTGTGGCGGCTGCGAAGTAGCTCATCGTCCATCGTGATATTGCGGCGCCGACCATGGTCGTTTCACATCTCGCGCACGATGCAGGCCAAAAGAGACTGGCGAACCCATTTTCTGGATCGTCGCCGTCGTTACACTAGCCGTCTCGTTTGGGCGCTCTTTGTCTGGGCACAAAGATCGACGACATGGGTCGTGCTGTTTGCTCTCCGAGAAAGGCCGGGATCTGTCCCGCTATGAGTTCCAGCCGCCGAACAGACGGAGGACCATGGATGCGCATGTTCGAGAGCTTACGGATAGGTCTCTGAAGGGGAGCGACCGTCGGACAAAGGCTGCTCGGGGCCGTTACCGCTTATCTGCTAAATTGCCTCGAGCAAGCGACGGCGTCTCCCGTTGCGGAGCCCGCTTACCTTTGATGCCCGTCATTCCGTGCGCAAGCGCAACTTCTGACTATATCAAGGTCTGGCAACCAGGCACCTCGATCCCGAAGGAAGGATCAAGTATTTCAGTGAAAGAGTCCGCAACGGGTGCGAGCTCGCTCGAGCGAGATGCTACTTCAGACTCCCGACCCATGTCTCGATCGCGTTGACATCTTCTGGTAGCTCGAGCGAGAGATCGCCGGCAAAGTCCCTCCACGCCTGCAGATTGGCCCTGGGAACTCCGATAACCACCGTGATTTGCCGATCCATCGCGCTGGCGATCAGGTCGAGCAATCCACCGCCTGAGCACTCAGCTTTGCCGAACTTGTTGAGTACCAGCAGGTTCGGCCTATCCTCCATATTTCCCTCGATGCGGGCGGCGGCCTCGCTCAACGCGACTTCATCGAGCCTGCAGCCGGCAGCACCCGCCCCGCGATCCTCAAAGATGGACGTGCAGTGACCGGTGCTGAGGTCTTCCAGCAGGACATCGCACCGCCGGCCTGGGGCCTCCGAAACCCGGCGCTGCAGGACGCCGGCCAACGACAGCCCGAGGCTGCGGGATCGCTCCACGAGCGCAGCAAAGGCTGCCTCCGGATACACGTTGTCAGTATAGACGATTGCAGCGAGCTGCGGCGCGAGTGAAGCTGACGTATCAAGAGCCGGGTTGGAAATCAGTACAGACATCGGGGATTCACCTTGGAACCTGCGGCTATCGGGCCGAGACAATGGCAAATGATGGCCAAGACGGCGCCTGGATTGAAGCGCGAGCATGACCGAGACGATCGTTGATCACCTTGCCGCGCCTGTGCTCATTTCGATCCTCGATCATAGGCCGTCGTGATCCAGAGCCGGAGACGGCGAAGATGAGAACGGACGCGCTCACGAACATGCTGCTCCGCCGCCGCAGGTGCAGCCGGCATGGACCGGACGTGCCGCCTCATCCTGCTTCAGCGACCATTTGATCATCGTGGTCAGGCAATTGACGCCGGGATCATCGGCGCGCTCGATCGCGTTCATCAAGCTCAGCCAATCTTCGCTCGTTGCGAGATTGGCGAAGCGGCGCACCGCTCCCGCAGCATATTCGCCGACCGTTTCCTCGTAGCGTTCGGCGACCTCGCCAACCCTCGCAAGCAGGGCGATGTCATGACAGGACAGCAAGGCTTCCGTCGCCTTGGCTTCCTGACTGAAGTCCCTGATGATCTCACCAAGCAGCATGGCGCCCCCTACTGCACAAGGGGCGAAGCGGAGGAGGCGAAGCCGACGCCTCTGATCTCCGCACGGCCAGCCAGCAGCGATACATATTGTGCGAGTGCGCGCCGCTGCACGCCGGCCGCGAGATAGTCGGCGATCCGATCACGTACGAGTTCGAACGGCATGACTTGCCCCAGCGCCCGCCGATCGAGACGAACGACATGAAAACCGAAGCGGGTCTCCACGATGGACAACTCGCCCTCGCGCATGCGGGCAAGCGCCGCCTCGAACTCTTCGACCGTCTGACCGCGCGTAATTTGACCGAGGCGACCGCCATTCTCGGCCGACGTCCGGCAGTCGGATCGACCGCGCGCCAGCTCGTCGAACCGCCGAGGATCTTCCCGAACCGAGGACAGGATCGTCTCTGCCGTGGCACGCGCCACGTCGCGCGCGGCCGCCTGCTCGCGCGGCACCGCGATCAGGATATGCGCGGCCTCATAGAGGTCGCCGGTGCGGAAACGCGGTCGGTTCTGCTCGTAGAACCGCAGACATGCGGCCTCGTTGGGATCGGGCGTCACCACCTCGCGTTCGATCAAGGCGCGCATCGCCGCCTCCTCGGGCGTTTCGCTGCGTCCTTCCTCATCGCGCAACGGCTCGGCGATGACGCCGAGTCGCGCCGATTCCTGCAGCAGCAATTCCCGCACCACCAGCGCCCGCGCCGCCGCCTGCCAGGCGAGGATCGGCTTTTCCGCCGGATGGTTCTGCACTTCCCGCGCGATCGCCTCGCGCGGGATGACCGTGCCATTGACGCTGACGGCCCTCGGCTTCGGAAGCGTGTCGACCAGGGAGCAATCCATCTGCCCTACTCCGCCGCCTGCAACCTGCCATTCGGGCGGCTGCGGACCACCTGGTAGCCACGACGGCCGAGATACCAGACCGGGGCGCTCCAGATGTGAACCAGACGCGTGAAGGGAAAGAGCAGAAAGATCGTCATGCCGAGAACGAGATGCGCCTTGAACACCGGGCTCACGTCCAGGATGCTGGCGGCAATGCCGGGCTGAAGCGTGAGGATGCCCTGCGCCCAGCCCATGAACTTCACCATCTCATGGCCGTCGAGATGACCGAGGGACACCGGGATGGTCGCAAGACCCAACAGAAGCTGGGCGAACAGGATCAACAGGATTGCGGTGTCGCCGAACGATGAGTTGGCCCGGATACGCGGGTCGAACAGCCTGCGGTGCGCCAACAGCGCGATCCCGATCAGACACATCAGCCCGGCGCCGCCTCCGGCAACGATCGCCAGCATCTGCTTGAAGCTGTGCGACACGCCCAGCATGTCGAACACCCAGATCGGCGTTAGCAGGCCGACGAAATGACCGAAGAAGATAAAGAGAATGCCGACGTGGAACAGATTCGAGCCCCACATCAGCTGGCGCCGGCGCAACAGCTGGCTCGAGCCGCTACGCCATGTGTATTGCTCACGATCGAACCGGACCAGGCTGCCGAACAGAAACACCGTGAGGCAGAGATAAGGGTACCAGCCGAAGACGATTGAATTGAGCGTTTGCATGGTCGTCCCCTATTGCATTGTTGGCGGCGCCGGGTTGACCGCCCGACGGGCGTGGCGAAGCTTCGCGATCAGCCCCTCCTTACCGCAGGCGCCCTGCCCCTGGGCGCCCGGGCCAAACCTCACTTCTTCCTCTTCCCAGGCTGCATCGAGGGCCTTGAGATCCATCGGATCTGAATCGGGGCTCTTCAACAGCTCGTCGACGACCTCGCGCTGCGGCGCCTCGTCGGCCATAGCGACCAGGGCGTCAAATACCGCTTTGTAGGGCGACTGCCTTCGGCCCAGACGTTCGGCCAAGGCGGCGAGGATATGCGCTGTGTCGGCAAGCAATAGCCGCGCTTCCTCAACGGGCCGCACCGAGAGGAATTCAAGAAAGAGCGGCAGATAGTCCGGCAGTTCGTTGGCGTCGATGACGAGGCCAGCCTTCTCGTACATGGCTCTCAAATCGATCATTGCCTGACCACGGTCCCGGCTCTCTCCATGCACATGCTCGAACAGATAGAGCGCCAGCGTCTTGCTGCGATCGAACAATTGGCCGTACTGTTCCTGCAGATCGTAGACGTCAGTTGTCGAGACTTCATCGATCAGACGATCGAGCGCGCCTCGTTGCGCGGCAGGAACAAGCGCCTCGGTCTCCAGCACGTCGGCGAACTCGGCGGCTGCACCGACCAGTTCCTCGTCCGGATAGGTCAGCAGCGCTGAAAGCACCTTGAAGGTTCTCATCACGCCATCTCCATCGGATTTCTCGCTTTTCGCGGCGTGCCGAACAGGTTGACCTCGTTTTCACCGCCAGAGCAGCCATTGCCGAAGGTGAACCCGCACGAGCCGCGGATATCGAAGGCATCGGCCCCCAATTCTCGATGGGCGGTCGGGATCACGAAGCGATCCTCGTAGTTGGCGATCGCCATGATCTGATACATTTCGTCGATCTGAGCTGAGGTAAGTCCCACCCGCTTTGCGATCACCTCGTCAATCACGCCGTCGATCGTCTTGGCGCGCATGAAGGCGCGCATCGCCAGCATGCGCTCAAGGGCGAGCGCAACCGGCCTTTCGTCGCCAGCGGTCAGGAGATTGGCGAGATAGCGCATGGGAATGCGCAGCGACTTCACGTCCGGCATCTCGCCGTCGAGCCCGATCTTGCCGGCAGCCGCCGCCGAGGTGATCGGCGACAGCGGAGGTACGTACCAGACCATCGGCAGCGTGCGATATTCCGGGTGCAGCGGAAACGCGACCTTCCATTCCATCGCCATCTTCCAGATCGGCGATGCTTTGGCGGCCTCCAGCCATGCATGCGGAATGCCCTGCCGCTCTGCTTCGGCGATGATTGCGGGATCTTTGGGATCGAGGAAGATGTCGAGCTGAGCCTGGTAGAGATCCCGCTCGTCGGGCCGGCTCGCCGCGTCCGCGATGCGATCGGCGTCATACAGGACGACGCCGAGATAACGAATGCGCCCGACGCAGGTCTCCGAGCACACCGTCGGCTGACCGGCCTCGATGCGCGGATAGCAGAAGATGCACTTCTCCGATTTGCCCGAGGACCAGTTGTAATAGATCTTCTTGTACGGACACCCGGAGACGCACATCCGCCAGCCGCGGCACTTGTCCTGATCGATCAGGACGATGCCGTCCTCCTCACGCTTGTAGATCGCGCCGGACGGACAGGATGCAACGCAGGCCGGATTGAGGCAGTGCTCGCACAGCCGCGGCAGATACATCATGAAGGTGTTTTCGAACTGGCCGTAGATGTCCTTCTGCACGCCGTCGAAATTGTAGTCCTGCGAGCGCCTGGCGAACTCGCCGCCGAGGATCTCTTCCCAGTTGGGTCCCCATTCGATCTTTTCCATCCGCTCGCCCGAGACGAGCGAGCGCGGCCGCGCGGTCGGCACCGCCGGCTGTTCCGGCGCCTGCTGCAGATGCGGATAGTCGAACGTGAAAGGCTCGTAGTAGTCGTCGATCTCCGGCAGGTCCGGATTGGCGAAGATGTTAGCCAGCACCCGCCACTTGCCGCCAATGCGTGGCTGGATCGAGCCGTTCCGGTTGCGTTTCCAGCCGCCCTTCCAGCGCGCCTGGTTCTCCCAATCCTTGGGATAGCCAATGCCGGGCTTGGTTTCGACATTGTTGAACCAAGCGTATTCCATGCCCTCGCGGCTGGTCCAGACATTCTTGCAGGTGACGCTGCAGGTGTGACAACCGATGCACTTGTCGAGGTTGAGCACCATCGCAATTTGAGCGCGGATCTTCATTCTGCGGCCTCCAGGCTGCTCTTGCCGGACTGCTCGGTGACGGGTCGATCCAGCCAGTCGATTTTGGACATCTTGCGGACGATGACGAATTCGTCACGGTTGGAGCCGACCGTTCCGTAGTAGTTGAAGCCATACGCCTGCTGCGCATACCCGCCGATCATGTGCGTGGGTTTGACGACCGCGCGCGTGACCGAGTTGTGGATGCCACCTCGCTGCCCGGTCTGCTCCGAACCAGGTACGTTCACGATCTTCTCCTGTGCGTGATACATCATGCACATGCCCTGCTTGACGCGCTGCGAGACCACGGCGCGCGCCACCAGCGCGCCGTTGGTGTTGTAGGCCTCGATCCAGTCGTTATCGACGATGCCGGCGGCCTTGGCATCGATCTCGCTGATCCAGACGATGGGACCACCGCGCGACAACGTCAGCATCAGGAGGTTGTCGGTATAGGTGGAATGGATGCCCCACTTCTGATGCGGCGTGATGAAGTTCAACACCACCTGCGCATTGCCGTTCGGCTTGCGATCGATCACCGGCTTGACCGTCTTGGTGTCGATCGGCGGGCGGTAGACGCAGAAGCCCTCGCCGAAGGCGCGCATCCAGAGATGGTCCTGATAGAGCTGCTGGCGGCCGGTCAACGTACGCCACGGGATCAGTTCATGGACGTTGGTATAGCCTGCGTTGTAACAGACCTTTTCCGACTCGAGGCCGGACCAGATCGGTGACGAGATGATCTTGCGCGGTTGCGCGACGATGTCGCGATAACGGATCTTCTCGTCCTCTTTGGGCAGCGCCAGATGCGTATGATCTCGGCCGGTAAAGCCCTCCAACGAGGTCCAAGCCTTGACCGCCACCTCGCCATTGGTTTCCGGCGCAAGGCTCAGGATCACTTCGCAGGCATCGATGGCGGTATCGATCCGGGCGAGCCCCTTGGTCGGCCCTTCCTCGGTCACCGAGCCGTTGAGCTTCTTGAGCAGGTCGACCTCATGGTCGGTATTCCAGGCCATGCCCTTGCCGCCATTGCCGAGCTTGTTCATGAGCGGTCCGAGAGAGGTGAACCGCTTGTAGAGGTTCGGGTAGTCGCGCTCGACCACGGTCACGGCCGGCATGGTCTTGCCGGGGATCGGCTCGATCTCACCTTTCTTCCAATCCTTCACGTCGAAAGGCTGGGCAATCTCCCCCGCGCTGTCGTGCATGATGGGTGTGAGCACGACATCCTTTTCGACGCCAAGAACCTCCGGGGCGACCTTGGAGAAGGCCTCCGCTATCCCCTTGTAGATGTCCCAATCGCTGCGCGCTTCCCACACCGGATCGATCGCAGCGGACAGCGGGTGAATGAAGGGATGCATGTCCGAGGTATTGAGATCGTTCTTCTCATACCAGGTCGCGGTCGGCAGGACGATGTCGGAATACATGCAGGTGGTCGACATCCGGAAATCGAGCGTGACCAGGAGGTCGAGCTTGCCCTCAGGCGCCTGGTCGCGCCACTTCACGTCAATCGATTTCCTGGCGCCGTGCTCACCCAGATCCTTGCCAAGCACGCCGTGCTTGGTGCCGAGCAGATGTTTCAGGAAGTATTCGTGACCCTTGCCCGAGGCGCCAAGCAGGTTGGAGCGCCAGATGAACATGTTGCGCGGCCAGTTGCTGGGATCGTCGGGATCCTCGCAGGACAGTTGAAGTTCGCCGGACTTCAACGCTTTCGCGACATAATCCTTGGCTTCCAGACCGGAGGCTGCGGCCAGCGCGGCGACCTTGAGAGGATTGGTCTTCAACTGCGGCGCGGACGGCAGCCAGCCCATGCGCTCGGCGCGCGCATTGTAGTCGATCAATGCGCCGTCCCAGGGCCCGGCCGGTGCCGTCGGCGACAGGATCTCGCGTACATCCAGCGTCTCGTAGCGCCACTGATCCGTATGCGCGTAGAACGCCGAGGTCGAGTTCATCTGGCGCGGCGGACGTCCCCAGTCGAGCCCGAAGGCGAGCGGCGTCCAGCCGGACTGCGGACGTAGCTTTTCCTGACCGACATAGTGCGACCAACCGCCGCCGGACTGGCCGACGCAACCGCACATCACCAGCATATTGATGATGCCGCGATAGTTCATATCCATGTGGTACCAGTGGTTCAACCCGGCGCCGACGATGACCATGGAGCGGCCACCGGTCTTTTCGGCGTTGCGGGCAAACTCCCGGGCGACCGTGATGATCTGATCACGCGGCACGCCCGAGATCCGCTCCGCCCATGCCGGCGTGTACGGCTCGATATCGTCGTAGCTCTTGCCCAGATGCTCGCCTCCGAAGCCGCGATCGACTCCGTAGTTGGCGACGAACAGATCGAACACGGACGCCACCAGAACATCGCCATCCTTCAGCGCGAGGCGCTTGGCCGGAACCTTCCGCACCAGGACGTCCGGATGATCGGTGCCACCGAAGTGATCGTGCTCACGATTGCCGAAATAGGGAAAAGCAACGTCGGCCAGTTCGTCCTTGATCTCCGCAAGCGAGAGACGGAGCTTGGTTGCGCGGCTCGTGCTGTCCTTTTCCTCCAGGTTCCACTTGCCCTTCTCGCCCCAACGGAAGCCGACGGAGCCGTTGGGCACGACGACGTCGCCGGTGGTCTCATCGTAAGCCACCGTCTTCCACTCGGGATTGTTCGACTGATCAAGCGAAGTGGCGAAATCCGAGGCGCGCACGAACCGCTCAGGGACGAGCCGGCCCTCGGATTTCACCAAACGCACCAGAAATGGCATGTCCGTATACTGGCGCGCGTAATCGTTGAAATACTTGGACTGACGATCGATGTGGAATTCTTTCAGGATCACGTGGCCCATGGCCATAGCCAGGGCGGCATCGGTTCCCTGCTTCGGCGAGACCCACAAGTCCGCGAATTTCGACGCCTCAGAGTAGTCGGGGCAGATCACCACGCTCTTGGCGCCCTTGTAGCGGACCTCGGTATAGAAGTGCGCATCGGGCGTCCGTGTCTGCGGAACGTTGGACCCCCAGAGAATCAGGAAGCCCGAATTGTACCAATCCGCGCTTTCCGGCACGTCGGTCTGCTCGCCCCAGGTCTGGGGCGATGCCGGCGGCAAGTCGCAATACCAGTCGTAGAAAGACATGCAGACGCCACCGAGCAGCGACAGATAGCGTGCGCCGGCCGCGTAGCTCACCATCGACATGGCCGGGATTGGCGAGAAGCCGAATACGCGATCGGGACCGTAAGTCTTCGCCGTATAGGCATTCGCCGCGGCGATGATCTCGTTCACCTCGGCCCAGTTGGCGCGAACAAAGCCGCCGAGGCCGCGCTTCTGCACATAGGAAGCGCGCTTGTCCGGATTCTCCACGATCGACGTCCAGGCTGCGACCGGCGTCATCGTGGCACGCGCGGCACGCCACAATTTGATGAGGCGCGAGCGCACCAGCGGATATTTCACGCGATTGCCGGAGTAGAGGTACCAGCTATAGCTCGCGCCACGCGCGCAGCCGCGCGGCTCGTGGTTCGGAAGATCGGGCCGCGTGCGCGGATAGTCCGTCTGCTGGGTTTCCCAGGTGACGATGCCGCCTTTGACGTAGACCTTCCACGAGCACGAGCCCGTGCAATTCACCCCGTGGGTGGAGCGCACGATCTTGTCGTGTTGCCACCGCTTCCGGTAACCCTCCTCCCACGAGCGATCCTCGCTCGTGGTCACGCCGTGCCCTCCGGCGAACTCTTCATTTCTCCGGGTGAAGAACGAAAGCCTGTCCAGAAAGTGACTCATCCTCGTCCTCCTTATTCGGCAGGCTGCGCTGCGGCCGGGATCCGGCCACCGCGTTCGATGTCGTGGAGCACGCCACCCTTGCGGGTATAGACGGCCCAGGTGACGACCACACAGATCACGTAGAAGGCGAAGAAGCCCCACAGCGCCGCCTGCACGCCGCCGGTGAAATCGATCGACGTCCCGTAGGACTTCGGAATGAAGAAGGCGCCGAAGGCGGCAATCGCCGAGGTAAAGCCGGTGATCGCAGCCGACTCCTTCTCCGCCTGACGGAGCTTGGTCGTGGCGTCGGCGGTCGGCATCAGGCGGTCCATCTCCTTCCGCATGATGTTCGGGATCATCTGGAAGGTCGACGCGTTACCGACGCCCGTCGCAAAGAACAGCAGCAGGAACATCGCAAAGAAACCCCAGAACGCGCCAGGCTGGTCCTTGATGCCGAGGAAGTACAAGACCCCGAGCACGCCGACCATCATCAGCATGAACACGCCCACCGTGACCCGTCCGCCTCCCCACTTGTCGGCCATCCAGCCGGTGGCCGAACGGGAGAGCGCGCCGACCAGCGGACCAAGGAAGGCGAACTGCAAGGCATCCACGGCCGGGAACTGAGTCTTGGCGAGTAGCGGGAAGCCCGCGGAGTAGCCGATGAACGAGCCGAAGGTTCCGGTGTAGAGCAAGCACATGATCCAGTTGTGCCTGCGTTGGAAGATCACCGCCTGATCAGCGAACGACGCCTTTGCCGAGGCGATGTCGTTCATGCCGAACCAGGCAGCGAAGGCGCTTGCGACGATAAACGGCACCCAGATGAAGCCGGCGTTCTGCAGCCAAAGCGGCGCCTGCTGTGTCCCATTCTTGACCATGGCCGGGTCACCGCCGAACCAGCCGAACACTCCCGCGGTGATCACGAGCGGAACGACGAATTGCACGACGCTGACGCCGAGATTGCCGAGACCGGCATTGAGCGCGAGCGCGTTGCCCTTCTCCGCACGTGGGAAGAAGAAGGAAATGTTGGACATCGAGGAAGCGAAGTTGCCGCCGCCGAAGCCGCACAGCAGCGCAAGCCCAAGGAATAGCGGATAGGGCGTCGCCGGATTTTGCACGGCATAGCCGATACCGACGGCAGGGATCAGCAGCGACCAGGTGGCAAGCGTGGTCCACAGCCGACCGCCGAAAATCGGCACCATGAAGGAGTAGAAGATCCTGAGTACGGCGCCGGAGATACCCGGCAGTGCCGCCAGCCAGAACAGCTCATCAGTCGTGAACTTGAAACCGACCGATGGAAGCTTTGCGACCACCACTGACCACACCTGCCAGATTGCGAAAGACAGCAGCAGCGCCGGGATCGATATCCAGAGGTTGCGCCGCGCGATCGCGCGCCCGCCGCTCTGCCAGAACTCCGAATCCTCCGGCCGCCAGTCGGTCAGCACCACACCCGACAGCACGCCAACATGCTCGGGCTTGTGGATCTCCTCCATCTCGGGAAGCTCGGGAAGCTTCTTCAAGGCTTCGCCGACAACGCCACGCTCCATCTGACGGATCGAGACGTGCATCCAGATCAGCGCCGACGTGACCAACAGGAACAGCAGCATGAAGCAGCTGGTCCAAAGCCCGGTCAGGTCGACGAGCGCGCCGAACGCGATCGGAAGCACGAAGCCGCCGAGTCCGCCGATCATGCCGACCAGGCCGCCGACCGCACCGACGTTGTTCGCATAGTACACTGGAATGTGCTTGTAGACCGCGGCCTTGCCCAGCGCCATGAAGAAGCCGAGCACGAACACCGTCACGGTGAAGGGCACCACACCCATTTCGAGATGGAAGCCGACGGTCCCGTTGACCGTCTTAACAAGATAGTCGGTAGGAGGGTAGGACAACACGAATGTTGACACCACGCCGACCATCAAAGCCCAATACATGACACGCCGCGCGCCATAGCGATCGGAGAGATGGCCGCCATAGGCGCGGAACACACTCGCCGGAAACGAGAACATCGCTGCCATCATGCCGGCGGTCTTGATGTCGACGCCGTACACCTTGATCAGGTATTGCGGCAGCCACAGCGACAGGGCAACAAACGCGCCGAACACGAAGAAGTAGTAGAGCGCAAAGCGCCAGACCTGGATGTTCTTCAGCGGCGCAAGCTCGAGCCAGGCACTCTTCGGCTTTTGGTTGTTCTCGCGCCGCGCGCGAACGACAGGGTCTTCTTCCGAGAAGATCCAGAAAATGATGCCCATTGCGCCGATGGCCAATGCCCAGACCTGCGCAACCGTCTGCCAGCCGTAGGCGACGAGCACGAAGGGCGCCAGGAACTTGGTCACGGCAGCGCCGACGTTGCCAGCACCGAAAATGCCAAGCGCGGTGCCTTGCTTGCCCTGCGGGTAGAATCGGGACACGTAAGCAACCCCTACCGCGAACGACCCGCCCGCGACGCCCACGAAGAGGGCGGCAAGCAGGAACTGCGGATAGTTGTGAGCCCAGGTCAGCAGATATGTCGCGACCGCCGCAGCGAGCATGACGAAGGTGTAGACGCGTCGTCCGCCATATTGGTCGGTCCAGATCCCCAAGACGAGACGGATCAACGAACCGCTGAGGATGGGCGTGCCGACCAGCAGCCCGAACTCGGTGTCGTTGAGCCCGAGTTCCTGCCTTATTCGAATCCCGATGATCGAGAAGATGGTCCAGACGGCAAAGCAAATTGTGAACGCGATGGTCGAGAGCCAAAGGGCCCGACCTCTATGCGCGGCACTTGAACCGACAACGTCCATGATAGCCCCCCGACAAACTGCTTCAGCTTCGGCTGGGGACTGGATTGCCGACTCTGTCGAGTCCTGAATTGCGATGGATCAAGAAGGCCACATGAACCAGCCAGTTCTGTATTTTGCTGCAATGCAAATTATTTGATCCAACACAAACAGTTGACACAAGACTGATGGTTATTTGACGAAAGTCACACGATTCCATTCGGAGGCAAGACAGTTGCGCGCCCAAGAGCTCCTTCAAGTGAAAGCCCTCCCGCTGTTTTCGGAAATGGCCCCGCAGCACCTCGAAAGCCTGCTTGACGCCGCGCTGCTCCAGCAGTTCCCAAGCCACGTGGATCTCATTCACGAAGGACGGTCCGCCGATTTCCTGCATGTGCTTGTCGACGGGCTGGTCGAAATCTTTACTGAACAGGACGACGCCGAGTGGGGAATCACGCTCGTGAAGCCAGTCTCCACCTTCATTCTCGCTGCCGTGGTCAGCGACCAGCCCTATTTGAATTCGGCCCGGACGATCCGGGAGTCACGGATCCTGCTGATCCCAGCGGAGCGGGTTCGTGCCGTGTTCGACCGGGACGTTGCGTTCGCCCGGATCGTGGCAAGGGAGCTCGCCCTCGCCTACCGAGGCGCCGTCAAGAAATTGAAAGGCTACGTGGCAAGGTCGAGTGTCGAACGACTTGCGAACTGGATATTGACCGAGGCCCACAAGGATGGCGCACCGGCCCATATCCTTCTTCCCTTCGATCGGGGTACGCTGGCGTCGCATATCGGCACAACCCGCGAGAATCTATCTCGCGGTCTGACCCAATTGACCGAGCATGGCGTTCGCGTCAGAGGCCGAGAAATCCTGATTGATCGTCACGACCTGCTGGAAACATTCGCGCGACCGCAACGGCTGATTGACGACCCTAGCGCATGATGGACCTGCTCAAGCGCGACGTCGTATCACAGTGCCACCAGACGAATCTGCCCCGCGACCGATCATCGCGTCACTTGGAGGCGCAATATCCGATTCTTGCGATGGAATAGTCCCGGGGTTCGTGGCGTGAGCAACATCGGCACTCCTCTATAGCTTGCGCACCGCGCCATCGGCCGTACCGATCCTGATGTCGGCGTAGCGGCACGCTCCCCGGCCGCGCTGGAAAGGCGTGACCGCCAACAGCCAGATGTGAGAGATCGCCTTCGCCGCCCCTCCTATATGAGCAGCGTAGTCGGAAGCGATGTCGCGCTCAACCTCGTACCATGATCCGAGGTCCTTCGCGCCGGAGTGGACGACCATATGAGTTTCGACTGCGCTCCAGCCGGCCAGCGGACAGCGAAAGACTTTGCCGGTCGGCAGCGCCGCGCTCCAGAAATAAGTGAGGTCCTGTCCATCCTCGAATTTCACGCCGATCGAGAGATAGTCGTGAAAGGGCGCTTGGTCCTCCGCGACCCTTGACGGGAGCTGGTCGATCTTCCAGCGCCAGCCGAGCGTCGGGCGGGAGGCGAATGGTGTCGACAGGGGTCGCTCGATAATCGAGACGCTTCCGGAGCTCTCGCAGACGATCTCGCCATTGGCGTCTCGGCTAAAGGTTTCCGCGCCGCCGCCCAACATGAAGACATTGGACCAGCCTTCCGGCAGCTTGCGGTCGCGCCGCAGGCGCGCGATCTCGGCGGCGATGAGACCGCCGACATCGCCATGCGCGGAGAGGCTCGCAAGACCCGCGGCGGCCTCACCACGCCACATGAGCGCGACGCCCGTGATCTTCACGTCCTGCTTCCGGTAGGCGTCTTCCGGCGTCGCGAGCCTGCCGTCCTCATCGGCGAATTGCGTAGCCGAGCGCGCTGCTTCGAGCGGGCCGTCATGCGAGGCAGTCATCGTGCCTGTATCGGCCCCCGGACTGTACATCGGCCGTCGGCCGCGCGTGCGGGCATGGAAAACCAGCCCGGGATTGAACCAGAGATCAGCTTGCCGGGACACCCACATTCGCCCGGTGAGCAGAAAGGTGATCTGCTGACCTTTCGCGGCGGCAAGGCCGAGATCAATCCACGGCAGGTCATTGCCATTGATCTCGAACACGCGGTAGCCGGCAAGTTCGGGCGAACGCGCCCGCGCGAGCAGGTCCTCGATGCCTTTCACGAACTCTTCCGGCGGCGGACCGCTCTGTTCGGCAGCGAAGGCAGTTCTCGAGGCGCGGCCAGCGAATGGCAGCGCCAGGCCGAGAGTTGCCGCGCTCCGCAACATCTCGCGCCTGGAGAGGCCGCCGCCTGAAGACGGCTGCAGACAATAGAGACACATTCGCGTTCTCCGTGATTTTTTCCCGAACTGGCCTGTGAGTTCGCGGTTCATGAGCAGAGAGCCGAATGCTATTGTCCGTGCCGGATCTCTGCATGCCTCGACATGCCAAAATCGGTGCACTTGTGGCGCGCGAGGGCAGATGCGTCGAACAGGCTACACACGTGCGAGCACGCTCGGGCCGATCGCGGAGGTCGTCACTGCGACCGGCGGATCGATCGAGCGGGTGTTTCGCCGTGCGGAGCTTCCTATCCGCCTGCTGGAATCGCCGGATACGCTCTTGCCTTTGCGCGACCATTTCCGGCTGCTTGCGGCGTCGTCACGCGAGCTGCGCGATGAGGTCTTCGCGGCACGTCTCGGCCGTCGGACTTCGATCGCTGGCCTCGGCGTCTATGGCAAATGGGTCACTCAGGCCCCCACCCTGCTCGAAGCGATCCAGCGCGCAGGGACGAGTTTGCCGCACATGCTGCAGAGCGCGACGAGGCTCCTCGTCCGACGCCATGGCAAAGAGGTGCACTGGTCCTACGAACTGGCCGACACCGCGACGGATGGGCGACCGCAGAACGAGATGCTCGCGATCTGGTACATGATCGCGGTCGTCCGGCATTTTGCCGGCGCCGGCTGGCTGCCGAGCCGGATCATGATCGGCGGCCTGACGGCGCGGGCCCAGCGTTCGATCGATGAGCAGATGGGTGCCGCCACGGTGATCTGCGACGCGCCCGGCACGATCATTTTCGATCGGCGGCTGCTCGTGGCCGTCAATCCGCATCTGGATCGAACGGAAGGGCTCGACGCCGACGAACTCGCTCGGATTTTCGATATACCCGCTCCGGACGATCTACCCGGCAATGTTGCGGCCCTGATCGATCTCGAGCTACTCGGCGCTCGTCCAACCCTTTCCGGCATTGTTCGCCGGGCGGGAGTCTCAAAACGAACGTTGCAGCGCCGACTGGGCGAGATCGGCCTGAGCTACTCCGACCTCTTGCGGAACACGTTGCAGCGGCAGGCGATCAGGCTCCTGTGCCAGTCGGAGCGGCCGATCACCGATATCGCGGGGATGCTCGGCTACCGCGATCCCGCCCATTTCAGCCGGGCCTTCGAAAGCTGGAGCGGAATCGCGCCGAGTCGCTGGCGTGAATTGGTGAAATCCGCCGGATGAGCGTTCGAAATCGCCGAAAACCTGCTCGTTCGCGTTGCCCCTGCGCGTTGGTGCTCACAGATCAATAGTCGGACCTCGGAAACAACGACCCGGCAATCCCAGAGGATTGCCGGCTCATTGTTTAGTTGGTTACGGGGCTGGATTTGAACGCATGTCAACTTAGCGAGCCCCGGAAAGAGAAAATCCGCGAACGCCCTTCGCGCCGATCACCCAGCGAACGCAATCGTACAAGATCGTGCTCTAGCGGGGAAAAGCGCAGTTATGGTGCCCAGGGAGGGAATCATACGCAACCACCGACACGAGGAACTGCTGTTTATTCTCAGTATGGTGGCGTGAGCGCTTGGCATGATGGCGGCGATTGCATCCCGAAACCCAATCGCGGGAGCCCCGCTCCGTTATTGGCTGGCAGCCTGGCTCGCTGGGAAGCAACTCTTATGGCCACCCGGAACCCGCCGCTTGTTCGCCCCCAACGAGGTTCAAATCCTGGAGGCGCAACTACCGACATCCGCTTCAAGTGCTGATTTGACGAAGGTGTCGACCGCTCAAGGCTTCTCGTTGACGCGCTTTTCGAGCGCCAACGTTCGCTCGACCAAGTCATCCAGTTCAAAAGACTGCGATTCGAGGAATGCGACGGACCCATTGTTGGGGTCGACAGCCAGACGGTGGGTCTCGCTCAAATGATGTTTAAGCCAGGCGCGCTGCTCTTGCTGCAATTGCGCTCGCTGCTTGCCCTCGGACCTATGCAGAAGCGTCTGATAGGCGGCATTCAGCCTCGAGTCCCACTTATCGATTTCGACTTTGCCGCAATCCAACATTTTCGAGGAAACACCGTCGGCTTTGGCCATGCACGCGTCGATCTCCGCGCCCTGCTGCGCGCTTGCAGGAAATGCGGCGATATAGAGGGCGGCTCCCAAAGCGCGAGATGATTTCCAGAACATCGTAGCAGTCCTATGCCTTTTCCGACCTGAGTAAAATTTGACCTACCTGTTGTGGCTATTTCGCGATGAGACTAGGAAGGTTGCTGGCGGCCACCACGGAAGACGCACAGCGAGGGAAACTCGAAAAAGCCGTAGGCGACCGGCGGAGGGGCTGCTGTCAGTTGGTGAGGTGCTGATCAGTGCGAGAGACGTGACAGACAGCGAGATCGAAACACGTACCGCGCAATTTTGATCATCGCGACCCGAGCGCTTGCTCCCAGATGACTGGCACAAGGCAGTCTACGGTCGCTTGCCTGATCCACAGCGCGACGCACGGGCCGTGACGGAGCGAATTGTGCACCAGGGTGAACGCGTTGGACAGATCGATCACCGCTTCGCCGGCTGCAATCATCCCGAAAGAAGCAGCGGCTAGCTCAAATGGAGCGCTTTTCGTCACGTGACAAGCGCTATTCGTCCCAGCACTCATTCTCTCATCCCTGTTTCCGTGCCGGTGATCCCCCAATACTTGTCCGCCCAGACGGTCCAATCATAGTCGGGCTTCACCCTCCGGGAAATACCGGCGGTAAGACCAAACGGTTTGACCAACAATAAGCGGTCAGGTGTGAGACAGATGCAGAAGAGATACATGCCCCGAATTGGGCGGGCCATCATGGTCGTGCTCGCCACGGTCGTAGCCGCGCAGTCCTTGCGATACTACGCCGCGCTGGGAAATGTGTGGTTCGGCATCGATCCGAATATTAAGGCAGTCATACTGCAAGTGCCTCTGCAAGCGCTAATGCACATGCTCGTAGCTCCTGCCGCTTTGGTCCTAGGACCGCTCCAATTCTTTCCGGGGCTACGAGCGCGCCATCCAACGCTGCATCGTTGTTCCGGCCGAGTTTACGTCCTAGCGTGCGTTATAGGTGGCACAGGAGCGTTGGCTACGTCACCATTTGCTTCGGGTGGCTGGGTAGCTGGTCTCGGCTTCGGGATTCTCGCGGTATTGTGGATCGGCACTACTATGGCCGCTTGGATTTCGGTCGTACGGGGAAGGCTTGAGTGGCATCGGCTACTTATGCGATTCAGCTACGCGATGACCTTCGGAGCCGTTGTCCTTCGCCTGCAGATTCCGATCGGTTTCGCGTTGGGGTACGGCAGCTATTCCAGCATGTCTCCGATTCTGGCGTTTACCTCGTGGATACCCAACGTCTTAGTAGTTGCCCTGTATTCGACGTTAGAAGCTCGGTGGCGTTCTCGTGGATTCAATGAACCCTCTGTACCCAGCGCGCCAAACATGGCCGGTCAATGAGTCCGCAATTGTGGACGCTAATCGCCTAGCTTAGGAGGTCAATCTTGCAGGGCCGATGACAGCGAAGAGCACGGTCGGACACAGGACCACGGCGATCTGCACGCTTACGAGCGCGTCGGGAGAGAAATTCGCGAACGCCCTTCGCGCCGATCATCCAGCGAACGCAATCGTACACTAGCGTGGGAAAGCGCAGTTATGGTGCCCAGGGGCGGAATCGAACCACCGACACTGCGATTTTCAGTCGCATGCTCTACCAACTGAGCTACCTGGGCGAGGTCTCTTAGGGGCGAAAAAGCCCGACGAGCCGGCGGGTTATAGTGGGCCGGGACGGCGATGTCTACCGCCTGGAGGCGGATTGTTTCCACATTGCTGGGACGCGCGTGCCGACCGCATCGGGGCAGCCGGGGAGCGCGCCGTCATCGACCTTAAACCATTGAAAGGCTGACCTATTCGACGTCATCCGCGTCGTCGGAGGCCGGGATGACATAGGCGCCGGCGAGCCAGCGATGGAGGTCGACATCGCGGCAGCGGGCTGAGCAGAACGGGCGCAGGTCCTCCGCCGCGGTGCGGCCGCAGATCGGGCAACGGCGGACGGATTTGGCGGCGTCCTTGGTCCTGATGGGCGATTCGTTCGGCATCGGCGCTTATCTAGGCACGATTACCGGCCAGCGCACCCCCAAAACGGCCTTAGGCTGGCAGGACAATCCCGCGGGAAACCGGTCCCGCGTTGCCGTGTCGAGCGTCACACGGCGACCGCGTTGAGCCAGCCGAAGCGGATCGGAAACCCCTCGCCGGCGAGCAGGCTCACCGTCTCATAGAGCGGAAGCCCCACCACATTGGTGTAGGAGCCGACCAGCTTGACCACGAACGAGCCGGCAATGCCCTGCACCGCGTAGCCGCCGGCCTTCCCGCGCCATTCGCCGGAGCCGATATAGGCCTGAATATCTTCCTCGCCCAAGCGCTTGAAGCGGACCCGGGTCTCGACCAGCCTTTGACGAAAGGCCTCCCGCGGCGTCACCAGGGTGATCGCGGTGTAGACGCGGTGGTTGCGGCCTGAGAGCAATCGCAGGCATTGCGCGGCCTCGTCGACCAGATTGGCCTTGGGCAGGATGCGGCGGCCGACCGCAACCACGGTATCGGCGGCGAGGATGAAGGAGCCGCGCAGCTCATCATCGAGCTGGATCGATTTCAGCGCCGCCTCGGCCTTGACCCGCGCCAACCGATTGGCACAGGCGCGCGGCAGCTCGCCGCGCTTGGGGGTCTCGTCGACGTCAGCCGGACGCAGCGCGTCGGGCTCGATGCCGGCCTGATTGAGCAGCGCCAGACGCCGCGGCGAACCGGAAGCAAGAACGATTTTGGGGCGGCCGAGCATGCGTGAGGTGGCTGAGGGATTCGGAATGGGAAGGGCGCGCGGAACCTATCGGATGGGCTGTCATTCCACAACCCGAAGCCGGCGCTTGCGAGTGGGGCGGTCGGCGGTTCGTCTAAGACGGTAACGTGAGCAGGACGCGACGGGGATGTTTCGGTTCGATGACAGCTGTGCGCAACTTGGCATCTCCAGCACCCTCATAGCCCCGCGGGACCAGGCTTGGCAAAGCGTTTCCGGATCCGGGCATAGAGCGCGTCACAGACCTCGCGATAGGCGGCGAGCTTCTGCTCGCGATTGCCGTCGGTGCCGGTGGGATCCGGCGTCGGCCAATATTCGACATCAGCGGCAACCGTTCGGGTCAGCTCCAGCGCCTTGTGATGCGCCTCCGGCGACAGGGTGATGATGAGATCGAAATTCAGCCCCTCCCAGTCCTCCAGCTCCGCGAAGGTGGTCGGCTTATGGCCGGATATGTCTTGGCCGAGCTCGGCCATGACGGAGACCGCGAACGGGTCGAGCTCGCCCTTCTTAACCCCGGCGGAGCGGACATAGAGGGCTTGCGGGAACATATGCTGCAGGAGGCTCTCGGCCATCGGCGAGCGAACGCTGTTCTGGCCACAGGCGAACAGCACCGCCTGCGGATTGCGCGCACGCGGAGCCTCCGCCATGCGCTTACGGGCCCTCGGCCCGGAGGGCGGCCGCGATATGCGGAATCACATGCCTCATGCGCCCTCACCTTTCCAGTGCAGGACGGTGATCAGGGTGAACAGCCGCCGCGCGGTCTCGAAATCGATCCGCACCTTGCCCTTGAGCCGCTCCTGCAGCGTCCGCGAGCCCTCATCGTGAATGCCGCGGCGGCCCATGTCGATCGCCTCGATCTTGTCGGGGGTCGCGGTGCGGATCGCCTGGTAATAGCTGTCGCAGATCATGAAATAATCCTTCACGATCCGCCGGAACGGCGTCAGCGACAACAGATGCGTCACCACCGGCGTGCCGTCCTGGCGTTTGATGTCGAACATCAGCCGGTTGGCGGTGATGCCGAGATGCAGCGTGAACGGGCCGGTGCCTTCAGCGCCTTCGGGCGCGAACACGTTCTGCTCGATCAGGTCGTAGATCGCGATCGCCCGCTCGTGCTCGATATCGGGCCCTGACCGGCCGATCGACTCCTCGTCGAGCGTCACCGCGACGATCTGGTTGGTCGCATCATCGCCTGGCGGGTGCTGGGTCATGGCAGGTTGAGGCGTAATCCCACCGAGCGTGAATGGGCCTCCAGGCCTTCCGCCTGGCCCAGCGTCATCGCCGCAGGGCCAAGCGCGCGCAGCTGCTCAGGCCCGCATTTCAAAAGCGAGGTCCGCTTCATGAAGTCGAGCACCCCGAGGCCGGACGAGAACCGCGCCGAACGCGCGGTCGGCAACACGTGATTGGAGCCGCCGACATAGTCGCCGATCGCTTCCGGCGTATGGGCGCCCAGGAAGATCGCACCGGCGTTGCGGACCTTGGCGGCGAAGGCATCGGGGTCGCGCGTCATGATCTCCAGATGCTCGGCGGCGATGGCGTCCGCCAGCGGCACCGCCTGATCCAGATGCTCGACCTCGATGATGGCGCCGAAATCGGCCCAGGAGGCGCCGGCGATCTGAGCGCGCGGGAGCGTCTTGAGCTGACCTTCGACCGCCCGAGCGACGTCGTCCGCGAGCCGCCGGCTGTCGGTGATCAGGATCGATTGCGCGCTGGTATCATGCTCGGCCTGAGCCAGCAGGTCGGCCGCGATCCAGTCGGCGTTGCCGGTGTCGTCGGCGATCACCAGCACCTCGGAGGGGCCGGCGATCATGTCAATGCCGACCTTGCCGAACACGAGCCGCTTGGCGGCGGCGACATAGGCGTTACCGGGGCCGACGATCTTGGCGACCGGCGCGATGGTCGCGGTGCCATGGGCCAGCGCGGCCACGGCCTGGGCGCCGCCGACGCGGTAGATCTCGGAGACGCCGCCGAGCTGGGCTGCAGCCAGCACCAGCGGATTGAGCTTGCCATCGGGCGCCGGGACCACCATCACCAGGCGCGCAACGCCTGCCACCTTGGCCGGGACAGCATTCATCAGCACCGAGGACGGATAGGCGGCGGTCCCGCCCGGGACATAGAGGCCGGCGGATTCGATCGCGCTCCAGCGCCAGCCGAGCTCGACACCGGCATCGTCGACGAACAGCTGGTCTTTCGGCAGCTGCTTCAGGTGAAAGGATTCGATGCGGTCGCGGGCGAATCGCAATGCATCGACCGTTGCGGGATCACACGCCTTCACGGCCGCGTCGATCTCCGCAGAAGTGACCCGCAGACCGGCGGCATCGAGCGCGAGCCGGTCGAACTTTTTCGTCGCCTCGATCAGCGCCGCATCGCCGCGCTTGGCGACGTCGTCGACGATTGCGCGCGCGGCGGCCTCGACATCGGCGGAGACCTCGCGTTTGGCGGCGAGAAACCGCCGGAACGTCTCGTCAAAATCGGCGCTGCTGCGGGTCAGTCGAATCGGCATCTGGAGCTTTCCGGCGGGCTTCGGGCGTGCTGCCCATGCCTGCTCAATGGCGCGGCCGCGAGAGGCCGTCAACCCTTCGCGCCCGGCCCTGCCTCCTCGCCAAGATCAGCAGCCCCCAGATCGTCCGGCCCCAGATCGGTCAGCTCGCATTCCAGGCACTCGAGGTCGAGCCGGAGCGCCCCGCCATGGGAAAATAACAAGAGCGCGCTGCCCCCGGGAGGCTCGGAGGAATGGAATTCGATCCCGATCAGCTCCAGCACCGCATCGGGTGCCTCAAGATCAATCTTGCGAGACTTGCAGGCCAGCACCCGGTCGAACCGGAGCGCCGCCACCAGCCGGCGCGGCTTGGCCTCGCCGGCCAGGGTCTGCTCCCAATCCAGCCGGTTCATGCCGATCACCAGCCGCTTCTCGGCCTGCCGCCAGACGATGTCGGCGATCTGCACCCGCGCGTCCTGCACATGGGTGGAGATGACGGCGAGATCGTCGGCGTCGAGCGCGATCAGTTTGAGCCGGTCGGTCACGGCATCCCCGTCCTCATTCCTCTAATCGCGGATGCGCTCGATCGCGGCGCCGCAGGCCTTCAGCTTCTCCTCGAGCCGCTCGAAACCCCGATCGAGATGGTAGACGCGATTGACCATGGTTTCGCCTTCGGCGGCAAGTCCCGCAATGACAAGGGATACGGAGGCGCGCAGATCGGTCGCCATGACCGGCGCCCCGCGCAAGGTCGAAATCCCCTCGATGCGGGCGGTCTCGCCGTCGAGGCTGATCCTGGCGCCGAAACGCGCGAGCTCCTGCACATGCATGAAGCGGTTCTCGAAGATGGTCTCGGTGATCGCGGACGCCCCTTGCGCCCGCACCATCAAGGCCATCAGTTGCGCCTGCAGGTCGGTCGGAAAGCCGGGGAACGGTGCGGTGGTGACCTGAACCGGCTTGATGCCATTGCCATTGCGGACGACGCGAATGCCCTCGTGGTTGACCGTGATCTCGGCGCCGGCTTCCGCCAGCACGTCGAGCGCGGATTGCAGCAATTCGGGCCGGGCGCCCGCGAGCTGGACATTGCCACCGGTCATCGCGGTCGCGATCGCATAGGTCCCGGCCTCGATCCGGTCGGGCAGCACGGTGTGGCGGGCGCCGTGCAGCGCCTCGACGCCCTCCACGACGATGCGCGGCGTGCCCGCGCCCTCGATCCGCGCCCCCATCTTGTTGAGGCACTCGGCCAGATCCTTGACCTCGGGCTCGCAGGCCGCGTTGCTGATCACGCTCGTGCCCTTGGCGAGGGTCGCGGCCATGAGCGCGACATGGGTGCCGCCCACGGTCACCTTGGGAAAGATGATCTCCGCCCCGCGCAAGCCGCCGGGCGCCTTGGCCACCGCATAGCCGCCGTCGATCTCGATTTGCGCGCCGAGCCGTTCCAGCGCCATGATCAAGAGATCGACCGGCCGGGTCCCGATCGCGCATCCGCCCGGCAGGGACACCCGCGCCTCGTGCATCCGCGCCACCAGCGGCGCGATCACCCAGAAACTCGCCCGCATCCGCGACACCAGCTCGTAGGGCGCCGTGGTGTCGATGATCTCGGCGGCCGAGATCTGCAGCGTCTGGCCCTGATACTCGCCGTCGCCGAGCCGCTTGCCGACCGCGGTGATGTCGACGCCGTGATTGCCGAGGATGCGCTGCAGCTGGGCGACGTCGGCCAGCCGCGGCACATTGTCCAGAATCAGCGTCTCCGGGGTCAAAAGACCTGCGATCATCAACGGCAGCGCGGCGTTCTTCGCCCCCGAAATCGGAATGGTGCCATTGAGCGGGTTGCCGCCGACGATGCGAATGCGATCCATGCTGATCCTGCTGAGACTGCCGGGAAGGGAGAAGAGGTTCCGGCAACAGTCCCGAGATTACGGCGATTTCATGGGATCGCAAACTGGGCCGGCGACGCGCCCCGTCACGCCGCCAGCGGCTTCGGCCTGAACCGCCACAAGACGCCGGCGACCAGGCCCACGAAGAACAGCAAGAGGATTCCCTGAACGATCAGGAAGACGGTGCCATCCGGCGGATTGCCCGGCGCCAGCGCATGCAGGGTCGGGACTTTCAGGAAGCCCTGCACCACCAGCACGACCACGTTGAGATAGAGCGCGAGCAGCGCGGTCAACAGATAGATCGGACGCCACAGGCCGTTCAGCTTCATCGCATAGAGCGCGACGCAGGCCACCGCGAGCAGCACCAGCGAGGCAATGCCGAACATGTGCGACAGCAGCAGCTGGGTGAACGGAAACATGAAGCCCGTCACGCTGGTCAGAATCGTAAATAACAGGAAGATCGCCGTCAGCACGGGCAGCCGCGCGGATGTGAGCATGCCGAACATCACGACCAATCCGGTGACGATCGCGATCAGGCTGATGACGACATGAAGGGTAGTGAAAGCAGACAGACTCAAACCCAACATCATGGCGCAGGCTCCCCCCTTTTAAGAGCGCGCCACAATGCCACAACTGATGTGGCGAAATTACCGACGAAGCGTGGAACCCAGAGCAGTTCCACATGGTACGTCACCACCTCATTCGCCCAGCTAATCAGTTCCCGAGCTAACTCGCAGGCTTCAGCGTGTCGGAGAGGAACCCATGCAGTGCAGCGACGACCTGCGCGCCTTCGCCGATCGCGCCGCCCACCCGCTTGACGGAACCCGACCTCACATCGCCGACGGCGTAGACGCCGGGAACCGAGGTCTCCAGCTGTGACACCAGCCGTCCGGCGTTCTGCTCTGATTGCGCGCCGGTCACGACGAAACCCGCGCGATCGAGCGTGACGCCACAGCCATCGAGCCACCCCGTTGCGGGATCAGCGCCGACGAACAGGAACATATTGCGGATCTCGGCCGTGGTCAGTTCGGCCGACAGCCGGCTCTTCCAGGTGATTCGCTCCAGTCCCGTCTCGGCCCCGCCGTCGAGCGCGGTGATCTCGGTGTTGAACATCAGCTCGATGTTCGGCGTCGCCTCGATGCGCTCGATCAGATAGCGCGACATGCTGGCGGCAAGCCCGCCGCCGCGGATGATCATCCGCACCTTCTTGACGTGGCCCGACAAAAAGACCGCCGCCTGGCCTGCCGAGTTGCCGCCGCCGACCAGCACGACCTCCTGTCCCGCGCACAGCCGCGCCTCGATCGGCGAAGCCCAGTACCAGACACCGCGGCCCTCGAAATCCTTCAGGCGATGGATGTCGGGACGCCGGTAGCGCGCCCCGCTCGCCACCACGATCGAGCGCGCCCGCACCTCGTCGCCGCAATCGAGCGACAGCACGAAAGCGCCGTTCTTGCGCTCGCAGTCGAGCGCAGTCACCGAGACCGGGATCATGATCTCGGCGCCGAATTTCTGCGCCTGGTTGAAGGCGCGCGCCGTCAGCGCCAGCCCGGTGATGCCGGTGGGAAAGCCGAAATAATTCTCGATACGCGCGCTGGCGCCAGCCTGGCCGCCGAAGGCGCGGGAATCCAGCACCGTGACCGACAGCCCTTCCGAAGCGCCATACACGGCGGTGGCCAGTCCCGCCGGCCCGCAGCCGACGACCGCGACGTCGTAGATCTTTTCGCCGCGCGGCCCGCCAATCATGCCGATGGCATGCGCAAGCTCGGTCTCGCTCGGATTGCGCAGCACGCTGCCGTCCGAGACGACGACCAGAGGCAGGTCGGACGGTTGCGGCGAATAGCGCGCGATCAGCTCGGCGGCATCGTGATCGGTAGCGGGATCGATCAGATGGTGCGGAAAACCGTTGCGGGTGAGAAAGCTCTGCAGCCGCGCCGTTGCTGCCGATTGCGGCGGCCCGATCATCACCGGTCCCCCGGCGCCGCCCTGGATCAGGTTGACCCGGCGCAGGATCAGCGCGCGCATGATCCGCTCGCCAAGCTCAGCCTCGGCGATCAGGAGCGCGCGCAGCCGCTCCGGCGGAATCAGGATCACCTCGACATCGCCCTCGGCATGGCCATCGACCAGCGCGACGCGGCCAGAGAGCTGGGCGATCTCGGCCAGGAACTGGCCGGGGCCCTGGTCGATGACGGGCGTGACCCGGCCAAGGCCATCGCGCTGGGTGATCGCGACCTGGCCGGACAGGATCACGAACATGCCGGGACCCGGCTTGCCGGTCGCAAACAGCTGCTCGCCGTCGCGATAGGACCGGAGCTCGCCGAAGCCGCGCAGCCGCTCGATCTCCTGGACGGTCAGCTCCGGAAAGGTCTGCTCGAAGCGCGGCATGGTCTTGGCGAGCTCGGCACGCCTCGTGGCGGCATTGTCCAAACCGTTGTCCGCGCCCATCGCTGTCCCCTCGTCACTCAATGTCCACACCTCCCGCGGGACCGTCCGGCCCGCCGTCGGCGGTATCATCTAATCCAGCTTCGTGAAGGTTGGTAGGCACCGCCGACCCCGGCTTGCGCCCCCGCTCCTGCGCCTTGCGACGCTTCAGGTTCTCGCGCAATGCCTGCTTCAACCGGTCCTGCCGCGATCCCTTGGCCGGCGTGGCGTCCCTCTTCTGCTCCGTCATCCCCAATCCCCCGCACTTCCGGGTCCTGCGATTCCGGAACCCGCGCTCTCGGGTCCCGTCGGGTCGTTTCACGGCACAATTGGGGCCAATCCGCCGAAAGCCAAGGCCGAAACAGGCGGCGAACGTAAGTTCCGTCCGGCCGCCGGTCTCCTGCCCGGATGGGGAGGGTGCGGCCGGCCACAGGGCGTCCCCGTTGCAACGGCAGAGCCGGTAGCAGGCCGAAGCTGGGCCTTTGGTCCGGCAAGGCCGTGATTTTCGTCGATTTGCCCCAACAGCTCGGCCTTTCTTGGCCCGAACACCCTGCCGCCGCGCTTGCGCCTGGGGAGACCTTGTGGCAAGAACCGCCCGCGCTTGGTCGCGGCCCTGAGGGCCGATTCTCGCGATGTCCCGTCTGCTGCCGTAGCTCAGTGGTAGAGCACTCCCTTGGTAAGGGAGAGGTCGACAGTTCAATCCTGTCCGGCAGCACCATGGGCCAACCGCTCCTTCGCTTCCTGCTACCGTTGCTGCCATATCGAGTTTGGCTGAGCGCGCAGCTTCGAGTCTCGCGGCGCGCTTGCGTCCGAGCTGTGCTGGTCGATCACCCTCGCGACAACGCAAGGGCGCAGGGAAGGCCGGGCGCTGGCCGCGCCCGTGGCCCGCCTGCAGAAAGAAAAGCAGGCGGCAGTCACCACAGGTCTGGCCGAGAACACCCGGCCCTCCCCGCGCGATGGGCTTACGGCTTATACGTGATCTCCCCGGGGACCGGCTTGATTGCCCCCGTCACCCGCATGCTCGTCGAAGCACACGAGCTTGGCGCCAGCACCGGGGCGCCAGGACCACACGATTTCGCCGTCCGCACGAGCCCGTTCGTCCGCATCCAATAAAGAATGCTGCGCGCCCGCGCGGCCACCGCTCCCCGCCTCCACGTTCGTGACGACCGCGATACGCCCCTCGCACCGAGGCGGGATGTGGATGTGTAGCACGATTTCTGAAAAAGCGAAAGATAAATTTTTGCCGCCGCGGCGAACGTTATTCCTCAGTCTCGCGACAGCCCCCGTCCGAACAGCGAATGTGAGTTGGCCTGCTGCAATCGCGGTGGAGTTCGTTTCTCGCGCGTATAGCGATGTCCTGAGCGCCGCAGTCATCGGCCGGTTCGCACCATGCGAACGGCAAACCGGGACGTCTTCAGAAAATTCCACGTTGGCATTCCGGTTCGGAAGAACACAACCCATGCATAGGAGGGGCCGCTTGCGGTGCTTGTCCAGAACTGCATCGACGGTGTCGCTGGAAACACCGTCTCGTCGATCGCCGGTCTCTTGCAGTTCTGCGCCACGATGCTCTGCAGTTCGTCTCGCTCCGGAAGCCGCCAGTTTGCGCCATCCGGCAAATGAAGTCCCACTGCGCTTTCCCAGTCCAACAGTTCGACCGATCCAAGACAGCCACCGGCTTCTGTCCACTGCTGGCCATAGCTGCACCGCATCCAGGTAAGATCGGTGCTGGTGTCATAGGCTGTTTCACCGTGGACCTCGAAGCGTGAAGCCAACGGCTGAACTGGCTTAGCTCGGTCGCATTCGGCCCGAGCGATATCGGGTGTGGCAACAAGACTGGCGCCGAACGCTGCAGCCACCACAACGCACCTGTGTCGTCCCATCTACCACCTCCATGTTCCCGGATCGGGCTGGCCGACCGCGCCGCAGGGGATGCACAGCGACGTATTACCACGACAGCAGATTTAATTCGATTTCAGCACCGATGGGACACGCGCGCTATACGATCTGCGCTCAGCTAGGCGGCTACTGCGCCTCCGCTATTGCACAGTGGACCAAGGCCAATCCACAACGGCCGGAATAACCAGCCGATCCGTGAATGAGTTGAAAGCACCTCATCACCGGGGTGTCACGCCCGATCAGACGCGCGAGATCGGCCGATTATCCGGTAAGCTGCCTGCGAACGGGGAAACCGTTTTGCATCGGCATCTCAGACGCAAGCATTGATCGCGCCGTTGTGGTCTAGGCGCGCGCCGCCGAAGCTTGTCGGTCTCGCCCAGTTCGGGCAGATTGAGCCACTGCAGGAACGGAGGGCTTGAGGATGCGTTCGCCGAAGTTCGCCATTCGGACTGGCACTGCAGCGCGTTGTGTCTTCCTCTCGTTCTCTCTGTTCTGTATTTCGGCGACTGCCGCGCACGATTTGCCGCGACGCCCGTTTCTGGGCGTGACTGGCCAGCCTGCGCCCGACAAGCACGTACGTGTCGGCAAGATTTTTCCTGGGAGCCCTGCCGCACGATCCGAGCTCGCGGTCGGCGACATTCTACTGGCGCTCAACGGCGCCCCGATCACGTCCGTCGACGACTTCCTTGCCGGGGTAAAATCCCTCAAATCCAAGGACCGCGCCGTTTATCATGTGCAGCGAGGCGGCAATGAATTGGATGTCGAGGTGACGGCGGGGGAATTTCCTCGCGAACAGCCGAGCGGCATTCAAGTCCTCTACGACTCCGTCGAAACGCCCAAGGCCGAGGTGCGAAGCATCCTGACGCTACCAATCGGCAACACGGGCAAGCTGCCGACCATTTTCTACGTCCAAGGGTGGGACTGTTCTTCGGTTGACTGGCCGTTACCCGATCCAAATCTTGCCCGTGAGCTGGTCTACGGGCTGACAAGGGCGGGATTTGCCGTCATGCGGGCCGAAAAGAGCGGCACCGGCGACAGCACAGGCACGCCATGTCGCGACGTGGATTTTCACGACGAAGTTGCGCTGTTCACGAGCGCGCTGAAAAAGCTGAAGACATATGATTTCGTGGACACCGGAAATGTCTTCATCTTCGGACACAGCGCCGGTGGCTGGGTTGCCCCGTTGATGGCCGAACAGGAGCCGGTCAAGGGCATCGTCGTCTACGGCACGGTGGTGCGGCCCTTCGCGGAGTATCTCGTCGAAAATTGGCGACGCAATCGTTGGCTCAGATCGCAATCTGACTTGTTGCAATTTGACCTGGCCAAGGTCGAGGACGAACAGCGTCTTTACGCACAACTTCTCCACTACCTTCTCGTGGAGAAGAGCTCCGTGCACGACGCCACAATCAAGCACCCTGAGCTCTCGGCAATGGCAAAGAGGCTGTTCCCGCAGGACGATGAGCACTTCGACAATCTGAGAACGTTGCAGCACGTGCGGCAACTGAATGACCAGAACGTCGCACGCGTCTGGGCATCCTTGGACGCTCACGTGCTCGCCCTCTTTGGCGAATACGACATCAGGACGCTCGCAATGGATCACGAATACATTGCGGCCATCATCAACGCTCGGCACCCGAGCATGGGGTCCTGGCGGCTGCTGCCGAAGATGGACCACGGTTTTGCCCTGCATGATTCACTGCACGACAGCGCTGTGCACGAATTTGCAGGACCATTTGGCGATCAGGTCCTGCAGGAAACCGTGACTTGGATACGCGGTATCGTCGGATAAGCTATGCGCAGAGCTCTTGCGACCTTTTCGATAGTGTCCTTGATGTCCATGCCGAATGCTCAGAGCCAGCCGCTCACGGTCGACCCCGAATCGATCGTTCCGTTACCCGACAAGTTCGATATGGAGACGCCGGCGACGGACGTTCCGCCCAACATTGCCCGCTTTCAGGGCGCGTGGATCGGCACCTGGCACGACGATAGGCATATTCTTGTCGTTGAGCGAGTCTCGGCCGACGGGCATGCAAGCGTCGTTTTCGCACAGTCGGACTCATCCTTCTACGGCATGAACCGGGAGTGGTGGCGGGACGAAGCGCAAGTGGTCGACGGCGTTCTGACCATGACGGGCTTTCGGATCTTCCGCTACGCCTTTGATGGTCCAGACCGGTTGTATCTGACTGCTACGCTCAAGTCCGGCGGTGTCAGTTCCGGCGTTCTGGTCCGGACCGATGCCGCACGACTTGCCGCGGGCGATCGACCGGTCGAATGGCCTTGGCCCGGCGAGCGGGTGTGGATTCCGCATCTGACGCTTCGGACTCCCGACGGCACGCGGCCGATCATGCTTGAAGGGACCTTCTATCCGCCTGCTGGCCCTGGGCTTGCTCCGCTCGCGATCTTCACCCACGGCTCCGACGTTGGCCGCAGCCAATTGAGGAGCTGGTCGTTCTCGACCGAGGCGCACTGGCTTCGCGACAACGGCTTTGCCGTGCTGGCGCTGATGCGCCGAGGGCGCGGCAGGTCTGAGGGAATCAATGGAGAGGAGGATTTCGGGCGCGCTCACGATGGGAGCCTCATCGATGTTTCGGCGGGAATAGCTCAGGCGGTCGATGACCTGGACTCCGCAATTGCCTATGGCCGGACACTGCCCGGCATACGGCCGGGGCCGGTGCTGCTCGCCGGTCAGTCACGCGGCGGGTTTCTCGGTGTGCACTATGCCGGCCTGAGGCCCGGCGAGGTGATGGGCGTGGTGAATTTCTCCGGCGGGTGGTACCCCTACGGACCGGTGACGACGCCTTACTACGCGAACGCGGGCCACGGCGCGGCCGACAAGGTCCCGCAGCTCTGGCTCTATGCGGATAACGACCACCTTTATAGTGAGGCCTTGATCCGTGAATATGACCAAGCATTCACTGCGGCCGGCGGCCGCGCGCATTTCGAGCTGCTCCACGGCGTCCCCGGCGACGGCCATTTGCTTCGGCTCTACCCCGAGCGGTGGCGAGCGATCGCCGACGAATTCTTCTCACTCATTCGGCAACATCCGTGATGCGCTCAATCACGCCGGTGGAATCCTGACACGGGCTAATTCGCGACTGGGCAATCGCTGGTGTCGTCAGGCCCAGAGCATCGGCATCTCGAGATTCCGGGTTCAGCCCTGATGGGCTGCCCCGGAATGCGGCGGTTATGTCTGAGGCTGAGCGCGCCTTAAGCGACCGTGCGCGCATGCGCGATTGAAAGCTACCGCCGAAGCGTGCCATCTGGTCGGGCTGCAAAAGTATCGAGGGAAGCACCATGGCTGCGGACATCCGGCTGAATGCGTTTGCGATGAACTGCGTGGGGCACCAATCGCCCGGCCTGTGGCGACATCCGCGCGACCGCTCGAGCGAGTATCATCGCCTGCCCTATTGGCTCGACCTCGCCAGGACGCTGGAGCGCGGCCGCTTCGACGGGCTTTTCTTGGCCGACGTGCTCGGAGTCTACGACGTCTATGGCGGCAATCCGGACGCGGCGCTGCGCCACGCGATACAGGTGCCGGTCAATGATCCGATGATGCTGATCTCGGCAATGGCCGCGGTCACCGAGCATCTCGGCTTCGGCGTGACCTGCACCCTGTCCTACGAGCCGCCCTACCCTTTCGCGCGGCGCATGTCGACGCTCGATCACCTGACCGAGGGACGGATCGGCTGGAACATCGTGACCGGTTATCTCGACAGCGCGGCGCGCGGCATGGGCCGCGACCGGCAGGCGGCGCACGACGATCGCTACGACGTGGCCGACGAGTACATGGAGGTGGTCTACAAATTGTGGGAAGGCAGCTGGGAGGACGACGCGGTCAAGCGCGACCGCATCAGCGGCATTTTCACCGATCCGGCCAAGGTGCACCGCGTCACGCACCAGGGCCCGAACTATCAGCTCGACGCCATTCATCTGTGCGAGCCGTCGCCGCAGCGGACGCCGGTGCTGTATCAGGCCGGCACCTCGCCGCGCGGTCGTGTGTTCGCCGGCCGCCATGCCGAATGCGTGTTCATGTCCGGCCCCTCGGCCAAGATCATCGCGCCGCGCGTCGCCGCGATCCGCCAGGCGGCGCTCGAGGCCGGGCGCGCGGGTGACGACATCATCATCTTCAGCATCGCCACCGTCGTGCTCGGCGAGACCGATGCGGAAGCGGAAGCCAAGTTTGCCGACTATCGGCGCTACATCGATCACGAGGCGTCGCTGACCCTGATGTCGGGCTGGACCGGCGTCGACTTCTCGACCTACGACCTCGACCAAGAGGTCCGCCACGTGCTCAACGATGCCGGCCGCAGCGCCATGGACAACGTCACCCGCGCCGATCCGGACCGGGTGTGGACCGTGCGCGAGGTCGCCGAGCATGTCGGCATTGGCGGCATCGGCCCGGTGTTCGTCGGCTCGCCGGCAAAGGTCGCCGATACCATCGAAAGCTGGATCGAGCAGACCGGCGTCGACGGCCTCAATCTCGCCTTTGCGCTGTCGCCCGAGAGCTTTGCCGACGTCGCCGACATGCTGGTGCCGGAGCTGACGCGGCGCGGCCGCTACAAGAAGGCCTATCAACCCGGCACCTTGCGCGAGAAGATGTTCGGCCGCGCGCGGCTCGCCGCGCCGCACCCGGCCGCGCGCTATCGGCCGTGACGGACGATCTCGCTCCGTCGCGGCGCGCTCATAAGTCTACGGTCTCACTAACTCTCAATTGGTAGCGTCGGACCGGACGTCGCCGGTCCGATCATGCGGCTGCTACCAGCACACGTTCACCCGCACCAGGCGCCAACCCCAGCCGGTCCAGACCCGGCGCCATCGCGTGCAGTTATCCCAGCCGGCATATCCCCACCCCGGCCCACCCCATCCCCAGCCGGGAGCGCCCCAGCCTGGACCCCAGGCCGCGGCGCTGGCGAGCCCCAATCCGAGGCCGATCCCGACCGCGGGTGCGCCCCAGCCCCACCCGCCGCCCCGCCAGCCGCCACCACGCCAACCACCGCCACCCCAACCGCCCCCAAATCCGCGGCTGAACCCGCCGCCGTGAAAGCCGCGCTGCGCGGAAGCAGCGCTCGGTGCGAGCGCGAGGACCGCGGCAACGCCGAGGGCGAAAAGCGTCTTTCTGACCATGAAGAATTCCTCCTTTGGATGGACCGCTCATGAGAGCCGCAGTGCCATCCCCCAACAGCCACCGGGTTCGAGCTATCTATTGGGGTAGTTGTCCCTCCTCAGGAACAACATCCGACGAAACCCTGAGCAGCAGGCGGAGATATCCCCCCGGCTTGTTAGCAACACCGCGCCGCGAACCTACCCCGCGAAACGTAGCAGCAGCTTTCCAACGCCATCGGCAACCCTAGGCGCGCAGGTGTTGCATTTGACGATGGACGAGCAGTTCAGCTTGGCCTCTGCCGGGGTCTCGCGCGCACAGGCTTGGCACCCGGCCACGTGCTGGAACCGGCGAGATCATCTGCCAGCTTCTGCAATTCGCTCGTCGCGCGCCGCTTGGTGGTGTTTGACACAAAGCGAACCTGGCCCCTGCCCTTGCGGAACGGAAACACCACGAGAACGAAGCCAAACTTGCGGCGCTTGGGTCCGTCAATCGACTTGCCGTTGAACAGCTGGTCGACCCCATCAGCGACCGCCTTCATCTCTCTCCGGAACCACGAGTCATTGAGCATATCGGCCGTCCTTGTTCTCTCGACAGAGTCCCCGAAGGTGCAGCGACGCGATCCGGGCACAGGGGACAGGACGGATTGCGCCGGGATCGCTGAGTCGCCGAAACCATTGGCTCGCCGCAAGGACGTAACCCCATCCTCCCGAATTGCATCTATGCTGTCGCGCAACCTCAACGGAGGCAAGAGAATCGGGGTTGATATGTCGAGCGACGGTTAACCCTGAAAAATTGCGGCCAATCGTATCGATGCGGAACAAACTCTTCGCAGCCCGCATCGCGATTATCGATCTCACGCGATGTTGTTGGATTAAGACGACGACAATTCGATCTCCGAAGATGAGCGAGCCCCTCAGCGCCGCATCATCGTATGCCGCGACCCTCGGCACGGAGACCTGCAATGACAGCTGATAAATTACGACGTGCTATTCTCGTCTATGCACTGCTTGCGACAAGGACGATCGCACTTGGCGCGCCCACCGCGCTTGCGGCTGAGGCGCCCCCGCCGCTTCACAGCGGACCCTGGCCGATCCACAACGGTCGGACTCATCAGCCAACCGAGGATGAGCTGAGAGCGCTGCATCTGCAGGATGTCACGCCCGATCAGACGCGCGAGATCGACAGATTGTACGACCAGCTGCTGGCTGACAGCCAGAAAGGTCTGAACCGGCATCTCACGCGCAAACGCTAGACCCCGGTGTTGCCCAACAGCATACGACCGTTGCCCAGCGCGTCGACGTCAGTTCAGAGAACAGCGGCCAACACCTTGGCCCGCTCGGCAGCGAAACGCGCCTTCAAGTCCATTGCGGCCAGCTTTGTAGCGGCAGCCTCGGCATCGCCAACTGCGCGCGCCGCCCCGTCGGCATCGCCCAAGGCGGCAAGCGACACGGCTCGCGCCAAATGAAGCAGCGCGGCATCGAGCGGACGCTCGCCATTGGCAGCGATGATCGCGAGCGCCGTGTCAGCATGCGTCAGACCCGGCTCGGGATTTCCGGTGACATTGGCGACCAGCGCGTTGAGATAATGCCCGCGCTCGGCATTGGTCCAATTGCCGCATTTGAGCCAGAACTTGAGACTGGTCTCGGCCGAGAGTTGCATCAAGGCGCCCTCATCCGCCGTGCGCGGCGACATCTCGTAGAGCTCCCAAGCGAGATTGTTGCTGGCGACTGCGATGGTGCGGTCCAAACGCGCCGACGGCTGGACGTGGCCGACGACATCCAGCGCGCGACGATAAAGTCGTGCGCCTTCACCAACGCGTTTCGAGCCGACCAAGGCCTCGGACAGCATGAAGCGCAGCTCCAGCAGGGCCGCACCGAAATCGTCCCCGGCGGCTTTGAGATAAGAAAGTTCGACATCCGCCGCTTCGACCAAATCGCCGCTGAGGACGGCGGCAACATAGAGCCACCCCCAGGCCTTCATCGTTTCGAGGTCGGGCGCATGGCCTGCGGCAATACGTTTGCCTAGGATGAGCGCGCGCGGCCAATCGCCCAAATGCGTCCCGATCGTGTGGATGGAGAGATGGAGGAAGGGCGCAAGCAGGCGGGGCAACACGGCCGCCGGGCTCACCGCTTCGAGCTCGCTCGCAAGGCGCACACTCTCCTGGTCATGATAGTCCCAGGCGTCATTGAGCAGCTGTTCCAGCAAGCGGGATTCGTCACTTTCAATCATCTGAAGTCCTTCGCCGGGCTCCCGAGCATGGCGAGTTTGGGGCTGGGTTGGCGCGCAACATTTAGCCGCGCGGTCAGCTCGGTCGGAAGTGAAAGGCCCGTGATTGTGCGCCATCCGTGCAGGCCGGTGGCGGCAGTCGAGCATCCCGCGGAGGGTCGGATCGAATGGCCAGTTGCGCTACGCCGCGTAATCGGGCTGGCGATAGATGCCAGCCCGATCGTCGTGCTGATCAGTTGGAACTGTTGGGCATGCAAGGAGGTTCGGTGTAGGGCGCCGTGGCATACGCGCCCACATTCGGAGCCCGCACGCAATCGGTGGTGATGGTATGGCTCTTGTTCGTGGCGTGCCGCGCCGCGGCATTGCTGCTGCGGGCGGCCTGAGCTTGAGTGGTGACTGCGATTGCCGCGATCAGCGCGACTGATGCAAAGGTAACTCTGGTCATTTGTCTTCTCCCTATGACAGGAGCCGAGCAGTCTCAGCTCCATGCTGTCTGGAGCGTCGGGCCATAGGAGAAATGTCATCACGCGCTATCAACAAAGCGCGAACCGGTGCCATCGATCGGAGGTCGCTGGCTCACTTGCCGCAAGACCTTTTCAGGCGACCAAGGAACCTGCAGGTGTGTGTGACTTTGCCGTCGCAACTTACGCCCGGCATACGGATCGTGCGATTCACCTATACGAATGCGACGAAGGCCGATCGGGTGCCAATCTCGCGAGTTGTCTCTACGAGTCCGGTGTCCCCGAGCTACACTTCGCGGCACAAGGCAGGGATGCGGGGTGAGGCTCGGGTGGCCTGTTCCCAGCCTGGGCGGAACGACGTCACCGGCTTTTGTGAGCCCGGGCATCGGGAGTGGCGAGATGGCAAGCGACGACCTGGGGAGCGACCCGGAAGAAACCGGTTTCGAACGCGTATCCACCGGCAGTGAGGGCCTGGACGACATCCTGGGCGGCGGGTTCGATCCCAATCGGATGTATCTGTATGAAGGCCGTCCGGGCACCGGCAAGACCACGATCGCGCTTCAGTTCCTGCTCGCGGGCGTACGGCGCGGTGAGCGGGTGCTCTACATCACCCTATCGGAAACCCGCCGCGAATTGGCCCTGGTCGCGAAGCGCCATGGCTGGACGCTTGACGGCATCGATGTCTTCGAGCTGGTGCCGCCGGAAACGTCCCTCGATCCTGACCAGCAACTGACGATCTTGCACCCCGCCGAGATCGAGCTCAGCGAGACCACCAAACTCGTGTTCGAGAAGGTCACGGCGCTCGACCCCTCCAGGGTCGTGTTCGACAGCCTCTCCGAGCTGCGGCTGCTGGCGCAGAATCCGCTGCGATACCGGCGCCAGGTCCTCGCGCTCAAGCATTTCTTCGCCGCACGCAACTGCACCGTGGTCGTCTTGGACGACCTCTCATCGGCGGATACCGACCTTCAACTGCACTCGATCGCGCACGGGGTCATCAGTCTCGAGCAGGTCGCCATCGACTATGGCGCCGAGCGCCGCCGCATTCGCGTGGTGAAGATGCGGGGCATCAAGTTCCGCGGCGGCTATCACGACTTCACGATTCGGACAGGTGGCCTCAAGATCTTCCCGCGCCTGATCGCCGCCGAGCATCATGGCGACTTCCGCGGCGACTTCGCGCCGAGCGGCAATTCCGAACTGGACAAGCTGCTGGGCGGCGGCCTCGAGCGCGGCACCAATGCCTTGTTCATCGGCTCCGCAGGTGTCGGCAAATCATCGGTCGCGTTGTCCTTTGCGCTGGCCGCAGCGAATCGCGGCGAACACGCGGTCTATTTCGCCTTCGACGAGGGCCGCGGCACGCTGGAGGCGCGCGCCCGCACGCTCGGCCTGCCGCTCGACCAGGCAATGGCATCGGGCAAGCTGCGGTTCCAGCAGATCGATCCCGCCGAGCTCTCGCCCGGAGAATTCGCCGCCAACGTACGCGCCAGCGTCGAGGACGATGGTGCGCGGATCATCGTCATCGACAGTCTCAACGGCTACCTTGCCGCCATGCCGGACGAGCGTTTTCTGGTTCTGCAGATGCATGAACTGCTGACTTATCTCGGGCAGAAGGGTGTGCTGACCATTCTCGTGCTGGCACAGCACGGCCTGGTCGGCCCGATGGATACGCCGCTGGACATCAGCTATCTGAGCGATGCCGTCGTGATGCTCAGATATTTCGAAGTTGGCGGTTCGGTGCGGCGCGCGCTTTCCGTGGTCAAGAAGCGAAGCGGACACCACGAGCACACGATACGTGAATTCCGGCTCACCAGGAGTGGCATCGCGCTCGGTCCGCCGCTCGCCCAGTTCTCCGGGATCTTCTCAGGCACGCCGGTCTACCGCGGCGAGCAGGAACTACCAACGATAAAGGAACCGAGCAATTAGGTCTGAGATGGATGGCGGCACAGTCTTGATCCTCGCTCCGGTCGGCCGAGATGGGCCGGCCACGGCGGACATCTTGGCGCGGATCGGTATCACCGCGACGATATGCGCCGATCATACGGCGCTGGTCGATCGACTGAGCGCGGACTGCCTGGCCGTGGTCGCGACCGAAGAGGGACTGTTCGGCCGCGATCTCGCGCCATTGACCGCGTGGGTCCGGAACCAGCCGGCCTGGTCGGACCTGCCCTTCGTCATTCTCACGAGTCATCTGCCGCAGCGACGCGTCGCCGTCTGGCGGGCGGAGCTGGTGACATCGCTTCGCAACGTGACGCTGCTGGAGCGACCGGTTCAGGTGATCACCTTGACCAGCTCGATCCGCGCGGCGTTGCGCGCGCGAGACCGGCAGTATGAGCTTCAGGCGCTGCTCGGCGAGTTGGAGACCGGCAACGAGCGCCTCCGTCTCATTGCCGAGAACGCCAGCGACTACGCGATCATGTTCAGCGATGCCGAGGACAACATCATCAGCTGGCTGCCCGGCGCTGCCGCCGTCTTCGGCTGGGACGAGCAGGAGATGCTGGGGCGGCCGGCCTCCGGCATCTTCACGCCGCAAGATCGGGCGAAGGGCGTACCGGAACAGGAGCTGAGCCGGGCCCGCGCCGACGGCGAGGCGCCCAACACGCGCTGGCACATGCGGAAGGACGGTGGGCTGGTCTTTCTCGACGGAAAAACGGTGGCATTGCGCAACGGTGACGGCACGATCCGCGGCTTCCTCAAGATCGGACAGGATGTGACCGAGCGGCAACGCAACGAGGAGCGCCAGGCGGTGCTTCTCGCCGAATTGCAGCACCGGGTCCGCAACGTTCTCGCGATGGTCGGATCGCTGGTCAACCGCGGCGACAGTGGCAGCACAACGCGGGAGTTCCGCGAACGGCTGGGCGGCCGAATTGCCGCCCTGGCGCGAACCCAGGCGCTGCTCACGCGTGGAGCAGGGGTCGGCGTGGACCTGGAGAGCTTGATCCATGACGAACTGCTGAGTCAGGCGGCCGACGCAGCACGCGTGACGATCGGCGGGCCCCGGCTCACGCTCGCGCCCAAGGCCGCCGAGGTGCTAACGCTCGCGATCCATGAACTCGCGACCAATGCCGTGAAATATGGCGCCCTCCGCGTCCCCACCGGCCGGATTGCCTCGCTGTGGAAAGTTGAGCCGGTCGACGGCCAGAGCTGGCTCGAACTGGATTGGCAGGAGAGCGGCGTGGAGATCGCGCCGCAGCAGGACCGCCGTAAGGGTTTCGGGACTGAGCTGATCACCCGACGCGTTCCCTACGAGCTGAAAGGCCGGGGTGCGTTGGATCTCGATGCCGGCGGACTTCGTTGTCGCATCGCGTTCCCGCTCAAGGCCGGGGAAAGCATCCTGCAAACCGATGTCCCCCCC
>NZ_JBNPTT010000007.1:0-588483 GCF_051167795.1 Bradyrhizobium sp. HKCCYLS1011 | reverse complement strand
TATCGCTCGAAGTCGCACCGCGCCGAGCCCACCCAGCCTTGTAACTCACATTCTTGCCCAGCCTCGTCGGGCAAATCGCCTGCGCGCAATCACGGGCGCAGATGCGCGATCAGCTCGTCTCTCTCGCCGATCAAGGCGCAATTTCTGCTGAAACGACGTGCACAGAAAAACTCATTTCGCAAGCCGGTTCAATCGCATCACCCCTCTTAGGTCGGTCCAGCCTCAATTTTCCTGTTTCGTTTTATCAGAAATTATGCTTCTCTATCCACGTCCCGCCTCGCTCGAGGGGCGTATCGCGGTCGTCACGGACGTTGAGTGCGGGATGCGGTGGGCGTGTCGGTGTTGCAGCGGGGTCATCTCGCCGACGAACAACACTGGCGCGCACGGTCAAGTCGCGCGGTCCTGATCCTCCGACGCTAGGATTACGTTTGCGACGACGCTCACGCGTCGCGCAGGCAACGGTGGCCAACAAGCCCGGCGCACCGGGGAGAACGCGAAGCAGCCGTCAAAACCATCGCGCAGGGAAGGCCGGTGTTCGGCCGTACCTGTGGTGACTGCCGCCTGCTTTTCTTCTGCAGGCGGGCCATGGGTGCAGGCCCTGCATCCGGCCTTCCCTGCGCCCTCGTCTTGCGAGGGCCGAACTGATCGACACAGCTCGGACGCCAGGCGCGCCGCGAGAGCGCGGCGTCATGCTCAGCGAGGTGCACGAAGGATTTCGGATGGACGATGCCCAGTGCTCGATGCCCAGTGCTCAGATGGACGCTCGGATCGAGCCGAATGCCAGCGCAACCCGCCGCGACGACCTCGACGCCGTGGCTCGCGGCCACTCAGCTCCCCTGCTCCTGCGCGAGCCGCCACAGCTCCTCCGCCGTCGGCGTCAGCGGCATCAGCGGCCGGAACAGCCTGACAGCGACCGGCACCTCGAGGGACGCATCGGCAAAGGTCACGAGCCGGCCGGACTTCAAATCATCTTCGACCAGCGTTGCAGGCAGCCAGGCGACACCGCGCCCATCCAGGCACAGCGCCCGCAACGCGCCGGCGAGATCCGCTGTCAGCGCCGGCGCCGTCAACAGTCTCGGCAAGCGCGTGCCGAGCAGGCCGCGCAGGATCCGGCCCAATCCCGAGCCAGCGCCATAGGCGAGCAGCGGCGCCTCGGACAGCGACGCGGCTCCGTTCGCGATCAGGCCCGGTGCCGCGCAGGGCATCAACCGATCGTTCGCGACGGCGGCCGAGACGAACTCGTTCGCCGGCAGGCGCAGCGGGACCTCGTCATGCACATGGCACAGCAGGAAATGCGCGCGCCCATCCAGCAGCAAGGTCTCGACCGCGCTCAGCGTGTCGGAGGTCAGCTGCACGCAGCAGATCAGCCCGGCGGCCTCCAGCCGCTTCAGCCAGGGTGGAAAGAAGATCAGCGACAGCGCGTGCGTGGCCGCGATCCGGATCGTCGCCGCTTCCGCCGCCGCAACCTCGCGCACATGGGCGCGGGCATCGGCGATGCGGCGGATCAACATCGCCGCCAGCGGCTGGAATTCACGCCCCGCCGCGGTCAGCTGCACCGGCTGTGTGGCGCGATCGAACAGCGTCACTCCGGCCCACTCCTCCAGCGCGCGAATGCGGCGGCTGAAGGCCGGCTGCGTGAGATGCCGCGCCTCGGCGGCACGCGAGAAATTGCCGGTGCGGGCAAGCTCGAGATAATCCTCGAGCCAGATCAGCTCCATGGTCCGCTTCCAAGCTCATGGCACCGCTTGATGCCGTTTGCGCCTCGCCCGATACGAAATCGGCATTGGCATCGTCACCTCACCGGGTGCCACAACGACCTCACGAACCGGGAGGCTCGCCTTGCGCATCGTCGACATCCGTGAACGTACCTACCCTATCGCCTCGCCCATCGCCAACGCCTACATCGATTTCAGCAAGATGACGCTGAGCCTGGTCGCCATCATCACGGACGTGGTCCGCGATGGCAAGCCGGTGGTCGGTTACGGCTTCAATTCCAACGGCCGCTACGGCCAGGGCGCGCTGATGCGCGAGCGCTTCATCCCCCGCCTGATGGAGGCCGAGCCAAACAGCCTGCTCAACGACGCCGGCGACAATCTCGACCCGCACAGGATCTGGGCCACCATGTTCCGCAACGAGAAGCCGGGCGGGCATGGGGAGCGCTCGGTCGCCATCGGCACCATCGACATGGCGGTGTGGGATGCGACCGCGAAGATCGCGAACAAGCCGCTGTTCCAATATCTGGCAGACGCCCACGGCCGCGCCGCCAACCCCAAGGTGTTCGTCTATGCCGCCGGCGGCTACTACTATCCCGGCAAGGACAACACCAAGCTGAAGGACGAGATGCGAGGCTATCTCGACCGCGGCTATACGGTGGTGAAAATGAAAATCGGCGGCGTGCCGCTGAAGGACGATCTGTCCCGCATCGAAGCCGTGCTCGGCTTGCTGCCCTCAGGCTGCCGGCTGGCGGTCGACGCCAACGGCCGGTTCGACCTGACGACCGCGATCGACTATGCCAAGGCGCTCTCGGCCTATGATCTGTTCTGGTACGAAGAGGCCGGCGATCCGCTCGATTACGAGCTCCAGGCCGAGCTTGCGCAGCACTACGCCAAGCCGATGGCGACCGGCGAGAACCTGTTCAGCCATCAGGATGCGCGCAACCTCATCCGCTACGGCGGCATGCGCAAGGAGATCGACTGGCTGCAATTCGATTGCGCCCTGAGCTACGGGCTCGTCGAATATCTGCGCACGCTCGACATGCTGAAGTCCTATGGCTGGTCGCCGTCGCGCTGCATCCCCCATGGCGGCCATCAGATGTCGCTCGCGATCGCGGCGGGCCTGGGCCTTGGCGGCAATGAATCCTATCCCGACCTGTTCCAGCCGTTCGGCGGTTTCCCGGACAGCGTCCGGGTGGAGAATGGCCACGTCACCCTGCCGCCGCTGCCCGGCATCGGTTTCGAGGGCAAGGCCGATCTCTACAAGGTGATGTCCGAGCTCAGCGCCTGAGCCATTTCCCGATCCTGTCCCGACGCCGCGCGGCGCCGCGACGCAAAGCCTGATCATAAGAATATCAAGGGAAGGAAACGCCATGTCGGCGATCTCAGTTGAAGCTGCAGCGGTGCGTCGACCCATCCTCGGTCCGCTCTGGCTGCAGGTCCTGATCGGAGCGATCCTGGGCATCGTGTTCGGCATCGTCGCGCCGAAGGCCGCCGCGGACACCGCGCTGCTGGCGGAAGGCTTCGTCAAGCTGATCCGGATGCTGCTCGCGCCGGTGATCTTCCTCACCGTCGTCGTCGGCATCGCGCGCATGGGCAATTTGCGCGAGGTGGGCCGCGTCGGCCTCAAGGCGATCCTCTATTTCGAGATTCTCTCGACCATCTCGCTCGTCATCGGCGTGCTCGCCGCCGACATCGTGAAGCCGGGCGCCGGGCTGCATGTCGACCCCAGCACGCTCAATGCCGATCTGGTCGCAGGCTACGCGCATTCGGCGCAGGAGATGACCTTGCAGGGATTCCTGCTCAATTTGATCCCGTCCAGCATCACCCAGGCGTTCGCGCAGAACAACATGCTGCAGATCATCCTGTTCGCGGTGCTGTTCGGCGTGGTGCTGTCGCAGCTCCGGGAGAAAGTGCAGCCGCTGCTGGACATCTTCGACCAGCTCATGACCGCGCTGTTCGGCGTCGTCCGCGTCGTGATGTATCTGGCGCCGCTCGCGGCCTTCGGCGGCATGGCCTTCACCATCGGCAAATACGGTCTCGGCAGCGTGGTGGCGCTCGGCGAGTTCGTGCTCTGCTGCTACGTCGCGTCCGCGCTGTTCGTCATCGTCGTGCTCGGTCTGGCGGCGCGCGTCGCCGGGATCAGCCTGTTCGCACTCTTGCGCTATCTGCGCGAGGAGCTGCTGGTCGTGTTCAGCACCTCGTCATCAGAGGCGGTGCTGCCGCAGGTCATGGAGAAGCTCGAAGCCATTGGCTGCCCACGCACGGTCGTGGGCCTCGTCGTTCCCGCCGGCATCACCTTCAACGCCGACGGTACCGCGATCTACCTCTCGCTCGCCGCGCTCTTCATCGCGCAGGCCACCGGCACGCCGCTGACCACCACGCAGGAACTCGTCATCCTGCTGGTGCTGATGCTCACCTCGAAAGGCTCGGCCGGGGTCGCCGGCGCGGGCTTCGTCACGCTGGCGGCGACGCTTGCGACCATGAATACGATCCCGCTCGCCGGCATCGTCCTTCTGCTCGGCGTCGATCGCTTCGTGAACCCGCCCCGCGCGCTGATCAATGTGATCGGCAACAGCCTCGGCACCATCGTCGTCGCGCTCTGGGAGAACGATTTCGACCGGGCCAAGGCGAGAGATATTATGCGGTAGCTGCCGAGATGATTGCGAACGCGGGATGTTCAGAGCGGCGGATGGGCCGACCCGACGTTCAACAACTGGGATATGGCCGTAACCAGCTGGGCGGGCGCGAACGGCTTCTTGACCAGGATGCTGTTGGGCACCCCCTGCGAGGCCCAATGATCAGCAGCTTCTCCCGTGATGTAGACGACGGGAAAAACGGGTTCGATCTCCCGCACCTGCCTGGCAAGATCCCAGCCGTCGATCGGACCTTTCAGATTGACGTCGGTCACGAGCGCCCGGTAGCTGACGACGCCGCTCGTGAGCAGCGTCAGCGCCTCATCCGCCGAGGCGGACACGGTCAGGTCGAAGCCGGCGTCGGTCAGCGCGTCCTTGAGGAAATCGTGCAGCGCCTCTTCGTCTTCGACCAGGAGAATGACAGGCAATTCATTCACGATGACCCCCTCAGGCTGGCGAAGTGCATGGTCGCGTCGATCTGCAGCCCACGCGCCGCCACCTGCAAATTCATTCCGGGAACTTCAGAGCGAAGAGCCGGGCCGCAAGCCTGCCCCGACCTTCAATCCCGCTGCTGCACGTCGGGCGCCGCTGCGGAGAGGTCCGCATATTGCCCCTCATCGACCCGCGCTTTGAGTTCGGCCGCCTTCTCAACGAGAACAGCCGAGAGCGTCGGATTGTTGGTGGATTTGGCGAACTGCAAGAGCGTTGCAACTTGCCGTGCGATATACTTTCGACCAAGCACGCTGAACCTTCCCACAAAGCCACCAGCCCCCAACGCACCCCAAAACGCGGCAAATCAGTCTTTGTTCCTGGGAATGGCCAAAAACATCTCAGGAACCCTTCGCCCAAAACCGGACTTCTTGTTGGCAATCGTAGGCCCCGCAATGGCGCTTGCCCCAGACAACAACCGCGCGCTCCGCGACAAGGTCGCAGAACATCTTCGACTGGAGCTGTCTCGCGACAAGCCAGGCCTCCCTGTGCGGCTCGGCATCCTCCTGCAGCGTTTGGCGGACGCTGATGCAAAGGACGGTTCCCCCGGCGAGCCGGATAAGCCTGCCGACCCGGATTTGGCGCCGCGGTCCGCCTTCTCCTGGCTGACGAAATGGCGCCGCCTCAGGAGACCGACATGACCACTGTGGCAAAACTTCTCGCGCGCAAGACGCAGCTGCTGGACCGGCTGCAGGAGGAGCCGGGCATGCACGAACGGGCAGAACTCGAACGTCTGCTGGCCCAGATCGACTCAGCACTGGAATTTCTCGAAGAGGGACCGAACCAGCTCGGCGGAAAGCCGGACTCCTGAAATCCTCATGGCCCTGGGATGCCTCGTCTGGCAGAAGGACCCGCGCACGGCGCAACAACGCTCCCTGAGCACGACCGGTGAAAGCAGCCGTCGGTCAATTCGCCGCCCGCCCGAGGGCACGGGCAAGCATCGTCCCGAGCGTTCCAGCCTGCGACGCGTTGCCGCGCCAGGCGACGATCTGATCGGGGCGGATGAGGGCGAGGTCTGCTTCATAGAAGTCGCGCAAGGACCTCGGCAGCGTGATGATCTTGAGATCGACTTTCATTGCGCGGGCCGCCTCGCCGATGGAAGCCGCATTGGAAACGACGTCGCCAAATTGCAGCAGCGTCCATTCGAAGCCAAACCTGTCATAGAGCGACGTGCCATCGTCGAGCCAGGCATGAGGGGCGCGGCCTCCCGGACAGGCGCTCGGGACACACACATTGGCCGCGTCCGGTGGCGGCAAGCTGCCGTCGGAGACGATAATCGGCGAACCATCATACCGGCCACCGAACGTGATGCCGGGGATGTTGAATTCGGCACGGGCATGCTGGTCGAGATAGAGGCCCGCCTTGCGTCTGGCCGCCTCGCCTGCGTCCGTGGCGTCCTCGAGTTCCGGGGCGGCCGCATAGAGCCCGAGCGAATCCGCAAACCGCCGTGCATGATCGGTGTTGCGGAGCGCAACTGGACGACGTTCGAACTCGTAACTGTCGAGAAACGAGACCGGACTGATACCCTTGATGACGCTCGCGAGCTTCCAGCCAAGATTGACGGCATCCTCGATTGCGGTGTTGTAGCCGAGCCCACCCGTTGGGGTGAACAGATGCGCGGCATCGCCCCCGAGGAACACCCTGCCCCGCTGCATGCCATCGGCGACCAAGGCGTGCCCGGCCGTCCAGGTCAGAAACGACAGAACCTCGCAGTCGAGCGGCCTTCCGCAGGCGCGCTGGAAGGCGGCCTTCGCGTCGGCCATGGTGATCGCGCTCTCATCTTCTCCCGGCCGCAGCTGAGTGTGGAAGGCGAACTCGTCGCGCCCGTTCACCGACGCCATGAAGGCGCGGCGGTCGCGGTTGAAGCAGTTGTACATCCAGGCCTTGGAATGAGGGATGCTTGCGTAGAACGCAGGACAGCTGACATAGACGGCCAGCATGCGCCCGCCCATGAAATCGCGCTGCGTCCCGGTTTCGCCGCCATAAGCAATGCCCAGCGACTGCCGGATCGTCGACCGCGGCCCGTCCGCACCGACCAGAAAATCGGCGTGGACCTGAAAGCGGCGACCATCATCGACGCTCTCGATCTCGCCGATGATCGCGCCTTCTCGCTCGGCATAGCTGACGAGCCGGTGACCGTAGTGAAGTCGGATGCCCGGCAACCGCTCCGCATGCCGGCGCAGGATCGCCTCGACGAATTTCTGCGAGACCCGATGCGGCAGTTCAGCGGCGCTCCAAGAGCCCGACAATCCCTTGATCAGCTCGGTCGCACGATTCGAAGACGGCAGCTGAAAGCGCGCCAGTTCGTAGCCGGTGTAGCGGGTGAAATAGGCGACATCGGTCGGATAGTCGGCAGGCAGGCCCGCCTGCCTGATCTCGCCGGCAAAGCCCAGCCGACGATAATGCTCCATCGAGCGCGCCTGGGTCGCATTGGCCTGGGGGTTGAATGCCGTGCCCGGCTTCTCGTCGACCAGGATGGCGGAGACGCCTCGCCGACCCAGCTCATTAGCGAGCATCAGTCCGCAAGGCCCGCCGCCCGCAATCAGGACCGCCGCGGTCAGATGTGTCTCCAAGACGCCTCCCCCCTCTCAGGCATTGCCTGCAGGATAAGGCGACCCGCCAAAATCGTCAAGTTACCTGACTATATGTCATCGTCGAGCGTATCGAAGGTCGACCCGTACGCCGCGAGGCCCCGCAGGATGGCACCCATGGTCGCCTTGCCGAGCTCCGCGCGCATTTCGCGCTCTGCGACATCCACGGCATCCCGGAACGCGTCCAGCCAGGCCAGACCGGCCGGCGTAAACTTGACGATGCGGGCGCGGCCGTCACTCGGATCGGGCACACGGTCGACCAGCCCGAACTCGGCACATTGGTCGACCAGTTCGCCCATTGCCTGTTTGCTCATTGAGGCGCGCCGGGCGAGCTCGGTGAGCCGAGTCCCCTCCACGTCGAGATTTCGGGTCAGGTTCACATGGGCAATGCGCGTCTGGGCATGACCGCTTGCGCTCATCAGTTCAAGGACGCGAGCCTCGAAACGACGTACCGCGTTGTTCAGGAGGCGGCCGATATTGGCATGCCGCCACGCAGCCCCGGGCTTCTTGGCTCTCAATGGATGGCTTCCAAATCGTGGGATCAAAGTCGTCGCGCGAAGCTAGCACATCCTAAGCGAAGGAGCTCTGGAGGGAAACAATCGGCGCCATGGAATCGGCTTGCGCGAAGCACAAGCCGAGCGTGTCATCTGGAGCGGGCTGGCGCGACTGCGCGGCTCGAGCGCAGCTTACACCGCGATCGCCCTGCCAGTGGCCTTGTCGAACAGATGTGCCTTGTCCAGATCGAGCGGCACGTCGAAGCGCTGGTCGGGCTCGGCGGCCACGCCGACCGGCATCTGCGCCGTAAAAGGAAAACGGCCGACGGAACCGATGACCAGCGTGTGCGGGCCGAGGGGCTCGACATCCTTCACGATCATGCTGGCGGTCGTGCCTGTCGCAGCCCCGTGGCGAGCGATATGGTCGGGCCGCACGCCGAGCACCACCGGCTTTCCGAGATATCCGCCGTAGACTGCCTCCCTGCATTTCGGCAGCGTGAGCGCCGTGCCGGAAGCCTCCGCGAACACGAGCCCGCCGTCGCGCGCGACGACCTCGCCCTCGATGAAGTTCATGCTGGGCGCGCCGATGAAGCCGGCGACAAACAAATTGCATGGCCGCTCATAGAGCGAGATCGGGTCGGCGGCCTGTTCGATGCGACCCTTGTTCATCACCACGACACGGTCGGCCATGGTCATGGCTTCGACCTGGTCGTGGGTGACGTAGACGATAGTCTTGGCGAGCCGGCGATGCAGCGCCTTGATCTCGGTGCGCATCTCGATCCTGAGCTTGGCGTCGAGATTCGACAGCGGCTCGTCAAACAAGAACACGTCGGGGCTGCGCACGATGGCCCGGCCGATGGCGACGCGTTGGCGCTGGCCACCCGACAGCTGCTTGGGACGGCGGTCGAGATAGGGCTCGAGGTCGAGCACGCGCGCGACCTCCTTGACCGCCTTCTCGACATGCGTACGCGACTCGCCGCGCACCTTCATGCCGTAACCGATGTTCTCGGCGACACTCATGTGCGGATAGAGCGCGTAGTTCTGGAACACCATCGCGCAATTGCGCAAGCCGGGTCGCAGATCGGTGACGTCGCGCTGCCCGATCCGGATCGTGCCCGATGTCACCGTCTCGAGCCCCGCGATCATCCGCAAGGTCGTGGTCTTGCCGCAGCCGCTCGGGCCGACCAGCACGACGAACTCCTCATCGACAACGCTGAGGTCGAGCCCCTCGATGATCCTGTAGGACCCATAGGCTTTGGAGACATTGTCGATCTCAACGCCGGCCATCACATGCTTTCCGTCTTCTCGCACCATCCCGGATGGCGCGTGCGCCATCCGGAACCATTCATTCTCACATTACTTCTTCGGCGGCAGGCCCATCGCCGCGCGATAGGCGGCGAGTTGCTTGTCGCGGCCGAACTCGTCGGTCAGCCGGTTCCACTCCTTGGCCATCGCATCGAGCGCGGCCTGCGGCGTGGTCTGGCCCGCCAAGGCCTTGCCGAGCTCGATTTCCACCACCTCGGTGTAGGAGAAATAACCGGGCAGACGCATGTCGAGCGCGACGTTCTTGCCGTTGATCGAATCCGCCTGAGCACCGAGATATTCCTTGGCCTCCTGCGGCGTGAAGATCTTGCTCCACAGCTCCAGATTCGCAGTATGCGATTTGCGGTACGGATTGACGCCGGTGCCGCCGGTGATCGCGGCCTGGCCGGAGACCTCGGGGCTGGTCAGCGTCTTGACGAAATCCCAGGCCGCCTGCTGGTTCTTGCCGGCCTTCGGCACTGCGATCTGCCAGCCGCCGAACGCCATGAACGGACCGGGCAGCACCTCGGGGAATTTGTCCCACTTCTTGATCTTGGCGTTCCAGATCTCGTCCGAGCCGGGCAGCACGGCCGAGCCGACCTTGCCGGAGATTTTCGACTGCTTCGGATCGGCGGCGATGACGCCGGTATCGCCCCAGCCGATCGATTCCGCAACCTGGCCGCCGGCCACGGCCGCATTGACCTCGCCGAACGAGAAGTTCAGCGCGTTCGGCGGCCCGAGCTTGGAGGCGCGGATGTATTCCTCAAGGCCCTTCACCCAGCCGGGATTGTTGATCTGCGCGTCCATCGTTTCCGGATCGAAGAACATCGCGCCCGGGTAGTTCGGGTTGTTGGTGTAGGCCGCGGCATGGCTGAAGAAGAACCAGAACTGCTGGCCGCCGCGGCGGAACGCTTCCGCCGTGCCCCACAGCCCCTTGTCCGGCCGCTGGAAGAATTCCGCAATGTCGAGATACTGCTTCCATGTCTTCGGCGGCGCCAGGTCGTAACCGTATTTCGCCTTGAAGGCGTCCTTTTCCTTGGGGTCATCGAACAGATCCTTGCGATAGGTGTAGGTATGGACGTCGCCATCCATCGACTGCGAATAGATCTTGCCGTCCCACACCATCAGCCGCTCACGATAGGCCGGCTCGATGTCGTCCCAGTCCTTGCCGGACTGCATGTCCTTCGGCATCTCGGTGAGGTAAGGCACGAAGTCCGGCAACCAGGCCGGCGCGAAGCTCACCATGTCGAAAGTGGCGTCGCCCGAGGTCAGCGAGGTCGCGATCTTCGGATAGAGCTCCGACCAGGGGAATTCAACGACGTTGACCTTGCCGCAGGTCTTCTTGCTCCATTCGTCGGCACCGAGCTTCAGCGCCGACGCAATATAAGGTCCGGTTTGCGTCGCGACCGTGAGCGTGACGCCAGAATAGTCCGGGCTGCATGCGGCCTTCGCGTCGCCAACGGCGTAAACAGTGACCAGCGAGGTCGCAAGCATCAGCAATGTTCGTCTCAACATGGTGTTTTCTCCCTCTACAGACTTCTTCTTTGGTCGTTACGTTGTTGGTCGCTACTTGATTGCGCCGAGCAGCATGCCCGACCGCATCATCCGGCTCAGCAGTGCTGCCATCACCATCATCGGAACGATGGCGACCAGCGCAGCCGCCGAGATCGCCCACCATTCGTCGCCGCGCTGGCTGTTCTGTCCCGCGACCAGGATCGGCAGCGTCTGCCAGCGCGAATTGGTCAGAAACAGCGCGAACAGGAATTCATTCCAGACGAAGGCGAGCGTGATCATGAAGGTCGCGATCAGCCCGTTCATCGACATCGGCACCACGATGCCGAGGAAGATGCGCCAGCTCGGCACATTGTCGACCATCGCGGCCTCCTCGACCTCGATTGGCAGTGCCTCGAAGAAGTCGCGCATCAGCCAGACTACGATCGGCAGCGAGAAGGCGACGTAGCACAGGGTCAGGCCGAGGAAGCTGTCGATGAGCTGGAAGCCGAGCCGGCCGATCTCGCTATAGAGCAGATAGAGCGCGAAGGCCGTGACGATCGGCGGGAACATGCGCTGGCTGACGAACCAGAACAGGATGTCCTCGTTGCCGAGAATCGGTCCCGGCAGCGGCAGCCGATTGGCGATCACGGCGGCGGCCAGCGCCAGCGGAAACGCCGACAACAGCGCCTGTGGCCGCGTCAAGCCGAGATAGGTGTTGAACGCCAGGTAGCCGCCGAGCGCGAGCGCGAAGAAGGCCAGGCCGGCGCCGAGCCGTACCCTGAATTCGAAGCGAACCAGCGCATAGGCCGCCATCGCACCGATCGCGGTGGCGAGCAGCGCTGCCGAGAAACCGACGATGGTCGAGTTCAGGAAGGTATGGAAGAACGCGCCGCGGATGCCCTGATAGATATCGATGAAGGGCTGCAGCGTCGGCGCGAAGTCGACGAAGGGAATGTAGGTCGGGCCACCGACGACGCCGGGCGGCGTCTTGAACGCGGTGACCACCACCCAATAAAGCGGAAACACCGTGATCAGACACCAGGCGAGACAGCCGAGCGCCACCAGACGGCGCGACCAAGGCGACAGGCCTCTGAGGTTGCTCGCACTCATCGGCGCTTCTCCAGATGAGGCCGCAACAGCGCCAGATAGGTCATGCCGATGATGGTGATCGCGATCAGGAACAGGAAACTCAGCGCCGAGGTGTAGCCGAGATTGAACTTCTTGAACCCCTCCTGATAGGCGAACAAGGTCAGCGTCTCGGTGTCGACTCCCGGTCCACCGCCCGTCATGACGAACACCGTGTCCATGATCTTGTAGCTCTCGATCAGGCGGATGAAGACCACGGCAGCCGAAATCGGCAGCATCATCGGAAAGGTGATGCCCCAGAACTGCTGCCAGTTGCTGGCGTTCTCGAGCTCGGCCGCCTCGTAGATATCTTCAGGCAAGGTCTGCAGGCCCGCGAGCAGCATCAGGATCACGAACGGGGTCCATTGCCAGACCTCCACCGCGATGATGCAGGCGAGCGCCCAACGGCCATTGGTCAGGAACGGCAGGTTGACGAGGCCGAAATGGCCGAGCAGCTGGTTGAGCGGCCCCATGGTCGGGTTGAACATCATGCGCGCAACCAGCGCCACCGCGACCGGCGCCAGCAGCATCGGCAGCAGGAAAGCGACGCGGAACAGGCGTTCGCCGGGGATCCGCGCATTCAGCGCCAGCGCCACGGCGAATCCGATCACATATTGCAAACCGACCGCCGTGACCGCGATCAGCGTCGTGGTCAGGATCGCGTTCCAGAAGCGCGGCTCCTGCAGCAGCTGGATGTAGTTGCCCAGCCAGACCACGCGCGGCGGCATCGGCGGGATCAGCCGGTAGCTCAGGAAGCTCGTGGTCAGGGAATAGATCAGCGGAAAGATCGAGATCGCCAGCACGACCAGCACAGCGGGCCAGATGAAGACGTGCTTGATCGGATCGTTCCGCATCATGACGCAGGCTGCCCCTCGAGCAGAGCCTCGATCTCGGCGCGGCGCGGCATCGACGGCGCCGTACCCGGCCGCGTCACCGAAATGCCGGCAGTAGCCGAGCCGAAGCGCGCGGCCTCAAGCGGATCGGCGCCGCCGGCGAGCGCCGCGGCAAAGCCGCCGACAAAGGCGTCGCCGGCGCCAGTGGTCTCCACAACCTTTCCAGCAGCAAATGGCGGCACAGGCACCGAGCGATCCCGGGCATGAAACAGCGCCCCCCGGTCGCCGAGCGTGATCAGCGCGGTGCCGGCGCCCTTGGCAAGCAGCGCATCGCCGGCGCGGCGCGCGGCGGCGAGATCGGAAACCGCGATACCAGTCAGCCCCTCCGCCTCTGTCTCGTTCGGAACGACGTAATCGCAGAGTCCATAGAGCGCGTCGTCGAACGGGATCGCTGGCGCGGGATTGAACACGGTGATGCTGCCGGCATCGCGCGCGAGTGTCAGCGCATGCTGCGCCGCCTCGACCGGCTGCTCGAGCTGGGTGACGAACACCTTGCTGGCGCGGATCGCATCAGCCGCTGCGTCGACGTCGGCCACGCAGATGCCACCCGCGGCCCCCGGCACGATGATGATGGCGTTATCGCCACGAGTCTCGTGCACATAGATGAAAGCCGCGCCTGTCGATGTCTCCACCTGCGTGACCCGCGGCACGATGCCCTCGGCGGCCCAGGTCTTCAGCGCGAGCTCGGCAAAGGTGTCCTTCCCGATCCTGGAGATGAAGCTGACGCCGGCCCCTGCCCGCGCCGCGGCGACGGCCTGGTTCGAGCCCTTGCCGCCCGGCCCGACCGCGAAACCCGAGCCGATCATGGTCTCGCCGATGGTAGGCAGCCGCGATGCGCGAAACGCCAGATCGGCCACGAACACGCCAAGAATGGCAACACCTGTCTGCGCCATGATTACTGCGCTCCATCCGGCGGGATCACGCCCTTGGCGAACAGGAAGCAGCCATAGAAGCGGCGCTCGCCGGTCGCGATCACGCAATAGGCATTCTTGGCTTGCTCATAGAAGGCATGGCGTTCGACGCCGACCAGCGGCCAGGACTTACCCTCGGCGCGATCGATCACCGCCTGCACCTCCTGTTGCACCGGCGGCACCTCGGTCGGATGACCGACGATCTCCATCCTGACAGCGGCGTCGTCCACGAACGTGTCGAGCGGCAGCACCGAGAGCACTGCCTGGGCAGCGCGCGCCGCGCTGACATTGTCGATGCGCAGCAGCTCGCCGAACACGGTCTGTCGCGCGATTGAATCGGCCGGGAAATTGGTATCGCAGATGACCAGACGGTCGCCATGGCCCATCGCGCGCAGCGCGTACAGCACATCTGCATTGAGCAGCGGATCGATCGTTTTCAGCATGGTCCCTCCCTTTTTGCTTGGCCAGGACCTTAACGGTCCTTGTGCCCTGTTGTCGCGTCGCTAATCGCCATAGGGAATCCAGATGTTCTTCACCTGCACCGCATGGCGCAGCAAAATCGGCCCCTCCGATGCCGCCGCATCGTACCAGTCGGTCAGCAGCCCGTGATCGACCAGCGTGCGCTTGAGGTTGCCGACCGACAATCGCTCCGCAACGGCCGAGGCCTCCTTGGAGCCGAACACCCAGAGCGCGTCAACATCGTCATGCTCGGCCAGCACCTTAACCAGCGCGTCGCGCTTGCCTGTCACGATGTTGATCACGCCCGCCGGCACGTCCGATGTTTCCAGCACCTGATAGAGATCGGTCGCGACCAGCGGATGCCGCTCGCTTGGGACCACGACGACGCGGTTGCCCATCGCTATCAGCGGCGCAACCAGACTGATAAGCGCGAGCAGCGGTGCCTCGTCGGGACAGGCGACGCCGACTACCCCGATCGGTTCGTGCATGGCGAGCGCGATGCCGCGCAGCGGCGGCGTGTGCACTGCGCCTTCATATTTGTCGGCCCACGCACCATAACTGAACAGGCGGAAGATGGCGGCATCGACCTCCGCTTTCGCTTTGGCAGCCGTCAGTCCCGTCATCGCTGCGATGCGGGTGGCAAATTCGTCGCCGCGCGCGGACAGGTTCTCGGCGAGATAATACAGGATCTGGGCGCGGTTATGTGCGGTTGCCCGGCCCCACCCGTCGGCCGCTCGCGCCGCCGCCACGGCATTGCGGATGTCCTTGCGGTTGCCGTCGCCGACCTCGCCGAGATGCTTGCCCTTCGGGGACAGCACCGCGCGCGAATAGTTGCCGTCGGGCCGAACCTGCTTGCCGCCGATGAACAGTTTTGGCGTGCGGTCGATCGTCGGCAGCGCGAAACTTGCAGGCTCGTCTGTCTCAGTCACCGCGGGCTGCACAGCGCGCGGCTTGCGCCCTCTCCATGCGACCGGCTTGAGATATTCGGTGATACCCTCGCGGCCACCTTCCCGGCCAAAGCCGGACTCGCGATAACCGCCGAAGCCGACGCCCGCGTCGAACAGGTTGGTGGCGTTGACCCAGACCACGCCGGCTAGGAGCTTCGGCGCGATATCGAGCGCGCGGCCGATGCTCTCGCTCCACACGCTGGCCGCCAGGCCATAGCGCGTGTTGTTGGCGAGCATCACGGCCTCTTCCGGGGTGCGAAACGTCATCGCCACCAGCACCGGGCCGAAGATTTCCTCGATTGCGACCGTGGAGGACGGCTGTACGTCCCAGAGCAAGGTTGGCGAATAGAAGCAGCCGTGCTGGGGCAGTGCGCCGGGCGCCTGGTATTTCTGCGCGCCCTCCTTGACGCCGGTCTCGACCAGCGATGCGATGCGCTCGAGCTGAACCGGATCGACGATCGCGCCCATGTCGATCGCCTTGTCGAGCGGCGGCCCGACGCGCAACGTCTCCATCCGCCGCACCAGGCGCCGGCGGAAGGTTTCGGCGATCCCTTCCTGGACGAGCAGCCGCGAGCCGGCGCAGCACACCTGGCCCTGATTGAAGAAGATCGCATCGACCACGCCTTCGACGGCGGCATCGAGGTCGGCATCCTCGAACACGATGAAGGGCGACTTGCCGCCGAGCTCCAAGGTCAGCGATTTGCCGGTGCCGGCCGTGGCCTGCCGGATCAAGCGGCCGACTTCCGTCGATCCGGTGAAGGCGATCTTGTCGACGCCATCGTGATCGACCAGTGCGGCCCCCGTTGCGCCGTCGCCGGTGATGACGTTGAGCACGCCCGGCGGCAGGCCGGCCTGCGCGGCCAGCTCAGCAAACAGGAGCGCGGTGAGCGAGGTGAATTCCGCGGGCTTCAACACCACCGTGTTGCCCATCGCCAGCGCCGGCGCAAGCTTCCAGGCCAGCATCAGCAGCGGAAAATTCCACGGAATGATCTGACCGATGACGCCGAGCGGTGCGTAGTCCGCAAACTCGCGCTCCTGAAGCTGGGCCCAGCCGGCATGATGCAGGAAGTGCCGTGCCGCGAGCGGAATGTCGAGGTCGCGCGTTTCGCGCAGCGGCTTCCCGTTGTCGATCGCCTCCAATACCGCGAACAACCGCGCATGACGCTGCAGCATCCGAGCCAGTGCATAGAGATGCCTGGCACGGCCATGACCGCCGAGCCTCAACCATTGCGGCTGGGCCTTGCGCGCCGCCATCACCGCCGCATCGATATCTGCAGCGGAGCCTTGCGCCAGCTTCGCCAGCACCTTGCCGGTGGCGGGCTCCGAGGTCGTGAAATGCTTGCCATCCGCGGATGCTGCGAAGGCGCCATTGGTGAAATGGCCGAAGCTTGCGCCGTGTCTGGCAAGCCACGCCCGCGCCTCCGTATCTGCCTCCGGCGCCGGACCGTATTCCATCGTCTCGTAATATTGCAGGACGCTCACGGCCTTGTCCTCATGCCACGGGATGACGATTGAAGGCCGAGTAGCGACCGGTGACGTGATGCTCGAGCTGGCGCTCGATGTCGGCGAGCAGGCTCGAGGCGCCGATGCGGAACAGCGACGGCTCCAGCCACTCGCGTCCCAGTTCCTCCTTCATCAGGATCTGATAATTGAGCACGTCCTTTGCAGTCGAGATGCCGCCGGCCGGCTTGAAGCCGATCTTGTAGCCGGTGCGGTCCTGATAGCTACGGATCATCCGCAGCATCACCAGCGACACCGGAAGCGTCGCGTTGACGCCCTCCTTGCCGGTGGAGGTCTTGATGAAATCGGCGCCCGCCATCATGCAGACCATCGAGGCCCTGGCGACATTCCGCAATGTCTTCAGATCGCCGGTGGCGAGGATCGTCTTCAGATGCGCGTGGCCGCAGGCCGCGCGAAAATCCCTCACCTCTTGATAAAGCGCGCGCCAGTCGCCGGTCAGCACGTGCTCACGGGTGATCACGATGTCGATCTCCTCGGCGCCATCCTGCACCGAGGCCTCGATCTCCCTGAGCTTGACGTCATGTGGCACGAGGCCGGCGGGAAAGCCGGTGGAAACGGCGGCGACCGGAATGCCGGAGCCGTCCAGCGCCTCGACCGCGATCGCGACGAAGCGGTGATAGACGCAGATCGCGCCGGTGTGCAGCTTGCGGCCGGCGAAGCCCAGCGCATCGAGAATATCTGCGCGCACCGGCTGCCTGGCCTTGGCGCAGAGCCGCCGGACGCGGCCGGCTGTGTCGTCGCCATTGAGCGACGTCAGATCGATGCAGGTGATAGCCTTCAACAGCCACGCCGCCTGCGCCTCGTTCTTGACCGTGCGCCGGCCCGGCAGGCTGGCGACGCGGCGCTCGGCCGCTGAGAGGTTGACCCTGATCTCGTCGACCCAGTCCAGCTCGAGCGCGCGGCCCGCATTGCGCGCAATCGCGGCGGCCTCGACGGCGACCGACCGTTCGCGTCCGCGCAACGGGACGCGGGATGACTCCGGTATCGACGCACTCTGCGACATCGCGAAAGCCGCCGTGGCCACTAGTAAAACGACAGGCGCGGTCGCTGCGCCGGCTGTTTGAATCCTAACATTGGCACCCTCCCAGAGCCCGGCTATGCAGCTATAGATGCACACCGGCCAGCGGCTGATGTTCCGCCGTTGTTATATTCGCAACGTATTTATGTTTGAATTCTCACATCGTGTGACGCTATTGTCAACCGGCAGGACGCAAGGCTATTGAACGGCATGGTCGATATTCCCCCAAGCGCTGCGGGCCAACCCGACGCGCGCACCCAACGCCTGCAACGGCTGCGGCGCGCCATCGCCGAGAACGGTGCGCTGCATCTGAAGGATGCAGCCCAGCTGTTGAACGTCTCGGAGATGACGGTGCGGCGCGATCTGGCCACCGCCGATGCCGCGCTGGTCTGCCTTGGCGGCCACGTCGTGAATGCGACCGCACCCAGCGCCGTGAAATACACGATCGAGCAGGAGATCGATCAGCACACCCAGGACAAGCGGCTCGCCTGCCGGGCCGCTGCGGCACTGCTGCAGGCTGGCGATACCGTCTTCATCGACTGCGGCACCACGATGCAGTCGCTCGCCGAATGCTTGCCGGATGACCTGCCGTTATCGGTGATCTGCTACTCGATGAACGTCGCTGCGATCATGACGCAACGGCCGAGGACGCAAGTGATGCTGATGGGAGGCCTGTATCACCCCTCCTCCCAATCCTTTTCTTCCGACGAGGGCCTCGCCTATCTGCGCAAGCTCGGCATCAACAAGGCCTTCATCTCGGCCGGCGGTGTCCATGCGGTTCGCGGCGCGAGCTGCTCGAACTTTCATGAGACGGCGATCAAGCAGGCGGCCATCGCAACGGCGGTCGAAAGCATTCTGGTGGTCGATGCGAGCAAGCTCGACAGCCTGAAGCCGGCCTTTTTCGCCGAGCTCGAGTCGTTCTCCAGAATCATTGTCGGCGGCGCCGTGCCGCGCGAACACCGCAAGCCGTTCAAGCATCTCCCGCTGGAATATGCGACCAAGACCGGCTGACGATGGCGCTTCAAAAGGCAAGCGCCCAAGCCAATGGCTGCGATCAGACCGCGCAGTAGCGGTCCTGGATGTCCTTGTCCGCGAGCAGCGCCGCGGCGCTGCTTTCATAGACCATCTCGCCCTGATCGATGATCACAGCGCGATCGGCCAGCCGTAGCGCCCATTCGACATTCTGCTCCACGAGCAGCAGCGTCGTGCCCTGGTCGCGCAGCTTTCGAAACAGCACGCCCATCTCCTCGACCAGCACCGGCATGATGCCTTCCGAGGGCTGGTCGAGCAGGATCATCTTCGGTTTCGCGATCAGCGCACGGGCAATCGCCAGCATCTGCTGCTCGCCGCCGGAGAGCGTCACGCCTTCCTGATCGAGACGCTCCTTCAGGCGCGGAAAGGTTTCCGCGATCTCGTCGATCGCCGTGCGCTCCTTGATGCTGCTTGCAGCCGCGACCAGACCAAGCCGCAGGTTCTCGCGCACGGAGAGCCCCGGCACGATCCGCCGCTCCTCGGGCACATAGGCGAGACCAAGGTGGTAACGTCGATGCGCGCGAAGCGGCAGCAGGTCCCTGCCCGCAAACCGCACCCCTCCCGTCGCCCGCGGCATCAAGCCCATCACCGCCCGCAGTGTCGTGGTCTTGCCGGCCCCGTTACGACCGACCAGCGCCAGCACCTCGCCCGCCTTCACCTCAACGGAGATCCCATGAAGGACGTGGCTGGTGCCATACCAGGCATGAAGATCTCGGATTTGGAGCAGCGCGGTCTCAACCATAGCCTTCACTCTGTCCGAGATAGACCCGCCGAACCTCCGGGTTGCTCCTGATCTCGTCCGGCGCTCCGTCCGCCAGCAAGCGGCCGTGATGCAGCACGAGGATGCGCCTGCTCAGACCGAGCACCATCTTCATCTTGTGCTCGACCAGCAGGATGGTGCGCCGGTCGGCGAGCCGCTCCAGCAGCGCCACCATGTCCTTGGTCTCCTCCGGTCCCATGCCGGCGGTCGGCTCGTCGAGCAGCAGCAGCTCGGGCTCGGACACCAGCGCGATCGCGATCTCCAGCGCGCGCTGCTGGCCATGGGCGAGGAATTTTGCCAGCTCGCCGCGCCGGTGGAGCAGCCCCACGGCCTCGAGCGCGGCGTCGGCGCGTGCACCCAATTCGGCAAGACGCGCGCGGTTGCGCCACACATCGTACCTGACACTGAGCGCCTGTGCCGCGACGCGGACATTCTCATGCACCGTCAGGTCCGGAAAGATGTTGGTGATCTGGTAGGAGCGCGAGATGCCCCGATGCACGAAGCGGTGCTGCGGCAGCCCGTTCAACTCGCAGCCCTTGAAATGCAGCGTGCCGGAGCTCGGCGACAGCGCGCCGGACAGGATGTTGAAGAAGGTGCTCTTGCCGGCACCGTTCGGCCCGATGATCGAAGTCAGCTGGCCCGCCGCGAACGACACCGTGACGCCCTCGAGCGCGACGAAGCCGCCGAAGCGCTTGCCGATCCCTTCGGCACGCAACAGCTCGCCGCTCATCGTCGGGGCCTTGCGATGAGCAGGGTTTCCAACAGCGTGCCCCAGATGCCCTTTGGCAGGAACAGCACAAACAGGATGAAGATCGCGCCGACGAAGATCTGCCAATGCGGCGTCCACAGCGAGATGACGTCCTCCAGGATCAGGAACGCCGCGGCGCCCACGAACGGACCGAAGAAGCTGCGCGCGCCGCCCAACAGCACCATCATCACGATCATGCCCGAGGTCTGGTAATGCAGGATGTCGAGCGGCACGATCGACAGATGCAATGCCAGCATGCAGCCGCCGAGCGCCGAGATTGATCCCGACAACATGAACACGAGCAGCTTGCTGCGCTCGACGTCGTAGCCGCAGGCCCGGGCGCGCTGCTCGTTCTCGCGAATGGCCTCGATCACCGCCCCGAACGGCGAGTTCAAGATCCGCGACTGGAACCACAGCGCCGCCGCCGCGAACACCATCAGGACGTAGTATTTGTTGAGAGGATCGAGGAAGTTGATCTGCAGGCCGAACAGGCTGATGCGGTCGACCGTGAAGCCGCGCAGCCCGTTCTCGCCGCCGGTGAAAGAAGATGCCTGCAGCGCCACATAGTAGACGAGCTGCGCCAGCGCCAGCGTCACCATCGAGAAGTAGATGCCCCGGGTTCGGGTCGAGATCACGCCGATGACGGCGGCAAGAATAGTGCTGACCACAACGGCGGATGCAACCGCTGCGAACCACGGCATGCCATAACGGCCGATGGCAATGCCGGTGACATAGGCGCCGCAGCCGAAGAACGCGGCCTGGCCGAACGACAGCAGGCCGGTATAGCCGAACAGGAGATTGTAGCCCATCACCACGACGCCGTAGATCAGGACGTTGACGGCCAGCGCCTGCGAGGGCAGCAGCCACGGCAACGCCATCAGCATCGCGACGGACAGGAGAACACGCTGGTCCCCGAACCGGTCGAGCGCCCCGAACACCGATCTTGTGGCCGCGGCGCGATTGGATTGCGCGGTCACGCGACCCTCCCCCGCACGTTGAACAGCCCTTGCGGCCGGATCAGCAGCACGGCCGCCATCAACGCGAACATCACGATGGTCGCCATCTCGGGCGCAACCAGCGCCACCATGCTGATGGAGATGCCGACCAGGAGGCCGGCGACAACAGCGCCGGGAATCGAACCGAGGCCGCCGATCACGGTAACGACGAACGCCTCGGCCAGCACCAACGAACCCATCTCCGGATTGACACTGCGCATCGGGCCGGCCAGCACGCCACCGAGTGCTGCAAGCGCGACGCCGAGACCGAAGATGGCGAGCCAGACCCGGCCGATGTCGACACCGAGCACTTGCATAATCACAGGATCCCGCGCGCCCGCACGCACGATCAGGCCGATGCGGGTCTTCTCCAGCATCAACCAGAGCAGAACCAGGACCGCAGCCACCATAACGATCACGAAAATCCGGTAGCGGGGGAAGAAGCCGACGCCGAGATCGACGACACCAATGAGCTGAGACGGCGTCGGGAACGGGATGCCGTCACTGCCGAACAGGATCCTCACGCCTTCGACCAGGACGTAGCTGAGCCCGAAGGTCAATAGCAGCGGATCGTCGATCGAGCGGCCGTACAATCTGCGGATCAGAACGAATTCGATCAGCATGCCGAACGCGCCGATCAGGATCGGCGCCAGCAACAGGCCCCACCAGAACGAGCCGGTGAGGGACGCGAGATACAGGCCCGCATAGGCGCCGATCATGAACATGGCGCCGTGGGCAAAGTTGACCACGCCGAGCATGCCGAACACGATCGTGAGTCCGAGCGCAGTGATCACCAGGACCGCACCAAGGGCGATCCCGGACAAAAGCTGCATGATGATCAGCGACAGGTCCATCGGCGTGTGGCACGCTCAGGTCGCGTGGCCGAGTTCGCTGCAGCTCCGCAGCATATCCTCGGAGCCGGCATCGTTGGCCAGGATCGCAAACAGATCGTTGTCGTTGGCCATGGCGGACTTCTTCTTGGATTCCAGCACCAGCACCGACTGAACCGACTGGTGGTCGCATTTGCGATAATGCTGCGGGCCCTTGGTGAGATCGTATTGCAGCTTCTCCAGGGCATCGACGACCTTGTCCGTGTCGGTACCGCCGGCAGCCTGCATGGCCTGCAGCAGCGAGGCCACGCCGGAATAGCCATAGGCGCCGTAGTCGGTCGGGATGGCGCCGCCATTCGCAGCCCGGAAAGCGGCGTTGAAATCGGCCGCCGATTTGGACTGCGTCTCCAGCCCCCAATAGTAGTTTGCGCCGCCGACGACGCCCTCGAAGACATCGGCGCCAACCGCCAGCCGCTGATTGTGCAGCAGGACCGGAACCACGATCTTCATCTGCTGCTTGACGCCGAAATCCACGGCCTGCTTGATCGCGTTGGCCTGATCGCGGCCGAAATTGCTGATGCAGAGAACGTCCGGCCGCATCGACATCAGCCGCGGCATGAAGGTGGAGTAGTCGGCAGCCCCGAACGGGTGCAAGATCTCGCCGACGCTGTCGGCGCCGATCACCGCCTGTGCCCGCTTGAAGCCGCGCAGCATTTCATGGCCATAGGCATAGTCAGCCACCAGATGGGCGACCTTCATCCCTTTCTTGAAGGTGTGCTGCGCCACCGCCGCGGTGGTCATGTGGGGATTGAGCGCCTCGTGGAAGGTGTATTTGCTGAAGTCCTTGGCCTCGTTGATGGTGTCAGACTGGCTGATCGAGACGTAGATCACGCCGCGCGCGCGGGTCACCTCGTTGACCGCGAGCTGCACCGCGCTGGAGAGCGCGCCTACGACAGCGTGGACCTTATCCTTTTCGATCAGCTCCAATGTCCGGGTCGCTGCCTCGCCCGCATTGAGCTTATCGTCGCGCACGAGCAGCTCGACCTTCCGACCGCCGATGCCGCCCTTGTCGTTGACGAGCTTCACCGCGAGCTCGGCGCATTTGACCTGGTCGCGGGCCTCCGCAGCGAACGGCCCGGTCAGCGGCGTCGGAAAACCGATGCGGACGGTGTCGTCGGCAGCGCGGCCGAGCCGGGGCATCGCGACGGCCAGCGCGCCCGCGGACAGGCCGGCCAGCGCGGTACGGCGGGAGATCTTCAACTCTGTCGGCTTCGATCCGGCCTTCTGCATGATTTCCTCCATGATGTTCTGTTAGAAGCGCTTGAGCGCCTTCAGCACTGTTGTCGGCGTGATCGGAATTGAATTGATTGATGCGCCGAACGGCGCCAGCGCATCGTTGACGGCATTGAGCACACAGGCAGAGGCTGCCGCGGTGCCGGCCTCGCCGCATCCCTTCGCGCCCAAGGCCGTATCTTTGGTCGGCGTCTCGATATGCGCGATGACGATGTCAGGCATCTCCATCGCCATCGGGACCAGATAGTCGGCGAGCGAGCCGTTGATGAGCTGGCCGGTGTCGCTGTGGCGGCATTCCTCGAACAGGGCCGCACCGAGCCCCTGCACGACGCCGCCGCGCAATTGCTCGTCGACGAGCATGGGATTGATGATGCGGCCGCAATCCTCGACGACGAAATGCTTCAACAACTTGATGAAGCCGGTTTCGACGTCGACCTCCAGCGAGCAGCCCTGGATGCCGTTGGTGAAGGCAAAGGGGTAACCCTGCGGCGCGAAGTGGTGGCTGACCGTCAGCTGCGCCTGCGTGCCTGGCGGCAGCGTGTCGGACCGGAAATAGGCGATGCGCGCGATCTCGGCGATCGGCAGGCGCGGCGTCGCCGTCGACGCATCGACGACCTGGCCGTCAATGATGTCGAGCGCGGACGGCTGCTCCTGGAGAATGACCGCCGCGATTTCCAGAACGTTGCGCTTGAGCGCACGGGCAGCCTGCAGCGCGGTCTCGCCACCGATCCCGGCGCCGCGGCAGGCCCAGGTCGCGCCACCATGCGGGGTCACTTCGGTGTCACCGGTGATGACCTTGACCTGATCCTGCACGACGCCAAGCTGGTCGGCGACGATCTGGCTGATGATGGCCTCGGTGCCCTGCCCCTGCTCGGTCACCGAGATCAGGCAGCGTACCTCGCCCGACGGCGTGAGGCTGACGGTCGCACCATCCTGGGAAGAGATGCGCGCGCCGCCGACGCCGTAGAAGGCGGGGCTCGGATTAGTGATCTCGACGAAAGTTGCGATGCCGATGCCGCGATAGATGCCGCGCGTCCGCAGCTCCGCCTGCTCGGTCCGCAACGCGTCATAATCCATCATCGCATGCAGCCGCTGCAGGCAGGCCTGATGCGACAGCGCCTCGAACCGGTAGCCGGTCGGTGATGTCCGTGGATAGCCGTCATCGGCGATCACGTTTTTGTCCCGAATGGCAAATGGGTCAAGGCCAAGGCGGGCCGCAGCCATATCCACCAGCCGCTCGGTGACAGCGCAAGCGATGGGATGGCCGACCGCGCGATACTGGCTGGTCTGCACCTTGTGCTGGAAGATCACCTCCAGCGCGGCACGGTAGCTCTTGAACCCATAAGGTGCGCCGATCAGGCGGATCACCTGGTTGCCTTCGACCACGCTCGTGCGCGGATAGGTCGAGAACGCGCCGATCGCGGTGAGATCCTGCACATCCATCGCCAGGATCTCCCCGTCCGCGTTCAGCGCCATGCGCGCGCGCACACGATGGTCGCGGGCATGGATGTCGGAGACGAAGGACTCGGTGCGGTCAGCGACATATTTTACCGGGCGGCCCAGCAGGATGGAGAGGCCGACCGCCGCCATATCCTCGTGATAGACGTGCAGCTTCATGCCGAACGAGCCGCCAATATCGGTCGCGATCACGCGAACCCGCGCCTCAGGGATGCCGTAGTGGCGGGAATAGAGATCCTGGAATTGATAGGGCGTTTGCGTGGCGTGGTGGACCGTCAGCATTCCGGCGCTAGGATCGTAATCGGCGACGATGGCGCGCGGCTCCAACGTCACGGCCGTGTGACGGCCGAAGGAGAACTCCCCTTCCACGATATGGGTCGCCGTCGCAAAGGCGTCGTCGACGCCACCGCTGTCGAGCTGGCTGCGGAAGCAGACATTGCTGGCGCTGCCGGGATTGACCAACGGCGCGCCGCTCTGGCGCGCAGTGTCGAGATCGACCACGCTCGGCAGTTCCTCGTAGTCGACGACGATCAGTTCCAGCGCGTCTTCGGCGATCGCCCTGCTCTCGGCAACGACGGCGACCACCGCCTGCCCGGCCCAGACCACGCGATCCAGCGGCAATGGCAGCTGCGGCTCCGAAATCATGCCTTTGAAATGATCGAGCGTGCCGATCCAAGGTGTACAGATCTTGGCAAGGGCCTGACCAGTGGCGACGAGATGCACGCCTTCGAGCGCACGCGCCTGCTCGCAATCGATCGAGACGATCTTCGCATGCGGATGCGGGCTGCGCAAAAAAGCCGCGTGCAGCATGCGCGGCAGCCGGAGGTCGCTGACATAGCGGCCCCGTCCGGCGAGCAGCCGCTTGGCGTTGGGCCGTGGCACGGAACGGCCGATGTATGAGTTCGGGCGATCGAGCGAGGTCAGCGGCGCACTCATGCTGCGCCTCCATCCTCGCAAGACGCGGACGCGCGGGCCTTTGCCACCGCCTCGATGGCGTCGACGATCGCCTCGTAGCCGGTGCAGCGGCAGTAGTTGCCCGACAGCGCATCGCGGATCTCGTCGCGGGTGGGCCGCGCCGTCTGCGACAACAGCTCATGGGCACTGACCAGCATGCCCGGCGTGCAGAAGCCGCATTGCAGCGCATTGCGGCGATGGAATTCGGCCTGCAGATCGGAGATCGCGCCGCTTTCAGACAATCCTTCGATGGTATCAATGGCGGCACCGTCGGCCTGCACGGCGAACATCAGGCAGGAATGGACGGCCCGTCCGTCGAGCTGCACCAGGCAGGCGCCGCAGGCCCCCATCTCACACCCGGCATGCGTGCCCGTCAGTTCGAGCGTCGTGCGCAGGCAATCGACCAGGGTTTCGCGCGGGCTGGCGTCGCGTGCGACCTTGCGGCCATTGACGACGAAACGAACTCGAACAGTCTCCTCGGCCTCATCAGGCACATCGGCGTCGCGCTCGCTCATGCGCCCTCTCCGAGACGGCCGAGCAGCCGACCGAGCAGCACCCGGGCCAGATGCAACCGCATCGCCGGCGGCACGTCGTCGCTTTCGGGCGGCATCAGATCATTCGCAAGCGCGGCCTGAGCCGCGGCGATATGGGCAGCGTCCACCGCGGCTCCGGCCAGGACAGACTCCGCCTGCTTCGCCCGCGTCGGCACGTTGCCGACTGAGAAGAACGCGATACGGATGTCGTCCACGCGCTTGTCCGTGTAGGTCGCGAGCATGCCGCAACCGACCTGCGCATAATCTCCGCGACGCCGCGCCAGCTCGTCGAACGCAATGCGCTGGCTGGATTTGAATAGCGGGACATGGACCGCGACGATCAATTCGCCGGGCTCCAGCGCGGTCTCGAACAGGTCGAGGAAGAAATCGTCGGCTTTGACGCGCCGCTTTCCGGAGCGGCCGGCGATCTCGATCTCGGCATCGAGCGCCAGCGCCATGGCCGGAAACTCGGCGGCCGGATCAGCCAGCGCGATGCTGCCGCCGAACGTCCCCCGATTACGGATCGCCGGATGGGCGACGAACGGTGCTGCCGCCCGCAGCAGCGGCGCGAACTCCGCGATCAGTGGCTCGCTCAGCATCTCGCAATGGCGCGTGAGGGCGCCAACGCGCAAGAATTCGCCTTCGCGCCTGACGCCGCGCAGTCCGGCAATATGGGCGATATCGATCAACAGCCGCGGCGCCTGGAGGCGCAAGGACAGCGCGGGCACGAGGCTCTGGCCGCCCGCGATGTAACGGGCCTCGTCGCCGGCGCGCACATGCGCATCGAACGCCTCTTCCATCGTGCGCGCACGAAAATAGCTGAAAGCCCTCGCCTTCACCGCCGTTTCCTTGATCCCTCGGCTCGCCAGCCGGGATTGCCAGATTTGTAACCATCTGGTCTCAAAATCCTGACACGGGGGCAAACCGCGGTCAACAGGAAATGACCATTTGGTCACAAATGCGACCTGAGCTATCAAGACAGTCCCATCGCAGTTCATCGACGAGAATGGCACGGATAGCGAAGAAAGCGGCGAAGAAAACCGCCCCGAGACGGAGCAAGGCAGCGCGGACCGCTCCGCGGCGGCGCAACATGCGCGCGGCCGAACGTGAGCGGGCGATCGTGGACGAAGCGATCCGGTTCTTTGCCGAGCACGGCTTCGAGGGCCAGACCCGCGAGCTCGCTAAGCGCATGGGCATCACCCATTCGGCGATCTACCGTCATTTCCCGAGCAAGGAAGCGCTGATCGAACGCGTCTACCAGGAGGTCTATCTCAGCCGCTGGTCACCCGACTGGGCTCCCCTGATCCGCGATCGTGAGTTGCCGCTGGAGGCGCGACTGACACGGTTCTACCTGGACTATGTTGCCCGCGTGTTCGAGTACAACTGGGTCCGCATCTTCGTCTTCTCCGGCATGAAATCGTTCGGCATTGCCGGGCGCTATCTCGACCTGGTCCGCCGCGAGATCATCGAGCCGGCGACCATCGAACTGCGCCACGAGCTGGGGCTGGCGAACATCCAGGCCAGCCAGCTCACGGAGCGCGAAACCGAGCTGTTTTGGGGGCTGCATGGCCGCATCTTCTATCTCGCGATTCGCAAGTTCATTTACGCTACTCCGGTGCCTGCTGATATGAACGAGATCGTTCGAGATGCGGTACTGACGTTCCTGGACGGCGCAAGAAAGAGGATGCCCGCGCTCGTCAGTTAGCCTCCCGAACCCCCGGGGCACATCGGGCGGCGTCTGTCATTTACAGGCGAGCGCCGCGAGGACCGGTGCTGCCCCGCGCCACGATCTCGAAGCCGAGATCGATCTGGCGCCGCGCAGGCCGCTTGCCAGTTGCGATCACCTGAAGCACCAGCTCGGACGCCACGCGCCCCATATCGGCGCGCGGGGTCAGCACGGTCGACAGCGGCGGATTGGACGCCGCGGCGAATTCGAGGTCGTTGAAGCCGATCAACGAAATCCGACCGGGGACATCGAGTCCCGCCTGCTGGCAGGCGAACAGCGCCCCGAGCGCGATATTATCGTCGCAGCAGAAGATCGCATCGGGCGCCTCGACCGCGAGCATGTCCAATGTCAGCTTGCGCCCGAGCGAGATCGTCGCCTGCGCCGGCAGCCAGCCGACCAGCGATGAACAGTCCAGTCCCGCCTCCTCCAGCGCCGCGCAATAGCCCTCGAGCCGGGCCCGCGCACGATCGTCGCGTTGGCCGGAGAGATAGGCGATCCGCTGGTGCCCGAGATCCAGGAGAAACCGGGTCGCGGCATAGCCGCCCTTGCGCTGCGACAGGCCAACATTGAGGTCGATCGGATCATCGGCGAGCTCAAACGTCTGTACGACGGGGATGCGCGAACGCTCCAGCACGCGCTGCGCTGCCCGGGTCTGGTTGACCCCGACGAGGATGAGCGCTTCGACGTTCTGCCCGAGGAGTGTCTTGATCGCTCCCTCCTCCTCCTCGGCCGAGTAGCGGCTGCTCACGACCACCGGCCGGAAGCCGAGCGGCAGCAGGCTGTCATAAATCGCCTGCAGGTAGTCGGCGAAGATGCCGTTGGAGAGCGATGACACCACGACCCCGATCGAATGCGTGCGCGCGGAGGCGAGCCGGCTCGCAGCGAAGTTCGGCACATAAGCCAGTCGCTCGACCGCAGCATCGATCCGCTTGCGCAGCTCGGGCGAGACCATATCGGGCCGCCGCAGCGCCCGCGAAACGGTGATAGCGCTGACATTGGCAAGGCGCGCGACGTCCTCCAAGGTGGTGCGACGCTTCTGAAGCATGATCTCCGATGCGTAGTTCCAGGAGCTTTTGTGCTGACCTCACCTATGGCTTGACACATACCGCGCGGCAAACCGGGCAAGGGCAATTGACAGCGCTATCATAGGCCAGTAACCCTTGAGGTGTCGAGATGGCGGGCCACGCCCGAAAAACCTCCGTAAAAGAAGTGAGGCATCTCGCGCTGGCGTCACGCATTGGCACCACAACAACAGGGGAGGTCACAAATGTCGTCCAAGTCGATGAGGGCGCGATGCCTTGCAACCTGCGCATCGCTCGTGCTGCTGTCAGCCTTCGCCAGCAGGGCGTTGGCAGAACCCGAGACGGTCAAGGGTCCGGCGTCCGATCCCCAATGCATGGTCCCGTGGACCACCGACACCAAGTTTTTCAAATTTCCGGCCAAGAAGGGCCCCTACCGGATCGCCTTGGCGAACGGCTACATCGCCAACACCTGGCGCATCCAGATGATCCAGACAGCCAAGGCCTATGCGGCGCAGCCGGAGGTCAAGGCCAAGCTGAAGGAATTCAAGGTTGTCTCGACCGGCGAAGACGTGCCGGCGCAGATTTCGGCGATCAACAACTTCATCGACTCCGGCTATGACGCAATCGTCGTCAACGCGCAGAACCCGACCGCCTTCAGTCCGGTGATCAAGCGCGCCAAGCAGGCCGGCGTGATCCTGGTCGCCTTCGACAACATTCTCGCAACCGAAGACGCCATCAACGTGAATGTCGACCAGAAAGGACTTGGAGAGCTCTGGGCGAAATGGCTGGTCAAGAACGTGCCTGATGGCGGCAAGGTGCTCGAGGTGCGCGGCGTGGCCGGAACCTCGGTCGATACCGACAGGCACAACGGATTCCATGCAGTCCTCGACGGCTCCGGCAAGAAATGGCAGGTCACCGAGGTGGTCGGCAAATGGGACGACGGTGTTGCCCAGAAGGCGACGGCGGATGCCATTGCGACCAACGGACCGTTCGATGCGATCTCCGGCCAGGGCGGTGACACCGGAATCGTGCAGGCCATGCTCGATGCCAAGCAAAAGATGGTGCCGTTCGGCGGTGAGACCGAGAACGGCTTTCGCAAATTCTGCGCTACCAAGGCGTCGGAAGGCTTGAAGTGCTCCTCGGCGGGCACCGGACCCGCGCAGGTCGCGGTCGCGATCAAAGTGGCGCTCGCCGCGCTGGAGGGCAAGGTGGTGCCGCAATCGGTCAAGCTGCCGCTCGCGGTGGTCGAGGATCCCGACTTCAAGAAGGATCAGGACTACTTCCCCGCCCAGTCCGATAACTTCTTCGTCGGTAACTCCTTCCCGACCTGCGGCATCAACTTCACGGCGCAGGAAATCATGGGCCAGTCGAAGGAAAACCAGTAGGCCTCACAGCCCGCCGGCAGTGAGGTAGACCTGTCGTGCGCATGTCACCGTCGGATCGGGAGCCTGGACGCGAACGCGTTCGCGTCCAGCGTGGTCGGCTCGTTCGAGCCCTAAGGGAGCAAGCATGATCGCGGCCGAGCCGCTGTTTCGCGCCGAGGGGCTTTCCAAGCGCTACGGCGGTGTGATCGCTCTCGACCGGGCGGACCTCGAGGTTCGTCCGGGCCGAATCCACGCCATCCTCGGCGAGAACGGCGCCGGGAAGTCGACGCTGATCAAGTTGATGGTGGGCGTGGTCGCGCCGGATGAAGGCCGCATGACGCTGGAGGGCCGCGAGGTCGCCTTCGCGCGGCCGGCAGCGGCGACTGACGCGGGCGTCGTCTGCATCTTCCAGGAGTTGTCGCTGATCCCCGATCTGTCGGTCGCTGACAACATCATGATCTCCCACCCGCCGACGCGGTTCGGCATGATCGATCGGCCACGCCAGCGCCGAATCGCCGAAGAGGCGCTGCAACGTGCCGGCGCCGGCGACATCCATCCGCGTGCGCTGGTGAAGGATCTGCCGCTCTCACGCCGGCAGATGGTCGAGATCGCCAAGGCGCTGGCCCGGCAACCGAAGATCCTGATCCTCGACGAGGCAACGTCGGCGCTGACGGCATCCGACGTGACGAAAGTGTTCGAGGTGCTGAAGCGCCTGCGGTCGGAAGGACTGGCACTGCTCTACATCTCCCATCGCATGCACGAGATCGCCGCGCTCGCTGACGAATGCACCGTGTTTCGCAACGGCCGCAGGATTGCGACCTTCGCTGCCGGCACCAAGCGTGACGCGGAGGTGATCGAGCTGATGATCGGCCGCGAATACAAGCATGCCTTTCCCGAAAAGCCCGGGCCGAAGGCCGTCGGCCGGCCGCCGGCGCTGCAATGCAGAAGCCTCGGCTGGGCCGACCGGCTGAAAGATATTTCCTTTTCGCTGCATGCCGGAGAGATCATCGGCCTCGGCGGCCTCGACGGCCAGGGCCAGCGCGAACTGCTGCTCGCTCTGTTCGGTGTGCTGCGCGACTGCCGCGGCGACATCCTGATTGACGGCAACAACGTGAAGATCGAGAGCCCCGTCGCCGCCAAGTCCGAACGCATCGGGCTTGCCCTCATCCCGGAGGACCGCAAGACCGAGGGGCTGATGCTGCCGATGTCGGTGCGCGACAATCTCTCCGCCGCGGCGTTCGACCGCTTTTCGCGCTTCGGCGTCATCGATCGACAGCGGCAGTCCGCCTTGATCGACGAGATGATCCGCCTGATCGAGATCAAGACCGCCTCCCCCGACCTCGCCGTCAGCGCGCTGTCCGGTGGAAACCAGCAGAAGGTCGTCATCGCGAAATGGCTGATGAACAAGCCGCGCATCATCCTGCTCAACGATCCCACGCGCGGGATCGACGTCGGCACCAAGCAGGAGATCTACCGCCTGCTGCGGCGGCTCGCCGACGACAGCGCCGCCATCCTGCTCTATTCGACCGACTATGACGAGCTGATCGGCTGCTGCGACCGCGTGCTGGTGATGTATGATGGCGCCATCAAGCGCGAGCTGGTGGGCGCTGACATCACCGAGCGCGCGCTGGTCAGCAGCGCCCTCAATGTGCAGGACACCGAACCGGCTGAAGCGAGCGTGCCATGACTGAGTGGCGATACTGGTTCTCAGAACAGCGCGGCACCCTGCTGGCGATCGGCATCTTCGTCGCGATGTTCCTGATCTATGCCACCAACCATCCGGCCGGGTTCAGCGTCAACATGGTGCAGACCGCGGCCAACAAGGCGACGCTGCTGGCCTTCGTCGCGATGGCCCAGGCGATCGTGGTGATCACCGCCGGCATCGACCTGTCCGTCGGCATGATCCTGACATTGACCAACTGCCTCGCCTCCTGGATCGTGGTCGGCACCGCAACCGAGACGGCGCTCGGCGTGATCGGCGTGCTCGGCGCCGGCCTCCTCTGCGGCATGATCAACGGCGCCGTCGTGATCTTCGGGCGCCTGCAGCCGATCGTGACCACGATCGCCACAGGCGCGATGTATTACGGCGTCGCGCTATTCCTGCGGCCCAATCCCGGAGGGTCGGTCAACGAGACGCTCGCGGATACCTTGACCGGGCGGTTGTTCGGCGTGCTGCCGACCAGTCTAATGGCCCTGGCAGTGACGGCGCTCGTGATCTGGGTGCCCTACAGCCGGTCGGTCGTCGGCCGTGCCGCCTTCGCGACCGGCTCCTCCGAGGTCGCCGCCTACATGTCCGGCGCCCCGATCCGCGCCGCCAAGTTCACCGCCTACACGCTCGCCGGCTTGCTGTCCGCCATCGGCGGTCTGTTCCTGACCTTCTTCTCCTACACAGGCGAAGCGGCCTATGCGAGCGGCAATGCTTACACACTGTTCTCGATCGCGGCCGTGGTGCTTGGCGGCGTGTCGCTGATGGGCGGACGCGGCAGCGCGATCGGCGCCATCTTCGGCGCACTTGCGTTCCGAACCATCGGCGATCTCCTGTTCGTGTTCGACTTCGATCCGCTGTGGCAGCCGCTGTTCCAGGGCCTGGTGCTGATGCTCGCGGTTTCGATCGGCGCGTTTGGCCTGGTTCGCGTGCGCAATCGGCTGGAGTGGTTCGGATGAGTGACGCGATGGCATCCCGATCGGTCCAGCGCGGGACCGCCATGCTGCGCCGGCTCGACCCGGCCGTGGCCGCGTCCTTCGGCTGCATCCTGCTGCTGCTCCTGCTCGGCAGTCTCTATTCGCGCAGCTTCCTGTCGCCGGAATATCTTCTGCAGCAGCTGAAGGTCGCGAGCTTCCTCGGCGTGATCGCAACCGGCATGATGCTCGTGATTCTGCTCGGCCAGATCGATCTGTCGGTGCCGTGGGTCGTGACATCAGGCGCGATGATGGCGTGCGCGGTCGCCGCCCACGGGACCACCGGCGCCGTCATTGCGATTCCCTGCGGCATTCTCTGCGGCGCAGCTATCGGGATCGTGAACGGCATCGGCGTCGCCTATCTGCGCATTCCTTCGATGATCATCACGCTCGCGACCAACGCGGTCGCCCAGGGGCTGATGGTCGCGTACACCGGTGGCTTCGCTCCGCAGGACGCGGCCTCCAGGGCAATGCGCTATCTTGCCACTGGCAACGCCGTTCCCGGCCTTCCCAATGCGGTGCTGGTCTGGGCTGTCGTCGGAGCCGCCGCGATCTGGATGCTGTCGCGCACCACGTTCGGCCGCTCCATCTATGCGATCGGAAACCGCGAACAGGCCGCCTATCTCTCGGGCATCGACACGCGGCGCGTCACCATGCTGGCGTTCGCGCTGTCCGGCGCCCTCTCCGCCTTCGGCGGCGTGCTGCTCGCTGGTTATGCATCGAAGGCAGCGCAGTCGATGGGCGATGCCTACCTGCTGCCTTCCATCGCGGCGGTCGTGCTCGGCGGCACGCATATTCTCGGCGGCCGCGGCAGCTATCTCGGCACGGTGGCCGGCGTCGTGCTGATCACACTGCTGCAGTCGATCCTGTCGGTGATGCAGATTTCCGAAGCCGGCCGCCAGCTGATTTACGGCGCCGTGATCATCCTGATGCTCCTGATCTACGGCCGGCAGAAGACGTGAACAGCCGCGTGGTCGCCGCCTCGCTAATGGGTGCGCGAAACCACTCCGTTCGAGCGCCCATCCGTTGGTGGACCAGCTTGTCACCGACAACCATCCAACCGCAGTGCTCCCTCGGCACGATCAGAGGTCTTCGAGGGGACGCCACGAATGCTGCACGCGACGGCACTCCTTGGTGAATGCGAAGAAGCAGCCGCCGCCGCCAGGTTGATCATAGACTCGGTCGATCGCAACACCCGAATAGTAACAATACAGCAAGGTGCCGACGCCACCATGGCCGACGAAGAGGACGTCGCCCGGTTCATCTCGCGCCAGGACCTCTTCCAGCTCGCGGACGACACGCGACTGGGCATCAACCGCCCGCTCCCAGCCCCGGACGCTGATGTGGGGCTGGGCAAAGAACTGATCGGCGACCGCCTGAAACTCGTCCGGAACCAGGAAACCAGTCGCAGATCGATCATTTTCATGCATCGCCTCGCGAACCTCGACGGTAACGTTCAGCCTGGCCGCGATGATCTCGGCGGTCTCGATCGCCTTTCGCTCGCCGCTGCAGATGATCTGCGTTGTGCGAGCAAGCTGACGCGTGCTCCCGATCGCCTTCGTGCGCGTTCTTCCGATCTCGCTCAGGCCCCAGGATGGGACGGGGATCGCCGGATCGATGTTCACTTGAGGATGGGTGAGATAGCGTACGACGCTCATCATAGTTCAATGCTGACCCACAAGGCTGTTTACGATCGGCCGGCGTGCCGAGGCCGACCGATGCGTTCCGAACCGTTAGGCCTCGTTCTGCGTCGAAACCCTCAGGCCCGAAGCATCGAAGACGTGCACGTCCCGAGCCCCAGCGCCGAGCGTGGCTCGCTCGCCCGGCGTCGGCGTCTGCCGGCCGCGGACCTCGGCAACGAACAGCCTGTTGTCCGCGCGGCGCAGATAGGCGAAAGAGGATTCGCCGAGCCGCTCGACCAGCTCGACAACGCCTTCCACGGCGAAGGGACCATCTGCTCCGCGACCAAGATGCTCCGGACGGACGCCGACCGTCAGCAGGTCGCCGACCTCAAGTGATGGCGCCGACAGCTCGAAACTGCGAAAGCCGGCTCCAGCAACGCGCGCGCATCCGCTCTCGATACGCTCGACCTTCGCTTCAAAGAAATTCATCGCAGGCGAGCCGATGAATCCGGCGACGAACAGGTTGGCGGGCGCATAATAGAGATCGAGCGGCCTGCCGACCTGCTCGATACAGCCCCTGTTCATGACGACGATACGGTCGGCCAGGGTCATCGCCTCGACCTGGTCGTGCGTGACATAGACGATGGTCGATTTCAGCATCCGATGCAAATTCGCGATCTCGACCCGCGTCGAAACGCGCAAGGCCGCATCGAGATTGGAGAGCGGCTCGTCGAACAGGAAAACGGCAGGCTCGCGCACGATGGCGCGGCCGATCGCAACGCGCTGACGCTGCCCGCCGGAGAGATCGCGCGGATAGCGATCGAGCAACTCCTCGAGTCGCAGCATGCGAGCGGCCTCCGCGACGCGCCGCTCGCGCTCGGTCGGCGGCACGCCGGTGAACTTCAACCCGAAGGTCATGTTCTTGCGCACATTCATGTGCGGATAAAGCGCGTAGGACTGGAACACCATGGCGATGCCCCGCTCGGCCGGAGCGAGCGCGTTGACGAGCTTGCCGGCAATATGGATGTCGCCGCCCGATGCGCCGTCGAGCCCGGCGATCATGCGCAGAAGCGTCGACTTTCCGCATCCTGAAGGGCCGACGAGAACGACGAACTCGCCGTCCTCTATGTTCAGATTTATATCGTTGAGCACCTTCGTCGCGCCGTAACGCTTGTTGAGGTGCTCGATGCGCAGATTGGCCATTTTCCAAACCTATTTGACTGCGCCGGAAGTGAGGCCTGCGATGAGCTGGCGCGAAAGGATCACGTAGATCACGACGACGGGCAGGATCGCCATCGACAACGCTGCGAGCACGGAATTCCAGTCAGTGATGTATTGGCCGAGAAACTGCTGCACGCCGAGCGTGACGGTATGCGTCGTATCGCTCGAGGTCAGGATCAGCGGAAACCAGAGGTCGTTCCAGATCGGCACGATGGTGAACACGGCGACGGTCGCGATGGCGGGGCGCAGCAGAGGCGCCACGACTTCGAAGAAGATGCGGATCTCCGGCACCCCGTCGCAGCGTGCGGCGTCACGCAGGTCCTTCGGGATCTGCTGGATGAACTCGCTCAATATGAAGATCGACATCGGCAGGCCTTGCGCGACATAGACGAGGATCAGGGCCGTCAGGGTGTCGTTGAGGCCGGCAGACCGCATCATGTTGAGGATTGCGACAGAACCGAGCCGGATCGGCACCATGATCCCGATCGAGAGAAACAGCGCGAGCGCGGTCGAACCGCGAAAGCGGTATTCGGTCAGCGCCCAGGCCGCCATCGCACCGAACAGCAGCACCAGCGCCATGCTGACCAGGGTGACGATCAGCGAATTCGAATAGTAGGTCAGGATATGGGCGGTGCGAAAAACCTTCTGGTAGCCGATGAGGCTGAAGGTGGCAGCGTCCGGCGGAGCGAGCGGCGCGCCGAAGATGGCGCTGCGCATCTTGAACGAATTCATCACGACGAGCAGGATCGGACCGACCGCAAGCAGGCTGTAGGCGATCAGGACAAGATGGACACTGAAGCTCCTGGCGCGTTGCTTTCCGCTCATGCCGTCTCCGTCAGAATGCGTAGCGGCGGATGCGCCGCTGCACGAGAACGAGATAGAGGCAGAGGCCGACGAGGATGATGAAGAACATGATGGTCGCGACTGCGGCGCCCATCGTCGGATTGCCGAGCTGGAGCTGGTTGCCGAAGAAGGTGCGATAGAAGAACGTGCCCAGAATGTCGGTCGCGAAATTCGGCCCCGCGAGCGCGCCCTTGACCGAGTAGATCAGATCGAAAGCATTGAAGTTGGCGACGAAGGTCAAGATCGAGACCAGGCTGATCGTCGGCAGGACGAGAGGAAGCTTGATGTGCAGGAAGATGCGGAAATGTCCGAGCCCGTCGACCCGCGCCGCATCGATCAATTCGTCGGGGATGTTGAGCAAGGCCGCATAGATCAGCATCATCGGGATGCCGACGAATTGCCAGACCGAGATGAGGGACAGGGTGACGAGCGCGCTCGACTCGAGGCCGAGCCAGGGGGCGAACAGGGAGCCCAGGCCTACCGTCTTCAAGGCGCCGGCGGCCACGCCCCAGAGCGGCGAGAGGATCAGATTCCAGGAGAAACCGACAATGACGACCGAGAGCATCGTCGGAAGAAACATGACGGTGCGGTAGAAGCCCTTCAAGCTCAGGCCCGGCAGACTCAGAAGTCCGGCCAGCGCGATGCCTATCGGATTCTGCACGCACATGTGCACGGCGAAGAATATCAGATTGTTGCGGAAGGCGTTCCAGAACGGCTTCGACCACAACGCATCGCCGAGCAGCGCCTGGAAATTGGCGATCCCGATGAAATGCCGGGCTCCCGACGGGTCGCTCGTATAGGTCGATAACGCCATCGTCGCGACCAGCGGGTAGATCGAGAACAGGCTGTAGACCGCGAGCGCCGGTCCGAGAAAGAACAGCAGAAGGGCCGCGAGTCTTAGACGCGGCATTTGGGAGGTGATGTTAGAGACCGGTTCAGGCATGACAGAAAAAGATCGGACCTACAGCGCGTGCTCATCCTCTCCGCGCTTGCGCGTTGTGGCAAGACCTAGCGGAGTGTGCAGCGATCGAAGACAAGCACGGCTCCCTCGCCCCGCCGTTACGGAGAGAGGGACCGGCGTCACCTTGCGGGCTTGTACCACTTGTCGAGGCCGTCCTGCAGTTGCTTGGCCGCGGCCTCGGGCGTCAGCTTGCCGTTGACGACCTGCGCGGACACGTTCCAGAGCTCGTTTTCCAGATTAGGCGTACCGCGCGACAGGATCTGATACGAATTGCGGATCGTCGACTTGCAGGTCTGCCGCCATCCGACCATCGTTGCGGCGACGTCGTCATCAATCTTCACCGGTGTCTTGGCGAGCGGGAAGAAGCCGGGCAGCGCGTTGGCGTAGATCGTGGCGAATTCCGGGGTTGTCAGCCACTCCAGAAACTTTCTGGCATCTTCCTTGTTCTTGGATGCCGCATTGACGCCCATCGCGATGTCGGTGTGATCGGAAATATAGCAATCCGTCGTGCCGGCCGGCTGCGGCGGCGGGAACGCCCCCATGGCGAATTGCGCCTGGCCTCGGAACGTCGAGATGTCCCAGGAGCCGGCGGCATAGATCGCGCCCTTGCCGAGCGAGAACAGGTTCTGACTGTCGGCATAGGTCTGCGCCTGGAAACCGGACCCGAGATACGGCGCCCAGCCTGCGATCTCCTTGAACGCGGCGACATATTGCGGGTCGGTGAATTTCTCCTTGCCCGCGATCAGATTGGTGCGACCGGTCTCGCCCTTCCAATAGTCGGGACCGATGTTCTGGAATCCCATGGTCGCGGCCTCCCACTGGTCCGCCGTACCCATGACAAGCGGGATGTAGGTTCCGTCCTTTTTCAGCTTCTCCAGCACCGCATGGAATTCGTCGAGGGTCTTCGGCTCGGCGAGACCAAGCTTGGCGAAGGCGTCCTTATTATAGATGAAGCCGGTGATGACGGATGCCATCGGCACGCAGAATGTGGTCTTGCTGTCGTCGGTTTGCCACGCCGCCTTGGCAACATCGGAGAAATTGTCCATGCCCTTGAGGTCGTCGATGCTGTCGAGCTGGTGCTTCTGATAGAGCGCGAGCGAGGCGTCGAACGGGCGACACGTGATGAGATCGCCGGCCGTTCCGCCGTCGAGGCGAGCGTTGAGAGCGGCGTTGTATTCCTTCGGCGCGGAGGGCGCGAATTCGATCTTGATGTCGGGATAGTGTTTGTTGAAGGCAGGAATGATCTTCGAATTCCAGATGTCGGCGTCGTCATTGCGCCAGCTCTCGATCTTCAGCGTGCCTGCTTGGGCGGCTGCGAACCCCGCGAACAACGCCATCGCGGCGACTCCAGCTCCCATTGCAGCCTTGAATGTCCGTCTCATGCTACGCTCCCTTGTTCATTCGGTTTCTCGCCCATGACTGCTCCGCTGACTGCCGCGCGGCGCAAGGCGTCATCGATACGGCCTCCTGCGGCGGCGAGGCATGTGACGGCTGCGCCAACGCTGCTGACACCGCAGGCAATCAGGACCGCCGGCTTGACCTCGCCGCCCGCCTTGCGAAGCGCGCCTTCCGCCTCGGCATCGCTGACACCAGCAATCGTCGCGACGATCCCCCGCGCCCGTCCGCGCAATTTCGCATTATCAGCCTTCAGATTGACCATCAGCCCCTGATGGATGTGGCCGAGCCCGAATCCCATCAATGACGAGAGCATGCCAAGCGCGGCCTTTTGCGCCGCTCCGGCGGCGAGCCGTGTCGAGCCGCGCAACGCCTCCTCGCCGCTCTCGAGCAGGATCGGCGCGTCGGCACCGACGAGCAAGGGCGAGCCCTGATGATGTGCGATGCCGATCACAAACGCGCCGTGGCGGCGCGCCTCTGCGACGGCGGCGACGGTGAATGGGGTCGAGCCGCTCGCCGATACGGCAATCACGGCGTCGCGGGTGAGGTCACCAAGCTCCGCGATGGCCTGCTCACCTGCGGCGGCATCGTCCTCCGCGGAGCCATCGATGCGGAACGGCTCGGCGGTGCCACCGGGCAAGACGATCGCGATACGACTCGCATCGAGGCCGAAAGTACCGGGAAGCTCGGCTGCGTCTTCGGCCGCGGCAAGGCCGGAGGAGCCCGCGCCCGTGTAGACGAGACGCCCACCTTCACGCCAGATCGACGTGAGGCGACGTGCGGCGGCACGGATGTCGCTGGAGACAGCCGAGACCGACGCCATCGCACGACAGTAGGATGCAAGCATCGCCTCGGTGAACGCCGCCTCGTCAGTCATCGCGGCAGCGCCGGTGTCACGCCACTCCTCCGCGTCCGTCTCGAAGCTCGGCAGTATCGGCATCGTGAATACCAATGGTAGATACCTCTTGTATTTGTTTTAGGCGCGTGACATACCTCTTGTCTAGAGGTGTTATGGTATTTTTTAGGAGGCTCCTTGGCGACGACGCAGTTCTTCCTCGGTGTGGACGGTGGCGCAACGCGCTGCCGCGCGAGGCTGCGGGATTCGTCCGGCCGCGAGCTGGGGTGCGGGCTCGGGCCGGCGTCGAACATCTATCTCGATTTCGACGAGGCCATGCGGGTCGTCCGCGAAACGATTGAGGCTGCGATCGCCGGCGGCACTGCCACTCAGGAGATCGCGGTCGGCCTCAGCCTCGCCGGGCTTTCGGACGAGAAGGAAGCGGAGCGCGTTGCTGCCGCCCTGCCCGGCTTTGCGCGCGTCGTCGCCGTCAATGATGCGGTCGCGGCCTGCGTCGGCGCCAACGGCCTTGGCGATGGCGGCCTGATCATCGCGGGCACGGGCTCGGCCGGCATCGCTCGCGTTGGAGCCAAGACGACCATCATCGGCGGCCGCGGCTTCTGGCTCGGCGACGACGGGTCCGCTGCACGCCTCGGCGAAGCGGCGCTACGCGCGACATTGCGCGCGCTCGACGGCCTCGAACCGGCGAGCGGATTAGCAACGGCGCTGGCGCGTCATTTCGATAGCGATCCGCTGCGAATGAGCCGGTGGGCATCGGATGCAAGGCCCCGCGACTATGGCGCCTTCGCACCCCAGATTCTGGAGGTCGCCAGGTCTGGCGATGGACGCGCGCGTGAAATTGTCGGCGAAGCCGCCGGCGCGATTGCGGCGCTCGCGAATGCCTTGGGTGCACTCGGTGCCGAACGCATCGCGCTCGCTGGCGGCTTCGGCGAGCCCTTGCGTCCCTTTCTGCCGCCAGATGTCGCGCAACGCCTCTCCCAGCCACGGCGCGATGCGGTCGACGGTGCGATCCTGCTCGCCGGCGGACAACTCGCGGACGACGCCTCATGTCCATGATGGTCGAGGCCGCGCCGGGCCAGAAACTCTATCGCGCGGTGGTCGACGCGCTTCGGCGACAGATCGAGACCGGCCGTTTCGCAGAGACGCAATTACTTCCGGCCGAGCGCGAATTGTGCGAGCTGCTCGACGTATCGCGCACGACCTTGCGCAAGGCGATCGCCGATCTGATCGCCGAGGGCGTCTTGTATCACCGCCACGGCGCCGGCACCTTCATTCATCGCGCGACCCCGCGCGTCGAACAGCCCTCCTCGCGCCTGACGAGTTTCACCGAAGACATGCGGCTGCGCGGATTGGAAGCGAGCTCGCGCGAGCTCGAGCGCGGTGTGTTCCTGCCGACGCCGGAAGAAGCCATGATGCTCGGCGCAAGGCCGAACGAACGCGTATTCCGGCTCGGTCGTTTGCGGCTGGCCGACGGCTCACCGATGGCGATCGAGCGCGCCGCCATCCCCATGCGCTATCTGCCGGAACCGGACTCCGTTGGCGCATCGCTCTACGAGGCGCTAGCCTCGCGCGGGTTCAAGCCGATCCGCGGCCTGCAGCGCCTGCGCGCGACGCTCGTTTGCGATGCCGATGCGGACCTGCTCGGGGTCGCGCACAACAGTCCGGCGCTCTATATCCAGCGCATCGCCTATCTCGCAGACGGCTCCTGCGTCGAGTTCACCAAGTCCTGGTACCGCGCCGACGCCTATGACTTCGTCTCCGAGCTCACATTGTCACCGCCGATCCGAAAGGCGCGCCGATGACCAGCATCATGCTTCACGAAATCGGCGAGGCGGGCGACGCGGTCGCGCGTCAGCTTGGTCACAATGTGGAGCGGCTCGCTGAGCTTGGGGCGTGGATGCGCGCCCTGGATCCGCCGCTCGTCGCGACCATTGCCCGCGGCTCGTCGGATTGCTGCGCGCTCTATCTGAAATACCTCGTCGAGATCGCGTCCGGTATTCCTTGCGCCTCCATCGGCCCGTCCATCGCGACGCTCTATCGGACGCCGATGCGGCTTGGGGGCTGCGTTTCCGTGGCGATCTCGCAATCCGGGCGCAGCCCTGATATCGTCGACATGCAGCGCGCGGCGCGACGCGGCGGCGCGCTGGCCGTTGCATTGGTCAATGACGTCGCCTCGCCACTCGCCGAGGAGGCCGAAGTTCTGCTGCCGTTGTGCGCAGGCGCAGAACATTCGGTCGCTGCGACCAAGTCGATGGTCGCAGGTCTCGTGGCAGGCGCCAGCCTCGTCGCGGCCTGGCGCGAGGATCAGCAACTCGCAGACGCGCTCTCCGGCCTGCCGGACGTCTTGCGCGGACAGACGGCTGCACCGCCCACGGAGATGCTGGAGCAACTCGCGAACGCCCGCAGTGCCTTCGTGCTCGGCCGCGGCGCGACGCTTGCGATCGCCGCGGAGGCGGCGTTGAAGCTCAAGGAAACCTGTGCGATCCATGCCGAAGCCTACTCCGCGGCCGAGGTGCTGCATGGCCCGGCCGAAGTCGTGGACTCCGGATTTCCGGTCATCGCCTTTCTGCCGTCCGACGCGGCGCGGCAAGGCATGCTGCCGACGCTCGCGATGCTGGCCGATGCGGGCGCGACCGTGATCGCGATCGAAGCGGGCGGCACGGACGACGCGCATCGTCTCGCCACGGCGAAAGTCGAGGCGACGCTGCTGGAGCCCGTCGTCATGATCCACCGCTTCTACCGCCTTACCGAGGCGCTTGCGCTCCGGCTCGGGCGCGACCCGGACCGTCCGCGCAACCTTCGCAAGGTGACGGAGACCATTTGATGATCGTTCTGTCCGGCGCGCGCATTTTCGATGGCGAACGCTTTCGCGATGACCACGCGGTTGTCGTCGAGGCCGGGCGCATCGTCGCGATCGTCCCCTACTCCGAGAAACCTCACGGCGCCGTGCGCGATCTCGGCGGCGGTCTGCTTGCGCCCGGTTATATCGATGTGCAGGTCAATGGCGGCGGCGGCGTCCTGTTCAACGACGAGCCGACGCCTGAAGGTATTGCCCGCATCGCCGCCGCGCACCGCAAGCACGGCACCGTCGGCCTGCTGCCGACGCTCGTGACCGACGCGCCGGAGGTGATGGCCGCGGCGATCGCTGCCACGCGCGAGGCGCGCCGTCTGACCCCGGCCACCCTCGGCATCCATCTGGAGGGACCGTTCCTGGATCCGCGCCGCAAGGGCGCGCATGAGCTTAGATACATCCGCGACCTCGCGCCCAGCGACGTCGCGACGATCGCCGCGGCGAATTGCGGAACGGTGATGCTGACGCTCGCGCCCAACCGGGTCGGCGTGGAGCGCATCGCCGAACTGGTGCGGCACGGCGTGCTGGTCTCACTCGGCCACTCCGACGCAAGCTATGATCAGGCGTGCGCCGCCGTGAAGGCCGGGGCGCGCGCGTTCACCCATCTGTACAATGCGATGAGTGCGCCGGCCGGACGTGAACCAGGCATGGTCGGCGCCGCGCTCGATCTCACCGATGCTTTCGTTGGGATCATCGCGGACGGTCACCATGTGCACGACGCGAACCTGCGTATCGCCTTCGCCGCCAAGCGGCACGACCGCTTCATGCTGATTACCGATGCGATGCCGCCGGCGGCCGGCGGGCCCGACCAGTTCGATCTGCAGGGCCGCCGCGTGAGCAGCGTGGACGGCTGTCTGCGGCTCGACGATGGAACGCTCGCGGGATCAGTTCTGACCATGGACGAAGCTGTACGCTACGCCCTCAAGGTCGCGCGGCTGGCGCTCGGCGATGCGCTCGCGATGGCGTCGCGCGTTCCAGCGACGTTCCTGCGGCGCGACACGGAGCTCGGTCGCATCGCGCCCGGACATCTGGCGAGCCTCGTGCATCTCGACGACGACCTGCGGGTGCTCGACACCTGGATCGAGGGCCGGTCGACTTCCGATGGCTCCTGATGCACTCCCATGTCGCCGATCGCCATGCATCGAGGCCCTCACGACCCGACGCCCCCACGGACCCGAAGTTACGGCAGGTTGTCCCGCAGAAAAATGTCGATGCGGATGCGTTCCTGGTCGGGGCTGATCGGCTCACCCGAACAATGCGCGAGCAGGACGCGCGCCGCGGACCGCGCCTCGTGGCCGGGATCCTGGTTGATGATGGCATCGAGCGTGCCGCGGACCAGGAAACGCCGCGTGTACTGGGTCAGCTCATGAGTGATCCAGACCACCTCGCGCGCGCGGCCGGAGGCCTCGAGCGCGTCGGCGATACCGCGATTTCCGGCGCCGCAGCAGTAGATGCCGCGGAGATCGGCATGGCGGGTGAGTAGCGCAGCAGCAAGCTTCCGCGTGCGCTCGCTGTCGTCGCGGCCCTCGAGGATCGGTAGCGCGCGCAGGTTCGGATACTCGCTGGACAGGATTTGGCGAAAGCCGAACTGCCGCTCGGTGTGATCGCGCAGCGACAACGATCCCGCGATCACGGCGACGGTCCCCTCGCGGCCGGCGAGGAAACGTCCCATCAGCGTTGCCGCAGTCCGCCCCGCGGCCGGGTTGTCGATACCGACATAGTGCAGGCGGCGCGAGCTCGGCACGTCCGACACAAGGGTCACCACGGCGACCCCGCGCGCGGTGAGCTCGTCGATAGCGGCGCGCACCCTCGGATGGTCGAGCGCGATGACGGCTACGCCGTGATAGGCCGGCGACAGGTTTTCGAGCGCGCCGGCCAGCACATCCGGATCGAACACGTCGACATTGAGGATGTCGATGAAGCCCCGCTGGCCTGCAAGCCAGCCCGCGGTGCGCTGCACCTGTTCGGTCAGGTTGATCATGAAACTGTTGCTGCCGGTCGGCAGCACGAAGGCGAAGCGAAAACTCTGGCCGCGTGCGAGCCGCGCGGCGGCAACGTCGGCGCGGTAGCCGAGCTTGGCGACGGCGGCCTCCACCCGTGCGACGGTCTTGGCCCGCACGCCCTCGCGCCGGTTGACGACGCGATCGACAGTGGCAAGCGAAACGCCCGCCGCGCGCGCGACGTCCTCGAGTGTGGCGCGAATCGCCGGCTGGATCGCGCCGGCCGTCATTCGCGTGCCGCCCACAGCATGCCGCGAGTCATCAAAGTTCGGATCTCCGGCACATCGAGTTCGTAGGCGCGGTGGCCGAGCGAGGAATAAAACACCCTGCCCGCGCCGTATCGCTTCTTCCAGAGCACCGGCATCACCACGCCGTCGATCCAGGGGGCGTGCTCACCAGTGAAGGTCGTCGTCGCCAGCACCTCGTTGGCGGGATCGACATGCATATAATATTGCTCGGACCGATGTTCGAAACTCTTGAGGCCGTTCATGATGGGATCATCCGGCTTCGTTACATCGACCCTGTAGTCGATGATGTTGCCGGGATGCGCGACCCACTGCCCGCCGCACAGGAATTGATAGTCGACGGACTCGCGGAACGCATCGCACATGCCGCCATGATGGCCGGCGAGTCCGACGCCGCTACGCACCGCCGCGCAGAGGTTGAGCGCTTCCGCCTTTTCGATCCTCGACATCGTGTAGATCGGAATGATCAGCGACAGATCGTGTATAGCGGGATCGGCGAACGCCGCCGTCGTGGTCTCGATCCGCACCTCGAAGCCTTCCGCCTTCAACCACCCTCGGATCATCGACGCACAAAGATCGGGATCATGTCCCGGCCAGCCGCCCCAGACAATCATTGCCTTGCGCATGTTTCTGTCCTCAGTCGATCTGTCCGGTTTCGCGCCCCGCAGGCAGCATCGCCGGCCGCTCAACGCGACTTTCGATCTTGACGCGCCGCCCTTCATCAGCGGAGGTCTGGAACGCCTCCATCACCTCCAGCACATGGAACGCGAGCGCGCCGCTCGCACGATGCGGCCGGTCGTTCAGGATTGCGGTGGCCATGTCGGCGACGCCGATGGAGCGGAACTCGCCATCCACATGACCGTGCGTCAGCGGCACCACCTCCCATTCACCGCCGGTCTTTGCGACCTGCACCTCGCCGCCGAAGCGGTTCGGGTCCGGTACCAGTAGGCTGCCCTTGTCGCCATAGATCTCGATCGGCGCGTGCCGGTGCTTCGGCACGTCAAAGCTCATCGTGATCGAGACGACCGCCCCGCTCTCGAATTCGAGGGTGCCCGCGACATGGGTCGAAACCTCGACCGGGATCAGCGTGCCGTGGTTCGGCTGGCTGGTGACCAGGCGCTCCGACTTCGGGCGTGCGGTCGACCCCATCACGCTCGCGACCGGGCCGAGCAGTTGCACAAGATCGGTGATGTAGTACGGACCCATATCAAGCATCGGCCCGCCGCCGCGCAGATAGTAGAATCCCGGCGCCGGATGCCAGCGCTCATGGCCGGGGCAGCCGAAGAAGGCGCTGCCCGCCACAGGCGTGCCGATCGCGCCGTCGTCGATCAGCTTACGCGCGGTCTGGTGCCCACCGCCGAGGAACGTGTCGGGCGCGCAGCCGACGCGAAGGTTCTTCTCGGCGGCGAGATCCAACACCTTGCGGGCTTCCGCAACGTTGATGCCGAGCGGTTTCTCGGAATGGACATGCTTGCCGGCATTCAGCACCGCGAGACTGACATCAGTATGGGCAAGCGGCACTGTGAGATTGATGACGATCTCGACGTCATCGCGTTTGAGCAATTGATCAACCCGCATCCCGGGTAACCCGAAAGCCGCGCCCTGTCGCTCCGCGGCGTCGCTGCGCATGTCGGCCAGCGCCTTGACCTCAATCATCGGGAAGCGCTGGGCCGCCTTCAGATAGGCGGTGCTGATAACGCCGCAGCCGATGATTCCGACCCCTACTCTTCTCATTATGTTCTCCGTGAGCTGTCGTTCAACCCTTGAGTGCGCCTGACGTGAGGCCGGCGACGATGTGCTTCTGCGCCAGCAGGAAGAAAATGATCGTCGGCAGGATGGTCAGCGTGATGAAGGCCAGGATCAGGTTCCACTCGGACGAATACTCGCCTTGGTAAACCATGATGCCGAGCGGCCATGGATAGAGCGCATCGGTGTTGAGCATCACAAGCGGCAACAGATAGGCGTTCCAGCTGTTGACGAAGGTGATGGTGCCGACGGTCGCCAGAATCGGCCGCGACAACGGCAGCGTCACGTAGCGGAAGAACTTGATGTAGCTGCAGCCGTCGACCAGCGCCGCTTCGAGCAGTTCGTAGGGGATGTCCTTGAAGAAACGCCGCAGCAGCAGCACACTCATGGCCAGGCTGAACGCCACCTGCGGCAGCGCGACGCCTAAATAGGTATCGAGCAGCCCGAGATCGCGCACCCTGATAAAGAGCGGCAGCACGGCGGTCGCCGCCGGAAACAGCAGGCCGAGCGTCAGGTAGCTCAGCAGCATCGAGCTGCCGTAGAACCTGATATGAGCGAAGGTGAACGCCGCCATTGAGGCTGTGATCAGGGTCAATGTCACTGCGAGCGCGGAGATGATCAGCGAGTTGCGCAGGAGCTGCCAGTAGCGCGCGGAGAACAGGATATCAGCATAGTTCTGCCACTCCCAGTGGCCAGGCAGGCCGAACGGATTGACGCGCAATTCGCCGAGCGATTTGAAGCCGCCGAGCACGGTCGCGAGCAGCGGCACCAGCACGATGACGGCGACGACGGCGAGGAACACCGCCTTGAACAGCATGGCGGGATCGAACGGCGCACGGGTGGTTTCGGCATTACTCATCGCGCATGAACCACCGCTTGTAGGTGAACGCAAAGGTCACGCAGATCACGAACAGAATGACGCCGATGGCGCTGCCATAGCCGACCCGCATGCGGGAGATACCGTTGTTGTAGAGAAAGCTCACCAGCGTATTCGACGAGTCCGCAGGCCCCCCGCGCGTCAGGGGCATCACGAGATCGAACAGCTGCAGTGAGCCGATGATGGCGAAGAACACCGAGAGGCGGATGGTCGGATAAAGCAAGGGGATAATGATGTGGCGCAGGGTTTGCGACCGCGTCGCGCCGTCGATCCGGGCGGCCTCGATCAGGCTTTTGTCGAGGCTCTGGAGCGCCGCGATGAACAGCATCATGTGGAAGCCAAAGTACTTCCAGACGATCACGATCAGCACCGCCAGCATCGCGGTGTCGGTCGTGGCCAAGAGATGCGGCGGATTGGCGCCGAAGGTGCGCCAGATCGAGGCGACGAGCCCATAGTCGCCATCGTAGACGAAGCTGAAGATCAGCCCGGTCGCGATCTCGGCCAGGATATAGGGCAGGAAGAACAGCATGCGCAGCGCAACAGCCCCGCGAAAACGTTCCGCAAGCATCAGGGCCAGCGTCAGCGCCAGCGGGAGCTGGATCGCAAGCGAGACCGCGATGATCATGCCGTTGTTGCGGAGCGCGAGCCAGAACGCGCGCGTTTGCAGCACGAAACGGTAGTTGTCGAAGCCGATCCAGTTGGTTGGCCTGCCGAATCCATTCCAGTTGAAGGCCGAGTACCAGGTGGCCTCGCCGATCGGCAGCACCACGAAGAGCGTGAACAACAGCAGCGCCGGCGGCAGGAACAGGACCAGGACCGTGAAGCGGCCATCCCAACTCGGGCCGTGAACCACGAGCGGCGAGAACGATGTCTCCGCAACGCCCATCGCCGGCGAACTCGCGATCCGCCGCGCCACCTCAGTTTCCCTGCTTCCACGCCGCCTCGATCGCCTGAGCCGCGTCTTTCGGGCTCATGCTGCCGCCGGCAATCTCCGCAGCGACGTCGTTGACGACGCGACCGACCGAGGGGCCGAGGCTCTGGTCATAGAAGTTCTGATGATAGTTCGACTTCGCCAGATTGGCCGCGATCCGCTTCATGAAGGAGCTGTTGAGGCCCACATCTGCGCCCTGCACCACGGGGATGATGAAGTCGCCTGCTGCCAGACGCGTCTGCACGTCCTTCGAGATGAAGTACTTCAAGAAATCGACCGCTTCCTTCGGTGAGCCCTTGGTGACCAGCCAGCCGGTGATGCCGCCGAGCGTGTCGGACGGCGCGCCCTTGCCGCCGGCCACGACCGGAAAGTCGAACCAGCACATCTTGTCTTCGCTCAATCCGACCTTGTCCGCCGCGAGCGCGCGTTGCGTCTTATAGACGGTGCTGATCGCGAGCGTCATCGCCGCGTTGCCATCGGCGAAATAGCCGACGGCCTGCGGATTCTTGAAGCCGAGAAAACCGTTCTGGAACGGCTGGAGATCGACGAGTTGTTTGAACAGCTCACCGGCCTTTTGGAAGGTCTCGCCGGCGAAGCCGCCATTCTCGCCCCGCAATGCAGCGTCGAATGCCGGCTTGCCGCCGGTGCGCACCGCAAGATAGGTCCAATAGAAGTGCAACGGCCATTTGTCGGCGCCGCCGACCACGATCGGAGTCACGCCGACCGCCTTCAAGGTCTTCACCGCAGCAAGCAGATCGTCCCAGCTCTTGATCCCTGCGGGATCGACCTTGGCCTTGGCCATCAGCTCCTTGTTGCAGAGAAAGCCGACCTGTGACACCGCGGTAGGCAGGCCATAGATGCGACCATTGCTGGTGAAGGCGGCGAGCGCCGCCGGCGTCAGGCTGTCGCTGTAACCCTTCACCTGATCGGTAATGTCGTCGAGGACATCAGCCTCGATTTGCGCCTTGAGGACGCCGCCGGCCCAGCTGTAGATGATGTTCGGCCGATCCTTGGATTGCAGGATGGTCGGCAGTTTGGCCTTATAGGCCTCGTTCTCGAGGTACTGCATCTCGATCTTGACGCCCGGATACGACGCCTCATAGGCACGCGCGACCTCCTCCCAGACCTTCACCTGGGACGGATCTTGCTCGATGTGCAACCATTTGACGATCGTGTCAGCTGCGGCGGCGTTGGCCCAAAGCAGACATGCGGCAGCGGCGAGTTCCAGCCTCCCGAGCAGTCTCATCCAGTCCTCCCGATCGTTTTCTATCTTTGGATGTATCCTGTCTTCAATTCGTGAGGTACGCAACTAAAATTCTGATCTATGTACCTCACGCGGGAACCGGCCGGAGTCTGCAGGCGGATTGGGCGAGGCGGCGCAGCGGTCCAGCGATCGAAAGCTGCTTCGACCTCGCGATGGCCCTCAATCCAACGGGCCGCGACCGCACTCGCTCCGAATAGCTGGGACGGGCGCTACGCCTCCCACCGGATATCGTCCTGAAATCGAGATCCCGTTCGAACCCTATTGGTGGTGCAGCTTGCACCGCACCCCACCAGCTCGCGGGCAGCGCCGTTGTCCCGAGGGCAGCGAATGCTTATCTTTTGGCAGCCGAAGCAACTTCAAAATCTGGAAATCTGACATGGACGGAAAACGAGAACGCGCTGTTCTGGCGGGCGGCTGCTTCTGGGGGATGCAGGACCTGATCCGAAAGATGCGCGGGGTCATCGCGACGCGGGTCGGCTATACGGGCGGCGACGTCCCGAACGCGACCTATCGTAACCACGGCACGCATGCCGAGGCGATCGAGATCGTCTTCGATCCCGCCGTCATCAGCTACCGCGATCTGTTGGAATTTTTCTTTCAGATTCACGACCCCAGCACACTCAACCGCCAGGGCAATGATCGCGGGTTGAGCTACCGCTCGGCGATTTTTTACACGAGCCCCGAGCAGGAGCGGATCGCGCGCGAAACCATCGCCGACGTCGATGCGTCCGGACTCTGGCCGGGGCCGGCGACGACCGAGGTGGCGCCGGCCGGAGATTTCTGGGTGGCCGAGCCGGAGCACCAGGATTACCTGGAGCGCTATCCGGATGGCTACACCTGTCACTTCGTCCGGCCGAATTGGAGACTGCCGCGTCGCCAGGCGTCCTAGTGCCAATCTGACGTCAGTCACTTATCCGAACGATCTCAGGCGGCTCGCCGAGCTTGGCGATCCGCCGCGTCTCGAGAAGTTCAACCAACGCCCGGCCGTCAGCGTGGGACGACGGCCGTCGCTTCGATCTCGACGCGAGCTGATGCCTCGACAAGGCGCACAACCTGCACCAGCGCCATGCTGGGATAGTGAGTGCCGATGACGTCTCGATAGACTTTGCCGAGCGCCTTCAGATTGGTGACGTATTCGTCCATGTCGACGACGTACCAGGTCAGGCGCACGAGGTGATCCGGTCGGGCGCCGCCCTCTGCCAGGATCGCGACGATGTTTTCGAGCGTCTGGCGGACCTGCGCAACAAAGCCCTCGGCGAACTGCCCGGCTAGGTCCCAGCCGACGACTCCACCCGTCACGACAAGGCGTCCTTCGGCCATCACTCCGTTCGCATACCCTTTCGGCTGCGGCCAACCGCTGGGCTGAAGCACCTGCAGACCGCCGGTCACGGCAGCTTCTGGCTTTCTCATCGTACTCAATTCTCGATCCTTTCAGCGCGGCTTCAAAAGCTCGCGCGCCACAATCAGTTTTTGGACCTCGGTCGCACCCTCGTAGATGCGCAACGCCCGGATTTCGCGGTAGAGGCCTTCGACAACCTCGCCCTTGCGCACACCGCGGCCGCCGAACATCTGGACGGCGCGGTCGATGACGTGCTGCGCGGTCTCGGTCGCCGTCAGCTTCGCCATGGCCGCTTCGCGCGTCGTCGGCAGCTTCTGGACGTCGCGGCGCCAGGCTGCGCGGTAGGTCAGGAGCGCGGCAGCATCGGTGTCGGTTGCCATATCGCCGAGCGCAGCCTGGGTCAGTTGGAGATCTCCCAGAGTCGCACCGAACATCTGCCGGCTGCGCGCGTGCGAGAGCGCTTCGTCCAGCGCCCGCCGGGCAAAGCCGAGAGCTGCAGCCGCAACCGATGCGCGGAAGATATCCAGCGTTTGCATCGCCAGCTTGAATCCGCCGCCAGGCACGCCGAGACGACGGGCCGCTGGGATCCGGCAATTGGCAAAGCGCAAGGTCGCCAGCGGATGCGGCGCGATGACGTCGATGCGGTCGGCGATCTCGAAGCCGGGATCATCGGGAAAGACGACAAAGGCTGAGATGCCGCGGGCGCCCGGCGCCTCTCCGGTTCGCGCAAACAGCGTGTAGACATCGGCAATGCCGCCGTTCGATATCCAGGTCTTCTCACCGTCGATGACGTAGTCGTTTCCGTCGGCACGCGCCGTGCAGGACATGGCCGCCACGTCCGATCCTGCCTCCTTCTCCGACAGCGCGAAGGCCGCGAGCCATTCGCCAGCGCGAACCTTCGGTAGCACGGCCTTGCGCAACTCGGCCGAGCCGCCCAGTGCGATCGCGCCGGAGCCGAGCCCCTGCATCGCGAAGGCAAAGTCTGCAAGGCCGTCGGCATAGGCCAGCGACTCGCGCGACAGGCAGATCGAGCGCGAATCGATCGTCGTGGCATCGCCATCGGGTGCCGCGACCGCACAACTGAGCAACCCCGCCTCGCCCATCGCGCGCACGAGCCTGCGGCAGGCCCCATCGATATCGTTGTGATCGATCTGGTCGAGGGCTCCTGACCGAACGAAGCGGTCGAGCGCCTCGCCGATCGCGTGATGGCGCGGCTCGAAAAACGGCCAGTCGAGCCATTCGCGCCTGATCACCTTTGCCACGGAGCTCATCTGATCCCTCCTCCGCTTACTGCGCGGCTGCAGCGGCGGCACGCGCCAGATTGGCTTCGTATTGCCCCTTGGCGGACAGGTACTGTTTTGGCCAACTGATTGCATTGACGCCGATGCGCGCGGCCTCGTGCAGCGTCCAGGCCGGGTCCGCCAGATGCGGCCGCGCAATGGCGCAGAGGTCGGCGCGGCCCGCAGCGAGGATCGAGTTGGCGTGGTCGGCCTCGGAGATCGCACCTACCGCGATCGTCTCTATGCCGACCTCGTTCCGGATCAGGTCGGCGAAAGGCGTCTGGAACAGGCGCCCATAGATCGGCCGCTCCTCCTTCCAGACCTGCCCCGACGAACAATCGATGACGTCTGCCCCTGCCTCCTTGAACATCGCAGCGAAGATCGCCGCGTCGGCTGGGGTGTTGCCGCCTTCGGTCCAGTCATGGCAGGACAGGCGCACCGACATCGGCCGCTCGGAAGGCCACGCCGCGCGCATCGCGTTGAACACCTCCAGCGGAAAACGCGCACGGTTGGCGTGACTGCCGCCGTACTCATCAGTCCGCCGGTTGGTTAGCGGCGACAGGAAGCTCGATAGCAGATAGCCATGGGCGCAATGGAGTTCGAGCCACTCGACGCCCGCTGCCGCCGCGCGGCGGGTCGCCGCGACGAAATCGTCGCGCACACGGTCCATGTCGCCGCGCTCCATGGCCCGCGGCAGCTGGCTGTGGGGCAGATAGGGCAGCGCCGACGCCGAGATCAGCGGCCAATTGCCGGCTTCCAGCGGTTGATCAATCCCCTCCCATGCAAGCCGGGTCGATCCCTTCCGCCCGGAATGACCGAGCTGGATGCCGACCTTGGCATGTCCGAGGCTGTGGATCAGGTCGACCAGACGGCGCCACTGCGCGGCCTGCGCGTCGTTCCAGAGCCCGAGGCAGCCCGGCGTGATCCGCGCGTCAGGCGAGACACAGGTCATCTCGGCGAAAATCAGCCCTGCCCCGCCCATCGCGCGCGCGCCGAGATGGGCAATGTGGAAGTCATTGATGAGCCCGTCCTGCGCCGAATACATCGCCATCGGCGAGACCATGATGCGGTTCGCGAGCGAAAGACCGCGTATGCGGTGGGGCGTCAGCATCGGCGGTGGCACCCGTTCGCCGTCCTTGACGGCGATCCCTGAGCGCGCGGCGAACCAGCGCTCGAAGCCTTCCAGCCAGGTGCGATCGCGCAGGCGCAGGTTTTCGTGACTGATGCGCTGTGAGCGTGTCAGCATCGAATAGAAGAACTGCGGCGGCTCGAGCGTATCGGCATAACGGCGGCCAACCACCTCGAACCATTCCATGGCGTTGCGCGCGGCGTTCTGGATGCGCGCAACATCGACGCGGCGTACCTCCTCATAGGCCTCCAGCACGGTTTCGATGCTGCCGCGATCGTGACCATGGCGATCGAACTGGTTGGCGAGCTCGATGGCGTCATCGAGTGCGAGCTTGGTACCCGACCCGATCGCGAAATGCGCGGTGTGCGCAGCGTCCCCCATCAGCACGACATGGGAGCGGCCGTTGAATATGCTCCATTTGCCGCAGATCAGGCGGCTGAAATTGAGCCACGCCGAGCCGCGCAGATGGCGGGCGTTGGTCAGGAGCCTGGCGCCATCGAGCGTCTCGGCGAAGAGCTTTTCGCAGAAATCAATCGATCCTTGTTGATCCAGCTCGCCTAGCCCATGCGCGTTGAATGTGTCTTCGGTAGTCTCGACGATGAAGGTCGATGTATCACTGTCGAACTTGTAGATGTGGGCCTGGAACCAGCCGTGCTCGGTTCTGCGGAAGTCGAAGGTAAATGCGTCGAATGCCTTCTTGGTCCCGAGCCAGATGTACCGGTTCGGCCTCACCACGAGGTCGGGCTGGAACTGATCGGCATAGCGCGCACGTATCCTGGAATTGATGCCGTCAGCCGCAACGATCAGATCGGCGTCCGGAAATTCGAGATCGGACTCGACGTCGCGCTCGAAAGCCAGCTCGACCCCGAGCGCCTCACATCGCTTCTGCAGAATGTTGAGCAGATGCTTGCGGCCGATGCCGATGAAACCGTGGCCGGTCGTGCGCTGGCGCGTTCCCTTGAAGACGAGTTCGATGTCGTCCCAGTGGTTGAAGGCGTCCTCGATCTCTGCCGCGCTCTCGGGGTCGGCAAGACGCATGGCGGACATCATGGCGTCGGAGAACACGACGCCCCAGCCGAAGGTGTCGTAAGGCTTGTTGCGCTCGACGACTGTGATCGCATGCTCAGGATGCCGGCGTTTCATCAGGAGGCCCAGATAAAGCCCGGCCGGGCCGCCGCCGATACAGACTATGCGCATGATCCCTCGCTTTCGGGCGCCACGAGCCACCGATCAATTATTTTAAGTATAAAATAATTCGCTCGATGGCCGGATGTCAAGGCGCTTCGGCGAGTTACCGTCCATGGCTGGGCGCGTATTTTCGAGCTGGCAATAACCTGCAAATGCGCCGCGCGGTCGACCCATCCGGCTGCCTCCGGCGAAGCCTTGCATTTACTTTTGGCACAAAATATCTTGCGAGCTGTTCGCCAAAGCATCAGCTTTCAAGAGGCCCGGGAGAATTGATTTGGCACTCGCGAAGGAGTCCACACCTGTTTCGACCAGGAATGAGGCCGATCAGGAGGCCGAATATCGGGCTCAGACACGGCTTTGGCTTCGGCTCCTTGCCTGCACGACCCTGATCGAAGGCGAGCTGCGGCGCCGGTTTCGCGAAGAGTTCGATTTCACGATGCCCCGCTTCGATGTTCTTGCTCAACTCGACCGAGAGCCGAGCGGACTTGTGCTGGGAGAACTGCCCAAGCGCCTGATGGTCTCGGCCGGGAACCTCACGCCGATCGTCGACCGCCTGGTCGAGGACGGATATATCACCCGCACGCCGTCCAACCTCGATCGTCGTGTGCAGATCGTCTGTATGACGGTCGAAGGCCGGAAAGCCTTCAGGCGCATGGCCAAGAGTCACGGAGCGTGGCTCGCCGAGCTGCTGGCGGATGTCCCGGCGGACCGGCTCGAGGGACTGACCGGCGAGCTCGACGAACTCAAGGGCGCCGTCCGGGACGCGCTGCAAAAACCCTGAGCGGACGCGACTGTCAGCGTCGCAACTTGACTCCGGCCTTCTCGCGATCCCACGTATCGGTGGTTAGGCCCGCCTCACGCAGGACGCCTTTTTTGATCTTGCCGTTCTCGGTCAGCGGCATCCGGCTGACGATGCGCACATAGCGCGGAATGGCGAAATAGGCGATCCGCCCTTCGCAATGCCTGATGATGTCGACGGGCTCCAATGATTGCCCGGGCTCGAGCAGGATCGCGGCGGCGACCTCGTCCTCGCCCAGCTCGGAGGGCAGCGGATAGATGGCGCAGGCCGCGACTGCAGGATGAGAGAGGATGCTCTGCTCGACCTCCCACGAGGACACGTTCTCGCCACGCCTTCGGATCGAATCCTTCATGCGGTCGATGAAGCGGTAGTGCCCGTCTGAATCGCGAACCACTCGGTCGCCGGAATGAAACCACAGATTTTGCCAGGCCTCGACCGTCTTCTCCGGCATACCGAAATAGCCGGTGGCGAAAGCAAAGGGATCTCTGGCGCGGAGAACGAGCTCACCGGCCTGCCCATCAGGCAGCTCTGCATCGTTCTCATCGACGATCCGGGCCTCAAAGCCATCAGCCAGATAACCCATCGTCCCCGGACGATCGGACGGAATCGCGCCAGCGAACACGAAATTGGTTTCGGTCGATCCGTAGCCGTCGACCAGCGGCACGCCAAACCGCGCAAGGAATGGAGCGTGGATTTGTGGCGGCACGCCGCCGCCAAGGGCCACGCGAAGGCGATGCATCGAATCGTCCGCGCTGTTCGGCTGCGCCAGAAGCATCGAGGCCATGGCGCCGAGCAGATAGCCGACAGTCGCATTGTGCCGTCGCGCGGCGGCCCAAAAACCGGAAGCGGAGAATTTCGGCTCCAGCACATAGGTGCATCCGTTCAGGAGCGCCTGATAGAACGCATTCAGCGCGTTGGTGTGGAACAGGGGCAGCGTCGTGAACAGCACATCCCCCTCGCGGATGCCGAGCGCCCGCGCCGAATAGATGCCCCACCAGAACAGTTGAGCCTGCGGGCAGCACACCCCCTTTGCAGGCCCGGTGGTGCCCGACGTGTAGAGGATCGCAACGGTGTCGCCGGGGCGGACGGCGCCTGCCGGGGCAGCGGCTGTGAGAGCCGGCAACGGTGACGCGCAAAGCCTCGGATCGATTGTCGCGGCGGCAGCCCCGATGATCCAGGTCCGAGGCGGCAGCTCGACAGCCGCCTCGACACTTTCCATCGCGCCAACGAACTGGGCCTCCACCACCAGGAGCGCCGGAGATGAGTTGCGGAAAATGTGGGAGAGCTGGCAGCCGCGCAGCACGGTGTTGATCGGGACTGCGATGGCCCCGAGCCACGCGCAGCCGAGATAGACCTGCAGGAACTCCGGACGGTTCGAGCACATCAGCGCAACCCGATCGCCCCGCTTGATCCCCGCATCGACGAGCGCCTGGGCCGACGCGGCCGCAATGTCAGCGGTTTGCGCGAAAGTCCAGCGCGTCTCTCCGGCAACAAGCAGCACGCGATCGCTATAGCGCTCGGCCTGTCGCGAGAGAATTGTCGGGAGGATCCGATCGGACGGCGGAAACGATGTCATCGCGAGCGCCCAGGCCGGTGTCGCCATCTCCTGGCCGACCGTTTCGCTGGTGACCGCCGGCGCCTGGTTCTCCGTCACAACCGTGTTCCCGCCTCAGGGTAACAGCCTGTATTTGCCGTCCTCGATCTGGACCAGAATGCGCGAACGATCGTCGACGCCATGCCGATCCGCCGGCGTATAGGTGTATACGCCCTGCGTTCCGACGACCTCCTTGGTCGCAAACAGCGCCTGACGAAGCGCAGTGCGGAATTCCGGAGAGCCGGGCTTGGCGCCGGTCGCCATCGCGCGCTTGGCAGCGTCGGCGAACACCAGCCAACCGTCGAAGGAATAGGACGAGAATGCATCCGTCGGCGCCTCGCCATTGGCCTTCTCGAAGGCCGCGCGGAAATCCAGGGCAACCTTCTGAATCGGATTGCTGGCCGGAAGCTGCTCGGCCGCGATCACCGGCCCGGTCGGACATATGATGCCATTGGCCGCCTTGCCGGCGAGGCGCAGAAAGTCGGCGCTGATCATTCCATTGTTGCCGTAGAGCGGTCCCTTGTAACCGCGCTCCGACAAGGCAATGACCGGCAGCGCACCCGGCGTTCCGGTACCACCGAGCATGATGGCGTCGGGACGAGCCGCAAGCGCGCGCAGCACCTGCGCGGTCACCGACGAATCGGATCTGGCATAGCGCTCGTTGGCGACGACCTTGATATCCGCCGCCTTGGCACTCTGCGACAGCGAGTCGTACATGAGATCCCCGAATGCATCCGAGAACCCGATGAACGCGACAGTCTTAAGTCCGTGCGCCTTCATGTGATCGACGACGCCCCGCACCAGGAGCGGCATCGGCTGCGGCGTCTGCACCACCCAGGGCCCGCCCTCGCCGGTCGCAACGGCGGCGATCGGAGACACCGCGACCATCGGCACCTTCATTTCGACCGCGGCGGTCGCCATTGCCAGCGTCTGCGGCGCGCCCGACGTTCCCATCAGGATGTCGACCTTCTCCTGCTCGACCAGCTTGCGCGCGTTACGCGCCGAGGCGGTGGCATCGGAGGCGTCGTCGAGCTGGATCACCCGCACCTTCTCGCCACCGATCTCGCCGACATAAGCCTGTCCTGCTGCGATCCCCTTCGCGTTTGGAATGCCGATCGAGGAGACGGGTCCGCTCAGACCGGTGACGAAGCCGACAAGGATTTCGGCTCGCGCAATGTGCGGAGCGGCAACAAGCAATGCAGTGGAAAGCAGCAGGCTCTTGATCAAATTCATGGCGCCCATCTTTCGTGAGAATTTTTGTTCGGATCGGTGAGCGCCATGAATTCGCTTTAGCTTGGCGAAACCAGCGCGATGACGCGAAGCGGACTGCCCGAGCCGTTCTGGATCTTCAGCGGCGAGGCGACGATGACCGCTCCGGTGGCCGGAAGCTGGTCCAGATTGCACAGGCATTGCAGGCCGTAGCGGCCGGCCCCGTGCAGGAAGTGATGGGCGGGATACGGCGGCTGGAAATGCCCGGCCTGCCCGGCATCGGTGCCGATGGTCTCGGTGCCGAAGCCAAGAATGCCGCGCTCTTCGACCAGCCACTTCATCACCGCGGCGTTCGGGCCCGGCGTGTGGGCACCGTCATCCCTCAGGCTGGAATAGTCGCGCCAGCCCTTCTTCGACCAGTCGGTCCGCAACAGGACCCAATGGCGCTCCGGAATCCGACCGTGCTGCGCTTCCCAGGCCTCGACCGTCGGAACCGTGAGCAGAAAGTCCGCGTCCTGCGCCGCTTGTGCAGAGCAGTCGATGACGCAGGCCGGAGCGATCATGTCCTTCGGCGGCATGGTATCGACGGCGTTATTGGGCAGATCCTTGCCGGTGAACCAGTGAATCGGCGCGTCGAAATGCGTGCCGGTGTGTTCGCCGAAGGTGACATTGTTCCAGTACCAGGCTGGACCGCGACCGTCGTAGCGCGAGATTTCCTGGATGCGGACCGGCGCCGCCTGGCCGAATTCCGGCGGTAGCACGATGACCGGAAAATCCGGACTGAGCGTAAAGGTCAGATCGACGACGCGCACCGCGCCGGAGGAAATCGCACCCGCCAATTCCAGCAGAGTCTTGCTTTGCATTGTTACGTCCTCCGGCTTGGTTGAAATCCCGATCTCACCTGTCGAGCTCGCGCTCGAGCGCTTTCGGATTGGCCATGAGACGTTGCCGGATCTCTTCGGCAACATCTCCGACATACATTTCCTCGAGCCCGCCTCTCAGCCCCGACACGATCGCCTGCGCGACGACGCGCGGTGCCACCTTCGGCGGTGGCACGGTCTGAAACCATTCGGTGTCGACCGGCCCCGTGAACAGATTCATCACCTTGACGCCGCCGGGCCTGAGCTCGGCGCGAAGACAGTGCGAGAGCGACAGGCACGCCGCTTGCGAGGCCGAGTAGGCGCCAAAGGCAGGCCAGTTCGCCAGTGCATAGACCGAGAGAATGTTGACCCACGCGACGCTGTTGTTGATGCCGTCGGCACCACGCATCCGCATCGCCGGGCCGAAGCCCTGCGCCAGATTGATGAAGCCGAGATAGGCCTGATCGATCTCGTCCCGTGCGATGCTCGTGCCCTTGCGGTCGAGCAGGCCGCCGGGCCGCACATACTCGGTAGTATTGACGAGAATATCGACCTTGCCGCCGATGTCAGCGGCGAGATCGGCCACGGATTTTTCGTCCGCGGCATCAAGCGTCACGATCTCGATGCCGTCCTGACCGCGCAGCAGCTTTTCGCCGGTGAACGGCCGCCATGGTTCGGCAACACCGACGAACACCGTCTTGGCGCCTGCGGCCTTCAAGGCCGCGACGGCTTCCTGGCCGATCATGCCGCGGCCGTTGGTGACCAGCACGCGCCGGAATTTCGGGTCGGCCGTCATTTCCCGCCATTGCTTGTCGTCTGCCATGTTGGGAGTCTCCCCCTCGGGATGGGCAAAGGCAACCGCCTGACCGCTCTTGTCGAGTTGGAACGACATTCGGACCGGCGCGCCCTCCATGCAGTCGGCATGGAGGTGCGCCACGATCACCGGACCGCAATCCATCTTCACGAGGCCAATGCGCCAGGGCGCCCGCTCGCGGAAATAGATATCGCTCGGTACGCGCGCCGTCGTTTCGGCAAGAAGGATACCTCGTCGTGGGGCATCGACGAAGGCAAGGCTGGCCGACAGACAGGATGGGCAGGCCTCACGCGCTGGATAGGCAAAGGCGCCGCATGCTTCGCAACGCTGGAGGACGAAGCGTCCTTCGGCGGCTCCGCTCGTAAACCCGTACGATCTCCTGCTGCGCGGTCGCGGCGGAGAGGCAGGCAGCCGCGTCCGCAACAGCGGGTTTTTGCGCGGCGGTGGTTTGATCGGGTCGATCATCGCTAAGGCCCTGCGAAGATCGCGGCCCCGGAGGCGAGGCCGCGGTCGTAATTGATCATGCCGAAGCCCGATGCCAAAGCGATCCTTGCATCCCTGACCTGGGTCGGCCCCGCGATTCCCAGGACCTGCCGCACCCCTTCGACCAGACCGAGATAGGCGCCGGCGGCGCCGGCCTGCCCAACCGAGAGTTGCCCACCCGACGTGTTGTGCGGAAAGTCGCCGTCGATGGTGAGATCGTGCTGGCGCACGAACTCGGCCCCCTCCCCCTTCTTGCAGAAGCCGAGATCCTCGAACTGCATCATCGTGATGACGGGATAGTCGTCATAGGTCTGCACGAGGTCGAGATCGTCAGTCTTCACCCCGGCCATCGCATAAAGCTCGCCGACGTCCATCGCCCAGCCGCCGCGCACCTGCATCGGATCGTCGGCAAAGGCATTGTGCCGCTCGATGGTTGAAAGCAGCCGCGCGGCTTTCAGCCCGAGCGACGCTGCGGTCTCGTCCCGCATCACCAGGAAGGCCTCGGCGCCGGCGCATGGCATCACGCAATCAAAGAGATGGATGGGATCCGAGATCGGCCGTGCCGCCAGATATTGCTCCATCGTCAGCGGCGACTTCATCAGCGCATGCGGATTGCGCAAGGCATTGGCGCGCTGGGCGACGGCGATCCGGCCGACATCCTCACGCGCAACACCAAACGTCCGCATGTAATTGCGCGCAATCAGCGCGAAGCTGGAATTGGCGCCGCCAGCGCCGTAGGGATAGACCGCATCCTGGTTGAACCGCGAGAAGTTCTCCAGTGTCAGCCGAAATGAATCGACGTGGTTGGTGTCGCCGGCGACACACGCCACAATGTCGGCGTCGCGCGCCTGAACCGCGCGCGCTGCCTTCCGCAATGCTGCGATCGCGCTGGCGCCACCGAGCGGAATCGTATCCAGCCATCGCACGCACAGCCCGAAATGCTGCGTCAGTCCGATCCCGCTGTCAGTGCCCATGGTGAAACTGGAGACGCACAGACCGTCGATGTCGGAGACCTTGATGCCGGACTGCGCGACGAGCGCGCTCAAAGCGCGGCCAATCCACCATTGCGCGCTTTCGATGGAATAGCGCACATAGGGAATCGTGACGGGAGCCGCCATCACGACGCCGTCGTAGGGTGTGCGCAAAGTCTTCGTCACCGACCGCCCGCCTCGCTCATCCGCCTCAGATCACCGTCAGTTTCACGTCAATATTGCCGCGGGTCGCATTCGAATAGGGACAACGCTCGTGCGCGCCTGCAACGATCTCTTCGGCCACCGATTTCTCGACACCGGGCAGACTGACCTTTAATTCGACCGCGAGCGCATATCCGACAGGAACCGGACCCATCCCAACCTTCGCGGTTACCGAGGGCTCGCTGGATGGCGCGACCTTCCGGGTGCGCGCGACGAGCTTGATCGCGCCGAGAAAGCACGCGGCGTAACCGGCCGCAAAGAGTTGCTCGGGATTGGTACCTGCGTCCCCGGAGCCGCCCAGCGACTTCGGCAGGGACAGCGACACCGACAACAGACCGTCGTCGCTTATGGCCTTGCCGTCCCGCCCGCCGGCCGCCGTCACCGAGGTCTCGTACAGGATCTTTTCAGGACGCATCATGACTTGGACTCCGGGATTAACGGCTGCTACGGGCAAGCAGCGCGCGGAAATCGACGCGCGCCTGGGCGCTGGCCCGCCTGAAGCTCGGCCCGCGACTGGGCTCGGTGCCATTGAGCTGCCGGAGCTGCACCCACATTTCGGCACTCTTCAGCGCCACGGCCGCACAGTTGACTACCGGTGCGTGCCCGACCTTGAGGCCATGCTCCCGACCGATCAGAAGGCCTGGCAGCACACCGGCCGGAATCACGACATCGGCGCCGCGCTCCACCAGCGGACGGGCGCAGGCGACAAAATCCCCAATCATGCGGGCCTGCGCGGCGTGGTCTCCGGCGAACGCGCTGGCGAAATCCTCAGGCTTGCAGCCAAGCCCGGTGACGTGAACCACGCGATCGCCGAGGCCGTAACGCTCTGCCTGCTCGTGGTGCCAGACCTCGAAGACAGGATCGATCGTCACAAGACCGAGCCGGCGGCCGAGTTGCGACGCCGCCAGCAACGTCGCCTCGCCGGTCCCGATCACGGGAATGTCGAGCGCCGAGCGCAACTCGTAGAGCCCAGGGTCCTGGAAATGTCCCATCACGAAGGCGTCGAACCCGCCCTCCTCGGCCGCGATGCCGTTATCGATGGCCTGGACGGCACAGCGCAACTCCGCAAGCCGCCCGAACTCCCGGTCCGGCGGCGAAATGCCCTCGACATGAACCGTCGTGCCGGGCGCGGCGATGTTGTTGAGGTATTCCGACAGCAGCGCCATGTAGGGCGCGTTCACGCTCGCATCAACGAAGCTCTGCCAGAAGATGCGCATCGTCCTTCTCCTCAAGCGGTGGTCGGAGGATCGGTCGTCGGCTGCCGATGAATATATTTCAATCATAAACTAATTCGCGCGTCAAATGCGCGCTGCAGCGACGACAACGGCCGCCTCGCGGCAGCGCGAACGCGGCATTTTCGTAACATCGTCACGCGAGGAAGCCGCCGCACTCCTGCGGAATTGTATGCAATAACATTTTTTCTGACAGCGCCGTGACACGTGTTGACGGCCCCACCGGCAATACTTTAGGCTTTAAGTAATTCCTCGCCGGTCAGGCGACCGGCGGCCATGACAATGATGTTGCAGGGCACCGATTTTGAGAGACTCGATCGCGTGGATCATCGCCGTGCTCGAACAGCCGGCGGCAGCAGCAGCATCACCGGTCGCGCATGGCGGCCGGGCCGACGGCCTTTCATTGCGTCGGCAAAGGCCCGCCCGCATTCCCCGATGGGCCAGCTGTTCGAGCGGCAACCAGCGCCATGGCTGCTGACGCCCCGCCGAGCAAAACCTCTTCGGTCGCGCCCGGGATGCGGCGCTACAGCACCGCTTTCAGTCGGTTCATTCGTCGTTCGGGCTCGCCGTTCGGCAGCTTCGAGGCATTCCTGTCCAGCACCAACCGAGGAAGACGCACATGCGCAGGACTCTGAGCTTACTTGCACTTGTCGCCGGCATGTTCGCAGCACCGGCTGCGCAGGCCGACATCACGATCGGCTTCGTCACGTCACTGAGCGGACCAGGCTCCTCGATCGGCATCCCCTACGGGCGCGGCATCAATGCCGCCTATGAATACAAGAAGACGATCGGCGGCGAGACCATCCGCCTGATCCAGCTCGACGACGGCTCCGATCCGTCGACCGCGACCCGCAATGCGCGCAAGCTCGTGGAAGAAGAAAAGGTGGATCTTTTGATGGGCACTGCAACGGCGCCCTCGACGATCGCCATGGCGGCGGTGGCGAGTGAGCTGAAAGTGCCGATGATCGCGGTATCGCCGATCGGCAAGCTTCCGGAATCGCCGGAACAGTGGGTGGTCGCGGTGCCGCAGCCGGCTTCGCTCCTCGTCAAGATCGTCGCCGACCGCATGAAGCGCGATGGGATCAAGAACATCGGCTATATCGGCTTCTCCGATGCCTGGGGCGACCTTGTCTATAATGGTGCCAAAGCCGCCGAGGCGATCGACGATATCAAGGTGCAGACCAACGAGCGCTATGCCCGCACCGACACCTCGGTCACCGCACAGACCCTCAAGGTGCTCGCCGCGCGGCCTGATGCCGTACTGGACGGCGGGTCGGGCACGCAGGGCGCGCTGCCGCTCCTGAGCCTTTCTGAGCGTGGCTTCAAGGGTAAGACCTACGGCACAGTGGCGCTGGTCAACCCGGACTTCGTGCACGTCGGTGGCAAGGCGGCCGAAGGCATCCAGGTCTCGGCAGGCCCCGTCATCGTGGCCGAGCAACTGCCCGACGATCATTTCGCAAAGAAACTCGCGCTGGAGTTCCGTGCGGTCTACCAGAAGACCCATAATATACCGACCACCGACGGGTTTTCTGCCTATTCCTTCGACGCCTGGCTGATCTTCGCCAATGCCGCCGAGCGCGCACTCAAGTCCGCAAAGCCTGGGACCGCCGAATTCCGCACGGCGCTGCGCGATGCGATCCTCAGTACCAAGGAGCTGCCGGGTGTGCACGCCATCTACAACTTCAAGCCGGGCTCGGTCACAGGCGTGGACGAGCGCTCGCTTGTCGTGGTCCGCCTGACCGACGGCGCCTGGAAGTACGCGCCGTAGTCCGGAAATGGCAGGCCGGCAGTCGAACGAGGAAACGACGTCTCAATGACGAGCGACATCGCAGCCATTCTTGCGATCGACGGGATCGCCACCGGGGCCGTCTACGCCCTGGTGGCGATCGGGACGGTCCTGATCTTCACGGTGACGCGCGTCATCTTCATTCCCTTCGGCGACATCGCCGCGTTCACCGCGCTGACGCTAGCTGCGCTCGACGCAAAGCGCTTTCCGGGCACGGGGACCTTGGTCGTCGTGCTGGCCTGCCTTGCAACCCTGATGGAAATCGTCTCGCTCGTACGCGGCGGCGAGCTCCGGCTCCTGCCCCGCGCGCTTGTGTTCTACCTGGTGCTTCCGCTGGTCGTGGTCGGCGCCGCCTGGCTCGTGATGCGCGCCGATCCGCCGCTCGCCGTCAGGCTCGTGCTCGCGCTGATGCTGATCGCGCCCATTGCACCGCTTCTGGATCGGATCGTGTTCCGCCCGATCGCCGACGGCAGCGTGCTCCTGCTGCTGACGGTGTCGGTGGCGCTGCATTTCGCGCTGGTCGGCCTTGGCCTCTTGTTCTTCGGCCCCGAGGGGGTCCGGACCGAGCCGCTGACCTCGCTCTCGACCGAGTTCGCTGGCGTGCTGATCCCGGGACAGACCATGCTGATCGTGGTTGCAGCACTCGTTTTCAGCGGCCTCCTCTATCTCTTCTTCGACTTCACGCTGGTCGGGAAGTCGCTGCGTGCCACAGCCGTGAACCGGACCGGCTCCCGCCTGATGGGCATACGACCGGAGCGCGCCGGCACAATCGCCTATCTCCTTGGCTCGCTCATGGCCGGCGTGTCCGGCATCCTGATCGCGCCGGTGAACACTGTGTTCTACGACTCCGGCTTCCTGCTCGGCCTCAAAGCCTTCGTCGGCGCCATCGTCGGCGGCATGACCAGCTACCCCGGTGCGGCGATCGGCGCTGTCGGCGTCGGCATCCTTGAAAGCTTTGCGTCTTTCGAGAGCAGCGCGCTGAAGGATGTCATCGTCTTTTCGCTCCTGATCCCGATCCTGATCTGGCGATCCCTCGCCTCGCTGCATTCGGAGGAGGAGATCGAGGAATGACGCGCCTTCACATCAGGCTCGCCGCCAGCATCGCCGTGCTGTGTCTCGCGACGGCCCCCTTCGTCCTCAATCCGTTCAGCATCACGCTGATGAACTATATCGGCATCTATTCGCTGGTCGCCATCGGCCTCGCACTCCTCACCGGGGTCGGCGGCATCGTGTCGTTCGGGCAGGCGGCGTTCGTCGGCGTCGCGGCCTATGCGACGGCTTGGGTCTCCGCGCTGAACGGGTATTCGCCCTGGCTCGGACTGGTGTTCGGCGTGGCACTGACCTGCGGGGTGGCAACCGTTCTCGGCGTGGTCACGCTGCGGCTTCAGGGTCATTTCCTTTCGCTCAGCACTGTCGCATGGGGTCTCGCAATCGGCTTCCTGTTCGGCAATGTCGAGGGGCTCGGCCGCTTCAACGGCATCTCGTCGATTCCGCCGATCAGCTTCGGATGGATTGTGCTGACGTCCAGCGCGCAGATCTATTTCCTGATCTGGGGCATCGTCGTTGCCGTGCTCGTGCTCGGCTACAACCTCCTGGACTCCCGGCTCGGCCGCGCCATGCGCGCGCTCCGCGGCGGCAATACCCTGGTCGAGAGCCTCGGCATCAATGCCTTCCGGATCAAGCTCGCGACCTTCGTGATCGCGGCCTTCCTGGCCTCGCTTTCGGGATGGCTCTACGCCCATATGAGCCGCTTCATCAGCCCGGGGCCGTTCGATGCCAGCATGGGCATCGAATATCTGATGATGTCCATGGTCGGTGGCGCGGGCAGCCTGCTCGGCGGCGTGGTCGGCGCCGCCATCGTCACCCTGCTCAAGAACAGCGTACAGGATTATCTGCCGCTGATCGCCAAGGGCGCCTCCGGCCAACTCGAGATCGTCGCATTTTCCGCTCTGTTCATCCTGTTCCTGCAGTGGGCGCGACAGGGGATCGTTCCCTTCGTCGCGCGCTATCTGCCGAAAGCCAAGCGCGATCGGCCGCAACCAGCGCCGCCCCTGCCCCGTCGCGTGCAACCGAAGCCGGGCGAGCTCCTTCTGAAAGTTGATAGCGCCGAACGCCGGTTCGGCGGTCTGATCGCGCTCAACAATGTCAGCTTCGAGGTGCGGTCCGGCGAAATTGTCGCCGTCATCGGGCCCAACGGCGCCGGCAAGAGCACGATGTTCAACTGCCTGACCGGTGCGCTCAGAGTCAACAAGGGCGAAATCGTCTTTGCCGGACGTCCGATCACGGGCGATGCGCAATCCCGCATTGCCCGCGCCGGGGTGGCGCGGACATTCCAGCATGTGAAGCTGAGGCCGCGCATGAGCCTGTTGGAAAACGTGATGCTCGGCACCTACGCGCGCACGCACACCGGCCTGTTCGCCGGTGCCTTCCGCCTCAACCGGCACGAGGAGGCCAGCGCCAGGCACGAGGCGCAGACGCAGCTCGAACGCGTCGGGCTCGGCGAAAAGCCGTTCGAGCTCGCCGGCAATCTGCCGCTCGGCAATCAGCGCATTCTGGAAATCGCCCGTGCGCTGGCCGCGGACCCGGCACTCCTGGTGCTTGACGAGCCGGCGGCGGGTCTTCGCCGCCAGGAGAAGCTGCGGCTTGCCGAGTTGCTCAGGTCGCTGCGGGCGGATCACCTGACGATCCTGATCGTCGAGCATGACATGGAGTTCGTGATGTCGCTGGTCGATCGCATCGTGGTGCTCGATTTCGGATCCAAGCTCTGCGAAGGCGCTCCGGCCGCGATCCGCAGCGATGAGCGGGTTCAAGAGGCCTATCTTGGAGGCGTCGCGTGACCACGATGTTTTCCATGATCGATGTGACGGTCTGCTACGACAATGTCGAAGCAGTCCGCAACGTGTCGCTGTCGGTCGAGGAAGGGCAGATCGTCACCGTCATCGGCCCCAACGGCGCCGGCAAGACCACGCTGCTGATGGCGGCCATCGGCTTGCTGGCATCGCGCGGCCGCATGGTCTTCCGGGATAGCGACATCGGCAGGATGTCGGTCGAAGACCGCGTCGAGCGCCGGCTGTGCCTTGTCCCGGAGAAGCGCGAGCTGTTCTCCGAGATGTCGGTTGCCGACAACCTCCTGCTCGGCTCGTACAGCCTGCCGGATCGCTCGGGCGTCCAGAAAACGCTCGACGAGGTCTATGATCGCTTTCCTCGCCTGAAGGAGCGGCAGCGGCAAGCCGCCGGCACACTCTCCGGCGGCGAGCGGCAGATGCTCGCGCTCGGCCGTGCGCTCATGGCCAAGCCGAAACTTCTCATGCTGGACGAACCCAGCCTTGGCCTCGCACCACTGATCGTGCGCGAGATCTTCCGCACGATCTCATCCCTACGCGATCTCGGCGTATCGATCCTGCTGGTCGAGCAGAATGCGCGCGCCGCGCTGGAGACCGCTGACTACGGCTACGTGCTCGAGACTGGCGAGATCGTGCAGTCCGGCCCCGCGAAGGACCTCATCCACGATCCCAGGCTGATCACGGCCTATCTCGGCGGACACTAGAATTACGGGACTTCTAGACGCCCGGCCGAACCGTGTGGGTCAGCATCGGAAAATGCTTATTGCCGCCGGAGAATCGCGGGAACTGGAGGAAGTCCGCGCGCATACGCTTGATCACCTCGGAGCTCAACGCCAGCGAAAGCGCGTCCGGGCTGTCGAACACCAGCTTGTTGCGCTGCATGTGCTCGATCCGCTGCGACGGCAGCCGGTCGACCCAATCGATACGCGTATAGATCTCGACCTGGCGGACGTTTGGAAAGGTCCGCATGATCGCCGGGTGATGCTCCAGATAATGCAGGTTCCAGGCATTCATGTCCTCGGCCGGGCCTGGATAGTGCACGAGGTAGCTGCATGGAATGGTCGTGCCTGCCGGATGCGCCGCGGCCTCGACCGGAAACGCGCGCGTCAGCATCACCTGGTGCGTGACGTCCAATCCAGCGAGGCCCGACAACCCGGCGCCCACCGCCAAGCTGGCAAGGACGCCACCGCGATCCATCGCCGCCTCGCAAGCGAACAGGTCCGAGAACCGCAATTGGAGGGCGAAGGCTGGTCCTAAGCCGTCAGCGTTGTAGGGATGGTCGACCGACTGCTCCAGTGGCGTGAACAGCAAGCCCTCGATCATCTCCGGGATCGAGCCGACGAGTGCTGCAACGGCGGCAAGATCATTGGGCCCGAGCTGGCGCTCGCCCCGCGGATCGGAGAATGTCATGAAGAGCGAAATCATGACAGCACCGCCTGCACGTCCTCATCCGCGTGCAGATGCGACACCAGCGCGGCGCGAATATCATCCGGCCAGGCAATCGCGTGATGATCCACCAACGATGTTGCAGCAAGGATCTGGCCGGCCCGCCAGCGGATGCCATCCACGCCCGAGACGACATGCGCCAAATGAAGCGATGCCCGGCCGACCTTGCCTATGCGCAGCGTGAACGTGAGGGCATTCCCAAACATCGACGGTCGGGAAAAGTCGCAGGTCAGGCGCACCGTGGGCGTCCCGATCTTCCGAACCCTCATCAATTCCGGCCACGGAAAACCAATCGTCGCCCAGAATTCTTCGACGACGCCGTTGAGAATATTCAGGTAGGACGGGAAGTACGCGATCCCTGAGGGATCGCAATCCCCGAACCTCAGCTCGCGATCGAACGAGAAAATCGCCATCAGATCGCGACAACAGGGTGTCTGATCACACCGACGCCATCGACTCCTGCTTCGACCACATCGCCCGGCCACAGCCATTCCTGCGGGCTCATGCCGGCTCCGACGCCTTCCGGCGTTCCCGTTGCAATGATGTCGCCCGGCTCCAGCGTCATGCCGGACGAAATGTCGGCAATCAGGACTGGGATGTCGAAGATCATGTATTTGGTGTTGGAATCCTGCTTCGTAACGCCGTTCTTCGTCAGCCACAGCCGCAGGTCATGCGGGTCGGGAATCTCGTCCGCAGTCACGATGCAGGGGCCGAACGGCGCATAGGTGTCCATGCCCTTGGAGAAGATCCATTGGCCGGCGCGGCGATTGTCGCGCGCGGAAATGTCGATCATCACCGAATAGCCGAAGACGTGATCCATTGCTTTCTCGACGGAGATGCGCGTCGCGGTCCTGCCGATGATGACCGCGAGTTCGACTTCCCAGTCGAGTTGCTGCGTCATCTTGGCGTTGTGTTGGATCGCCGCCCCCGGGCCGATCACGGAAGTCGGCGGCTTCGAGAAAACGACCGGCTGCTTTGGCAGGTCCTTGTCGGTATCAAGGCTCTTGGCGGATTCCGCGACATGCGCCCGGTAGTTCAGCCCGATGCCGAAGATGTTCTTGCGGGGCCGCGGGATCGGAGCTTGCAGCTTCACATCCTCGACGGGAACGGCGGCGCCGGCCGGCAGACACCCATTGGCACCATCAAGGCCATCCTTGAGCGCCGGCAACAGCGTGGCGTTGTTGTCGATGAAGGACAGCATGTCGCTCGGCCATGCGAGACCAGACGACGCGCCGAGACGCTCGACATCGACGACCAACCCGTTGAGGAGAACTCCGAGGCGGGCGCCGCTGGCGCCCAAAGTATAAGTCACGAGACGCATGGAGGCTTGATCCGACTCTTTTCCGTTGAATTTCCAGCGAGCAAGAAAATGTCAGGCGGCGACCGATTGGTGGCCGCCATTGTCGCCATAGGTCTCTTCCCGATACAGCCCGAGACCCTCGATGACAGGCAGATCGTTGAAGCAGAACAGGCAGGCATCCTCGCTCGTCGACGCGTTGCCGTGCTCATGCCAGGCCCAGGACGGAACACAGAAGATGTCGCGCTCCTCCCACTCGAAACGCTTGCCGGCGATGATCGAATAGCCGCGTCCCTTGGCGACCTGGTAGATGAAGCTGCCGGTGTGCCGGTGTGACTTCGTCGTCTCGCCCGGCCGCAGCATCTGCATGCTCGCGCCGATCGTCTGCATCACGTGCCCGCCGGTGATCGGATTGACGTAGTTCATGAGAATCCCATCGTGAGGCGAGCCGTCGGTCGCGGCGGCATATTTTCGCAGGGATTCATAGGTCGGCTCCCACTCATACTTGAACATGGGCGAATAGCCCTTCGACCAGCGCGTGTCAGCCGGCCGAAGACCGGGATTGCCCCAGGTCTTGGTCATGTCGTCCACGGGATAACCGGACGGCTCCTGCTGGATCTTCGGATGCACGACGAAGAAATTGGCTTCCAGCGCATTCACGAGTGGGATGTCCAACCCATCCTGCCAGATGCAGACCGACCCATCGCCTTCGACCCCGTGCTCATGCCAGGTGCCGTTCGGCGTGAGCACGAAGTCCCGTGCTCCCAACGTCATCTTGTGACCATCGACGATGGTGTAGGCGCCCGCCCCTTCCATGATGAAGCGCAAGGCGGAGGCGGAGTGCGCGTGGGCCGAGGCAACCTCGCCGGGATGCATCACCTGCAATCCCGAATAGAGCCAGCCGACAGCGGCGGACACGTCGCGGCGACCCGGATTGTTAAGATAGATCACCCGCCTCCCGGCCTTCTCCGGCGAGACCAGCTCCACCGAGCGCAGCACATGCTCGCGCAAATCACTGTAGCGCCAGAGAACGGGAACGGACGCGGATTGCGGCTGCCATGGCTCGATCTTGTTGGCGACCGTCCAGAGGGCACCGGCTTCGTACTTTTCGAGGTCCTTGTAGTAGGCCATGAGCTCGGGGGTGTCTTCGACATTGGCCCGGCCGATCACGTTCTCGCGCATCCTATCCTCCAAGTCCTGTCTCACGACCCTGCATGCTCGATACGTGCCCGACCATCATTCCGACCGGCCGGGGATCGAGGAAAAGCTCACCTGCTCGTCCCCTGCGCCTCGCTCTGTTTCTGCTAGGCCAAGCGGCGCCAACGGGCGGCGGTTCACACGCAAATCGAAAATGTCGAACCGGTTGTAGTGCCCGACAATGTCATGCATCTGTTTCGGCTGGATGCAGCGGTCGAGGTCGATGTCGGCATAGACGATGCCTTCATCGTCGATCAGCGGTGCGCCGACCACACGGCCATCGGGCCCGATGACCCCTGAGAAAGCGCTCGATTTGCGCTGCAAGCGCGCCCGCGCGTCGGGGACAATCGTTTCCATCGCCGCGATGATCTCCTCCGACACGGTCGAGCAGGAGACGATCGTAAAGATCTTGCCTTCAAAGGAATGGGCAATCGCGCGCAACTTGATCGCCTCTGCCATGTCGTAGTCGGCGGGTGCAACGGGAAGCGAGATGTAGCTGGCGACATGCACGAGTTCGCCCTGGCCCAACAGCGCGAAACGCGCGAGCGTGTTGGTGTTCTCGCCGCAAGCCAGTCCGCCGAGACGCCCGATCTCCGTATCATAGACGCGCAGGCTCGATCCGTCGCCGCCGGTCCAGGTCAGCTTCTCCGCCCAGGTCGGCACCAGCTTGCGATGCTTGCCAAGCAGCGCGCCGTCCGGCCCGATGAAAACCAGCGTGTTGTAGATCGCGCCCAGCGAGACCGGGCTGCGCTCGTTCACGCCGAGCACGACGTAGCATCCGGTATCGCGCGCAGCCTTCCGCACGATGTCAACCTCCGGGCCCGGCACGAGGACCGACGCCTTGGCGAGCTTCTCAAACCACGCGCTCCCCGTGACGGGATCGGTGATCCAGTTCCAGTAGGGATAGCCGGGAACGAACACTTCGGGGAACGCAATGAGCTTTGCGCCGTTGGCCGCGGCCTCACGGACCAGTGACGCCGCCTTTTCCGCGGTCGCGCTCGCGTCGAGATAGACAGGTGAGGCCTGGACGGCGGCAGCTCTAAAGCGAGGCAGCTTCAGCATTGGCCCTACCCTGTCGCCGGCTTATGCCGCCTTCCGCAGCAGAAATGCGCAGGCGCGATAGCATGGCGCGGCGTTGACATATTTTACATATAAACGTATGCTATCGCATATTTCTGGAGGGTGCAATGGCTGAACGGTCTTTCGCTCGTGAGGTCGAGGATCTCCGGCTCGGCGATGGTGACACGTTCCGCGGCGAGGGCATCCTCGCCATCACCAAGGCGCTGCTGCAATCAGGCGTCGCCTATGTCGGCGGCTACCAGGGCTCTCCGATCTCTCACCTCATGGATGTGCTGGCTGACGCCAAGGACGTGCTCGACGATCTCGGCGTCGTATTCCAGAGCTCCGCCAACGAAGCGGCCGCGGCGGCCATGCTGTCGGCTTCGGTGATGTATCCCTTGCGCGGCGCGGTGGCGTGGAAATCCACGGTCGGCACCAACGTCGCCTCCGACGCGCTCGCCAATCTCGCCTCGGGCGGCGTGACCGGCGGAACGATGATCATCGTCGGCGAGGACTATGGCGAAGGCTCCTCCATCATGCAGGAGCGCACCCACGCCTTTGCGATGAAATCGCAGATGTGGCTGTTGGACCCGCGTCCCGACCATGAATGCATCGTCAATCTGATCGAAAAGGGCTTTGAGCTCTCCGAATTCTCGAACACGCCCGTGATGCTGGAAGTCCGCGTTCGCGCCTGTCACATGCATGGCAGCTTTGCCTGCAAGGACAATGTCAGGCCGGCGCATACCATCAAGGACGCGCTCAACAATCCCAAGCGCGACGTCAACCGCATCGTGCTGCCGCCGGCGGCCTATGAGCATGAGCAGGAGAAGATCAAGACGCGCATGCCGGCGGCAATCGGCTTCATCCGGGACAACAAGCTGAACGAATGGATGGGACCGAAGCAGGGCAAGGTCGGCATCGTCATGCAGGGCGGCATGTACAATAATGTCATCCGCGCGCTGCAATATCTCGGATTGTCCGATGCCTACGGCAATACGCAGATCCCGCTCTACGTCATGAACGTCACCTACCCCGTGATCGACAGTGAGGTCGCGGAGTTCTGTCTCGACAAGGAAGCCATCCTGATCGTCGAAGAGGGCCAGCCGGAATATCTGGAGCAAGCGATCAATACGGTGCTGCGGCGCAAGGACATCCAGGCGCGCGTCCATGGCAAGGACGTGCTGCCGATGGGCGGCGACTACACCGCGCAGGTCCTGCTCGGCGGCCTCAGAGAATTCCTGGAGAAGACCGAGCCCCGGCTGCTCGGCAACCGGCCGCCGGCGCCGGACGCCACGCCGGTGCTCCACCACCCGGCAGTCGAGAGGCTCAAGCAGGTCGTGCCGGCGCGCCCGCCCGGGCTCTGCACCGGCTGCCCCGAACGGCCGATCTTCGCGGCCATGAAGCTCGTCGAGGAGGAGCTCGGCCAGCACCACATCTCCGCCGACATCGGCTGCCATCTGTTCTCGATTCTGCCGCCCTTCAACATCGGCGCGACCACCATGGGTTTCGGCCTGGGCCCGGCCTCGACGTCGGCCTTCAACGTCAAGGCCGACAAGCGCTCGATCGCCGTGATGGGCGACGGCGGTTTCTGGCACAACGGGTTGACCAGCGGCATCGGCAATGCCGTGTTCAACAAGCATGACGGCGTGTTCGTCATCGTCGACAACTACTACACCTCGGCCACCGGCGGGCAGGACATCCTGTCGTCACGCGCCATCAACAAGCGGCGCAACACCAACAACTCGATTGTCCAGGCCGTGAAGGGCATCGGCGGCCAATGGGTACGGCAGCTCGACCGTACCTACGATGTCGGCAAGATGCGTGACACGCTGAAGGAGGCGCTGACGACCAGGGAAGAAGGCCCTAAGGTCATCGTCGCCTCATCCGAGTGCATGCTGAACAAGCAGCGTCGCGTAAAGCCGCAGATGAGCAAGGCCATCAAGGACGGCGTACGCGTCGTGAAAGAGCGTTTTGGCGTCGACGAGGACGTGTGCACCGGCGACCATGCCTGCATCCGGCTTTCCGGCTGCCCGTCGCTGTCGGTCAAGCAGCTTGATGATCCGCTGCGCGACGATCCCGTTGCGGCGATCGACAATTCCTGCGTCGGATGCGGCAATTGCGGCGAGGTCTCCGAGGCCGCCGTGCTCTGCCCGTCCTTCTATCGCGCCGACGTCATCCATAATCCGACTCGCTGGGACACGTTCAGATCCAAGGTTGCCATGGCCGTGATCGGTTGGCTGCAGCGGCGGCGCGATCGCCGCCGTCCCGCGCTCGAGGCGCTGGCATGAGAGACGAGACGGTCCGGCTGGCCCTCCCCGCCGCAGGCGAGGCGACCGAGCGGCCAATCTCGATTGCGATCGTCGCGATGGGCGGCCAGGGCGGCGGCGTCCTGACCGATTGGATCGTCCAGCTTGCGGAGAACCATGGCTGGGTCGCGCAATCGACCTCGGTGCCGGGAGTAGCCCAGCGCACCGGCGCCACGATCTACTACATCGAGGCGATGCCGCCGCTCGATGGTCGCAAGCCGGTCCTGTCGCTGATGCCGACGCCCGGCGACGTTGATGTGGTGATGGCGGCGGAATTTATGGAGGCCGGTCGATCCATCCTGCGCGGCCTGGTGACCCCGGATCGCACCACGCTGATCGCGTCCAATCACCGGTCATTTGCGATCGGCGAGAAGATCGCGCCAGGCAACGGCATCGCCGACGGGAGTGCGGTCACCGGCGCGATCGGAATTGCCGCAAAGACCGAAATCATTTTCGATCTGAATGCGCTGGCGATCGAGCATGGCAGCGTCATCTCGGCCGCGATGTTCGGCGCGCTTGCAAGTGCCGGCGTGCTGCCCTTCAGCCGCGAAAGCTATCTTGACGTCATCCGCGCCGGCGAGAAAGGCGCCAAGGCCAGTTTGCGGACCTTCGAAGCCGCCTTCGACCGGGTCAAGACCGGCTCCGCCGGCATCGTCGCGCCGACAGAGCCGAAACAGGCCGACGATATCCCCTCGCCCGTAACGCCCGATCCGCATCTCGCTGGGCTCGTCGCAAGGTTGACGCAGGAGCTGCCCGAGCCCGCGCTCGCCATGGCCCGCGCCGGCCTGAGAAAGGTGGTCGACTTCCAGGACGTCGCCTATGGCGCCGAGTATCTGGACATCCTGAAGACGCTGCACGCGACCGACCGAAGCTCCGGCGGTGCTGGCCGGGGCTATGCGTTTACGCAGACCGCGGCAAAGTATCTCGCCAACGCCATGGCCTATGACGACGTCATCCGCGTGGCCGACCTCAAGACGCGCGCCGGTCGACGCGCGCGTATCGAGAGCGAGCTCGATATGTCGCCGGGCCAGGTGCTTCAGACCACCGAATTCATGCATCCACGCATGGAGGAGGTCATGGGCATGCTGCCCGCCGGCTTCGGCCGCTGGCTCGGGGCGAGGCCGCGCCTGCTCGGCTGGCTCGATCGGCGCGTCAACAAGGGGCGCCGGGTGCGCACCTACTCGCTGCCCTGGTTCCTGGCGCTTTATGTCGTGGGCGGGCTGCGCGGCATGCGCCGCCGCTCGCTGCGTCACATGGTCGAGACGGCTCACCGGGACGGATGGCTCAAGGCCGCGACTGACGCGGTTGGCACCAATTACCAGTTGGGTGTCGAAATCCTGCAATGCCGACGTCTCGTCAAGGGCTATTCCGATACCCACAGCCGGGGACTGTCGAAATTCGACAAGACGCTGGCGGCGATCAAGCTGATCGAGCAGCGCGAGGATGCCGCGGATTGGGCGCGCCGCCTGCGCGAGGCCGCGCTGAAAGACAGCGCCGGCCGGGAGCTCGACGGCGTAATCCAGACCATCAAGAGCTTCGCATGATGCCGTCACGCGAGACGCACGATTGCTTTGCCGCCCAACCGGAGGACGTCGGGATCACACGGCTTGACTAGGATTCTCAGGTTGCTAATCGGAGCGAACCACCCGCGATAGTCCCCCCAAATCGACGAGACACTTTGTACTCGATGGTCATGCAATGCCGGCAGCACTCAAAGAGAACATTGTTCCTGTCCCCGGGCAGATTGAAACCCGGCTCTGGCTTCAATTGCTGTCACTGCATGGCGAGCTGTTCGCCTCGCTGAATGCGATGCTGAGCTCGGAGTTCGGGCTCTCGCTCGCAAAGTTCGACGTGCTGGCCCAGCTCGATCGCTACCCCGACGGACTCGCGCTCGGACAGCTGTCGCAAAATCTGAAAGTATCGGGCGGCAACGTCTCAGGGCTGGTGCAGCGTCTTCTCGCCGACGATCTCATCAGCAAGGAAATGTCGAGCGAGGACCGACGGTCGTTCATCGTGCGCCTGACGCCGAAAGGCGACGCGCTGTTCAGGAAGGCCGCCGCCGTTCACAAGAAGCATCTCGGCAAACGGCTCGAGAACGTCTCGGCCCAGGAGCTGGACACTGCCTTGTCCGTGTTGAAATCCCTCTCCTCGAAAATTCGCACCGAGAGCAAGAAGCAAAGTCGCAAGAGATAATGGCCAAAGAATCCAAGAGCAAATGGAAGTCGGGTCCACCGAGGACAAGGGACCAGCTGCAAGCCTACATCCCGTATCTGTTCAACCGGCTCGCCAATCGCTGGAATCTCGACCAGAACCGCGATCTGAGCGAGCACAACATCAACAATGTCGTGTTCCGGACGCTGTCGGTCCTGTTCATCTACAAGACCCTCACCGTCAACGAGATCGCCGTCCTCGCGGTAACCGAGCAGTCGACCGCGAGCCGCATGGTCGAGTCCATGGTGTCATCGGGCCTCGTCAAGCGCGAGATCGCGGAGGAAGATCAGCGCCGCCGGGTGGTCGGATTGACGCCGGAGGGCGAAGCGCTGTTGCGCAAGATCTGGCCGATCATGGAGCAGAACTACGACCGGCTCACCGCAGGCATCGATCCCGACGAGATCGAGATCTGCGCGCGCGTGCTCGCCAAAATGGTCGAGAACATCCGCCAGAACCAGATCTGACCGGCGCCATCAGGGACTAAGGCCGACGAGGCTGGTGCCGCCGCAGACATAGAGCACCTGGCCGGTGACGAAGTCCGAGCGCTCATCGAGAAAGAATGCGATGGCGTGCGCCACATCCTCGCGCGAGCCAAGCCGCCCGACCGGAACATTGCGCGCCATCCGCTCCTGCTGCTCGGAACCTTTCGGGACGATGCCCCAGAAATTGTCGGTCAGGATCGGCCCCGGCGCGACGACGTTCACGGTGATGCCGCTCGCGGCGAGTTCCAGAGCCCATGTCCGTGCCATCCCGTGCACCCCGGCCTTGGTCGCCGAATAGGCCGAGCGCGTGGGCGCGCCCATCGCGGCGCGCGAGCTGACGAACACGATGCGCCCGAAGCGGCGCGAGCGCATCCCGTCCAGTGCTGCCTGGGTCAAAAGCATCGGCGCGCCCAGGTGCAACTGCGCCAACGTCAGGATGTCTTCCGGCCTCGCATCGGGCAGCAGGTTCGGCAGGATGACGCCCGCATTGTGCACCAGACAATCGATGGCGTGATCCCGGCAGATCTCCTGCGCGATCGCGCGCGTCTCCTCGATATTGGTGAGATCAGCGCGATAGGCCGCGAGCAGATCATGCGTCCAGCCGGGCTTCTCCAGCCCGACCGAGACGACGCGCTGCCCTCTCTCGACGAGCTTTTTCGCCAGCGCCTCGCCGATCCCCGAATTGCCGCCAGTGACGAGGGTGGTGCGGATCTCACTCATGATGACGTCCCCTGCCCCCGTGTCAGACCTGACGCCGCTTAAGGTCGCGCAGATCAAAAAACGCGCCATCACGCATCAGCCTGGCGACGAAATCCTTCAACCCGCCGCGCTGGATCTTCTCCGTTGCCGTTAGCGGCAGGCTGTCGACGAAGCAGATCCAGCCCGGCGCCTTGTAGTAGGCCATCTGCTCCAGGCTCCAGCGCACAATGTCTTCAGCGAGCGCGCGGTCGGCACCGGTCGCTTCGGCGATGATGACCGCGGCAACCTCGTCGCCGCGCACCTGATCAGGCGTGGCCGCAACCGCGGCCTGCCGGATTGCAGGATGGCGGTTGAGCACGGACTCGACCTCGACTGCCGCAATGTTCTCGCCGGAACGGCGGATGACGTTCTTCTTGCGATCAACAAAATGGAGGTCCCCATCCGCATCACGCGACACGATATCGCCGGTGTGCAGCCAGCCGCCCTCCCACGCCTCCGCGGTGGCAGCCGGATTCTTCAGATACTCCCGGAAGAACCCATAACGCGGATCCGCGCCTGCCCGCCGCACCAACAACTCGCCAGGCGTCCCGATCGGCGCGTCATGTCCGCCGTCGCCGACAATACGAACCTCAACCTCGGGAGCCGGGCGGCCGAAGCAACTGGTGCCGACCTTGCGCGGCTCGACATTGGCGGCGATCACGCCGCCGCTTCCCGTTTCCGTCATCGCCCAGGCTTCGAGCAGCGGAAAGCCGAACCGCTCCTCGAAGGGCGCATGCAAGAGCTTGTCGACACCGGCACCGAACCCGAAGCGCACGGTGTGCGCGCGGTCCTCAACCGACGGCGGCGCGCTCATCAGCATCGAGGGCATGACGCCGAGATAGTGCAGGCAGGTGGCGCGGCTATCGCGCACGGATGCCCACCAGGTGCGCGGGTGAAAGCGATCGAGCATGGTCAGGCTGCCGCCAACCGACAGCATCGCCATCAACGACACCGCCATCGCGTTCATGTGGAACAGCGGCAGCGGCGTGATCATGCGCTCGCGGTCGGGTTTGAGATCGATCAGCCCGCCGACATCGCGATACCAGTTTCCCGAATGCAGGAAATAAGTATTGGTGAGCACGCAGCCCTTGGGCTGCCCCGTCGTCCCCGATGTGTAGAGCAGCGCGCATTCGGTGGACCCGTCACCCGCGCTTGCCAGCCGCACGCCACCGAATGGCGGTGGTACGCCGCCCTCGTCGGTCACGACCGGGATCGGCCGGCCGACCTGAGAGGCCGCCATCCCCACCTCGACACGCCGTTCGGCGAGAACGAATGCCGCGTTCATCTCGGAATGCGCGATGATGTACTCGATCTCGCTGATCCGAAGGTCCGGATTGATCGGCACCACGGAGACGCCCAGCGCGTTGAGCGCGAACCACAGCTCGATGAAGACCGGCCGGTTCTGGAGCAGCAGTCCGACCCGGTGGCCTTCGCCAAATCCCTGGCGCGCAAATGCCGAGCGCCAGTGCTCGACCCGATCAAGCATCACGCGATAAGAGATCTCCCCTGCCGAGATGCTATAGATCCCGGCGGTCTCCGGCAGCACGTTGAGGAAGCCCGCCTCGCCGCGACGAAGGGCGGTCTCGCGGAAGCGGGCATAGACTGTGGTCGCGGCGGTCAAGATGCACTCACATGAAGAGCTGGATGTTGCCGAAGGGCGAGTCAAAATTCACGAGATCGACCCGCTTGAGCTTGATCTTGAGGTCGTCGCCGACCTGGACGAGATCATGGGAGACCCATCCCGAATAGCGCTCCAGCGCGTCGCCACGCGTCTCGGTATAGATATAGGAGGTCCGTGCCTTGAAGACCCCTGCAGTCGCGTCGCATGCCACGATCTGCGGCGCCTGCAGAAGATGGTGGCAGCGGCTCTTCGGCTTTTGGCTGAAGGTCCGCTCGCCGGCCAGGCGCTCGACCCGCACCTTGAGCAGCAGCAGGTCCTCGTACATCAACGACGGCTGCAGCACCGGATCCTGCTGTTGCCACTCGAGCGGCATCCAGTATCGCCCTTCGGGGTGAAACAGATCGAGCCACCCTTGCCATTGCATGGTGTCGAGAAGCTCCGCCTCTCGATAGATGAAATCCGTGATGGTCTTCTCGCTGATCATTCGGCGGCCTCGACGTGCTGATCCATGTCCATGGTCATGAACTTCACCCAGGCATGAAACTGGTTCCGCATCTGGCGCTCGGAGGTGCCGTTGATGACGGCAGTCGCGTCCGGTTGCTCGCCGGCCTCATAGAGCCGCTGCAGGTTGACCCATTGGTTGCCGTTGGTCGTCAGCCCTTCCTGCGCCCGCTCATACATCTCCAGGTCGTCGTGACCCACGATCGACGTCGGCGCGTTGATGAAGCGGTTGTACATCAACGCACGCTCATAGAGTTTGTCGGGTGCGCCGACCAGGCGATAGACCCAGCTCTCGACCAGCGTCCTGTCGACCGCAATCGGGATGAAGTTGCGCAGGATCTGGACAGCACCTTTGACCATGATGTTCGGGAAATACACAGTGTTGTGCCGAACCTCGCCGAGAATCTCGTGGGCCCGCTTCTCGCCATAGGCCGCGACCATCTGGTCGAGATAGCCCGGGATGCCCGCGTAGTTCGAATGGATGGAGTTGTTGACGCCGGTATGACCGTGGCCGTTTGGCCAGATCCTGATCCCGCTCTGCTCGTAGAATTCGTAAGGGCTCATGAAGGGAGCGTAGAGCTGGACCGCCATCGGCGCTTCCGTAGCCTCGCCCTGCTCGCGCTTCCAGACCTTGACCGCAGTACCGGCCGAGCTTTCATGCGCGACCATCGGATGGCAGGTGTCGGTCTGGTTTTCGACCAGCATCTTCCAGTTGCAGGTGTGCATGTAGCGGATCGGGGTGGCCATGACGGCGAGCTTGCCCTCCGGCGAGCGGTCGACCATGTTGTCGATCGTCGAAAGGCTTTCGCCGAAATAGTCCTCGAAAGAGAGGCCGCTGTCGTTGAGCCGCGCGAAGATGAAATCACGATAGACAACGACGTTCCTGACCTTCGACAGGCCCTCATTCGCCTGGGTATCGCCAAAGCCGGTACCCTCGTAGCCCTTCTTCAGCGGGATCGCGAGCAGCGAGCCGTCGGTCTTGAAAGACCAGGCGTGATACGGGCAACGGAAGAACTTTCCGGTGTTGCCGCAGGGTTCGGAAGCGATCTTCACGCCCTTGTGCGGACAGCGATTGTAGAACACGTGGATAGAGCCGTCGCTATGGCGGCTCGCCAGGACCGGCTGGCGGCCTATGTTGGCCGTGATGAAATCGCCAGGCTTGGACAATTGGCTTGCATGCCCGACATAGATCCAGCTGTTGGGGAACAGGTGCTCCATCTCGAGCTCGAAGATCTCGGGGGCGACATAGACGTCGCGGTGAACCTCGGCCTCGCGCACCAACGCCGCAATCGCGTGGGCATTCCTTCTGTAGTTCGCCATGGCGTCCCTCGCCTTTCCTCACAAATCCAGCACCAGACGTTCCGACTTCGCGCGTGACACGCAGATCTGTATGACCTTGTTGGATGCCCTCTCGTCCTCGCTGAGAATGACGTCGCGATGGTCGGGCACGCCTGCGATCACGCCGCACTGGCAGACGCCGCAATCGCCGCGCTGGCAGTCGTAGAGCACATCGAGACCCGCCGCCTCCAGCGCCTGGATGATGGTCTGACCTGCTGCAACGCTGACGACCTGCCCGGTCGAGTTGATCTGGACCTCGAACGGCACGTCGGGCGAGGACGCCTGCTCCGCTTTGAAGAGCTCGTAGTGGATGCGGCCCGCCGGGACGCCGTTGGCGAGTGCGGCTGCCCTCACCGCCTCGATCATCCCCGCCGGACCACAGACGTAGATGTGGGAGCTTGCGGCAGCGTCCCCGAGCGCCGCTGCAATGTCCAGGCGGGACTCGTCACTATCGTAGTGAACGGACAGCTCCTTGGCGCAAATCTCCTGCAACTGCGGCAGGAACGGCAACAGTCCTGGCGCACGGCCTGCATAATGCAGGCGGAACGGAGTTGCACGGGCCTTGAGCTCCGCCGCCATCGACAGGATCGGCGTGACACCGATGCCGCCGGCAAGAAGCAGCGCCGGCGCTGCTCCCTCGTGCAGATGAAAATTGTTGACCGGCGCACTGGCTGTCACGACGTCGCCGATCTTCAGCGCGTGCATGAACTGCGAGCCGCCGGTCGAAGCCGCCTCGCGCAGCACCCCGAGCGCCAGCGCCCCCTCGGGAAGGCCCGGCAAAGCCATCAGCGAATACGGCCGGTCTCCTCCATTCGGGAGCGCCACGCGGATATGCGCGCCTGCCTGCCATCGTGGCACCACGCCGCCATCCACCCCGAACACGAGGCGCCGTATGAGCGGCGTTTCCGCCACATACGATCTCACCTCAAGCTTGAGCGGATGCGTGTCCATTCAGGCATCTCGAATTATATGAATTTGCATATTTTTAGACGTGTAATATTTGCCTGTCAATCGTCGGCACGGGGAAGAGGGCTCGGATGGCGGTCCGAGGCCCGGCGCATTACGGTGCGCGATCCGCGACCGCCTGCAGGGGGCGACCGATGATCTGTCAGGTCTAGGGCGGAGTTCTGCCCCGGTTGTCGGCGCAGCGGCACTCCCAGAAGCTGTCCTCAAGACATACCACGCACATTTGCTCGAGACGCTCTCTCAGAGCCTGTCGCGCGCGATGAAGGCGGACGGTCAGATTGTTCACGGTCACTCCGAGATCTGCCGCGACCTGCTCCCTGGGCTCGCCGGCAAGATCCAGTCTTCTGATGACCTCGGCATGCTCCGCCTTCAACAGGGAGAGATGGGTGTAGAGACACTCGCAGGCGGCGGCATCCACCGTGCCGTCCTGGTCGGCGGCAAGACGATCGCTAAGTTCGTTCGGGAACGGTATCTCCCGTATTCTGTTCTTCGAGCTCCGACGATGATGGTCGGCGACGGTGGTCGCAAGCACCCGGCTGAGCCATCCGCGGACCGAGTCCGCGTCACGGATGTCGCCGGAGCGCTCCAGCGCCCGCAACATGAACGCCTGCAGCACCTCGTCGGCCTCCGCCTTCCCCCCGAAGCGCCGCTGCAAATAGCTGCGAAGACGGCCGTAGCCCCCAACAAGAGCGGCACGAACGATCGCATCCGATGCTTCCGAACAACCGGCTACCGGCTCCGAGGGCGTGTCATCTGATGATTTCATAACGCATCGTCCTTGCATCGACATTCGTCAGATCGCTTCGTTCCCGCCGGAGCGGATCGGAGGGAGCCAGCGTTGTCATCAGCGAGTAAATGGAAGAGCTCCCGAACCACGGCGACGACGGTTGTCGTCGCGCCCGGGGCGTGGGGCTGCGACCGGCTGTGCTTGGTCGGCCGGTGATCGTTGTTCCGCCGCTCAGCCAGCAGCGCGTGCGAGCGGCGATCCAGATGCAGCCTTGTCGCGTGCGTGCGAGACCGCGTCCCTCGCCATCATCGGCACGGGCATCGTGATCCCCCCGGGAGGCAATGAGACGCGACTATCCGCGCGCAGAAATAGCGCGAGGCGGCTCAAAACTCCGGAGCTGTGTCAGGCGATGGGAGGACGGTAGTGTCGGCGGGGCGCGCCGTCGTTGCCGATGCTGTCGGCCTGCGCCTCACAGCGTGACTGCGGTGCTACGAATGGAACGATCCAGGGGCCGTGCGGTGAAACGGCGCTAAAACACAGCACCGAACCACAACAGGTCGCATGCCGGTTGCAGGGCTGATCCTGCTCGTCGTCGTCGCAGTCATCAGCCATCGCAGCGTCATGCGAACCCACATCCGATCGAGCAACGGCCTGATCGTGTTGGTGCGCATCTCCAGATGCGCCTGCCCCGTGCGCGCATGGGATCAATGCATCGAGAAAAACCGAGCCCGCGAGAGACGGCGTCATCGACGCAAGCAGATAGGCGACGACAACAAGCCATCCCCACCATCTGCGCCTCGGCCTTCTCAAGCCAATCATCTCTTCACCCGCTGCCAATCCGGAACATATAGCTCCGGTTGCAGCAGCGGCCAACAAAAAAAACAAGACAGATCGAGCTGACGGCGAAGTGCGCGTGGTGCGCCTCGCGAAATTTGCAGTCAGCGTGATTGTCCGATCTTCGGTAGCGCTAAATTGAATCTATAAAAAACTTCTGGTGCAGCTGTAATGAATCACACCAATCGCCGTCGCCCGTCCGATCTCTGCCCGACACAGACGTGGCTCAGGCCGACTTGCATCAAATGCGGTGCGTATCGTCAATGATGCTTCATCCACCCAATGCCCCTGATATCGTTGAACGAGTCAGTCCTGTGGCACAGGTAGCATTGATCGACCGATGCGTGCTCCTGGCCCGTGATCATGCGATCCATCATGACGAAGTGCTCCATATAGTGGCTGGGCGGCGCCTGATGGCACTGCGCACAGTCCTTTGACGTTGGTGAGGGATGCAGGAAGCCAGCGATCTTCCAGGAACCGAGTTCGTGGCAGCCGCCGCATTCCCGCCCGAATAGTCGGCGATGCGGCTCCCGGTTGCCGTGGCAGCCGGCACAATCGAGCTCTGCCTTTTCCCGACCTTCCGATTTCGGCACGCCGACAAACTCTTTCAGATCCACGATCACCTGATCGGCGAAGATCCGCGCGGACTGCTCCAGATCCCCAGAAGGCCTAGTGGCTTGCAGCAACGAAGCGTGGTCCATCCTGGTCGGACGCGCACTCCCGGTGTGCTCGAGATGGCAACCGCGACATTGCATCCCTGCCGCGGCGTGGAAAACTGTCGATTGCTTGCCCAGCTCCTTCGCGGACGGCGCATGACAGGCAATGCAAGAGGCGGCATCGACGCCCTTGACAGGCGTATGGCAGTCTTCACATCGCCCGGACAGGAATGCATGCTTTGCGGAAAGCGGCCCGGGCGCCACAACACTCGTCCAACCCGACACGGCCTGAGAACCGCCCCGATATACAGTGGCCGATACGATTGCAGCGCCGACGACCGCTAATATGGCGACGATCGAATAGAGCGGGCCGCGAATACTCACGCGAGCCACCGCAGACCATAATACAACTCGGCAGAAACATGGAGAGCAAGCAGCGCATACATGATGATCGCGGCGATTACGTGCACCCCGATCCATGGCATGAATATCTTCCTCATCGTGTCACTCGACCCGATCGCAGATTCCAGGTCGGAAATGCCATCGACGAGCTGCCACAGCGGTACGTTCTGCAAGACGGACGCATGCGTGCCGGAGTTGTCGGAAGCCACGGCATCGCGTGAAGACAGATACGCGGCGGTGCGCTCGTAGGACGATCGCAAGACCGCAAGGTAAGACTGTTGTTCGCGGAGCTCCGCTACGGTTTGCGGCAAGTAGTAACGGCCGACAAATCCGATAACGACGACGATCAACAGGCTGATCACAAGCGCGATGCCGAGCGGGCTTTGGAACTTGTGCCCGGTATGCAGCAACGCGAAGAACGCTGCAAGAATTCCGCCATGGACGTGCAAAGTCAAAAGCGTCCGCATCGACATCCGCCAAGTGACCGACGCTTTCCAGGCCCCGCTGTATTTCGTGACCGGGTACAGAAGAAGGAGAAGCAGCAGTGCGGCCGCGCAGGAGCCAAGGACAAAGCCCGCCAGGCTCCCGGCAAACCTGCCATCGGAGTGAAGTAGAAAGGCCGGTACAAACAGTAACAGGCTCGCTAGAACGATATCGACGATCAGCCGCTGCTTTTCGTTCATATCAAGCCTCGACGACCAGATCTTCGACGGACTTGGCCTGGCACGCCAAGATGATGCCCCCCGATTTGTCGTCCTCGGTCAAGGCATCCTGGACTTCCATCGTGACGCGGCCTTCCAGCAGATGTGTCTTGCAGATCCCGCAGATGCCGGCGCGGCACGAATAGTCGATTGGCACACCGATGCTTTCCGCCACCTCGAGAACACTCCTGTCCGGAGGCAGTGCCGCGACCATGCCTGAGGTCGCAAAGCGGATAGTGGCAGTCGCCGGACCGATGGCGACAGCAGCCTGGCCGCCCGCGGCGGACTCGGCCGTTTGCGCCGCGGCAGCGATGCTCGTTGGCGGAGGAACGGCCCCACGCGCGGGTCCGAACGCCTCTGTCCTGATCTGTTCGGATGGCACCCCGAGCTCACGGAGGATCGTCTTGAGGGCCTCCATCATCCCCGGTGGACCACACAGATGAACGCGTCGCTTGACCCGGTCCGGCACTGCCCGTCTCAGAAAATCGGCGGTGATCCGACCCTCGCTCCCCATCCACGATGTGCCCGATGCTCGCGCCATGGTGGCGGCGACATGCAGATTGTTCATTCGCCGCTGAAGGTATTCCAGCTCGTCACGGAAGATGAATTGCTCCGTCGTCTGCGCGCCGTAAATCAGATAGATCTGGCCGGACCATGCGATATCCGACAGGTAGCGGATCGCCGCCATCAGCGGCGTGATGCCGACACCGCCGCCGATCAAAACCACGCTGTCGGCCTCGACCCCTGTGAAGGTGAAGGCACCCGACGGGGCCATGACCTCCAAGAGGTCTCCGGTCTTCACATTGCCATGCATGTAGTCGGACAGCAGTCCACCGTCTTCGCGCTTGATCGTGGTCTCGACAAAGGCGGTCTGCGCGGCGGACGACGCGATCGTGTAGGAACGCCTGACAACTCTTCCGTCGATCTCGATCGCATAGGTCAGGAACTGGCCCGGCAAGAATGAAAATGGAATCGAGCCGCCATCTGGCGCCTGCAGGCGGAACGTCTTGATGTTCGGGGTCTCCCGATAGATCGCAGAGACCCTTAGTTTACCTTTCCAAAGTCCGCCCGCTTTTGCCGGCTCGCGATGAGGGCTCGGCTCTGGAGAACGCACCTCTGCCGTTTGTCGGGCTGGCGCAACGCCCGCCCTTGCGTCTGGATGACGTCCTGCCCCACTGGCGCCCGGTATTTCGATCGCCGGCACGGAAGCGGGCGACACCGGCACGGGCCCGCGCGTCAATCGATCAACAAGCGCACTCGCGCGACGCATGCGCGCCACTTGGATGGCGAGCATCCCCAACGAGAAGATCGCAAGCAGCGCCATAGTGGTCACGTGAAACCAGGAAATTCCCAGTATGCCGTCCGTGTCTACCACAGCAGGCTGAGGCGGCAGGTTCATCTGTGCCTTGAGCCAGCTTTGCGCAATCTGTTGGGGAGACTTTCCTTCGTTCAGCGATCGCAGCACGGTGAAGCCGCTCTGCACCCCATTAAGCGAGTCGCGAATCCGGCCCGCTACCTGATCTGCGCCAACAACATCGCCTGCGGCGATGGCATGGCGCAGGTTCATTTCCGACTCCGAGATACGATCGACCTCGCCGTTGATCCATCCGCGCGCCCGGAATTCCAGATTTTTCCGTTGCTCGGCGGACAGCGCCGGCATGTCCATCAATAACGGGTAGAACTCCTTGCGCGGCCTCCCCATCATTTCGCTCATTCCGCCCATCATGTCCGTCGCATCGCCGCTTGACGGCACATCGGCCGCATGCCCCCTCGCTCCATCCGCCTGCGACAGCGTATCACTGCCCGCGCCTGAGGCTCCGGGATGGTGCGCCGAGTGCCCCTCCTCTGCCTGCGCTGACTGCCAGCCTCCGTCCGCCCGCCGGGCAGAGTGCTTTGCATCAAACCGCACGTCCGATGCGAGCGCGGCGTTGGCTGCAAGCGCTCCCATCAGTAGGGCGAACACACAGAGGCCACGTCGACATTGAAAATGCGATCCGAATCCGGACATGGCTTCTGCTTCCGCAAACGGCCGTCAGAACGTGGCGATCAGAGGCAGCAGGATCGTGTCTGCAGTCTGCCTTTGGCTCTCGTTCAACGATGCATACAGCCGCGTGTAGGCCGAGCGAGCTGATTTGATAGCCTCCAGACGCTCGGACAGATGTCGCTCATAATGGCCGAGCCGATCGATGCTCCCCAGCTTGTCATCCATCGCGATCATCTTACGGGCTTCCAGGAGATGCTGCCGACTTGAACGGAGCGCATCCGCCAGATTGTTCCAGTCGGCGATCTGCCCGTCGTTGATCTGCAACTCGGCCTTCAGGAAAGCGATCCGGCCTTCAAGGCGTTCCGTCACGTCAGCCGGGCCGCTCACCACATTGCCGCCGGCGGACGGGTTCATCTGGCCGCGCATCATCTTCTCCATCATTTGCATCATCTGCATCATGTTGGAGCCTTCCTGGCAGCCAGCGCCTTGGCAGTCCCGCATCTGGCTTTGCGGCTGCATCTTCATCTTATCGCCGTTCATGCGACCGCCGCCCATACCTCCGCCCATGGCGTTCGGCTGGTCACTGGGCTGTCCCATGTTCATGTTGGCGCTTGGATCGGATTTCTTCGACATCTTGTCGTCGTCCATCATCGCGAGCTGCACACGATCGGTGGCGCGCGCCGGCGGCAGCCCAAACGGCGCCAGAACGAGGACGGCAAGCGCCGCGCTCATAGCAACATTTCTTCGGTGGTCCATGGTCATTCTCCAGTTTTGATACGGATGGTCATCTGCTCATTGAGCCGGCTGTGAGTGCCGGTCGGTACGGATCAAGGCATATAGACGCGCGGCGCCTGCGACTCTTACGCGTGCTTGTCTCTCAAACGCCGTCATCCGCTCACCTCCACGCCTGCCCCGGGCGAATGGCTTCTGTCGACGCGCTTGGACCAGGTACGGTAGTAGGCGACGATCGTCATGATCCAGAGGCCTGCGGCGCCCACCAGAAGCTGCGCCAAAACTCCCTCCGATCCGAACTCGAGCACAAAGTGCGCGACAAAGGAGAGAAAGAGGCCGACGCAAAACACAGGCAGCGATTGCTGGCCGCATCTGATCAGCGGCTGCAGCAACGGCGACTTCAAACCCGGCCAATCGATTGGCACGAGCGAGACCACGACCAACAGCAGGCTCGCGAGATGAACAACCCTGTAAGGGCCCAGGTTGGTCTTGTCGTTTGGAATGAACACGCCGGCGAGATCATCGGGAACGTACTTCTGCATCTCTGGGATGCGCTCAGCCAGCGTCATCGCGAGCGCGAACAGCAGAAACCCGGCACTCAGGATGAAGAGCATGCGGGATGACAGCAGCCACCGGCTCGCGGCGGCCCCTCCCAACGCCAGCCAGGCTCCAAACACAAACGGCAATTGCCAGGCAAACGGGTTGAAATACCAAACGCCAGCCGGATAGGATGGTAAATTCCACCCATAGTGCCTGACCGCCAGATAGAGGCCGATCGAGCCGATCATCACCGCATTGCGCCACCGCAGCATGAACCAGAGGACGATCGGGAATGCAGCCATTAGCACGATGTAGAGCGGGAGCACATCGAGATTAAGCGGCTTGAACTTGAGGATCAGGCCTTGCGCGAGGGTGTCGACGGGAAACCTCATCAGCGGCGCAACGTTGAACTGATCCATCAGGTGAAGATCGTCGAACCGGTGGGCGACATAGTGCACAGCGGTGAGATAGAGGACGAAGAGCAGCAGGTGGGCCACATAGAGCTGCCACACCCGCCGCAGCAGCCTTGTTGCACCGATGACAAAGCCGCGCTCCATCATCATGTTGCCGAAGACGAAGGTCGCCGTGTAGCCCGAGATCAGCACAAAGAGATCGGCGCCGTCGCTGAAGCCGTAGTTTCGCGTCGTGAACCAGGCGAGCACCGAATCCGGAATGTGTCCGAGGAAGATCAACCAGTTTGCCAGTCCGCGAAAAAGATCCAGCCGGATGTCGCGCTCGGGCTTCACCAGCACCGACCTGATCGTGATGGTCTCCCAGATACGACGGCGCAGGAGAAACGCGACCTGCAGGGGCCGGCCGGAGACATGGCCGATAGTCTCGTCAGTCAAAGAGGATCCTCCATTCTGCGACATGCATTGAGGGTTTCGATCGCTTCGCGGTTTGCTCGCCGCTCACTGGCGCGGCACGCTAAGTCGCGTCATTGATGCTTGTTTGACGGATATCAAACAGCCACGCCGCGCTAGCCAAATCTTTTTGTAGCTCAGTCGCGTAATGAACCGAGGCGACCGCCGTCCTCAATACGGTCCACACCGTTGCGCCTCTCAGCAACATCTCTCGTTGAACCGACAACAGCCTCGCTGCGCGAAATAGTGAAATTTCGGCAAGCGTGCCGCTCGGATTGAGTAAGAAATGCAGGCCGTCCCCGTCGCAGGCGGCGCCGGCGCGATCAATGACAGGTCATTCGCTCCCCTCTCAGGCGCGATTGCACGACGAGATGGTGATCTCGACTTGGTCTTCACGACAGACGCCGCCGCAAATGCGGAGATTCTGGCCGATGAATGCCGCTCCCGACTTCCCATGAAGAATGCAATTTATTTTTGTAAGAAGATCGAGATTTTCCGTCGCCCGCAGCAAGCGCAACGCTCTGCGCATCGGCGCACGGAAGCACGCGTGGTGACGTTTGATCTTTCTCAAACAGCGCCGGCTTCTCTCGGGTTTGTTGCTGCTCAATCAAGCCGTCTGGACTTGATTGCTACTTCCACAAATTCAAACAGGAGAAACCAGAATGCATCGCTACAAATTTATTATTGCTGCTGCCGCGGCCATGGCCTTCGTCACGCTGCCTGCAATAGCGCAGACCAACACCTCCGATGAACAGAACGGCCATCATTACTCGGGCGGACCGAAGACCGAAGTCCCGCACCACATGGGCAAAAAGGAGAGCGACGCCGGGTCCAGCAGCGGCTCAGGCGGCAGCCATCACTACGAGGGTGGACCGAAGACCGAGGTCCCCCATCACATGGGGCCAAAGAAGCCGCAATGATGATCGAGCTGTGGCCCCGTAAGCACGCGGGGTCACTGCCCTGCTCCGTTCGGGCAGGCAGATGAGCTGATCGGGGCCCTTGCTATGTCGCGTCCGCCGGCATGGTTGATTTGTTCGCCGCGATGAATCTTGCTGCGAGGACCAGCGCTCCCATTGAGAAGTCCTTGCCATGCGCGGCGATCATCCGTTCGGAGAGTTCTGCGAGCTCCTTGAAAAACTGGTCCTTGCTCTCTTGCTCCGCTGATGCGCCTGCGTCTGTCATCGGGTCCTCCCTTCGATTCTTGTCAAGCACTACGGACCATCCTTCGTTTCGGAGGGTGCGCTCTCGATTTGGGTCAAAATCCGCTGCAGCCCGCCGACACCGGATACAAATCCTCGCTCCGCATAGGCGATGTGCGATTGCAGAGAGTCCCAAAGGTCAACCCGAAGCAGCCGGAGCGGGTCACCCGAGAACGTCTCGATCGCCTGCAAGCCGAACTGATGATCAAGGCTCAGACCATGCAAGACGAAATCGGCGAGTTCGCGGGCATGGGTTTCGACAAACGGACGCAGCAGTGGATGGGCGCCGTAGACAATGTCACGTCCTCCGAGCTCACGTTCGATGAAACCGACGAAATGCTCGACTAGAATGGTCTGGCTTTCGCCGGTCACGCGCAGCACGAAAGCGAAATCACGATCGGCGCGCGCCAGAAGCTCCGACGCGACCAGGCCGGCGGCTCTCGCCCCTTCCTGGACATGTCCTCGGTGCGGTACGTCGCTCATCCTGAGGCTCCGCCACTCGCTCACGGCCTCGATCGATATTGATGCAGTTTGCGATACAGCGTGCTGCGGGACACGCCCAGCTTCTCGGCAGCGGCGGCGACGTTGCCACCCGCAGCTGCGAGCGCGCGTTCGATTGCGCGCCGCTCCATTTCGTCGAACCGAGCCACTTCGTCGTCCGGGGCAGCCTTACGCTCAGACAACGGCTTCGCGGATGTCGCGGGAGCGTCCCCTTCGAACATATCTTCCGGCAGATCCTTGAGCGTCACCGGATCGCCGACCGACATCAGCACCAGGGTCTCGACCAAATTGCGCAATTCGCGCACATTCCCCGGCCAAGAGTAGTGCTGCAGGAAATCAAGACATTCCCGTTCGAGCCGCAGCGGCTCGCGATTGTAGGCCCCGGCGAACTGACAATTATAGTGATCCACCAGAATCTCGACATCACCGGCACGCTCCCGAAGCGGGGGAATCGTGATCTTGACCGCGCCGATGCGGAAATAGAGATCCTTGCGAAACCGCCCGTCGGCCACCTCCTGTTTCAGGTTTCGGTTGGTCGATGCGACCAGCCGGACGTCGACAGGTCGCAGCTTCGACTCGCCGAGCCGGCAGACGGCGCGCTCTTCCAGCACCCGGAGCAGATAAGGCTGCAGCTCGAGCGGCATTTCACCGATTTCGTCCAGGCTGAGCACGCCGCCATGTGCGAACTCAAATCGCCCAGGCCGTCCTTCGCGCGTGGCTCCCGTGAACGCCCCCGGAGCATGCCCGAACAATTCGCCGCCGAGAAGCTCGCGTGAGACCGCACCGCAATTAAGCGCGACGAAGGGCTCCTTGCCTGACTTCGCGCCGACGGCATGCACCAGCCGGGCAAACAGCTCCTTACCGACGCCGGTCTCGCCCTCGAGCAGGATCGGCGTCTTGCCCAGCGCAGCGCGCTCGGTCCTGTCCACGGCCTGCAGGAGCGCCTCGCTGCGTCCGACAATCGCGGCGCGGGCCGCCGTCCCGGCCAGGCTCCCGCCAGTTGCGGTCTTGACGGCTGGCGACCGCGGCTTCGCAGGAAGTACGAGCATCGCACCTCGCGCCACCCCATCGATCGCCAGCGGCTCGATCCGCTGCTCGCGTAGCGCCTCGGGCAGATCCTTGGCGATCTCTGCTGGTACGACGCCATCACGATCTGAGAGAAGCCTGGCACCGACACGCAGGTCCGATGCCGGCGCCACCGCCTTCCAGCGCGTCGAGGCGATGTCATTGTGATGAACGACGCGACCAAAGCGATCGAGAATCACAACGCCATCGGCGCTTCCCGTTCCCGGCAAACGTTCCAGCCCAGCTTCGAGCAGGCGCAGTCGCTCGATGCGGATTCTTTCCGCCAGCGTGAGCTCGATGTGCCCCGCTGCGATCACAGCCAGCGCCACATTGTGTCGGTGAAAGATCGCCTGTGGACCGGAGAAATCGATGATGCCGATGATGCTTCCGTCGACCGGACTGCGGATCGGACAGCCGACGCAGGTCCACGCTTTGATGCCTTCCGAAAAATGCTCGGCAGCGTGGACGTGAACCGGCTTGCCTGTCACCAGCGCTGTGCCGATTCCATTGGTGCCGGTCACCGCCTCGCCCCAGGCCGCACCCAACTCTAGACGGATATCGTGCCCGGACTCGATCGTCCGCTGATCGCCCCCGACGTCGAGAACGACGCCATTCCTGTCAGTGATGACCACCATGGTGGCGGCGTCGCCGAGGACCTCGGCCACTCGGCGCAGCGTGTTCGCGCTGGCGCTGAGCAGGTCCTCGTTCTTGAGGCGCAGTTCGTGGATGTTGTCGGCCGAGACGATCAGACTGCTGCCCCGACAACGCGCATCGACGCCGGACTGTACGCTGCGTTGCCACGACTCCTCGATGACGCCCCGCACGGATGCGCCGCCCCTGCGGAGGTCACCCGACGTCACAAAGGACTCCCAGGCCTTGCTCGTCTGTCGCTCGTTATAAGGATGCCCCTCATCCGCGTCCCAGGCGCTCGCCTGGTCGCCGGGAATATGACTTCCGTCGAAGCCAAATGGCGGCTTTGCCATGAGAAGATCCGTCAACATCGCAACACCCACCGCCGGACCACCCGGCCTTACGACACCGGCGCAATGATCCAGACTGGTTGGACCACTGCCGCAACGGTCGCTTCCACTCTCCGGCGCCATGATAGCATGCGAGGCGTCATCACATACCCGCCGAAGGCTGATCATCTCCGAGCGACGACATCGTTATTTGTAGGCGCTCGCTTCAAGCTCGTGACGTCGTGTCTGCGCGCGTCAGACTCATCGGACCTCGCGATCGGCCGCACTACCCTCCACCGCGCGACAGCACCTGGATGCCAAGCCGAATTGCCACCTCCTGCTCCAGGCATTCTTCCGCAGCCTCATCCGGGACGTGCAGCCCTTCGAGGTCTGCCAGTGCAGCATGAAGGTGGTTGTCGAGCGGGTCAAACAAACCATTTTGTGATGTTGCAAGTGCGAGACGCCGTGCAGGGCCGCGTCCTCGCAACTCTCCGATGAAATGGAGCTGCCGTCCCGATGCGAGATCAGCAACAACGATGCGCCCGTTCAGGCTGATCCTCACATAGGGCGAGACTTCGGAAGACGCCCTGCTGGACGGTGTATACCAGAGCCTGCCCGATGCCGCCGGCTGCGGTGCAGCGACGGGATTGCGCATCGCCTGCCACCGTCCACCCGTGAGTTGGTTCGCGATCTTGTCGATTGTCGCCCTGTTGGTCTGGATGAACTCCTTGGCCGCAACATCTTCCTTGCGGGGTCCATCCCGCTTCGAGATGATCTCCACCATACACGTTTCCTCCACCCTGTTCCGGTTACAGCTGCGGGGGTTGCTAGATTCCCCTTGTCTTGATCGTCGCCGGGACTGTCCCAGTCTAGTCCCTTCCACTCTTTTGTCACTCGCTCATCGCGAATCCTGAGGCATCACATCCGCACGTGCTTCCGCCTAAGTGCCGCTCACGCACGCCCCAGCCTCTCGGCACCGCCGCCGAGCGCCGGCCCAGCCGTCGGATCGATGAACTCGGGCCTGTCGGCCACCAGCGTATTTGTGGTCAGAACGAGGGTAGCAACCGACGCCGCATTGCGCAGAGCCGTGTAGGTCACGCGGACGGGATCGATGATCCCTGCGGCAATCATGTCGGTGAAGGTGCCGCTCGCTGCGTCGAAGCCGGTCCCCGCCGGAGCTCCGACCAGTTCCGCCACAATCCGGTCGGGATTGTGGCCAGCATTGCGGGCAATAAAAGCCGCGGGTCGCGAGAGCGTATCGCGAACCAGGCCGATGCCCGCACCGAGATCACCGTTGATGTTGCCGAGCATCCTGGTCACGACCGGCGCACATTGAGCCAATGCGGTGCCGCCGCCTGGGACGATTCCCTCCTCCACCGCGGCACGCGTCGCATTGAGCGCATCGTCGATCAGCTGGATGGTCCGCTTCTGCTCGACCGGCGTAACGCCACCGGCAAAGATGATTGCCGTGCCGCCGGAGAGCTTGGCCAGTCGCTCCTTGAGCTTGTCCTGCTCGATGTTCGGTGGCGCGAGCTCGTATTGCCTGGTCACCTGCTGGCGTCGCGCCGCGATTGCCAGCTCGTTGCCGCCGCCGCGGACGATCACGGTTTCGCGTGCACTTGCCCTGACCTGCCGCGCCGTGCCCAGATCTTCCAGAGCGACCTCTTCCAATTTGCCACCGAGATCGCGCGCGATCACCCGGCCGCCAGTGATGATGGCGAGGTCGTCCATCATCGCTTTCCGCCAATGGCCATAGTCGGGCGGACTGACCACCAGCACCTTGCCTCGGTTACCCTCGCCCAGCAGCGTGACGACGACCTCAGGCGCGATCTCCTCGGCGATGATCACCAGCGGCCGCTTCGTCGCCTCGACCGCAGCGCGAATGCCAGCGATCTCCGCAGGGTTCCTGATCTTCAGATCGGTGAGCAGAATGTAGGGCCGGTCGAGCACCGCCTCCATCTTCTCGACGTCCGTCACCATGTGGTGCGAAATATAGCCCCGATCGAACGACATGCCCTCGACCACTTCGAGGGTCGTCTCGATCGTAAGCCCATAATCCGAGCTGATGATCCCATCCTTGCCGACGCGTTCCACGGCCTCGGCGACGAGGCCTCCGAGATGGGCATCCGTCGCCGCGATCGTGGCGACAGCCTGCAGGGTCTTGCGGTCCGTGACCGCAACGGCGCTCTTCTTCAACGTCTCGACCACCAACTCGACCGCCTCGTCGATCCCCTTGCAGAGATCGACCGCCTTGGCGCCGCGCTCGAGCGCGGTCACACCCGCCTGGATGAATCCGTTGGCGAGCACCATTGCGGTCGTCGTGCCGTCGCCGGCCACCTGGTTGGTCTGCATGGATACCTCACGCACGACCTGCGCGCCCATGTTTTCGAAACGGTCCGGCAGTTCGATCTCGCAGGCAATGGTCACGCCGTCGCGCGACACGATCGGCGTGCCAACGGGACGGTCGACCATCGCATTCATCCCCTTCGGGCCTAACGTCGGCTCGACTGCCGCCGCCAACTTCTCGACTCCTCTCGCGAGCGCACGACGCGCCTCGATCGCATGCAGCAGCGCCTTTGGCATGATTGTCCTCCCGAATACTTTCTATTGGTTACTTCGTCTCGCGCGCACGACGCCGCTTCGCGTTGTTCATGCATCCATAGGGAGCGTCTCGATCATCTCGACGGAAAATCCCGCGCCCCCGCCTTGCTCTGCTCGCGCAGTCGCCCGCGGCTTGCCGCAGCTCGTGCCACAGCCCCCGCAACGCCCGCCATCGGCCGCTGCGGCCTGACCGGCGCTTGCATCTCCCGGCCGGTATCGCGCGTCGAGAAGCGCTCGGCAGAGCGCGCTGTTGAACTCCATGTTGATCCTGACGCCCCTGAGCTTCCGCAAATGCGCGGCCAGCTCGAGCGGTTCGAGCGGTTGCCCGGTCCAGGTGACGAACACGCGCGACTCGGGATGAGCGGCGAGCCCCCGTTCGGCCAGGATTTCAAGATAGCGCCGCTTGTGCCCAGCCGCGTCTGCGTTGTCCAGCGGGGCCTGATCCAACCGCTTCAAGTCCATGTCGGTGATGGCCTGATCGTCATATCCCGCATCCTTCAAGGCCAGGATCACGGCCTCCTGTCGTCGCTGGAAGGCCTTGCGCCGGAACGTCTCGCGCAGCTCCTCCAGCGACTCTCCCGGTGCGAATTCGCGCAGCGCCTCTTGAAATGACAGGCCAAGCGCCACCCCGCGGTTGATCTCGTCCGCCACCATATGGTCTTCCAGACGAAGCCGTACGTGCCGGACCCAGGGCAAGGCAAGCACCGCACGACGCATGTCGTCGGCCATCAGGAAAGCGAAATTCGCCGCGCACCAGTAGGTGGGAAGTCGAAACTCGATATCGACTCCTCCGGTTTCATCAATGGCAATGCGCTCGACGAATCCGAGCTCCGTCACCGGCTCGTCGAGTTCCGGGTCCGTCACCAGAGCAAGGCGTGCCCACACCTCGCTCACCCGTTGATCATCGTGCTGATTGTTCCGCATGCGACTACTCGGCGGCTGCCACTCGAACCTGCTGATCGAGCTTGGCCTTTTGGGCCTCCACATCGATGCCGTAGAGCCGCGCAGCGTTCAGTCCCAGGATCTTTCGCTTGGCCTGAAGCGATAGGTCGACGCCATGCTCTTTCTTGATATCTTCCGGAATCTCGAAGCTCCAGAATTTCTCGACCAGCCATCGCGGCGTCCAGATCGCGTAATCGCTGCCGAACAACAGCTTGTCTTCGCCGAGCCAGAACAGGAGCTCGCTGATCACCTCCGCAAAATAGCGTGGCCGGCTGTGAATGAAGGGCAACGCCACCGCGAGCCCGCCATAGACATTGGTCTCCTGCACGGCGATCCAGCAGAAGTCGTCCAGCCGCGGCAGCCCGCAATGCTCGATGATGAAGTTCAGCCCCTGGAAGTCGGTCGCGGCATGATCGACGTCGTGCACGTCGAATGCGTCCTTGTCGAGCGGGATGATGGTCGGGCCCTTGTGGACATGAATATTGGTAATGCCGAGCTTCTGGCATAGCTCGAGGCACCGGTAAGCGTTTGCATCCGTCAGTTTCCAACCGCGCGATTCGCCCTTCCATTCCGCGGTGTAGAGCTTCACGCCCTTGATGCCGAATGTTTCCTTCATGTAATGGATATATTCGAGCGCGCGCTCGCCGTCGCGGGGATCGAACGCCCCATTGACGATGAAGCGGTCCTTGTATCGCTTCGCCATCTCCGCGTTGCGATCGATCGTGTTGAAGCCGTTCTTGTAGAATTCGGTCAGATAGGTCGACTGCACGATCGCCATGTCGTCCGGCCCATCGACGAACAGATCATTGTACATCTGCTCGGCGCTGTACTTTTCGAATTGCTCCTTCGGCCATAATTTTTCCGGTGGGCTGAGTGACGTGTGATAGGCATAGAAGCAATCGATGAACTGCTTGCCATGGATGTTGAGCTGATTGGCTGGGCTGCCGTCCCAGAAATGGGTGTGCCCGTCGACGACGAAGACCTGCTCTCCGTTGGGAGCTACGAACATGATGTCCTCCTCCGAGGCTCGTGATGCTGCGCTTTGATCGGTATGGATAACGAGGGCAGAGCCTTCGGGAATGCCCGGCTTCGCCCTCCAGGCGAGGACGCCATCGTCACTCGATATATTCGAACACTTCCTCCATGTTACCGAACAGCGTCACGGTGTTGTCGTCGATCCGCACCATGCGGCCGTAGTGAGTCGACGTGTTCACCTCGAAGATCTCGGCCGTCATCTCTTTGCCGAGGATGTCGCTGATCTCATCCATCTTGAACACCAGCTTGCCTTCACCGTCGATACGGATCAAAGCCGGCTGGTAGGTCACGGTCACATTTGGCTTCTTGGCCATGAACTCCGCGATCGCGCGAGCTTCCACGCTGTCGTTCATGGTGACGCCGCACTGGTGAGAGATCGTCTGCTCGAAGACGATGTCTTTCATCTTGTGAAAGATGTTCTGATTGGTCGCTGCTCGTGATGCCACTGACATTGTCCTTCACTCCTTCGGTGCGGCGAGGCCGAGCTCGCCCAGGATTTTCTTGAGGCGCTCGATCGACTGATCCCTTGCGTCGGCATATTGCACCGGCTTGGAATGCGGCTGCGACCAGATGGGTTGCAGGCCGGCCGCCGCCTTTCGCGCGAGCGCGACGTGCTTGCCCAACCAGCTCTGGAACAATCCCTTATTGTGCTGCGCGTGCTGATTATCCGTCACGAGCAGATGGAACAGGTCGATCGCGTTGGCGAGATTTCGCTCGTAGTCGGCCTCGGCTGCCGAGATCACCGACGGCGTCATGAAATCGCCGTTCGAGGAGGCAGCTTGCATCAGGAAGCCGCTCCGGAACAGTTCCCCGACCAGCGGCTCGAAGACGAGGTTGATAGCGAAATATTGCTCGAGATAGTCGGTCGCCCCCATGATCGATTCAACTGCCTCGCGCGTGCCCTGCCAGGTCCGGTCCTCCAGCCACGCGCGCTTGCCGGCGGCATCGTCGAAGCCCGGAATGTCCATCCCGATTTCCGCGAGATAGAGCGTGATGTCCTGCGCCAGGCGGTGCTTGTAGGAGGAATTGGTCAGCGTGGCGTTGTTGATCATCTGCGTGTAGCCGTAGCGCTGCGCCTGCATCAGCGACGTCGCCAGGCCGAACTCGGCATGCTTCCAGGCACCGAGGTGGTTCTGAAGGATCTTGATCCAGGCCTTGTCGAACAGCTGCGTTGCTCCGGACTTGCGCCCGTTCGCAATCACTGACTGAACCATCGCCTCGATCTTGGACTGCCGCTGATAATGGGTCCGCTCCCACTCCTGGTCCGGCGCCCGGAATGCGTGCCAGTTCGAGCTCAGAGCGGCCGTGTTGTCCTTGGTGTAGGCGCCCTTGCCATTCGGAAAGGAGATGATCCAATCCTGGAGCAGATAGCGCTCGGGATCCGGCTGCACGTCGACCGTGACGTCCTCATAGTGCGTCGCCCGCTTTCCTCTCGGCTCGAAATAGCGGTAGCGGCGGCTGTCGGAGTCCGGAAACACTGCGGCGCCGGCCGCGCCGGATCGCACTGCGGAACTTCGCACGGCATTCATCGTATTCCTCCCTTGGTTGATGAATTGTCGATTTGTTGCGTTCGCTCCAGCCGATCAGGTATTGGCCGGCGTGAACTTGTCGAAGAAGATCCGCTCGGCATCGACGCCGCTGATCTGTAGAACCGGAGTCAGCGCGTCGATCATCGGCGACGGGCCGCAGGCATAGACATCCGCGTCGTCACCGCCGCCCGCGCTGCGCAGATGTGCGTGGACGGCTTCATGCACGAAACCGCGCTGACCCTCCCACGCCTGGTCATCTGCCGCATGCGACAAAACCGGAATGAAACTGAAGCTGGGACAGGCTGCTGCAATGGCTGCGAAGCGGTCCAGATAGAACAGATCGTTGCGCGTGCGCGCGCCGTAGAAGAAGCAGACCTGACGGTCTTCCCCCGAAGCAAGGTGATCCTGCAGGATCGACCACAGCGGCGACATCCCCGATCCGCCGCCGACCAGGATCATGGGTCCGGTTCGCCGTTCGCGGCGGAAGCAGGTGCCGTAGGGTCCTTTGAGTCTGATTTGGGCTCCGACCTCGAGCTCTCCGTCGAGCCTGGAGGAGAACCGTCCGTTGGAGTATTTTTTGATGATGAAGCTGAGCGCTTGGCTTTCGCTCGGCGGATTTGCCATGGAAAACGAGCGCGTAATCGCCTCTGATCCCGGGAGCGTGATGTCGACATACTGCCCCGCCCAAAACTTCAGGGGTTCATCCAGCGCAACATCGAGGCGGCGGATATCGTGGGTCAGGGCCGTGACGCTCATGACCGTCCCGCCGAACTCCTTGACGGGAATCGATTTCGACAGCACCTCCTCATCGTAGTTGAGCAGGTCGACCTCGAGATCGGAATAGGCCAAAGTCCGGCATAGCAGGATATAGTCCTGTCCGCGCTCCATCTCGTTCAGTGCGAACGTCGAGTATTTCTTCAGCTCGATCTCTCCCTGGACCAGGACGCTCTTGCATGCGGAGCACTGGCCTTCCTTGCAGCCATGCGGCAAGGCGATTCCCTGTCGAAACGCAGCATCCAACACGGTCTCGTTCTCCTCGACCTCGAACTCAATCCCGACCGGGTTTAGACGAACGACATTGGCAGGCGCGCCCATAGGCTGCTCCTCGACGCAGATGGATGCTGGGCTTTTCGAGAGCCGCGAGCGTGGGACGGGAAGGAGCCGGCGCGGCCGGCTCCTTCGGTGATGCTCAGTTGCAACGGTTGATGGTGAAGCCCTTGCGGTAGTCCGCGAGATGCGCCTCACGCTGATCCGGCGTCATCTCCCGCAAGGTGATCAGCGGGCTCTTCAGCTCATGGCCGCGGACATCGTCGAGGGTCCACATCTCCTTCTGGTCGAAGCGAAGATGCGGCTGCGCGACGAGCGTCTTGCCGTCGGTGCGAACGAAGCCGAGATCCTTGATGGCATCGGCAAGATCCCAGTTGTGGTAGCAGCTCTCCCATTCGCGGCGTCCACTGAACCGTCCCATCGCTGGTGTCGGCCGCCCCTGGTACTCTCCCGCGAACGCCTCGACGGCGGTCCAACGATCGAGCTCATGCGCGAAGGTGTAGAGCTTGCCGTCGATCTCATCAGTGACCATGTCCTCACGGATCAGGCAAGGCACCAGGCATGACCAGCACCGATGGGGATAGACATAACCAACATCAGTGTTGAACAGAATATTGGTCTGGCCGCGGTGCGACAGCTTCTCGTACCACTTCCAAAACTCGCCGAACTGGGCGTACCAGCCTGGATATTTGTGCTCGAACCACTCGAAATCCTTGTCGGTCTGCGCCTCGATGCGCCAGAAATTCGCCGACCAGCCGACCGCGAAGAATTGCGCGACCCTGTGGACGTAGTGCTTCTCGGTCAGGCGCTTCCAGGCGGTCTGCACGTCATCATGATGGATCTTGATGCCGTATTTCTCAAGCGGCAGCATGTAGGTCCGGTAGTAATCCTCGAAGATCCAGCGGTGCCACATCTCCGCATAGGATTCCTTGTTCTTGTCGCGGTTGGTGGTGCCGTATTCGATGAACGTTCCGATTGCCGCGTCGACAATCGCATGGTTCTGCCAGAACGCGTAGCGGAGGTCCCGCTCGATCAGGAGATGGTTCTCCGGCTCCTTGAGCATCGACATCAGCATGGAATGACCATTGCCGATATGCCGGCTCTCGTCGGACTGCACCGACAGGAACACGGTCGGCAGCGCATAGTCACCGTTGCGTGCGGCCTCCGACGGCATCGCCACGAACAGCGTATTGGTGAAGGCGGTCTCGGCAACCACCGTCAGGTAAATGTTGGCCGAGGTGATTGCGTCACCCGTGATGAATCCCTCGCCGAACTGCCGGCCGATCGTGGTCGCGTAGCACTTGCCGAACGCTTCCTCGGTAATGTCGAAGCCGGCCGGATCGATGTAGTTCTCCATGTACCATTTCTTCAGGTTCATCTGGATGGTCGAGTGGCGAAACTCATCGACCATCTGCATGGTGAAGCCGGTCCTTAAGTCCTCACCCGGAGCGAGCCGGCCGACCATCGCCATCGAGCGTGCCGCCGAGATTTCCGGGAACGGGATGATGGCGAGGAACAGCTTCATCCATTCCACCCATCGCGGCTCGACGTTGCGGAACATGTCGCCGCGGAGCGCTGCGTCGAGCGCGCCGTAAACCCGATTGTCCTTCTCCTCCTGCATCGGGAAGTAGGATCGCAGGACCTGCTTCATCGGGTCCTTCGGCGCCTTGGTAATCTTGTAGTCGGTCGGGAAGGTCATCGCTTCCTGGACGTAGGACGGATTCCATCCGAGATCGGCGATCCGCTTGGCCGCCTCAGCGACGGGAATGCCGCGCTGGGCCGTGATCTTGTTGAGTGTCAAAGTTCCGGACATCTATTCATTCCTCCTGCTCACGTCAGAGACCACATCGATATACCACCCGACAGGAACCTGATCGGACCGGGCGGCGCTTACCCGCGCATCGCGGGCAATGTTGCGACCGCTCGCGCGGCCGCACGCTGGATATCGGCAAGGGTCTCGGAACGGCGGGCACAGGCTTTGGGATGACTTGCGATCGCCGGAGCCTCGCTGCTCCTCGATCCCAATCGGTCACCGCCGCTGCTGCGTTCTCCGCCTGGGCGTCCCTTCCCTCGTTCTTGTCGCGACCTGCTGAGGTGCGCGGTCGCCGTTTTTCTCTTGCCCTTGCGTTAAGCAACGGACGTGCCACACCGGCATCTGAGTTGGTCTTGTTAGTTCCCAGCCAAAACGCCGCAGAACGGATGGTCGTGTGGCGCGGAGTGGGTCGACGTCGCAGCCCGGCGAGACGCAAATTGCGACAACAATCGCAAATTGCGACTCAGTCTCACACGCATACGCGTCAACCGCACAGCACCCCTTGCAACGCAGCGTCGACATATTGGCGAGGAGAGATGAGTGAGGAGCCCTGTCCAATCGGCGTCACAGAATGCTCGCGACCAGAGGCATAAGGCAATTACGGAGCGCATCGCGCGAGGCCATCGCGGACGTTTCCGCCCGCGATGGATTGGCACGGCAACCTCACGGAATCAGAACGGCGCGCCCGTGAATCTTGCCAGCATTGAGATCATGCAGCGCCTGATTGGCGTCGGCGAGACGATATTCAGTCGTTGCCAGCTTGACGAAGCCGCGGTCAGCCAACGCCATCAACTCGGTCAACTCCGCCCAGGTGCCGACCAGGTTTCCGATAATGTTTTTCTCGGTGATGACCATGTCAACGGTGGGAACGCGAATGTCTTCGCCGTAGCCGACAACATAGTAGCTGCCCATGGCGCGCGTCATCGCGAGTCCATTGGCGGTGGTGCCTTTCTCGCCGACGAAATCGATCACCGCTTCCGCGCCGTTACGGCAGGTGAGATCGACCACGGCCTCCACCTCGTTGCCGTCGGCTCTGACGAGATGATCAGCGCCAGAGGTCTTGGCAAGTTGGAGCGATGCCTCGGACTTGTCGACGACGACGATATCGGCTGCGCACATGGCCTTCAGACACTGGATCCCAATATGGCCGAGCCCGCCCGCACCGATCACCACGCAGGTCTCACCTGGCAGCAGATGGCGCGTCGCCTTTTTCACCGCGCGATACGCCGTCAGGCCGGCGTCCGCGTAGGGCGCAACGTCCTTCGGCGCGAGTGTGCGCGGCAACGGCACGATGTTGCGCTCCGAGGTGCAGAGAAACTCGGCATAGCCGCCGTTGCAGTCGAGACCAGGAAAGCTTCCCGGCCCATGCATGTCGAAGCCGCGACGGCAGGCCAGACAGGTGCCCCCGGTGATCTTTGGATGGACGATCACCGGATCTCCCTTCTTGAGACCCTCGACCTCCTTGCCGACATCTTCGATCCATCCGGCGTTCTCATGCCCCATGATCAGCGGCAAGAGCTTGTCGCCGGTCGGATCCATGTGGGGCTTCCACACTCCTTCGACGATATGAAGATCGGTGCGGCACACACCGGCGCCGCCGATGCGCACGATCACGTCGGTCGATTTGGTCAGCTTCGGATCGGGAACGCGTTCCTCTTGGACCCATCGCTCTCCCGACAATTTTTCGTCATACGCTCGCAAGACTTGGGCTCTCATGTCATCCTCCGTCTAGCCGGCGAGATCTGCGCTCGCCCTGGCGGAGGATGACGTCAGCATTTTTCGTGCCAGTGGAGTTCCGATGCAGTGCAACGGATTGCGGGGTGCAATCGAGCGAGCCCTTCGCGACGAGGACGAAAACGGGTCAGCCGATCTCCGCACGTAGATTGGCCGCCGCCTCGCACATTGCCTTGAGCTTGCCGAACGCCGTTGCGCGCGGCATGTATTTCATTCCGCAATCCGGTGCAGGTATCAAGCGATCGGCCGCCACGTATTTCAACCCGTTACGAATGCGGTCCATCACTGTCTCGACGCTTTCTATGTTTGGGTCGCCAAGATCCAGCACACCGAGCATGATTTTCTTCGACGAGAGATCCTTCAGCACGCCGAGGTCGAGCTTCGGTTGTGCAGCCTCAATCGAGATCTGATCGGCGATGGTGTCGTCGAGCTCGGCCAGGAAGGAATAGCCGGCCGGCTTGTTCGATCCCGGCACGACCGCGGCATAGCCGAAGCAAAGGTGCACCACCGTCGGAACGGTGATGCCCTTCAGCGCGCGGTTGATCGCCTTTACGGCATAGCGCCTGGCAAGCTCCGGATTGTTGCGTACCCAGGGCTCGTCGAGCTGGATCACGTCAGCGCCCGCCTTTTGCAGGTCAAGCGCCTCGGCATTGACGGCCTGCGCGAAGACCATCGCGAGCTCTTCGTCGTCCTTGTAGAACTCGTTCTTCGCCTGTTGACTCATGGTGAACGGGCCCGGCAGGGTGATCTTCGCGGCACGATCGGTGTTTCTGCGCAGGAACTCCATGTCGCGCAACTCCACAGGTTGCCTGCGTTTCACTGGCCCCACGACGCGCGGCACAGGGGTCTGGGTGTTGCCGGTGCGCGCGGTGATCATCGCGGGATTGTCGGCATCGATCCCTTCAAGGGCCGTCGCGAAGCGGTTCGAATAGCTCTCTCGCCGGATCTCGCCATCGGTCACGATGTCGATACCGGCGCGCTCCATGTCACGGATCGCGACGATGGTCGCATCATCTTGCGCCTGCTCTAGATGCTCCGCAGGCAACCGCCACATCGCATGCATGCGCGTGCGCGGCACCGACTTCGACAGCATGGCGCGGTCCACCAGCCATTCCGGCTGCGGATAGCTGCCGACGACGGTGGTCGGCAGGATATGTGTTGGCAGCGGCACGAGAGGTCTCCTTATACTTGGTGAAGGCGGCACTCAAGCCGCGCGGGCGGCAGCGCCGGGTGCCTCGTCCTTCACCGGATTGCGCAAAATACCTATGCCCGAAATCTCGATCTCGACGACGTCGCCGCCCTTCATCCACAGCGGCGGATTGCGATAGGCCCCGACGCCGCCGGTCGTGCCAGTGACGATCACGTCACCGGGCACGAGCTCGGTGAATGTCGAGCAGTAGGCAATCAATGCTGGCACATCGAAGACGAGGTCCGAGATCAGCGCCTTCTGCACTTCGACGCCGTTGAGCCGGGTGATCAGCGTCTGCTTGCTGATATCTGTCAATTCGTCCGTGGTGACCATCCAGGGCCCAAAGCCGCCTGTGCCGACGAAGTTCTTGCCGGGCGCGAATTGTGAGGTATGCCGCTGCCAGTCGCGGATGGAGCCGTCATTGTAGCAGGCGTAGCCGGCGATATGACTGAAGGCCGCCTCACGTGGAATGCGGCGGCCGCCCGCGCCGATGACGACCGCCATCTCGCCTTCATAGTCGAACCGCTCGGATTCCAGCGGGCGGATCAGGGGCTGCCCGCTGCCGACCTGGCTGTTGGCAAAGCGGGTGAAGATCATCGGGTGCGGCGGCGTGGGATGGCCGCTCTCGGCCAGATGTGTCGCGTAGTTGACGCCGATGCAGAGGATCTTGTCCGGGTTAGGAACGGTCGGCAGCAAAGTCAGCTCATCGAGCGCATAGTCAGGCTGCTGGTCCACGAGCGTCTTCAGTTCGTCGACCGAAGATTTCGTGAGCAGCTCCTTCAATGTCGGGACCTTGAGGCGCTTGCCCGCATCGATCACGGCCCGGTCGGTGACGATGCCGTAGCTCGCTGTGCCAGCGTGGGTGAAGCTCGCGATTTTCATGGCCGGTTACTCTCTTCAATGCAGGAAACGTAGTCTTGAATTGAGAGTACGATCTCGCCGTTGCGGATCGGAACGCATTGCGGCGGAAAGTCCTGCCGGAAGCGCGCGCCGTTCGCGTCAGCGCGATCGAGAAAGCGCTCCAGATGGTCCATGGCGCCGGTTGGCAGATCGTGCAATACCAGCAATGTCCACGGCTGCCGGCTGCACTGGTCGAGCGCACGCTCGATCCATCCATCCGGATCGTCCCAGTCGCGTGGAATCGCGTTCCAGAGTACGCAACTATGCGCGTTGCGCACGAGATGATCGACGACCGATGGCTTCAGCAGGCGCGCGTCGAGATTGCCGCCACCACCAAATGGCCGGAACCAGCGTTGCGGATGCGCGAGATCGCCGATTGCGGCCTGTGTGCGGCCGATCTCATTCCTCGCCGCATCGCGGTCCGGCTGCTCGCCGAGCGGAATGCTGTGCGTGAAAGTATGATTGCCGATCCAATGGCCCTCTCCATGCGCACGAACTGCAAGGGCGCGTCGCTCCGGATCGGCAAGCTTCTCGCCAATGACGAAGAAGGTGGTCTTGAGCCCGCGTGCGTCGAGGATATCGAGCACGCGCGGTGTCACAACAGGATCAGGGCCGTTGTCGAAGGTCAGGGTCAGATCGTACACGCTGATACCTCAAGTCGACGGCTGCATCGCGCCTGACGGGACGTCGTCAGCAGCCTGACCGGCGCGCGTGCCGGTCTGCCAGATTGCCGCCTTGCGCTCGATCCACCGGATCGCGGCATTGAAGGCGATCGCCATGAACAGCACGAGAAGAACGCCGGCGAACACGTGCGGGCTGTCGAGGATTGTACGATAGCGCGAGATCAGATAGCCGATACCGGCGGAGGAGATCAGCATCTCCGAGACGACGACGCCCACGATCACCAGCGCGCCGCCGACGCGCAGACCTGATAGCACCGTCGGTATCGCGGCCGGGATGATGACGCGGACCAGCCGCTGGCTCAGCGTTGCGCCCATGCTGCGCGCCGCAAGCAGGAGCTGCGGATCGATGGTCTGGATGCCGGCAGCCGTCGCGAGCATCGTCGGCAGGAAGCCATAGATCGAGGCGAACGCGATCTTGGATTCGGATCCGATACCGAGCCACACCGTAAAGACCGGATAGAGGATCACGAGCGGTACCGCATAGAGGCTGGACACCATCGGCATGATCAGGATGCGTGGGCGCGGCAGGCTGCCAACGATGGCACCCAGAAGAATGCCGCCGCCGCAGGCGAACGCCATGGAGACGAGGACTTCGTAGAGCGTCACGGCAAGCGCATGACCGTATTCAGCAGCCTCCGTCCATCCGGCCATCAGCGTCGTTGACAGCGGCGGCAAGAACAGCTCGGGAATGAGACCGGTTCGCGGCAGAAGCTCCCACAGCGCAATCAGGCCGATCACGATCAGATATCGCAGCGTCTTCGCACTTAGCCTGATGCTCATCTCCGCCTCACGCCGATTTGCGGATGTGGCGCCAGATGCGATCGCGCAGCGCACCGAAAACATCGCCGCTGAGCATTTCGTAGGTGCGCGGCCGCGGCAACTGGACCTGGAGATGATCGACGACACGGCCGGGCCGCGCCGACATCACGATCACCTCGTCAGCGAGATAGACGGCTTCGGTAAGGCTGTGCGTGACGAAAACGACCGTCTTGCCGGTCGCTGCCCAGATGCGCAGGAGCTCGTCACCCATGGTCATGCGCGTCTGCTCATCGAGTGCTGCGAACGGCTCGTCCATCAGCAGCACCGGCGGATCCTGGACCAGTCCCCGCGCGATCGAAACACGCTGCTTCATGCCACCGGATAATTCGTGTGGATGGCGCCTGCCGAAGCCATCGAGGCCAACCAGCTTCAGCGCGTCCTGTGCCCTGGCCCGGCGCTCGGCCTTGGGCACGCCACGCAATGCCAGCGGAAACTCGACATTGTCCTCCGCCGTCAGCCATGGAAACAGGCTGGGCTCCTGGAACACAACGCCGACCCTGTTCGGGTCCGGCTGCGGCATCGGCGCGCCACTGACGGTGATCGTGCCCGAGGTCTGCTGACGAAGCCCTGCCATCATCATCAACAGCGTCGACTTGCCGCAACCGCTTGGGCCGACCAGCACGGCGAAACGTCCCGGCTTGATCTCGAGCGAGACGTCCTCAAGTGCGACGACATCCTGGGACCGGGTCTTGAAGACCTGGCCGACATTCTTCACCTCGATCGCGCCGGCGCGGCCAGGAGGCTTCAACGGGGTCACGTTCGCCAATGGCTGCATCGCGTCTCTACCCATCTGACAAGCTCGTTGAAGGTCATGGCGACCGCGGCGACCATGACAACCCCGGCGAGGAGCTGCTTCATCTGGAAGTTCTCGCCCCAGGTCGCGATCTGGTGGCCGATGCCGTCGCGCGAGGCGTACATCTCGGCGAGGATCACGCCGGTGAGATTGAAGATCATCGAGATCCGCAACGCTTCGAGCAGCACCGGCAGCATACTCGGCAGATAGACGCGGAACGCGGTCTGCATCGGCGTGGCGCCATAGGAGCGCGCGACTGTGAGATGCTCGACCTTGACGGACTCCACGGCAGTCGTGGTCGACATGATCACGATGAAGATGGTGGAGAAGAAGCCGAAACCGACCTTCTCGGCAAAACCGACCCCAAACACCAGGATGAACATCGGCAGAAAGATCGACTTCGGGATGCTGAAGGCGAAAAACAGCAGGGGCTTGGCCACGTCAGCGAAATAGCGGTTTTCCGCAACCAGAAAGCCGATCACCGCCCCGAAGGGAACTGCCAGCGCGAACGCGGCCAGGACTTCGGTCGCGGTCACCATCAGATCCTTCTGCACGGAAGAGCGCTGGAGGAGTTCGGCGAGCGTCGCGCAAGTGTCGGACGCCGACGGCAGCAGGCGCGGATTGACGATGCCAGTGCGGGACAACACCTCCCATAGGCCCAGGACCGCGATCACGATCGCGATCCTGGCAAGGAGGATGGCGAGCCTGCTCTGCATGTTCACGGCTTGGTCGGAACCGGCTTGAACCTGGTCGAGATCACGTCCTCGACCGGCACGATATCCTTCAGCCCGCCAAGCTTGGCGAGGTCGAGCGACAACTGCACGGCGGCGGTCACATTGTCGCCGCCCATGTTGCCATCGGTTTCGAGCTTCATGATCGTGTTGTCATATTCCATGCCAGCGATCTCCGGCGGCATCTCATAGAGCTCGGCGATCAGTTTGACCGTGACGTCACGATTGGCGCGCATGAACGCGACCGCGCCATAGAGCGCGTTCAACGCCTTCTGCACCATCTCCGGCTTGGCCTCGGCAAACTTGTCGAGCACGATCCAGCCCGCGGTGAGGTTCGGCGGGACCGCAGTCGCGTAGTCGAGGATGGTGCGCGCCTCACCGGATTTGGAGATTTGGAAGCTCAGCGGCGAATAGACCACGGCCGCCTCGACGTTGCCGGCCAGCAGATTGGGTACCAGGCCGCCACCACCGACCGGGACGCGGGTGAAGTCGATCTTCCTGTCCTGGATGGTCCACAGAGCCAGCAGGTCAGACCCAGAGCCGGCGGCAGTGATCGCAACTTTCTTGCCGTTGAGATCCTTGACGTCGAGCGTCGACTTGGTAGGGACCATCAATTGCCAGCCAAAATTGCCCATCGAGGCATTGGCCACAATCCTCGACATCACACCCTTCTTCCGTCCGGCTGAGACCAGCGACGGCGGATCGAGAATGATGTCGGCGGCACCGGCGGCCATACCCTCAAACGTCTCGGCTCCGCTTCGGTAGACGGTCAGCTCGGCCTGGATGCCTTCCTTCTCGAACAGCTTCTGCCGCACCGCCGTCTCGGCGATCGTCGTCGGCCAATAGGTCTTCGTGGGCAGGCCAACGCGAATGGTTTCGGCCGCGCTCGCAGGCCCAGCAAGAATGGCGGCGACGACGAGCGACATGAGCGCATGACGGCGATTGATTTTCATTGTTCGTTTCCTCCCGGTCTTTGCTTCTTGTTTTGCTTCTTGCCTGCCGGATCGTTCCTGATCCTCAGGGGCCGCCGCTGACCTCCGCAATTCGAGATGCGGCGAGCTCAACGAATTCCTTGGTGATGCCGAAGTGCTTTGACAATGCGCGAACTGCCGCATCCGCATCGCGTTTGATCACTGCAGCCACGATGGCCCTGTGTTCCGCCTCGACGTCACGCCGCTTTCCGACCGCTCTGCGGAGCGCGAGGCGCCGATACCTCTCGCTTTGCTCGTGCAGCACATCACGGAAGCCGAGCAGCCATGGCGAGCCACAGGCATTGACGAGCGCACGATGGAAGATGCGGTGGCGGACGACCCACTCCTCGTAATGCACCGTCGGATCGTCCGGATAGTGATAAGGAACGGCTTTCAGGTCTGCCCAAGCGGATTTCACCGACGCGAGCCAGGCCTCGTCGCCCCGCTCGATCGAGCGGCGAAGCGCGAGACCCTCGATGTCGATCCGGGTCTGCGTCACGTCGGCGAGATCGGCGAGCGACACCGGGCTCACCCGGAAGCCGCGCTGATCGGATGCCTGCACGAGCCCATCGGCAACCAGTCGAGAAAGGGACTCGCGCACGGCGGCAAGGCTCACGGAAAACTGCTTGGCCAGCCCCGCAATGTGCAGCTTCTGGCCGGGAAGCAGACGCGTTGCCAAGATATCGGCACGCAAGCGTTCATGCAGGGCCGAGGTCAGGCTGCGGGGACCATCGCCGGAGCTTCCGGACATATGAAACTGAAGCGGACCCATTTTCAGATGATCGCAAGAGAGCCCGCCCGGGTCAACACAAAATCGAAAATCGATTTTTTAGCCTCAGAAGCCGACCTCGCAGCGAACAGAGTTTGATCAAACGCAAGGTGGCTGCCTTGCCACTGGGCCAATCTGTCATTGCATCCGATCACGACGGTCGAAGGACGCCCATGTTTCAGATTCGAATTCACGGTCGCGGCGGACAGGGCGTTGTCACGGGAGCCGAGATGCTTTCGGTCGCCGCCTTCTGCGAAGGACGCCACGCCCAGGCCTTCCCCAGTTTTGGATCAGAGCGCACCGGCGCGCCGGTCGTCGCCTTCTGCCGGATTGCCGACCAGGCGATCCGCTTGCGCGAGCCCGTCCTCGAGCCGGATTGCCTGATCGTCCAGGATCCGACCTTGTTCAAGGTGGTCGACGTGTTCGCCGGCCTGCTTGGCGACGGGTATCTGCTTGTCAACACCAATAAGAGCTTTGCCGAACTTCACCTCGACGCGACCGTCAATCGGCTGCCCAAGGGACACGCCGTGATCGTGCCGGCAACCGAATTGGCGCTGAAGCATGTCGGACGCCCGGTGCCAAATGCCGCCCTGCTCGGCGCCTTTGCCGCGCTGACCCGGTTCGTCCACATCGACAGCGTCAGGCGCGCGATCGAGGAGACGTTTCCGGGCAAGGTCGGCGCCGCCAATGTCGGAGCGGCGGTGGAAGCCTACGAATTCGTCCTGTCGCAGCAACACGCCGCCAGTGCGGCGTAGACGGAGTCCGCGATGCTCAAGCAAATCGAGGGATCGCACGCGATGGCCGAGGCCATCGCGCTCTGCAGGCCCGAGGTCGTCTGCGCCTACCCCATTACGCCGCAGACCCATATCGTCGAAGGCCTCGGTGAACTCATCAAGATGGGCAGCCTTGTCGATTGTGAATACATCAATGTCGAGAGCGAGTTCGCTGCGCTCTCCGTCGCGATCGGCGCGTCCGCCGCCGGTGCCCGTGCCTACACGGCGACGGCCTCACAAGGGCTGCTGTTCATGATGGAGGCCGTCTACAACGCCTCCGGCCTTGGCCTGCCGATCGTGATGACCCTCGGCAACCGCGCCATCGGCGCCCCGATCAATATCTGGAACGATCATTCCGACGCGATGTCGGCGCGCGATTCCGGCTGGCTGCAGCTGTTTGCCGAAACCAACCAGGAAGCTGTCGATCTGCACATCCAGGCCTTCAGAATCGCCGAAGAGCTGTCGATGCCGGCGATGGTTTGCGTCGACGGCTTCATCCTGACCCATGCGGTGGAACGAATCGACATTCCCGACCAGGCGACCGTCGATGCCTATCTGCCGCCCTATGATCCCGTGCAGGTGCTGGATCCCGCAGCTCCGATCTCGATCGGCGCGATGGTCGGGCCCGACGCCTTCACCGAGGTCCGTTTCCTCGCGCACTACAAACAGACCCAGGCGCTCGGGCTCATTCCCGAATTCGCCCGCGAGTTCGCCGAGAAATTCGGGCGCGAATCCGGCGGACTGCTGCGCTGCTATCGCACTGAAGATGCCGAACTGCTGGTGGTCGCGATGGGGTCGGTCTGCGGCACCATCAAGGACACGATCGATGAGATGCGCGACGACGGCATCCGCATCGGGCTCGTAACCATCGTCTCGTTCCGGCCGTTTCCGGTCGAAGCGCTGCGCGCCGCGCTTGCCGGCGCCAAGGACGTCGTCGTGGTCGAGAAGAGCGTCGCAGTCGGCATGGGCGGCCAGCTTGCAGACAATGTCGGCGTCGCGTTGCGCAATCTGCCTCGTGCGCCGCGGCTGCACTCCGCCGTGGCGGGGCTCGGCGGCAGGCCGATCACGCGCGCCTCGCTGCATCATCTGTTCCGGCAGGCCACCGTGCAGCCCTGGGAAGGCACACATTTTCTCGACCTCAACGAGCGCGTGGTGGGCCGCGAGATCCATCGCAGGCGCAAGAGCCGTCGTTCGGGACCGACAGCCGAAAACATTCTGCGCCAGCTCGCCATCGCATCCGGCCTGCCGGCCACCGAGTGAGGCGATCCCAAGGATGTTGCCAAGGATCTTGCCAAGGATTTTGCCGAGGAACATGTCATGACCGATCCCGTCGCGACACTCGCCCCCGAGGACGCCGTCCAGAAGCTGAAATACTATCAGAAGGGAACTTTCACCGTCGGCAACCGGCTGGTCGCGGAAGCCGAGCGCTCGGTTCAGGCCTCCCGCGATCGATCCAATGCGTTGACCTGCGGGCATCGCGCCTGTCAGGGATGCGGCGAGGCGCTCGGTGCGCGCTATGCCATCGACGCGGCGATGCGTGCCACCAACAACAACCTGATTGCGGTCAACGCGACCGGGTGCCTGGAAGTTTTCACCACACCCTATCCGGAGACGTCTTGGCAACTGCCCTGGCTGCATTCGCTGTTCGGTAACGCGGCCGCGGTCGCAACCGGTGTCGCGGCGGCGATGCGCGTGAAGAAGCGCAGCAACGTGCGCGTGATCGCGCAGGGCGGCGACGGTGGCACCACCGACATCGGCTTTCAATGCCTGTCCGGCATGTTCGAGCGCAACGATGATGTGCTCTACATCTGCTACGACAACGAAGGCTACATGAACACGGGGGTGCAACGCTCCTCCGCGACGCCGCCGACCGCCCGCACCGCGACCACGCCTGCGGTCGGGCCCGAGCCGGGCAATGTGTTCGGGACCGGAAAATCCGTGCCCCGTATCGCCGTCGCCCACAATATTCCCTATGTCGCCACGGCGACGGTCGCCGATCTGCATGATCTCGAGCGCAAGGTCATCAAGGCGATGAGCATTCACGGCGCCCGCTATATCCAGATCGACGTGCCCTGCCCGCTCGGCTGGGGCGCGGCATCACAGGATACGATCCGCCTGGCGCGGCTTGCCGTGGAATGCGGCCTCTATCCGATCTTCGAGGCGGAGCACGGCAAGGTCACGCAGGTGCGCAAGATCCGGCGCCAGGTGCCGGTGGAAGACTATCTGAAGCTGCAACGCCGCTTCGCACATCTGTTCCGAGGCGGCCGCGAAGACCCCCGCGTGGCACGACTGCAGGCGATCTGCGACGCCAACATCGCGGAATACGGCTTGGGCAACGCGGCGGCCGACGAAGAGTGAGGATCGCGATCATGGAACATCCCTTTGCCATTACCCTTGATGTCGGCACCTCGCTCATCAATCACACCGGATCATGGCGCACGCTGCGGCCCGAATATGTGCATCGGCTGCCGCCCTGCAATCACGCCTGTCCGGCCGGAGAAGACATCCAGGGTTGGCTTGCTTACGCCGAGAGCGGCAACTACGAGGCCGCTTGGCGCGCGCTGACGGAGAACAATCCGCTGCCCGCGATCATGGGGCGGGTCTGCTATCACCCGTGCGAAAGCGCCTGCAACCGTGCGGCGCTCGATTCGTCTGTCGGCATCAATTCTGTCGAGCGCTTCTTGGGCGACCTCGCAATCAAGAACGGCTGGTCGTTCAAGCAGACCGCACAGCCGTCTGGCAAGAAGGTGCTGGTGGTCGGCGCGGGCCCGTCCGGCCTGTCGGCGGCCTATCACCTGGCGCGGCTCGGCCACGGCGTGACGATCAAGGAGGCCGGTCCGCTGCCGGGCGGCATGATGCGCTTCGGCATTCCCAAATACCGCCTGCCGCGCGACGTGCTGGATGCGGAAGTCAAGCGCATCACCGATCTCGGCGTCGCCATCGAGTACAATGCCAAGGTCGCCAATATCAGCGATGTCATGACCGAGGGCGGCTTCGATGCGGCCTTCCTGGCCGTCGGCGCTCACATCGCCAAGCGCGCCTACATTCCGGCCGGAGAAGCCGCCAGGATCCTGGACGCCGTGCTGGTGCTGCGCTCGATGGAAGGCGAGGACAAGCCGCTGCTCGGCCGGCGCGTCGTGGTCTATGGCGGCGGCAACACTGCGATCGACGTCGCGCGCACCGCCAAGCGGCTCGGCGCGGAGGAAGCCATCATCGTGTACCGCCGCACCCGCGAGAAGATGCCGGCCCATGATTTCGAGCTGGAGGAAGCGATGGACGAAGGCGTCATGATGAAATGGCTGTCGACCATCAAGAATGTCGAGGCCGGATCGATCACCGTCGAGAAGATGCAACTTGACGACAAAGGCTTTCCACAGCCGACCGGCGAGTTCGAGACGCTCGAGGCCGATTCCGTCGTGCTCGCGCTCGGTCAGGACGTCGATCTCTCATTGCTGGAAGGCATCCCCGGCATCGACGTGAAAAACGGCGTGGTGCAGGTCGGCCCTAACATGATGACCGGCGTACCCGGCATCTTTGCCGGCGGCGACATGGTGCCGTCGGAACGCACTGTCACGGTGGCGGTTGGGCACGGCAAGAAAGCCGCCCGCAACATCGACGCCTGGCTGCGTGGCGAAGCGCACGTGCCGGCGCCGAAACATGAGATCGCCACGGCCGACAAGCTCAACACCTGGTATTACGGCGAGGCGCCGAAGACGCTGCAGCCGATCCTGGAAACCGCGCGTCGTACCTCGACCTTCGAGGAGGTCGTCAAGGGACTGGACGAGAGCAACGCGCTCTATGAGGCGCGCCGCTGCCTGAGCTGCGGCAACTGCTTCGAGTGCGACAATTGCTACGGCGTATGCCCCGATAATGCCGTGATCAAGCTTGGCCCGGGCAACGGCTTTCAGATCAACCTCGACTATTGCAAAGGCTGTGGCATCTGCGCCCAGGAGTGTCCGTGCGGCGCGATCCGAATGGTTCCGGAAGCGATCTGAGAGACTGACGATCTCTGGAGTGCTGATCTCGATGTTCTCTGCGAACCTCCGATAGGCCTAGCGCCGCCGCAGGTCAGACGGGCTATGTCCAAATTTCTTCCGAAACACTGTACTGAAGTGCGACGAGCTGCTGAATCCGAATCGATAGGCGACTTCGGTGACCGAAAGCGAACGCAGCTCCGGCCGTGTCAGGACGTCGTAGCATCGGTGCAGACGGCGATCCGTGATCCACTCCGAAACCGACATGTCCGTCAGGCGAAAAAGATAATGAAGATGCCTCAACGAGACGCCGTTGCTCTTCGCAATCGTCTCGAGCGAAAGATCGGGATCGGTGAGATGCTGCTCGATCCAGGCCTTGACCGAGCGCAGACGACTCTTCTGTGCAGTGGCATCCTCCGAGAGTTCGTCCTTATCGCCCATATCGAGCGCAAGTGCGAGGACATCCATCAGCTCGGTGCCGAGCCGGGATCTGACGGTCTCGTCAAGCGATGATCCCTGGGCTGCGATGGTCGCGCAGAATTCTGCGGCAATGCGGCCAAGCCCACGCCCGGTCGGGATGGTCATCGCAACGGGAAGCTTGCTCTCGCTGAATCGCGCCGCGAATTCCTTGCGCGGGATCTCCAGATAGAGCGACCGGACCTTCCCCACGCATTCCAGATCATAGGCCTCGGACGCCGAGAAGATCGCGCCGACACGGGGATTGGATAGCAGCGTCTGACTTGCCTGGAGGATGTTGACCTTCCCGCGCTGTACGAACTCGACATAGTAACAATCCTTGTCGAGCTTCGCGATGTGTCGCTCGCGCCGCGTGATCCTCTGCTCAGACAACAGCACGTCCGTCATCGTCACAGTGCCGAACCGCGCTTCCCGGACGAAGCCTTCATAGTCGGAGCGCCGTTCTGCGTTGACGTCGACATGCACATAAACGTCGCAAATGGCATCCTGCCAAGCCGCGTAGCGCTTGGACGGCTCCAACTCATCCGTCGTGAACACCAGATCCATTGGTCGCCCTTGCTGCAGGTGCGAGACCCTTGCGCGCTGCACAAATCCGCGAGCAATCAAATTCTAGAGTTCCATCCGCGCTGCGCAAGCGAACTTTGCGCGCAGACGCAAAAGCTTTGCGCTCCCGGGCAAGCCTCATCGGGGATGGCAAGCTATGGACACAAAAAATGGGAGGGATGCGTTTGTACGCGCCGGGGTCGGCACCGGACCGCGCGAACGGCTGCTCCAAGGATAGCAGCAATGGTTTTCGGCCAGGCTTCAACGATCACGACAAGGTTCACCAGACCTGTGAGGTCCATTGCCGATATCGAGGCGTTGGAGCGTCTGTCTTACGATTCCCTCGTCCCGGCACGCAATCTCCATGACCTCTTCGAAGCCACGGCGCGACTGCACCCCGACAGGCCCGCACTGACGGTTATGACTCCTCCCGAATCTCCTGAGGTCGGCCTCACACATTGTCAACTGCTGGCCGAAATATCCCGCGCGGCGAACTTATTCAGATCCTACGGCATCACACCTGACGGGCCGACGGTTGCGGTGCTCTGCCCTATCCTGCCGCAGATATTTCCCGCGCTACTCGGCGCCCAGGTCGCCGGCGTCGCAAGCTCGATCAACTATCTGCTGAACGAAGACGCGATCGTCGACCTGCTCGAAGCGCAGAATGCCTCCGTGCTGATGATCCCGTCAGAATCCGCCGATCCGGCGATCTGGCGCAAGGCGAGCAAGGTGGGCGCACGAGTCAGAGCCTTGCAGCAGATCTTGGTCGTCGGCGAGAGCGGCGGTCTCACGGGCCGACTGGTGGACTTTGATCAGGCGAATGCAGGCCAGCGCGACACACTGGATTTCGAGCCGTCGCACGATCGCCAGTCGGTGTGCGCGCTGTTTCATACGGGAGGGACGACTGGACGTCCGAAGCTGGTTCGCCTGACGCATGGAAATCAGATCCATGCCGCCTGGAGTTTTGCCCAGGTTCACGGGCTGGACGAGCAGGACACCGCCTTGAACGGATTTCCGCTGTTTCACGTCGGCGGCACCATGACCGTCGGTCTTTCGATCCTTGCAGCCGGCGGCCATGTCATCATCCCCTCGCCCTACAGCCTGAGAAGCCCGGAGGCCATCCGCGACTACTGGCGCACTGTGGCACGCTACCGCGCGACCATCGTCAGTGGCGTGCCGACATCCATCGCCGCGCTTGCCGAGGTGCCGATCGGCAACTGCGATATCAGCACGGTCAGGATGGCGCTGACCGGCGGCGCGGTGCTGCCAAAAGCGATCAGCGATCGCTTCCAGGCTCGGACCGGAATCAAGCTGTTCGAAACCTACGGCATGACGGAAACTGCCGCTGCGATCGCCTTCAATCCGGGACGGGGCGAACCGCTTCAAGGCAGCGTCGGCTTCCGGGCGCCGTTTGCGAAAACCAGGATCGTGGCGCTCGGGGATGCAGATATGGCCAGAGAGTGCCCGCCGCTCACTAGCGGCCTGGTGCTGGTCCAGGGCCCGCAGGTCTTTCCTGGCTATGTCGATCCCAAGCACAACCGCGGCGTCCTCACCGACGATCATTGGATCATCACCGGCGACGTCGGCTATCTCACCGAAGATCAGCGGCTGGTTCTCACCGGCCGGGAAAAGGATCTGATCGTCCGTAGCGGACACAACATCGATCCCGCGGCGATCGAAGACGTCGCGAATGCGTTTCCCGGCGTGCAAATAAGCTCGGCGGTCGGCATGCCAGATGCCTACGCTGGAGAGGTTCCGATTCTTTTTGTGGTACCCTCGCCGAACCAGACCATCGATATCGCGCGGCTGCAGGAACATCTCGAACTCAACGTCCACGAACCGCCTGCGCGGCCGAAGCGCGTCGTGCTGTTGGACGCGCTGCCGGTCACCGCCGTCGGCAAGATCTTCAAGCCGACGCTGCGCGACCTCGCCATCCAGGAGAAGGTGAGGACAGAGATCGAGCGCATCTTCGGCACGGCCATGTCTGCAGAGATCCAGGTCGACAAGGATGACAGGCTGAACACGGTCGTCCGCGTGTCGGTCGGCTGCGACGACAAAGCACTGCTGAACCAGCTCGCGGAGAGCCTGTCCGCGCTGCCGCAAACCTATCGGATCGAGGGCACGTCGCCAGGCGCGTTCGCTCAATCCGGAGTCGATGAGAGCAAATGATGAAGCGTTTTCGGTTCAATCAGCAGGAAATCGTGTTCGTCGTCTTCGCGGCGCTGTTCCTCGCATTCTCGATCTTCCTCAACGGCTTCCTCACCGCCGACAACATGCTGACGCTGCTGCAGAACGTCGCCGTGCTCGGGATCCTCGGCCTCGCCATGGCGATCGTGGTGATCGGTCGAGGCATTGATCTCTCGCTGATCGCGACGCTCGCGGTTCCAGGCGGGCTCGTGCTGCAGATGGTGCAGAACGGGCACTCGCTCCCCGCATCGCTGCTGGCCGCCGGCCTGCTCTCGATTGCGATTGGGCTGGTCAACGGCTGGCTCATTGCCTACGCCGAAGTGCCCCCGCTGTTTGCAACACTGGCCACCGGCCTGTTCGTCGCGGGGCTCGGCCAGGCCGCGCTGTTCCAGCTCGACGTCGTGCAGTGGAGCGACAGCATGGCAGGGTTCGAACGGCTCGGGCAAGGCAGCATTCTCGGCATCCCCACCTCGATTGTGATGTTTGCGATCGCCTGCCTCGTGGTGTTCGTACTGCTGCGCCGGACCCGCTGGGGCGCCTACATCTATGCCATCGGCGATAATCCGTTCGCCGCGCGCGTTACCGGTATTCCGTCGCGGCCGATTGTCGTGCTCCAATATGTGCTAGCGGCACTGATCGGCTGCTTCGCCGGCCTGGTGATGGCAGCATCCGTCAATTCGATGCCGACCCGCATCTTCAATTCGACCCTGATCTATGACGTCATTCTCGTTGTGGTGCTCGGCGGGATCGGGCTGTCGGGCGGACGCGGCGGCGTCGTCAACGTGATCATCGGCACCTTGCTGATCGGGACCATGCTGAACGGCATGACCATCCTGAACATCCCCTATGCCGGCCAGAACCTGATCAAGGGCGTCGTGCTGCTGATCGCGGTCATCACGGACACATTCTTAAATCCAAGGAACGAAGAAACTGCCCAGCAAGGCGACATCTAGGCCGCCGAAGCATCAAAGCATCAAGCAAGGAGGAAACAATGCTGCGCGCTCATCAGTTTGCATGTGGGATCATCGCCGGATTGTCGTTTGCGAGCGTTGCCGTGCCGGCGCTCGCCCAGCAGGGGCTCGACGAGCCGTTCCAGAAATCCTTCCGCGAGGCGCTGGCCGGCAAGACGGTGGCCTATGTGCCGGTCGCCATGAACTTCGATCTCACCGAAGGCTGGTATGCCGGCCTGAAGAAGGAGCTCGAACCCTACGGCGTCAAGTTCGAGATCCGTGATCCCAACTGGAACACCAATGCCGGCGCGCAGGCCGTCACCTCGCTGATCTCCGAGAAGCCTGCGGTCATGGTGATCCATAACCCCGACGTCCAGACCTACGCCAAGCTGCTGCAGCGCGCCGAGAATGAAGGCATCTACGTCATCCAGATCAACATGGGCTCGGCCTATCGCAGCTCAGCCTTCGTCGGCGCAAACTGGATCGAGATCGGCGAACGTCAGACCGAGGGCGTGGTGAAGGCTTGCGAGGGCAAATCGAACAAGATCGCAGTGATCCAGGGCGCGCTGTCCGCCGCCGCCAGCGCCTACACGCTCAAGGGCGTCGAGAATGTCCTCGCCAAGCATCCGGAGATCAAGGTCGTCTCCAGCCAGGCCGCCGATTGGGATGCCGCGAAGGCCAAGGCGATCACGCAGACGGTACTGAAGCAGAATCCCGATCTCTGCGGCATCGTCGGCTTCTGGGACGGCATGGACATCGGCACCGCTGCCGCCATCAAGGAAGCCGGTCTCACGGGCAAGGTGTTCCTGGCAACATCAGGCGGTGGCGAACGCAAGGGCGCCTGTGAGCTGGTCAAGAACGGATCGTTCGACCTCGATATGAGCTACGACGTGCCGACACAAGCGGCGCAGATGGCCGGGACGATCAAGTGGCTGCTGTCGTCAGGCGCCAAGCCCGGCTCCATCAAAGGCTCAGAATACACGACGCTGATTCCGATCACCAAGGACAACGCCGACAGCCAGACGGCGTGCTGGAATCTCTCCGATCTGAAGAAGTAGTCCGCCACGCCGGAGCGCGTTCCGTTTGCAGCGGAGCGCGCTCCATCTATGCAATCGGGAATGATCCACGGAAGGCAGATGCGCGAGACACTGACCAGGCTGCGCTATCGATACTGGCCGGACCATCTCCTCGGCGAGGTCCTGTCCAAGAGATGGACCGAAACCGCCGTTCCGGTGATCCTGCTGCTGATCGTCGGCTTCGCACTCAGTCGGTCGCTCGAGCACTTCCTGTCGCCGTCCAGCCTCGCCGACACGGCGCGGCAGGCAGGCGAGATCGGCTTCATCGGACTGGGAATGGGGCTCGTCGTCATCGCCGGCGGCATCGACCTGTCGGTTGGCTCCATGTTTGCGCTCACCGACTTCTGTGCGCTTTACCTGCTTGATGTGCTGGAATGGCCCGTTCCCGCCGTGATTATCGCGACCATGGTCGTCGGCGGGTTGCTGGGCGCCGTAAATGGCCTGCTGATCGGATATCTCAGGCTTCGCGCCTTCATCACCACGCTGATCACCTTGATCATCTACCGCTCGGCGTTCGATCTCCTGATCCAGCGCTATTCGAACGCCATCGCATCGGCGTTTCCCGATATTCCCTCATGGAATTTCATCGGCGGCGGAGACGTGCTCGGGGTGCCGAGCGTGGCGCTGGTGTACATCGTGGTCGCCATCTTCGGTCATATCTTCCTGACGCGGTTGCGGCCGGGCTGGCACATTACGGCGATCGGCGGATCGCGCCGCTCCGCCTATAACTCCGGCATTCCGGTGCGGCGAACGATCGCGCTGTGCTATGTCGCGAGCGGCGTGTTGACGAGCATCGGGGCCCTGTTCTTTGCCGCGCGTCTGGGCACGGTCGGAGGCGACATCGGCGTCGGCCTCGAGGTGATCGTTCTGACCGCCACCGTTCTCGGCGGCATCACGCTCGGCGGCGGCAAGGGCTCAGTCGTCAAATCGCTGGTCGGCGTGCTGGTCGTGCTTCTGATTACCAACGGCCTGACGGCGATGAACGCGCGCGGCGGCGTCAACCGAATGGCGCTCGCCAGCATCCTGCTGGCGGCCGCGATGATCGACATCCGCTGGCAGAAGAATCGCACCCGCATCATCAGCAAGGTCTATGTCGCACCGACCTACCATGCGCTGCCCCCACCACCTCCGACCGAAATCGGCCAAGGCGGACCGTTCGAGCAAAACGACAAGCTCCGTAACGTCTCGCTGATCGGGCTCGGGCGGATCGAGGCGCCCGAGGACGTCATCCTCGACCGCAACGACGTGCTTTATGCCGGATCGCGTCACGGCGACATCATCCGGTTCTTCCCGCCCGATTACGAGCGCATGGAGGTCTTCGCCCATATCGGCGGCCAGCCGCTCGGCATGGCGTTCGACCGGCAGGACAATCTCTACGTCTGCATCGGCGGCATGGGCCTCTATCGCATCACGCCCGACGGCATCGTGCAGAAGGCCACGGACGAGACCAACCGCAGCCTATATTCAGTGAACGACGACAGCCGCCTGCGGCTCGCTGACGATCTCGACATCACCGATGACGGGCTGATCTTCTTCTCCGAGGCGACGGTGCGCTACGAGATGGACGAATGGCCGGTCGACGGACTGGAAGCGCGCGGCAACGGCCGCATCATCTGCTACGACACCAAGACCGGCGCGACGCACACCGCATTGCGCGGATTGAAATTCCCGAACGGCGTCGCCGTCGCGAGCGACGGGCAGTCGATCCTGTTTGCCGAGACTTTCGGCTGCTCCATCAAGCGCTATTGGTTTGCCGGCCCCAGGAAGGGGGCCGTCGAGATCGTGATGGACAACCTGCCCGGCTATCCCGACAACATCAATCTCGCTTCCGACGGCAATTACTGGCTGGCGCTGGTCGGCATGCGCAGCCCATCGCTGGATCTGGCTTGGAAGATGCCCGGCTTTCGCCGGCGCATGGCCAAGCGGGTGCCGATCGACGAATGGTTGTTTCCAAACATCAACACAGGTTGTGTCGTCAAGTTCAACGAGCAGGGCAAGATCCTGGAATCCTTTTGGGACCTCAAGGGCGTCAACCATCCGATGATCACGTCGATGCGCGAGCACCGCGGCTATCTCTATCTCGGTGGCATCGCCAATAACCGGATCGGCCGCTTCAAGCTGGAGAATGCCGATCCCGACTTCGTGCACTACGACAAGCGCTGGAGGAAGCCGTCGTGATCGCCACCATCAGCGAGCTCGCCAACCGCTTTCTCGGCCGCGGCGATGCGACCATCACTGTGCCATCGTTCGACGGGGCCTTGAAGCCGAATCAGTTGCTCGAGCAGGCCGAGACGCTGCTCGCATGCGACGCGCCGGAAGATCTTGCGGTCGACGGCGACGCGCTGCTGATCGCCGACGGGCTGAGGCTGGTGCGTTTAGCGGGATCGTCGCCGGCCGAGATCCGAACATTCGAGCGGCCGATCTCCGCGCTCGCGATGCTTCCCGCTGGAGGATTGGCAGTGGCGCTCGGCGGAACGGAGGTTCGCGTCTACGACGACATCAAAGCCGGCACGCCAACGTCGGTGTTTACGGGTGATCTGAACGCCGTCAACGCGCTCGCGCCCGCAGCCGATGGTACGCTGATTGCGACTGACGGCTCGACGGTGCGGGGTTTCAGCGACTGGGCCCGTGACCTGATGGAGCTCGGCGCCACCGGACGCGTGTTCCAACTCGATCCAAAGACACACACAACGAAGCAGCTCGCCAGCGGTCTTGGCTACGCCTTCGGCGCTGTTGCAGACGGCGGCGACGTGCTCGTCAGCGAGAGCTGGCGGCACCGCCTGATCGCGATCGCACCGGACGGGACCCGAAAAACCGTGCTCGGCCGCCTGCCCGTCTATCCGTCGCGACTTACACCGGCCGGCGGCGGAGGATTCTGGCTGACGGCGTTCATCGCCCGCACGCAGCTCGTCGAGTTCGTGCTGCGCGAGAGCGCTTTCCGACGCCGCATGATTACGGAGATCGAGCCGGACTATTGGGTGGCGCCGCGACTCAGCTCCGGCCATTCTTTCAAGGAGCCGCTGCAGGGCGCGCATATCAAGACCATGGGAATCATGAAGCCCTGGGCCCCACCGCGGTCGTATGGTCTCGTCATCCGCCTCGCCGCCGACGGCTCGCCGCGCTATTCGCTGCACAGCCGCGCCGACGGGGTCAATCACGGCGTCGTCGCCGCCGTCGAGTTCGGCCGGGACCTCGTCATGATCGCCAAAGGACCGGGACGCGTCCTCAAGTTGCCGCTTGCGAACCTGGATGAAGGGATCCGCGCATGAGCGAGGTCATTCTGTCGCTGTCGAAGGCAACCAAGCTCTATGCCGGCGTGCCGGCGATCGAGAGCGTCGACTTCGAGCTGCGGCGCGGCGAGATCCACGCTCTGGTCGGCGAGAACGGTGCAGGCAAATCGACGCTGACAAAGGTGATGGCCGGAGTCGTGACATTGACATCGGGCGCCATGACCGTGGACGGCGTCACGGTCGCACCGAAGACGCCGCTCGAGGCGCGTCAGCTCGGGATTGCGATGGTGTTCCAGGAGAACAGCCTCGTGCCAACCATGACCGTGGCGCAAAACCTGTTCCTAGGCCAGGAGCAGCTCTACAACCGCCTCCGCGGCATCTACATCGCCGCCCAGCAGTTCCTGCAATCGCTCAACTTCGATGTGACGCCGACGGCGACGGTCAGCGGCCTTGGTGCGGCCAAGAAGCAGATGGTCGAGATCGCTCGCGCCGTGCTGCACAAGGCCAAAGTCATCATCTTTGACGAACCCACGGCGACGCTGACGCCGGAGGAGAAGAAATATTTCTTCGATCTGGTACGAGATCTCAAAAAGCGCGGCGTGTCGATCGTTTTCATCTCGCACGCGCTGGAGGAGGCACTGCTGCTGGCCGACCGCATCACCGTGCTTCGCGACGGCAAGCATGTCGTGACCGACGATGTGTCGAAGTTCGATCGCACGCGCATCGTCCAGGCGATGGTCGGGCGCGATCTCTCCAACACGCTTTACGGCGCGCGCAAGGACAAGGTGCGCACCGCAGGACGGCGCGTGCTGTCGGTGCAGAATCTGAAGATGGCGCCGATGGTCAAGAACAACTCGCTCTCGGTGTTCGCCGGCCAGATCACCGGGGTGTTCGGCCTGGTCGGCGCCGGCCGAACCGAGACCTTCAAGATCGTGTCGGGCGTCATGAAGCGCGACTTCTTTCATGGCGGCGAGATCCTGCTCAACGACAACCCGGTACGCTACCGCGCGCCTGCGCCGGCCGTGAGGGACGGCATCGCCTACGTGACCGAAGACCGCAAGGTCGAGGGCTTCTTCGAGACCGCCTCGATCGCACGCAACATCTATCTCGGCCTGCTCGCCAAGTTCCCGTCCGGACGGGCCTGGCTGTCGCGACGGGAGAGCAATGCGGTCGGAAAGACCTGGATCGAGCGCCTGAAGGTCCGCGCCACTGGCGACGACATCAAGGTAGTGGAGCTCTCGGGCGGCAATCAGCAGAAGATCGTCATTGCCAAATCGCTGATCCAGGATCCGGAGCTGATCATCTTCGACGAGCCGACACGCGGCGTCGACGTCGGTGCGATCGTCGAGATTCACGAACTGATCAACCGGCTGGCCGACGACGGCAAGGCTGTCGTTGTGATCTCCTCCTATCTACCGGAGATCATGGCGTTGTCGGATCGGATCCTCGTCTCCCGACAGGGCAAGGTCGTCGAGGAATTCTCTGCGCTCGAAGCGACAGAGGAAAAGATCATGTACGCGGCCATCCACTGATCGGCCGCCAAGAAACAATTGGAACTTTTGGGCGCACCTCTCGCGGGAAAGCCGGCCTGGCCGCCGTAATCGGACAGCCAATGCACTGGGCGCTTGCCGCGAACCGGCAGGCATCAATCGACGTAATCTGAGGTCCCCGCCTCCGCGCCTCCTCTAGAGTTGAATCCCGAGATTAGCGGGACCAGACTTCACATGGACACAATTCCCGCTGCAGGCCGTCCGGGAGTCACGGGGGCTGGGAGACGCGCCCGAACGGCCTGCTCACCGGGCGATGCACCGCGTGGGACTACGGTGCTGCCCGAGGTCGAATCTGGTGAGTTGCGATCCGCCGCGCGTACCCCAACTGAGCTGAACCCAGAGGGCTCATGGCCACGGCAGCCTTAGCCGCCGCTTGCTACGCAAGCCCCCCATGCGTTGTGGCGGAGGGGACTAGCTTCGACGCCGCCCGAAGTACCGAAGGCAACCTCTCCGATGAGGGCTGCGGCAATCAATCGGCTATCGCAAGAGTGAGCCTCCTCGGGTGACAAAGTCCAAGTCACATCGGCGCTGCAACCACAATAGCCGCGAACTTCTCTATGCCCCTACAGTCCGTCACTCTTATCTGATCTCGCCTACCTACATTACCGATAGATTACGGCCGTCGCTGGCGAGACTCAGGGCGCGCTGCAATCGAACAAAGGCTGCCCGACTGCCTTATCAGCTCATTTTTGGAATGGTTCATTCAGGCGACCGTTCACACCGTATTTGACTGCCTGAAATTCCCTTAGAACATTGGTGTGATGCTCGCCCACATCCAGCGCCCAGACTATTGCACGTAAGCCTCTGGTAAGCGTTTGCACACAAATCCAGTCGGACCACCGCCCGAGAGGCGCTGTCGAAGGCAGCAAAGCGGGCACACGATCAAGGCCCATGACGATCAAGTGCGAACATATCGCCATGGCGCTCGAGCCAACCTCAAGCGCGGTTCTATCATTTCGGAGGGTCTTTGGGCCCGATCGGGTCGATGCACACCGCTACCGTCTTTGTCCCTACCCTCGTGTCCCCAGTGAACGATATGCCGGCAGTTTTTCCGTTCTCCGTCATGGCCAAACGGTCGGATCGCTGCCCCGCGCGATGGCGTCGGCCTTTCATACCATGGCTGGAGGGTGTCGAAGCGGGTTGGTCGGTGCCCCTTCTACTCCTCTGCTTTGTCGCTGTTTGGACCGTCGGCTTGTCGATTGCCTATCTCGGCGCCGGCCTGCATCCTGATGTGCTCGAGACCTGGACCCTGGGCCGACACTTTGCATGGGGCTACGTCAAGCATCCGCCGCTGATGGGTTGGGTCACGGGCGCCTGGAGTTCGATCTTTCCTCCTACCAACTGGTCGCTCCAGTTCATGGCAATGTCGAACGCTGCGCTGGCGCTCTGGTTTGTCGATCTCATCTCGAAACAGTTCGTGACCGGGCATAAGCGATTGATTGTACTGCTCCTGCTCATGTTAACTCCTGCGTATCAGTTCCACGCCCAACGCTTCAATGCCAATGCCGTCCTGCTGGCGACCTGGCCACTCGCGACTTTTTGCTTTCTGCGGGCCTTCGAAACAAGGACCACGCGCTGGGCAATTGCGGCCGGATTTGCCGCCGCGGTGGCGATGTTGGGGAAATATTACTCTATCTTCCTGGTGGCCAGTTTTGCCCTGGCTGCCTTGGCTCATCCCTTGCGGCGCACATATTTCACGACGGCTTCACCTTGGATCTCAGCAGCGACCGGGCTCATTACGCTCTCGCCGCATATCTACTGGCTCGCAAAAACCGGAGCGCCGCCGTTCTCCTATGCACTGGCACACACTGGCGCTGATCTACAGACGTCGCTTCGGGATGTCATCTCCTTCCTGGCGGGACTAGCGGCCGCGATGAGTGTCTCCGCCATCGTCTGGGTGATGATTTCCGGTGACCGCCTCAAGCGCTTTGGCCAGGATTTTTCCGCGATGAACTCAGGCCTCCGACTGCTTTTTTATGTCGCACTCGGGACGATCGCCCTGCCCGTCTGCACATCGCTCGCGATCGGCACCGATTTGCCATCCCTGTGGGCCTTGCAGGGGCTATTCCTGTTCGCCATTCTCATCGTGTGCAGCACACGCTATCGCATTGAGCGATTCCACACTGTCAACGCGACGGTCCTTGTGGCATGCATCGCTGCGGTAGCGGTCGTGATCGCCGCTCCGCTCCATGCGCTGTATCGTAACAGCTACGGTTATATGGAGGGGCGCACCTTCTACCGCGAGGCCGCGAATGAACTTACCCGCCAGTGGCACGCGCTGACGGGAATTCTACTTGAGGTTGTCAGCGGCAACGACAGCCTTGGATTTGTCGCCGCTTTTTACAGTCCTGACCATCCGCAATATACGCAAGATTTCGCCGACGGCTCCGGATGGGAATTGCCCAACAAGACGGCTATGGAGCGCGGCTGGGCAGCCCTCTGTTTCCAGGACCAGGCCGACTGCCTTGATTGGATGCGGCAGACGACGGCGCGGGCGGGGAACTTCGAGTTCGTCAGCCACGTATTCGCCGTTCAATCGGACTTGTTAGGCCTGCCCGGGCTCAAGCGCAATGTTGTTGCATTGTTTGCGATGCGACGTCGTGGCGCAGCAAGGGCTCTCCAAACTCAAGACGGGAAGCTTACCGACCAGAAAACGCCTTTGCCCTATTGATTAGACGCCGCGCGTTCTGCTTCCGCCGTAGCAATGCGCCAGGGCTTGGTGGAAACAACCGCGGCGCCTGACCAAGGCAAGCGTGCAAAGCCTGAGGATATCGGAGATCGGCAACGTAATCCTATCGCAATGCTGCGAGGCCAGATTGCCCTGCATCGTACGACCAATTCCGGAAGGAGCATCCCATGAATAAGCCAGTCGTGATCGCGGCGGCGGCACTCATCGCTGTTGCATCGTTCTCACCGACAGGAGCGAAAGCCGGTGACGGTGGCGCCATCGCAGCAGGCGTGATTGGCGGGCTCGCCGTTGGCGCACTGGCCGGCTCTGCCATTGCGAATTCCCGTCGCGCGCCAGCCTATGTCTATGATGATGACCACGTCTATGTTCCGGCGTATCGGCGACGGGTACGCGTGTATCGCTACTACGAGGTTCCGAGCTATTCAGGCTATGAGTATCCGGGTTACGACTATTCGAACGGCTATCACGACGGGTACTACGATGCCTCATCCGGATGGTAAACCTTGACGTTGCATCTGGCGGCTGAATGCAGACGGCGCAGGCTTCAACAGAGGACAGCGCCGTCTGCGATGCGCTTGTAATGTCACGCGTGATGTCGACGTTTCGGACCCCAAAAAAAGACAAGCTCTCGAATTTGGAGCTTCTTGCGCCGCCTTCTCAACGCGGCCAACGGCTGCGCGCTCATGCTGGCATAGCGTTGGTCGCGGGACCCGACACGCCCGTGGATTGACGATCTAGATATTTGGCTCCAAGACTTGCTCGCCCTATTCCGAACGTTCGCCCGGCGTTCGGGAAGGTGTCGCGATCTCAATTCCGGAGAAATGGCGTGCCTCTCCGATAGGCCGTTGTCGTGCGCCGCACGAATATGCGATCCGCCGCGATACTCAACTCACCCTAGCCAGGTCTCTCGAACATCCACAGTTTATAACGGGGCGCCCAGCAACCTAGCGGGGTACGTGCCCCGGCCGCCATTGGCCCGTTCAAGAGGCCGCAATAGGCAACGATCACCAGAAAATGAACATGTTATCAATATGTTATCGAATAGCACAACTTCGGTCCCGGCTCGTAATCCTATTGCAATGTACCGGTAATGATTGGAGTTATGATTTTGAGAGGCCTTAGGAGAAGATGGTGCGGGTTCTGGTCGTGGAGGATGATCCCCAACTGGGGCCCTGGCTTCGGGATGCGCTCGCGGCCGCCTTTGGCTCGTCCGACATGGTCACAACGCTCGACGAAGGTCGGGCTGCGGTTGCTGTGCGGAACTTCGACCTCGTCGTGATCGATAGAGGCCTTCCGGATGGCGACGGACTGGCGCTGCTCCCCGATCTGAGACAGCAGAAACCGAGCCCCGCGACGATCGTGCTGACGTCGCTCGACGATCCGATCGACATCGCCCGCGCGCTCGACGACGGGGCCGATGATTATGTTCCCAAGCCGTTCGAACCGATTGAACTGCTGGCGAGAGCGAAGGCCGTGCTGCGGCGTCTCTTTCTTGACAAGGGTGCCGTCGTGAACATCGGAAATCTGAGCTATGACATCGTCAATCGCGTCGTCTGCATCGACCAGCATCCCATTGTTGTTCCTCGGCGCGAGCTCGCGATTTTGGAGGCCATGGTTCGACGGACCGGACGCGTCGTGTTGCGCGAAACGCTCGAGCTTGCGGCCTATGGCTTTGAGGACGAAATCCAGTCGAACGCGATCGAGGCACATGTCTCCCGACTGCGCCGTCGTCTTCGCGAAGCCAATTGCAAGATTGCAATCCGCCCCGTCCGTGGCCTTGGATATCTGTTGAGCGGCGAATAATGAGTTTGAAGTTTCAAATGCTTAGACGCCTTCGTCGCTCGATCACGGTATTGTCCGCAACTCTCATCGGAGTTGTGACGACCATCATGCTGTTGTGCGCAGCCGCTTTGCTCATTCGACTTGGCGGTGATGACGATGGCACTTGGGGAGCCGCCGACGTCGCTGACGCCCTGAAAGAGGCGATCGTACGTAGCGTGCAGGGTCAGTTGATGGTCAAACAGACCAAGCGGCTCGACAAGATCATTCGCGACTTTCCAGCGTTCTGGTACGTTGTGTCCGATAAGAGTGGAGAAGTCAGTTTTGGCCCAATACCAAAATGGCGCCCACAGAAGACTCCCATGTCGCAGCCGGGAACAAGTTTCCTTGCTTATGCGGTCGATGGTCAGACCAGAAACATCAAGAAGATGGTGGCTGTTAGAGACACGCCCGCCGGCGAAGTCTGGATCGAGACAGGGGGTGTCGCCTACACTGCAACACAGCTCATGATTGGGACGCTGACCGATGCGACGTTTGTCGCGCTTCCGATCCTCATCGTTCTCGTCGCGACGGCGTTCACGGCTCTGGTCTTTGTACCGACTCTGATCGCCCGTCCGGTCCGCGCGGTCGCGACCGCGGCCGAGATGATCGACGGTGTTCCTGACGGTCGCCGGTTGCCGGAACAAGACGCGCCGGCGGAACTGCTACCGCTAATAGCGGCCTTTAATCGAGCGTTGTCGCGAATTGATCGTGCATCAAACGCGCAACGAGCGTTCTTATCCAACGCGGCTCACGAGCTGCGAACTCCTCTCACCAACACGCGCACCACGCTAGAACAGGTCGCGGATCCCGAGCTTCGCACCAAGCTCATTGCCGAAAACCAGAAGCTCTCATCAATTGTCACCATGCTCCTTCAGTTGGCGCGCATCTCGATCGAGCCCGCCGAACGTACAGACATAGAACTTGTGGCGCTCGCGCGCCGAGTTGCGGCCGATCACGTGCCCATGGCTTTGAAAAGCGGAAGTGAAATCGCTTTCACTGACCCAGGTTACGCAGTCTGGGTGCGTGGTTCGGAAGCGGCGATCGCCGTTGCGCTTTCCAACTTGATCCGAAACGCTGTGCTTCACGCGGGGACAAGCGGCCCTATTCTCGTCACGGTCACGCCCTCGGGGCAATTGAGTGTGATCGATACTGGACCAGGTATGAAGGTTAGCCAACCAGACCTTCTACTTGAGCCGTTCAGGCGTGGAGACACCAGAGCCGAGGGGGTTGGTCTCGGTCTTTCCATCGTTTCCCAGGTGATGGTTACTCACAATGGCAGTGTCGCGATCTGCGAGACACCAGGTGGCGGAACGACTATCAAATTGACTTTTCCGACCATTGCCGGTCAAACGCCGGATTTGGCGTACGACAATTCGAATATGGTCGCTCAAACATTGACCGAAGTCCAGACAACCGACCCCATTTCGGCTGCTTGATGGCTGTTGAACTGGTGATGAAAGCGAACGTTGCGGCCCGGCGACTGTTGGGAATTTGCTAAAAGGGCATCATCAGTCCCACGGGGGCGGCTGAACTCCGCCAGATTGCGCCCGATCTAAGCTGTCGTCCGCTTCCGAAGACGTGCGCCTTCGCGTGTCACGAGCCTGCGCGATCGTATTTGGCGGTCGGCCAGTCACCTTGGACATAACCAGCGGACTCGGCCCCACAACATCGGTCGCGAGACCGAGCTTCTCGAACAAGCGAATGGTCAACCACGTCGTGTCCAACTCCCACCATTTGTGACCATGACGAGCCGAGCGGGGATCCGCATGGTGATTGTTGTGCCAGCCTTCACCGTGGGCCAGCACGCCGATGATGATGTTGTTCCGGCTATCCTCGTCTGTCTGGTAGTTTCGGTATCCCCAGAGGTGGGCCACAGAATTCACCGCCCAGGTCTGGTGCCATACAACGACCGTCCGTACGAACACGCCCCAGATCAGAAGACTAGTCCCGAATTTGACAGCGTCCATCACGGCGCCACCTATGGCCACTTCAGCAAGGAAACCCGCGCCGAAGAACACTGCCCACTGCAAGAGAATAATCTCGAGCTGGAGCCAATCGCGCTCCAGCGCCGCGTAGAATGGGTCTCGCAGAATATCCTTGGCGTATCGGTCGTAGATCTTGAGTCGCCTCAGATCGGGGTTCTTCAGCACGAGCCAGCCGACATGGCTCCAGAGAAAATTGACCAGAGGACTGTGCGGATCGCACTGTTCGTCCGTGTGCTGATGATGGAGGCGGTGTACGGCGACCCAACGGGCCGGCGTGTCCTGCACGCAGCAAATAGCAACGACCGCGAGCACGTGTTCGAACCACTTCGGACATTTGAAGCCACGATGGGTGAGCAGACGGTGGTAGCAGATGTTGATACCCAGCAATCCCATCACCCGCGCAGCGACGATTGCGAGGATGACCCCGGTCCAGCTAAAGGTCCACGGTACAAAAGCGATCAGCGCCAGGAGGTGGCCGACGAGAATGGAGATAGCCACCGGCCAGTCGATGCGGTGTATGACGACGCCCGCGGGCAGCGGTAGGCGAACGGTCGTTTCAGCGTTAGCGCGGCTGGCAGAGGACGGCTTGACGGCTTTCGGAACGGCTACGCGGTCTGTTCTCATTTCGAGCGGCAACGTGCTGTTTACAAGGGGGCTGGTCCAGGTGATGCAAGGGATCAGGTCATCGATCACGACCGAGCCGCTTCGAAGCCGGCTCCTCGATAGATCGCCCGCTCCTTTGCGCGGGCCTCCATATTTGTGGGTTCGATATTCGCCGGTGGCTCGCTATCGAGGAGCATCTCAACCATATCATTCCCACAGATCACCACCGCACCGTCTGGTGGGCTTTGGCGCTGCCGACTTGTACCAACCTACGCTCGAACGATCCGCTTTTCTGCACCGGCCGCGCCAATAGAGTGCTGCATGTCAAAACGAACAATGCGGTGAAGAACAGCGATAGGGCATCATTGGTTGTGAACCGGGGTCGGATCTTCATACGACGAGCCTTGATGATGATGCGGCGGTCAAACGCCGATGTTTCCTGATTCCTCGAACCCATCTCCCGATTGATCGATCAACATTACCGACAAATTACCACCGATGCCGAACCGGTGATTGTCACACTGCACCCATGAGGCTTCGTCTCGCGAAGTCGGATATGATGCTTAAGTTCGCGCTGCGCGCGTGTCACCTTCCGGAACCGAGATCCGAATCTCATGCGACAGCAGCACAGGAACAACCTCGCTGCTCTCCGCCCCGCCCTTCGCATGAAACCACGGGAATAGCGGTCGGTCGATCACGCGGATTCACGCCGTAACGGCCCATGACGCTTAATTTGATAGAGACGAGAGTCCCAGAATAGAAGTCGATTAGCTGACAGTGCGCGCCTGGCAAGAACTCGCATCAAGTTTTTTTCATATCCAACAAGGTCAGCGCCACGCGTCGTGGCTCGGGTCTTTTTCGTTATCAAACATCGATCGGATGTTGTCCTTTGACGAGGCGAGTTCTCTTCAGCGATCCAAGGGGGTCGTGGCCTCTCGACGATCGCTTACCGCGATGACGGCATGAGCGGATAGCACGGCCCGAATCGGCTCTTCGTCGGACCGTGCTCAAACGGCAACCGTGCTTGTTGTACCGGTGCGCGCAATGATGGATGCGCGCGTCTGCCTCGGGCTTATGACCTAAATGCCCCTCTCGACACGACCTGTGGTTGTTTGGTAGTATTTGGGGGCCGCAACGCTGATAAGTAAACGAGGGGTTAACAATGGTTGCGATCGCCACGGCCAACTCTTACAGCGCCATCGCGTCACTGCTTGCTGATACAACGTCTGTTCGCGTATCTGGAGCATCTGGCGAGCAATCATCCGCGTACCCGAACGCACCGTCGACCAGCAATCCCCCTCAGGACACTGTGGACCTTTCCGCACATGCGAAGGCAATCTTGGCACGTACCCAGGCTGAGCAGGTCGCTGCGGACAAGTTGATTGCCCAGGTGAGAGCAGCCCGTAATGGCAGCACCAAGACCGATGGCTCGGCCAACGTGTCCGGCGATCACACCTCGATATTCGAGCAATTGAGCGGTCATGCACAGCAAGCAAGCTCGAGCGCCGCCTCGTTCCTCGATGACCGCGGAGCTTATCAGCAATCGCAGCAAGCGGCCCACACGCAGGCCGACGGAACGATCCAGAGCTGGAGCACGTCCGCCAGCAACGTGCTCAGTGTGCCCTCCACGCCGCAAGAAATTGACCAGTGGTATCAGACGCAAGGGCCCAAAATGTTGGCGCTTGCGCAGGCTTTCCCGGATTCCATGCCGGGCCTTGCTGAGGCGATCAAAAACCATACGGTCTCATTCACCGATGCCCGCGACATTGCCGGATTGAACTTCCACAACTCTTTCACCTTCCAGGGCGGCGAAGGTGGCTCTTCCGGCAGTTCGCAAACGTCGTTCAATTCCTCGCTGGCCATGTTCCAGGATCCAAACGTCCACTATCAGATCATGGACAACGGAACCGTTCTGTCTTGGCCGACCTCCTCTGCTCAGCAAGCGAGCGCATAATAACTAGCGCCGCATGCTAACGGTGGCCAGTGCTGGCCCACCTTCATCTTTTCCGGCCAGCCAGTGACATCGGTTCGGACCGGAACTGATAGTTGGTGCTCCGACGATGGATCGCGTATTGCCACAGGGAACTACGAGAGTTCGACGTTCTATTTTGGCGGCTCAATCCAGATTCCCGGAGCGGAATGTGCGCCGATATGCTCGACCAGAAAGTCCGCAAACACCCTGATCTTGGCCGGCAGTCGGACGCGGTTCTGATAGGCGATGTTCATCGTCAGCAGCGGCAGCTCCCAGTCAAGAAGGATCGGCACGAGCTTGCCGGCAAGGATGTCGGCCTGCACGATGTAGAGCGGCTGGATCAGTATCCCGAGACCCGCAAGGGCAGCCCCCCTGATCACCTGGCCGTCGTTGCTGTCGAGCGTCGGTGCGATTCGAATCGTCTGGACCTCGTTGCCGCTGCGCAAGGACAATGAATAGGGATCGTTGGCAAGATTGTAGATCAGCATGTCGTGCCGCACGAGATCGGCCGGCAGAATGGGGCGACCACGGCTGGCGAGATAGGACGGAGCCGCCGCCAGCACGCGCCGCATCTGCCCGATGCGGCGGACGACAATGCTGGAGTCGGGTTCGTGCTCGCGCGTGCGGATCGCCACGTCGATCCCTGCCTCGATGAAATCGGGGTAGCGATTGGCGGCGATGATCTGCACGTTCAGTTTTGGATACACAGCGCGGAAGGCCGGCAGCATCGGCGCGAGATAGATGGTCGCAAAAGAGAGCGAGCTCGTGACGCGCAACATCCCCTGCGGCGACAGCGCGCGGTCGCTCGCCGCGTCTTCGGCTTCGGCCAGCTCGTTGAGCAGCGCGCTGCAGCGCTGGAGGAACTGCTGCCCGGCTTCGGTCAGCCACAGCCGTCGCGTGTTGCGCTCGATCAGGCGAACGGCCAGCCTCTCCTCCAGCGCGCTGAGATGCCGGCTCGCTGCCGCGTTCGACATCCGCAAGGCTTCCGCCGCCTTGGACAGGCTGCCGAGTTCGGCCGTTCTGGCGAATACCTCGAGCTGCAGCAAGCGGTCCATTTTTACGTATACCGGAAAAGAGAGTTACATTTTTTGACCTTTATTTCCGTTTCACGCAAGGCAAAATCGCCCACAAGAACTCGGACAGGCGAGGACGCACGGGGAATGTCGGGGCCGATCAGGCACATCGTGATGTGGCGGCTGCGGGCAGAAACGCCTGCCGAGCGCACCACTGCCCGCCTCAAGGTGAAGACCCTGTTCGAGGGCCTGAAAGGCCGGATCGACGGCCTGACCCACATCGAGGTCGGTCTCGATGTCAGCGATGTCGACTATGCCTGCGATGTCGTCCTCGTGTCCGAATTCACCAGCAGCGCCGCGCTGAGGGCCTATGCGTCCCATCCCGAGCACCTTCGCGTGCGCGAGGAGCTCGGCGACATCAGGATCGGCCGTTTCCAGGTCGATTATCCCATCAGAGCCGAGACGGGCGCATGATCGGCGGGTTCACGTTCGAAGCTCTGCCCTGCCGCGTCGTGTTCGGCAGCGGCACGCTGAGCGCGGCAGGCGCGGAAATCGAGCGGCTCGGCAGCAGACGCGCACTGGTGCTGACCACGCCACATCAGGAGGCAGAGGGCGCCAGGCTCGGCGCCGCGCTGGGACCGCTCTATGCGGGCCTGTTCCCGGGCGCGACCATGCACACACCGGTCGACGTGACCGAGCGCGCGCTCGCGGCGATGAGGGCGAGCGCGGCCGATTGCGTCGTCTCCCTGGGTGGCGGATCGACCACCGGTCTCGGCAAGGCTTTGGCCTTGCGGACCGGCATCAATCAGCTATGCATCCCAACCACCTATGCCGGCTCCGAGATGACGCCGATCCTCGGCCAGACCGAGAATGGGCTGAAGACCACTCTGCGCGACGTCGCTGTGCTGCCGGAGACGGTGATCTACGACGTCGACCTGACGCTCACCTTGCCGGTCGGGCTGACTGTTTCCTCAGGGATGAACGCGATCGCGCATGCCGCGGAGGCGCTGTATGCACGCGACAGCAATCCGGTGACGTCGTTGATGGCGGAAGAAGGCATCCGCGCGCTTGCCCACGCCCTGCCCGCGATCGTCGCCACCCCCAATGACCGGGAGGCGCGGACCGAGGCGCTGTATGGCGCCTGGCTATGCGGCGTATGCCTCGGCAATGTCGGCATGGCGCTGCACCACAAGCTTTGTCATGCACTCGGCGGCACGTTCGATCTGCCACATTCCGAAACGCATACCATCGTGCTGCCGCACGCACTTAACTACAATCGCCCTGCGGCCCCCGCGGCGATGGCGCGCATAGCCCGCGCCGTCGGTGCCGATGACGCGGCACAAGGACTTTATGACCTCGCCAGGCGGCTGAATGCCAAGCTCGCGCTACGCGACATCGGCATGCCCGAGAGCGGCATCGAGCAGGCGGCAGACCTTGCCGTGACCAATGCCTATTGGAATCCGCGGCCGCTCGAGCGCGACGCCCTCCGCGATCTGATCGCACGGGCGTGGGCGGGCGAACGGCCGGCGCGAGCATGAAGGGAATCGAACATGCGCCGGGCTGAGACCGACTCATCGCTGCTGTCCGGGCTCGGCGAACGGACACTCTGAGGAGGAGCCGCGCTTTGCGAAACTTTGACGAGACCACGATCACGACTGCGGTGATCGAGCGCCTGGCGGGCGCACGTGATGCGCGGATCAAAGAGGTGAGCGAGGCACTGGTGCGCCATCTTCATGCCTTCATACGCGAAGTGCGCCCCACCCAGAAGGAATGGGCGGATGGCATCGACTTCCTCACCCGGACTGGCCACATGTGCGACGATAAGCGCCAGGAATTCATCCTGTTGTCGGACACGCTCGGCGTCTCCATGCTGGTCGATGCGATCAATCATCCTATGCCGGAAGGCGCCACGGAAACCACCGTGCTCGGTCCCTTCTTCATCGAAGCCGCGCCCGAAAAACCGAATGGCAGCGACATATCAGGACCGATGAAAGGCGATCCGATGCTGGTCACCGGCTCGGTCTCGGCGGCGGACGGCCGTCCGCTGGCGGGGGTGGTCGTGGACGTCTGGCACTCCGATGATGACGGCTACTACGACGTACAACGGCTTGAGCAGATCGGCGATCTAGCGATGCGCGCGCGATTTCGCACCGCCGCGGACGGCCGCTTCCATTTCTGGTCGATCAAGCCCGCCGCCTACCCGATCCCAAACGACGGCCCGGTCGGCGAGATGTTGGCGGCGCAGGGCCGGCACCCGTGGCGACCGGCTCATGTACATTTCATGATCTCGGCTCCCGGCTTCGAGCAGCTTGTGACGCACGTCTTCGTCGCCGGAGACAAATATCTCGACTCCGATGTCGTGTTCGGCGTCAAGGACAGCCTGGTACGGGACTTTGAACGTCGTCCACCCGGCCGTGCACCGGATGGCCGCATGATGGAGACAGCGTACTTCTACCTCGACTATGATTTCGGCCTGAAGCAGGTTGCGAGCAGCACGCATCCGGCCTAAGCCAGTGAGCGACGGCGAAGGACCGCAAAGAGTCCGGAAGCCATTGAGGAACGAAGGGGAGGAATGATGGGATTGCGGATCAGCGCCGCTGCGTTGGCCGATCGCCTTTCAGACCTGATCGGTCCGCGCGCCAGTGTCGCGCGCGGCGTCCTGGATCAGCACGGCCAGAGCGAATCCTACTACCCGACGTTGCCGCCAGACATCGTCGTATTTCCCGAGACGACGCAGGAAGTCGTCCAGATCGTCCGGCTCTGCGCCGAGGCCGACGCGGCGGTCGTGCCGTTCGGAGCTGGCACGTCTCTCGAAGGCAATGCCGCTTCCGTCGCCGGGGGCGTCTGTTTCGACTTCGCGCGCATGAACAAGGTGCTGTCCGTGCACGACAGCGACATGGACGCCGTGGTGCAGCCGGGCATTACACGCAAGCAGCTCAACGCAGAGCTGCGCGGGACTGGACTGTTCTTCCCCATCGATCCCGGTGCCGACGCTTCGATCGGTGGCATGGCCTCGACGCGCGCGTCCGGCACCATGACCGTACGCTACGGGACCATGAGGGATAACGTTCTCGCATTGGAGGTGGTCCTGGCCGACGGCCGGGTGATCCGCACGGCAAGGCGCGCGCGCAAATCCGCGGCTGGCTACGATCTGACGCGGCTGTTTGTCGGGTCGGAGGGAACGCTCGGCGTGATCACCGAAATCACGTTGAAGCTACATCCGGTGCCGCAGGCGACCTCGGCCGCGACATGCGGCTTCGACAATCTCCACGACGCGGTCGATACCGCGATTGCCCTGATCCAGTTGGCCATTCCAGCCGCCCGGATCGAGCTTCTCGATGACGTGATGATGCGCGGCATCAATGCCTATTCGAAGCTCGGCTATCAGGAAACCCCGACGCTGTTCTTGGAGTTTCATGGCTCGGAGGCTGCTGTCACGGAGCAGGCGCAGACGGCGGAGACGATCGCCCTCGAGCACGGCGGCCGCGGCTTCGCTTGGGCCAAGGCGGCCGAGGACCGCAGCCGCCTCTGGCACGCGCGTGACAATACGCTCTACGCCGGCCTCGGCCTGCGGCCGGGAGCGCGCGCGGTCATTACCGACGTCTGCGTGCCGATCTCCCGGCTGGCTGAATGCCTGACGGAGACGCGCCGGGACGCCGATGAGCATGGCTTCACGGCGCCCATCGTCGGCCATGTCGGCGACGGCAACTTCCACATGCTGATCCTGATCGATCCGGCGAATGAGGACGAGATCGCCGGCGCCAAGGCGTTACAGGCGCGCATGGTCGCGCGCGCGATTGCCATGGACGGAACGTGCACCGGAGAACACGGCGTCGGGCTTGGCAAGATCGACTACCTCCAGGACGAGCTTGGCGACGCCGTCGCCGTCATGCGCTCGGTCAAGGCCGCGCTGGACCCTCACGGTCTGATGAACCCTGGGAAGATCTTTGCCGGCGGAACGCAGCCATGAGCGTGGCAACGCCCATTGCAGCTTCCTCGCCCGCGCCATTGCTGGAATTACGCGGTATCAGCAAGGAATTTCCTGGCGTCAAGGCGCTGGACGACGTGTCGTTTGCCATCCATGCAGGCGAAGTTCACATGCTGCTCGGCGAGAATGGCGCCGGGAAATCCAGCCTCATGAAGATTCTGTGTGGTGCCTATAGCGCCGATGCAGGCGAGTTCTACTACAAGGGCGAGAAGGTTGCGATCACATCGATCGCAGATGCGCAGAAGTTCGGCATTGCCGTGATCTTCCAGGAGTTCTCGCTCGTTCCCTTCCTCGATATCGCACAGAACATCTTCCTCGGCCGCGAGCCGAAAGGCCGGTTGCCCGGGACCATTGACCGCCGCAAGATCCTGACGGACGCGAGGCGCGTGCTCGACACGATTGGTTTCGACATCGATCCGTCGGTCATCGTCGACATGCTCGGCGTCGCGCAGCAACAGATGGTCGAGATTGCGAAGGCGATCAGCCAGAATGCGCGGATTCTGGTGATGGACGAGCCAACGGCAGCGCTGTCCGACCGTGAGGCCGAACTACTGTTCGCGCTGATCGCGCGGCTGAAGGCGGACGGCGTTGCGATCGTCTATATCTCGCACCGCATCGCCGAGGTGTTCGCACTCGGCGACCGCATCACGGTCCTGCGCGACGGCCGTCGCATCGACAATCTCCGCCCGGCCGATGTCACGCCCGACCAGCTCGTTCGCATGATGGTCGGCCGAAGCGTCGATATGACCTATCCCCGCCATTTCGCCGAACGGCCGGGTGAGTTGCTGCTGGAGGTCAAAGGACTGAGTTCAACGACCGGCATCTCCGACGTCAACATCGAGGTCCGACGGGGCGAGATCGTCGGCCTGTGCGGTCTTGTCGGGTCCGGTCGCACCGAGGTGGCCCGTGCGATCTTCGGCGCCGATCCGATCGCCGAAGGCGAGATCATCTTCGACGGTCAACCCGTCTCTGGCGAGCCGGACATCGCCGCCCGTCGCGGCATCGCGCTGATCCCTGAGAGCCGCAAGAGCGAAGGTCTCGCGCTGATGCGCTCGGTTGGCGACAATCTCGTCGTATCGGCACTCAAGAAGCTCTTTCCCAGCGGGCTCTATGATCCACGCGCCGCGCAGCGCACGGCAGACGGGCTGATCCGGCAACTCAGGATCGCTACTCCAACTGCGCGGCAAACGGTCGGTCTGCTCTCGGGGGGCAATCAGCAGAAGGTCGTGATCGGCAAATGGCTGGCGGCCGGCGCGAAGCTGTTCATTTTCGACGAGCCGACGCGCGGGATCGACATCGGTGCCAAAGCCGAGATCTTTGCGTTGATCGACCGGCTGGTCGCCGAAGGTGCCGCGGCCCTGATGATCTCGTCCGAGCAGATCGAGATCTGCCACGTCTGCGACCGCGCCTATGTCATGCGCGAGGGCCGCGTCGCTGGACACCTGACGCGCAGCGAACTGACCGAGGAGAATATCGTGCGGCTGGGGATGCATGATGCCTGACACTGCCGTCATCTCGCAGATCCGTTCATTGCAGCGCACTCCAGGGGTGGCGATCGTCCTGGTGCTACTTATTGGGCTGTTCGGTGCGATCGCGCCGGGCTTTCTGTCGGCCGCGAACCTCGCCAATGTGCTCGTGCAATCGACAATTCTGACCATGCTTGCCTTGCCGATGACCCTGATCATCATGACCGAGGGGCTCGACCTCTCGATGGGCGCGGTGCTCACGCTCACCTCGCTCTGTGTCGCCATCGTCTCCCTCGCAACCAAATCCGCGCTGCTGGGCTTGGGAGCTGCCGTCCTGGTCGGCGCTGCGTTCGGCACCGTCAATGGCTGGCTGGTCGCAATCATCGGAATTCCGCCGTTCGTGGCGACGCTTGCCACGCTCGGGATGGCCCAGGGCCTGTCGCTGATCGTCAGCGACGGCCAGAGCGTGGTCGGCATTCCGCACAGTGTGCGCGACATCTATTCCGCCACTGTGCTCGGCGTACCCGCGCCCATCATCCTGGGACTCGCTAGCTACGGGGTCTTTCACGGCCTGCTCTATCACACCCGGTTCGGCACTTACGTCTTCGCGCTCGGCGGCAATCGCGAGGCGCTCAGATATGCCGGCCTGTCGCCAACACGGCTGCTGATCGCGGTCTACGCGATCGGGGGCACGATGGCCGGTATCGCCGGCCTCCTGATGACCTCACGGATGAATTCGGGGCATCCGACTGCGGGGCTAGGGCTTGAATTCGACGCCATCGCGGCCGTGGCGGTCGGCGGCACCTCGTTCGAGCGCGGCAACGGCTGGCTGCTCGGGACCGTGCTCGGGGTCATCGCCGTGGGCGTGCTGCGCAACGGGCTCAACCTGGTCTCGTTGCCCTCCTCCATTCAGGTCGCCAGCGTCGGTGTGCTCGTCATCGTGGCCCTGTTCCTCGACGGCCTTCGGAGTCGGTCATGACCGACCTCACCAAAGAGACCTTGTTGCCGCCGCGATCCTTCCTATCGCAGAACGCGTCACAAGTGTTCTATCGGTTGCTGGCCGCGCTTCTGATCTGCGCCGCCTTGACGCTTCTCAGCGACTCGTTCCTGAGCCTCGGCAACATCCTCAACGTGCTAAGGCAGGCGAGCCTGACTTTCTTTATCGCATCGGGTCTGACCCTGGTCGTGCTGACCGCCGGCCTCGATCTTTCGGTCGGCGCCAATGTTGCATTGTCGGCCTGTCTTGCCGGCACCGTGATCCATCAAACCGGCTCACCGGCGCTTGGAATCCTGACCGGACTGGTCGTTGGAGGCGTCGTCGGATTCCTGAACGGATTCATGGTCACCGCGCTGCGCATCCCTTCCTTCATCGCCACCTACGGGATGCTATGGGTACTGAACGGCGTCACATACTGGTACATGGCAGGCGAGACGATTCACGGCTTCCCGCCCGGCTTCCGCCAGATCGGCAGCGGCTATTTCCTTGGGCTTCCTGTCCCGGTCTATCTGCTGCTGATCTTTCTCGCCATCGGATCGCTCTTCGCGCAACGCACCATCTGGGGCCAGGAGATCTACGCTATCGGCGCCAATCCGGTCGCAGCGAGACTCTCGGGCATTCCGGTCACGCATCGGCTGTTGCTCGTGTACACCGTGTCAGGGACCATGGCTGGGATCGCCTCCATCATCTTCCTGGCACGGCTCAACTCTGCCGAAGCCGACATCGGCGAGAGCCTGACGCTTCCTGCCATTGCGGCCGTCCTGATTGGCGGCACCTCGCTGTTCGGCGGAATTGGAACCGTCTTTGGTACGTTCATCGGAGCATTGATCCTGACGCTTGTGCTGAATGGTATGAACCTGCTTTCGATCAGCGCGAACTGGCAGCCGCTTGTCACCGGAATCATTGTGATCGTTGCGGTCTGGCTCGACATGAAGACCCGACGCCCGGCGCAATGAGCTTGTAAGAAAACTCAAAAAATGAGGGATGGAAATAAGATGAAACATCGAATGACGCGCTGCCTCGCTCTGTCATTTCTGATCATGGCGGCCTCGACACAGGCCCGCGCGGACGGCGAAACGATTGCGGTCTTCACGAAGAACCAGACAAATCCATTCTTCCAGACCGTCCGTGTCGGCGCGGACAACATGGCAAAGGCGCTAAACGCCAAGATCCTCCACTACATTCCGACGAAACCGGACTCGATCCCGGAGCAGCTCAGCCAGATCGAGGACGTCGTGGTGAAGAAACCGAGCGCCATTGTCTTCACCCCGGTCGACTACAAGGCGATGGTACCCGGAGTCGAGAAGATCAATGAGGCCAAGATTCCTGTCGTCAACATCACCGACCGTTCCGCCGGGGGCAAATTCGTCTCTTTCGTAGGCGCCGACGACTACAGTCTTGGTCTGGAGACTGGGCGTTTCCTACTCAAGGCGCTCGGTGGCAAAGGCAACGTCGTCATCATTGAAGGCGTCAAGGGCTCCCTCACCAACGTCGATCGCGTACGCGGATTCAATGACGCCCTCAAAGAAACGCCCGGAGTGAAACTCCTGGCTTCGCAGCCCGGCAACTACCAACGCCTGCAGGCCTTGCAGGTGATGGAAAATCTGATGCAGTCCAATTCACAGATCGACGGTGTGCTCGCCGCCAACGATGCCATGGCCATCGGCGCCATCGAGGCGCTGGACGGCGCGAATCGCAAGGCCCTCGTCATCGGCATCAACGGCACCAAGGAGGCGGTCGACGCGATCAAGTCGGGCAAGCTGCTCGCCAGCGGTGACTATAACGGCTTCGCTCAGGGCTGCCTCGGTGCCATGATGGCCATCCGCACGCTTCGCGGTCAGCCGGTCGTCAGTGAGATCGTGCTGAAGCCGACCGTCATCACGAAAGAGAACTATCAGCCGTTCGATATTTCGCTGGAACAGCGGACGTGTCCGACCTTCGAAGACGCAAGCAAGCTCGGCGCGAAATAGCGAGCCCGTGTTCCCGTCAACGTGGAGAACGGCTGTCGGCTGGGAGCCGTCCCCACATCAGTCGCGGAGAGACTCATGCTTTTTGCCATCCACGCCCTCGACCGTTCCGGCGCGCTTCCGGTCCGGCTCGCCAACTACGATGCACACAAGGCTTACCTCAGCGACAGCTCTCGCCATGCCGTCGCGATCGTCATGTCCGGCCCGCTGGTTTCCGACGACGGTTCGAAGATGATTGGAAGCCTGTTCGTGGTCGAAGCCCCCGGACGCGCCGAGGTCGAAGCGTTCAATCGCGCCGACCCCTTTGCCGCAGCAGGCATCTGGGAAACCGTTACCATCACCGGATTTCTCCGGCGCCAAGGCTGATGCGACCGACCAAAATGGAGTGATCCGATAGATTTTTCGTTCGGGCCGCGAGAGCATTAGGGCAATTGGTCGGGGACTTATATTGGTCGAGACGAGCGTCCGTTAGAACCGGCCGGAGCCCCCTTCCCGGGTCCTTCGACCGATCTCGCGAGCCCCCGGCGTGCCGCTCTGGACATCAGAGATCCCGACAAGCTTATGAAAAATCATGAAAATCAGCAATAAACGCTGACCTATCGGCCTACTACCTTCCGCCTATGAGAGCCTGACAGAGGTGGTGGTGTAATTCACCCGATGCTTGCAGCGCGACTGCACATCGAGGCTTGGCGCGGCGCGCGCCACACGACCACAACAAAGACAAATGCGGAGGGAACTGATGAATTTCACGAGCAGGAGATTCTTGGCTGGCATCTCGACGGTTGCCTTCCTTGTGGCCGGCACCATTGGTGTCCGCGCCAATGACTCGGCGCTGAAGGCGACCAGCGAGCCCGGGGCCTGGGCAATGGCGGGCCATGATTACGGCAACACCCGGTTCAGCCCGCTCAAGGAGATCAACGCGGACAACGCTGGCAAGTTGTCGCTGGTCTACTCGTTCTCGCTGGCCTCGCTGCGCTCGAACGAGGCCTCGCCCATCGTGATCGGCAACACGCTCTATGTTTCGACCTCATGGGGTCCGAAATACGTCTATGCGCTGGATGCCGCGACCGGCGCGCGCAAATGGACCTATGAGCCGGATATTCCTGACGATGTGCTGCAATTTGCCTGCTGCGACGTCAACAACCGCGGCATCTCCTATGCCGACGGCAAGCTCTTCGTCGGCCGGCTCGACGGTAAGCTGACCGCGCTCGATGCCGCGACCGGCAAGGAGCTGTGGACGTCAAAGGTCGTCGACTACAAGCAGGGCTCGGTGATCACCTCGCCGCCACTGGTCGTGCGCGACAAGGTCATCACCGGCTTCGGCGGCGGCGAGTATGGCGTGCGCGGTTCGCTGCAGGCCTTCGACATCAACTCCGGCAAGGTGCTGTGGCAGACCTACACGGTCCCAGCTCCCGGCCAACCCGGCAGCGAGACCTGGAAGGGCGACACCGGCCTGCACGGCGGCGGAGCGGCATGGCTGGTCGGCTCCTATGATCCGAAGAGCGACACCGTCTATTGGGGCACCAGTAATCCCGGTCCCTGGAATACCGCTGTGCGCTCAACCGGCAATGGTGATTTCGGCAAGCTGACTAATCTCTACACCGCGTCCACGCTGGCGCTCGACCCGAACACCGGCAACATCAAGTGGCACATCCAGACCACCCCCGCCGATGCCTGGGACTATGACGGCGTCAACGAAGCCATCCTCGCCGACCTGAAGATCGGTGGCGCGGCGGTTCCGACGCTGATGAAGGCCGACCGCAACGGCTTCTTCTTCGTGGCCAACCGTGAAACCGGCAAGGTGATCTCAGCCGAGAAGTACGTCTTCGCCAACTGGGCACAGAAATGGGACACTTCGACCTTGCGCGCGGTCGAGGACCCGGACAAGCGGCCGGGCCCCGGACATCCCGTCAAGGACGTCTGTCCGAACCTGATCGGCGGCAAGAACTGGCAGCCGATGTCGTACAATCCGGAGACCGGCCTGGTCTACATCCCGGCCAACAATGTCTGCATGGACTGGGCGGTCAGCGACGTCTCCTACAAGCGCGGCGTGTTCTATCTCGGTGCGGAATTCCCGACCAAGGAAGGTCCCGGCGGCTTCCTCGGTGAGCTCATTGCCTGGGATCCCGTGAACAACAAGAAGGTCTGGTCCATCCAGGAAGACCTTCCCTTCAACGGAGGCACGCTCACCACCGCAGGCGGCCTGGTCTTCTCTGGCAATCTGCACGGCGATTTCCGCGCCATCGATGCCAAGTCCGGAAAGATCCTCTGGAAGCGCAATCTGGGCTCGGGCATCGGCGCGGGTCCGGTGACCTACTCGGTGGACGGCAAGCAGTACGTTGCCGTGGTCGTCGGGCGCACTGCCTCGATCCCGGCCTTCCTGGGCGAGATCGGCAAGAAGATGACGAACGCGGCTCCGGAGGGCGGCGCCTTGTTCGTCTTCGCAGTCCAATAACCGCAACGGCCACGACCGAAGCGCGTGTCCCCGGAATCGGGACACGCGCACCGTCCGGCCTGTCCGCCTGAACGAAGAGCACCGCACGGCCGCCAGGACCGAGCTCTTCCGAACAAGCAAGATAACAAGATCGAGGGATCGAGGATGCGCCTGAATCGTCGTCAGACTGGCTCGAACTGGCAGGCCGCCGCCGAATTGTCAGCACGTGTGACGACCTTCGTCGCATTGATGGCCTCCACCCTGCTGGCATCGTCTGCTGCAGGATTCGCAAACGAGGCGGACCCGCTACGGCTTTGCGCGGATCCGACCAATCTTCCCTTCTCGAGCGACAATCCATCGCAGCCGGGATTTTATCTCGAGGTCGGCCAAGCCCTGTCGCAGCAGCTCGGCCGCCCCGTGACCTACGACTGGTACAAATCCTATTTCGGCAAGCGGACCGTACGCGTGACGCTGCTGGGCAAGCAGTGCGACGCGATGATAGGCCTGCCGCTGTCCTCGGATTTCATGGGACCAACGGTGATCTTCTCGAAGAAGATCACGACCGAAACCTATGCGCTTGTCAGCCGAGGAACGCTCGTCGTCAGCAGCATCGACGATCTCCGGGGCAAGCGCGTCGCGGTGCAATATCAGACCACGCCGCAAAATCTGCTGGCCGAGCGCGAGGACATCGAGAAGGTCACCGTGCTGACGCCGGACGAGGGCATGATGGCTCTCGCCCAGGGCAAGGTCGATGTCGCTTTCGTCTGGGGACCGGTCGCGGGCTGGCTTAACAAGACGACCTACGAAAGTCGTTTCCGGATCCAGCCGGTCGAAGGCACTGGTCTGTCCTGGGATGCTGCGATCGGCTTCGCCAGAACCTCCACGCAGTTGCGCGACCAGATCGACGCGGCTTTGCCGCAGCTCGGACCACGGATTGCCGAGCTGGCTGCCAAATATGGGCTACCGAGCGATCCGCCGATCAGGCTCGGCGCCGCGCCGAGCCTGATCAAACTGGCCTCGCTCGCAGGTCCTGCTCAGCTCCTCCGACAGCCTGCTGCTGAACCTTCAGTGATCAGGGTTTCGGAAGCCAATGCGACCGATCCTGGCGCCGAGATGATGACCGCCGGCAAAGAAATCTTCAACGGGACCTGCGCCCATTGTCACGGACCCGATGCCGTGCAGGCGGAACGCCGGATCGACCTGCGACGGCTGCGAACCCGCTACGGCGAGGACATGCGTGATAAATTCTGGACCACGGTGCATGAGGGCCGCCCCTCCAAAGGTATGCCAGCATGGAAGGAGGTCTTTACCGACGACCAGTTCGAGAGCATCTATACGTTCCTGCTGACGGTGCAGTCGCCGGAAACGACGAATTGAAGCAGGCAGGTACCGCCGGTCGAATCTGCCGGTCACCCGAAGTCTGCCGACGATACGAGCGAGGTCGGGAATGACGCGCTTTCTGATCATCGATGATCATCCGCTGTTTCGCGAGGCTCTCGGCAACGCCGTGCGCCTTGCGCATCCGCAGGCGGAGATCTTCGAGGCGGTCTCGATTGCCGATGCACTTCACGTCCTCGCTTCCGACCCCGGAATTGATCTGGCCCTGCTCGACCTGACGCTGCCTGATGCGGCTGGTTTCGCAGGCTTCCTGCGGCTGCGCGCAAGTCATCCGCGGCTTCCGGTCGCGATCGTGTCGAGCGACGAGGATCAGAATATCGTGCGCGAGGCGCTCTCGCTTGGCGCTGCCGGCTATTTGCCGAAATCGACCTCGAAGCGCGAACTGACGTCTTCGATTGAACGCGTGCTCAGCGGCTCCATCTCGGTTCCGAAAGACTTCGTACCCACGGCCGAACGCGATGGCGATCGCTCCGCGCGCGCGTTGCAGGCGCGCCTTGAACAGCTGACGCCTCAGCAGCTCCGTGTTCTGGACTTGATCAGGCGAGGCTACCAGAATCGGGAAATCGCCACCGAACTGCGGCTCGCGGAATCGACCATCAAAGCGCACATCACCGAAATACTGCGAAAACTCCGGCTGTTCAGCCGCAACAAGGCCGTGATCGAAATCGGTAAGATCGAACTGCTCCTTCCGACAGGGCGCCAGGGATCGAGGACCACTCTACGCGGAAAGCAGCAGTAGCTCACGCTCCGGAAACGGGCGACCTACGAACTCATGCCAGTCGGACGTCCCGATATCGATCGGCGCATGATCATCGATCTGGACCAAAAAACGGCATCAATGGTGCCCCGGCTTTGACAATCATATCGGTTTGCCGCAAGCTCTTTTGCGAAAGTTGGATCCGCCACACCAGAAAAACAGGATCTTCGACCTGGCCGGGGGGTGAAGGCAAGTGGCTCGATTGCTGATCATCGAGGACCATCCTCTCTTTCGCGAGGCGTTGGAGAACGCAATCCGCGTCACCCTGCCCGATGCCGAGCTGTCCGAGGCGACGTCCATCGACATGGCCGCCGATCGTCTGTCATCCGCGCCGGGCTTCGACCTGATCCTGCTCGACCTCTCGATACCCGGCACGAGCGGACTATCCGGCCTTCTTCGCATCCGCAAGACCGCGCCGCGGACGCCGGTCCTCGTAGTTTCAGCGCATCAGGACCCGAAGCTCGTCGCCCATGTCCTCTCTCTGGGAGTCGCCGGGTACATCTCGAAATCGACATCGAAGGAGCAGCTGGCTGATGCGATCAGAGGCGTCCTGCGCGGCGATGTCCACGTTCAGGGCAGCGCACTCAGCCCCGCGAGTGCGCGCCGGGTCAGGCTTCCTGCTCGAGATCTGTTGAAACGTCTTCACGAATTGACACCGCAGCAGCTGCGGGTGCTCGACATGATCCGCTGCGGATTGCAGAACAAGCAGATCGCCTATGAATTGGCGATCTGCGAGACCACGGTGAAGGTCCACGTTTCGGAGATCTTGCGAAAGCTCCAGGTCATGAGCCGGACCAAGGCCATCATCGAGATGGAAAGGATCGATTTCGTGAACCTGATCGGCGAGACGCGTAGCCGCGCGCCGGTTCATGCCCGCGGAAATGACACCGAGCGCTCATGACAACAGGAACGACAACAAAGCGCGAAGCTCCGCTGGCCTGATCGGCTTGGTCAGAACTTCGAGCCCGTACAAGCTCGCTTCCTTGGCCGCAGCTTCGGAATAATCCGCGGTCACGATCATGGCCGCAACATCTCGGCCGAGGAATTGCCTGATGTCCCGGATGGCCGCAAGCCCACTCTCGTCGCCGTCCAGGTGGAGGTCCGCAATGATCGTCTCGGGAACCGCGCCGAGCGCACTCAAGCGCTGCAAAGCGTCCTTCGACGACACCGTCGCCACGACGTCGCAGCCCCATTTTTCCAGCAGACTGACCATGGCCTCTGCGGTGGCGAGGTCGTTTTCGATCAGCAGGATCTTGGCACCTTCGAGCCCGCTATAGTCGTGGTCGACGTGATCCGCAGGATGCAAATCCCGCGGCACCGCTGCCGGGTCCGCCCGGTCAAGCTCGAGCTTGAATGTCGATCCGTGGCCAACCCGTGAAGCCAGCCTGACCTCATGATCCAACGCTTTGGCGAAGCGACGGACGATCGACAGGCCGAGTCCAAAGCCGGCCTGGTCCTCAGCGCCCGGCTGACCGCGCTGGAATTCGAGAAAGATCGCTTCCTGTTGCGGTTCGGGAATGCCCGGGCCGGTGTCGTACACCTCGATGCGAACACGGCTGGACCCCGGCCCCAGCCGACACCCCATGATCACGCCACCTCGCCGCGTGTAACGCAGAGCGTTGGCGAGGAGATTCTGCAAGATGCGACGCAACATTAAAGCATCCGAGAACACGGCGACAGCGCATGGACAGATCCGCAAGGATAGCCCGCGCTTTGCCGCGATGGGAGCGAACTCGCGTTCGAGCGGCTCGAACAGGGTCGAGAGCAGAATGGGGCGTACATCCGGATGCAAGGCTCCGGCGTCCAGCTTGGCAATCTCGAGCAGGGATCGCAGCAGATCCTCGAGCATTGCCAGCGAGTGGTCGACTTGGCCGACCATGGTTATTCCGCGATCGGACGGGACCTCGTCCGCCAAGGTCGAAAGCGTCAGCCGTGCGGCGTTGAGCGGCTGAAGCAGATCATGCGTCACGGAGATCAGAACCGAAGATTTCAAGGAGCTGGCCGCTTCGGCCTGCTGCTTAGCCCGGAAGAGGTCCTGATTGGCCGTTTCGATCGAATGCAGCGCATCCCGCAGCTGCCGCGTCCGTTCGCGGACCTGCTGATCGAGCGCGATCGCCGTTTCGAACAGTGAAAACGCGTTGAACTGCTGGTCCATCGAGCGTTCGACGCGGGACATCAGCGCGGCGTTGATCTTCCTGAGCTTGGCCGCCTCACGCTGCAGCTCTTCCGGGGAGCCGGTCGCGGTCATTGCGCCGCACCGGTGCGCTTGCCGATCGCGACGCCCGTCAGCGTCTGATTGACGTGCATCGAACCATATTGCTCGCCATATGTATGGAATCCAACGATCCGGTTGTCGCGATAGAGCTCGGACATTTCCCGCGCGAACTGATGCTGCTCCGCATCGAGACGCCTGAGGATGCACTCGAAACCGATAAAGATCGAAACCTCGCCGATCTCGCCGCGAACCTCGGCCAGCATCTCGCGGGCGGCGGCCACCGAGTTGCGGGACCTGGCAGCGGTCAGCACCATTCCTTCGTCGATCGCGCAGAAGAACCGGAGCGAGCCATCCGGGCTGACGCGCTGAATCGAGCGCGCGAAATAAGAACCGCCGACACGCACCAGCACGGGATGGGCTGCAAACAGGAACGGGTCGAGCTCGGAATCCACGATACCGACCGCGCGACAATATTCCTCCGCCGCCGGCTCAGCATTGAGCTGCTTGACGATACGCTGCTCGAGATCGGCTTCCGTCACCACCATCTTGACCGAGGTCGGCTCGAAATTGTCGCACTTGAACAACCGAAACGGCAATGACGTCCTAATCAGAATCAACACCGCCATATCGGTATGAGCTTTGCCGTCGTGGAAAACCCAGGTGCGCCCGAAGCGCAGACCGTCGCCAGCCGACCCGCCGACCAGAGGAATATTGTCGAGTGAGGCATAAATCGCCGACATGATCGCCTCTTCCCGCTGGCACATGCCGTCGATCAGGACCAGCCCGAACACGCCTTCGTTGTCGCGAGCACCGTGCCGGGACAGCTCCTGCCTCAACTGGTTGCCCAGGCGGCGCCCTTCATCGACGCGAAAGCCCGACAACCCGAAGATGGGCTGTGCGAACACGGTGAAATCATCTGCTGCAAAGGCGAGAGCAACGACGCTGTTGTCCTCCCACCCATCCGGCGAGAGCTCTCCCGCCGTCGTACAGCCATACACGGGGACGCCCGCAAGACGCGTCGTCATCTCCGCCATAAATTCGTTCGGATCATAATGGGGCGACAGGAAGATCAGCACCATAGCCAAGCCGTCGGCCGACAATTGGTCATAGATGTCAGCCGCCGCCGCGGCCTCCGTCATGGCCTTCGACTTTGCAGCAATCACGCCAGACGGGCGCGCAGGCCGAGAATCGGCGTCTCCCACCAAATACCTCCCAGAACAACACGTTGGATTTCGTGCTGGTTTTCGTTCGTTCTTCGAAGAATAGGCGAATTAAGCCGCAACGGCAACGAGGTGGCTTGATCCAGAACAAGGACTCGGGCCTGGCTTTTGTCCGATCATCTGCGCGGGTCTGCTGACCGGCACGGCGCGGGGCTTGTCGGCGCCGCTCCGGGTCAAAAAGGAAGGGATTCGCATGCTCCTTCGCATCGTTCTTATTGTTGTTTTCGCAGGTCTCGCCTCGAGCGCAACGGCGCTGGACGGGGACCCCGTCGCTGGGAAGAGCATCTTCCAGCGCATCTGCCAGAACTGCCACTCTCCCGAGATCGGCATCAACAAGGTCGGCCCGAGCCTCTGGAACATCGTCGGACGCCCGCCGGCGGCCGTACCGGATTACGCCTATTCCGAAGGCATGAAGACCAACAAGACGCCTTGGACCGCCGCGGCATTGGATACTTACATCGCCGATCCGCGCGGAGACGTCCACGGCGTCAAGATGTACTTCAAGGGGTTGGCGGACGGGAAGGATCGAGCCGACGTCGTCGCCTATCTGTCGACGTTGAAATAGCGGGACCTGGGGCATCAAGAACTACGGGTTCGCATTGTTCCTAGCCCGCACGCTGGTCAAGCTCGTCCCGATCTTCGCGGGCCTGATCCTTGGATGCTACATGTTCAAGTTCCACCCGCCATCATGCTCGGTGCCTGCGCCGGCGCCCGCTCGACCACGGCCGCGCTTGGGGACTTTGCAGAAGGTCGCAAAGAGCAATATCCCCGGTCGTTTGCTACATACGGGCTATGCCGTGTCCCGCCTCGTGATGGCTTTGCTGACGATCTTCGTCGTCAATGCCTTCTAACGCCGCACCTCTCATGCCGTCGCGATCTCCGGAGGGCGGTGGCATGAACGTCATCGAAACCTTCTATCCGCCCGCCAGCAACAGGAGCCGCAGCAACGGTCTTGCAGAAATCGAAGGTGAAGCGACCGTACATCAGGCTTGAACCCGGCTCCGACGAGGCCAGGCGACATGAGTTGCCAAGAATACGAGCGATCTCGAGCATCTCCATCAGCTCATGGCGGATCAAGGCTGAATGAATTCCGATCAACGGCAGCATCAACGTCTGAATTCCAACGCTCGTCATGACAGGTTGCCTCTTGCGCGCGGCTGCGGCATGCTCTGCGCGAGATGGGCGCTCCGCCATTGATACGGCGTATCGCCCACGAAGCGTTTGAACACCGTTGTGAAGTGCGCCTGGGTCTGAAAGCCGACTGTCAAGGCGACATCGACGAGCGAGATGTCGGCTCGTTTGAGCAGCTCCTGGGCGCGCTCGATCCGCCTCTTCAGCAAGTAGTCATGAGGCCGCAGGCCAGTAGCCGCCCGGAACTGCGCGGCGAAATGCATCCGACTCAGCCCCGCGACGGTGGCCAGGTCCTGCAGCGCGATCTTGGCGCTCAGATTGTCATCAATGTATTGTAGGACGCGCCTGAGGCGCCATTTCTGCAGCGAGCGCACGGTCCGACCGGCTTGGTCTTCGCGGTGCTCGCTGGCCGCTTCGGTTTCCGTGCATCTGACAATGGTCTGTTGGCAGAACTTTCGGGTGAGGATGGCGAGACGCAACGCGTCGGCCAGAATGGCCGAATGGGGTTCGCGCATGGCTTCGGCTGCCGCGAGTGCATCGGACAGACGCTGCATCACCGGGTCCGGAAATTCCTCAGCAGCAAACGGCAGCTCAGTCTCCCCGGAAACACCCGCAAGGCGTTTGGCGGAAACTCTGAAATGGGGCATGCCGTCGACACGTTCCCCGACACCAGCCACCTGCGCTTCGACCGCCAGGTCCAGATGAACGAGCGAGAGCGTCATCCCGTCCTCATCAAATCCGCCGGAGATTTTCGACAGGCTGGGCCGGCGGCGATGAAGTCGCGCGACGTCGATCGAGCGAACGACACGATCCTCGGCGCTTTGCTGGGGTGATATCTGCAGCGACATCGTCGAATCTCCTTGTCCCGTTATTGGCCGGGCAGAGCCTTGCTGGCTCGTCCGGATGTAACGGGGGCAAAGTAATCCGCTGATCCGCGCGCTCCATTCTACGCGCGGTTGCGCCACTAGATTCTCGGGTTGGCCGTGTCATACTCAGGTATGATCGCAGCATGCCCCTCCGGCCCGGCGACCGATAAATACGGTTCCGCCCAGAACCAAGCATCCGCGCCTTGATAGCCTGCGGTAAGGTGACGCGCCCTCCGCGACTGCCGTGCAAATCGCTGCATCACAGAGTGGCCTGTTTTTCCTTCAAAATGCGCTTTGCCAGCAATTCGGAGCAAATCCAGCCAACGCCGAAGTCTTTCAAGAGCGCACGAAAAACATCTTCAATAGATGTTGTCGGAGCGATCAAATCGCGGCATCAACGCGATTGGAATGGGAAGAATAACAGCCATCGACGATACGATTGATCGAGCCACGGGTTCATCCATGAGCCGCACCGGCTTGCGATTCTGCTCCGCGGCCCTCGCCTTTACGGTGTTTCTTGTCGACGTCCTCACGCCACTTGAGGGCGCCATCGCGGTTCTTTACGTCGTAGCTATCCTGCTCGCGGCCAGGACAAATCGGCGCAATGACATCATGGTCGCCGCTGCAGCCTGTGTTGTCCTGACGATCACCGCCTATTCCGCATCGCACGGCTTGGAACCCGTGGCTTCGCCCGCCCTGCGCGCGCTGGTGAGCCTTGCGGCGATTGCCATCACGACTCTGCTTGCGCTCCAGAACCAGGCCGCGACGAACCGGCTCGCGGCCCAGGCCCGTCTCCTGAACCTCTCGCATGATATGATATTCGTCAGGGATCGGCGTGGCGTTATCACCTTCTGGAACAAGGCCGCAGAACAGACCTATGGGTGGGTCGCGGAAGACGCGGTCGGGCGGATCGCCGACGAGCTTCTGCAGACGGCGTATCCCGAGAAACGAGATCTGATAGAGTCCCACCTGCTCGATGCTGGCCGCTGGGAGGGCCGGATCGAGCAGCGGACGAAAACTGGCGCAGCGATCGCCGTCGACGCCCGATGGGCCCTGCAGCGAGACCATCTTGGCAAGCCGGTCGGGGTGCTCGAAACTCATACCGACGTCACCGATCGCGTAGCAGCGCACGCTGCGCTGGTGCAGAGCGAGCGGCGATATCGCCGCATGTTCGACGCAAGCCGGATCGGGGTGGTCGAAGAGGATTGGACCGGCGTTCGAACGGCGCTGAGATCTTTGGCCACCGGTGGCGCCGATCTTCGCGACTATCTGCTGCGAAACCCCGATTTCGTGCGGCACGCTCGGCGCCTTGCCAACATCACCGACGTCAATCCGGCCCTTCAAAGGATGGTGGGGGCGAACGGCCCCTCCGCGTTTATTGAGAACGCCGACAAGTTTCTTGGAGACGACGATCGGAGTTTCATCGACGCCTTGGTCGCCTTCGCAGAGGGAGAGCCGTTCTACGAAGGCGAGACGGAGCTCGTCAGCCTGAACGGGCACAAGGTTCCCGTGCTGTTTACCATCACCTTTCCGGCCGGGCCCGCTGAGGATCGCAACGTGCTTGCTTTTGTGGTCGACATCACCGAGCGCCGACAATCGCAGGACGCGCTGCTTGCGGCGCAGGCGGAACTCGCTCACGCCGCACGCGTCGCCACCCTCGGCGAGCTCACTGCCTCGATCGCCCACGAAGTCAATCAGCCGCTCGCAGCGATTGTCACCGGTGGTGAAGCCGGCTTGCGGTGGTTGCGACGCGACGTCCCCAATCTGGACGAGGTGGCAAGTGCAATTACCCAGGTCGTGGCCGAAGGCCGACGCGCCAGCGAGATCGTCACCCGCATCCGGGCCTTTCTGAAGAAGAGACCGGCCCAGCAGGACATGCTGCAAATCACCGAGATCATCAAGGAGGCGGCACTGCTGGTCGCGCGCGAACTTGCGATGGACGACATCGTTCTGACCATCGAGACCGAACCCGGCTTGCCCCCCATTCGGGGCGACCGGATCCAGCTTCAGCAGGTGCTCGTCAATTTGCTCGTTAATGCCGGCCAGGCCATGTCGGGTCAGAGCGGCCCTCGCATCATCACGCTTTACGCCGGCGTCGCCGAGGGCGGGAACCTTTCCGTCACGGTGAGAGACAATGGCCCGGGCATCGCGCCCGATGACCTGCCGCGCCTGTTTGCCCCATTCTTCACGACCAAGCCGGGAGGAATGGGGATGGGGCTTGCGATCTGCCGAACGACGGTAGAAGCTCACGGCGGCCGTTTATCGGCAGACAGCACGCCCGGCGCGGGTGCGACATTCCGCCTGACGTTGCCTGCCCTCCAAGAACACGCCTCGTCATGACACGACCGATCGAAGAACAGCATCCGCCGGCCAAATCCTTAAGCTCGGTCGTCATCATCGTCGATGACGACGCGGGGATTCGTTCGTCGCTCGACAGCCTCTTCCGATCCGTCGGCCTCGAAACCCGCCTGTTCGGCTCGCCGGCTGAACTGCTTGGGGGCGCGCTGCCCGACCGCCCCGGCTGCATCGTGTTGGACGTCCGACTTCCGGGCGTAAGCGGGCTCGATCTGCAGGGGCAACTGACCCGACAGGGCATCAGATATCCGATCATCTTCATGACCGGCCATGGGGACATCCCAATGTCAGTGCGCGCCATGAAGGCCGGCGCCGTCGATTTTCTCTCCAAGCCGTTTCGCGATCAGGACATGCTGGACGCGGTCACGGCGGCGCTGGCCCGGGATGCGCAGAGCCGGGCTGAAGCCGCAGCGCAGGAGGACATCCGCGCCCAGTACGAGACATTGACAGCGCGTGAGCGCGAGGTGATGGGCTATGTCACCGCCGGGCTTATGAACAAGCAGGTGGCCGGCCTGATCGGGCTGAGCGAGATCACGGTCAAGATCCACCGCGGGAACGTCATGCGCAAAATGAACGTTCGCTCGTTCGCCGATCTCGTTCGCAAGGCCGAGGCGCTCGGGATTTCTCCGCCCCGCAAAACGACGGAGCAAACCTGAGTATAGTTTCGGCTTGGGCTTTCGGGGTGCATAAGGCCCTACCGACCGCGTATCGGGAGATATCCTCCTTTCCTTGCGGAAGCACGGCGGTCAGGAACTGCGCCAATGGCCAAGCCGACCATAATTGCAATCGTCGACGACGACGAAGGCGTTCGCAGATCGCTTGCGAGCCTGATCCGTTCGCTCGGCTATGAGGCGTACACGTACGAGTCCGGCGTCGACTTCCTGCAGCAGCCGCCGGAAGATGACCCGGCATGCATGATCGCCGATATTCAAATGCCAGTAATCACCGGGGACGAATTGCAGGCACGGCTTGTTGCCTCTGGCCGTCGCTTCCCGGTCATCTTCATGACGGCCTTTCCCAGCGAATCCGTCCGCCAGCGCGTGATGGCGGCTGGAGCGCATTGCTATCTCGGCAAACCATCCACCGGTGACGAAATCATCCGGTGCCTTGAAGAGGCGCTGTCGGCTCACCCGCCGCGATAGTCCGTCCTCGGGGCGAACCGCGCGGCGCCCTTTCTCCGGGACCCGCCGTGCATTCTCGTAAGGCCGCTGGTGGACCGGAAATACACGATCGGCACGGCAACCCCATACTGGATGCGATGTCACGACATCGGCAGGGCGACCAAAGCCTGCCGCAGCGGATGATGTACAATGCAAGTGGACGTCACCGGTGCTGCCGCCGAAGTACGCCCGTCGATCTTCGCCGGATTCCCCGCAAGCTCCTGGGCTTTCGCAATTCGGGTGTGGCTAGCCACCCTGCTCGCGCTCTATGTCGGCTTCTGGCTCGAGCTCGAATCGCCGTCCTCGGCCGCAGTCACCGTCGCGATTCTGGCCCTGCCGACACGCGGCCAGGGTCTCGAGAAGGCAGGCTACCGGCTGCTCGCAACTGTTGTCGGGTTCGCGGCATCCATCGTGATCGCCGGCGTCTTTTCCCAGACTGACGAACTCCTGCTCGCAATGATTGGCATCTGGATCGGGCTTTGCGTCTATGCGGCCGGGTTGCTGGATGGCAATCGCGCCTATGCAGCAGCTCTCGGCTGCATCACCGTCGCCCTTATCGTCGTTCAGCAGATCGATAGCCCCTCGCAGGTGTTCACAACGGGCGTCGCGCGGGGCGCGGCCATTGCGATCGGCGTTCTCGCCACTGCGCTGGTCAACGACGTTTTGGCCGCGCCGGACTATCATCCGGTTCTGGCGAGCCGCCTCGACGCGCTATATCACCGGGCTATCGATTTTGCGGCGCGTGCTATGCGCGGCGAAGCTGCATCTGCCGCAACGGCGGCCCTCATGCTGCGCGATATCTTGGCCCTGCGGCCGGAAATCGCGAGCCTCACCACGGAATCGAGCAGTGGACGCGCGAGAAGCGCAGCCGCGCGCTCCACGATCGTGGATCTCGTGAGCGCGTTATCCCTCACCCGTGCGCTGATGACATTGCCGGTCACATCGACAACGGTAGCGCTTCCGAATGATTGGGATCGTAGCTCATCCGACCTGATGAGGATTTGCCGGGCCTGGCTCAGCACGGAGATCAGCCGCAGGAACGCCGACGTGCGCAACAGCCTCAATGCCCTGCATACCGGTGCGCGCCCTTCCCGGCATTGGCGCGCGCCGTTGTACCGCTCGCGTCGCATCGCCGCTGAAAATGCTACGAGGGCAGCGACCGCCTTCGTGCTGATCGCAAGCTTATTCGTGTTGGCGGGCTGGCCAAGCACCGAGCTCTGCCTCTCGCTCGTCGCAGTCATCATCGGCTTGAGCGCAACGGCACCTGATCCGCGCAGCTTCACAATGGTGGCCGTGCTGGCCACTCCGATCGCGTGCCTGCTGGCCGGTGTCCTGAAGTACCTGGTCTTCAACGGCGTATCCGAGTTTCAGTTGCTGGCAATCGGTCTGGCACCCGTCGTCATCGGCCTCGCGCTGCTGATATCGCTGCCAAGCCGCGTGCTCTCACCGCTCGGCCGTCTCGTCCTGGTCTTCACTCTGGCCGTCCTCGCGCCAAGCAATCCGCAGAGCTACGAGCCGGAGGTGTTTCTGGTGACGTGTCTCTTTACCTGCCTTGCATCGGTTCTGGTCTTTGTGGCGAACCTCCCGCTCCCCTCCTTGTCAGGTGATCGACGGCTTCGGCTGCTGCTGGGCGAGGCTCAGCGGGAGCTGAAGAGCCTCGGCACAGGGCGAAGCCTGCACCTTGCACTCGAAGAGGCCGAGTTTCGCGATGCCTCGCGGATCGAGCAGATCGTGGCAGCAGCCGGCGCCTCACCGGCAAGCCAGAAGATGGTCCTTGAGGCGATGCGGTGCTTCGATCTGGCTACGATTCTGCGACGATGTCGCGCCGAACTGGACCCATTGGCGGCAGGTCCGCTCGCAGAGGCGGCGCGCGTCGCGCGGGGCGCTCTTGTCGGACGGAATGGAGAAGCCATCGTAACAGCTGCGGAGTCGCTGCACCGAACTGCAGCCCGAAGCACGCTCTGCGCCGATTCGGCGATCGCGACCCTCGTCCTGGCAAGCATTGCATTGACGCCGTCACAGCCCACGCCCGGATCAAACCAAGGCCAGCAGCTATGACGCACACCTACCGGGAGCTCGTCCTTGGCGGCGTCCTGATTGCGCCCATCGTCACCTATGCCGCAGCAGCGCTGTTTCTGTTTCTGTTGCTGCGTCCCCTGCTGCGCCTGGTGGGATTCGCACGGTTCTTCAGCAACCCATCGCTGGCCGAACTCAGCCTGTACATCACGCTGTTCGGCTTGCTCGCGCTTATTTTCTAGGAAGAGAGCCATGGAAGTCGCCCCTCCTCGCGATCGCGCCACGCTGGTCCAGGACGAACCGCCAGCCAACGCACAAGCTGGTTCCGAGGATGCCGTCGGTCGCTTCGTCCCTTCGAAGCCAGCACCGCGCGACAACAGCGACAGGGCGGACTGGAGCGACGAGCCTCCGACACAGATGGCGGCTTCCGGCACGCCGAAGCAGGAGACCATCAGACGTTTCGTCGTCGTAACTGGCAAGCATCTTGCGACGCTTGCCATCGCGCTGGTCGCCATCCTGGTCTCAGTGGCGACATGGCAGCATTATGTGACCGCGCCCTGGACGCGAAACGGTAGTGTCCGTGTCCAGGTCGCCAACGTTGCGCCGCAGATCTCCGGAAAGATCGTAGAGCTGCGGGTGGCCGACAACCAGCTCGTCCATAAAGGCGACGTCCTTTACGTCATCGATCCCTTCGATTTCGAAGTGGCCGCCAGCGTCGGCAAGGCCCTGGTCGAGCAACGCGCCGCAGATCTTGAGGTGAAACAAGCCGAGTACGCCCGGCGTCAGCACCTGTCCAATCTTGCCACCACGCCCGAGGAGCAGCAGATCTATGCGGGGAACGCGGTGCAGGCGAAGGCTGCCTATGACGCCGCAGCTCACCAACTCGCGCAGGCGGAATTGAATCTGAAGCGGACCAATGTCGTCAGCCCAGTCGACGGCTACGTGACCAACCTGCTGCTCCGCGTCGGAGACTATGCGACAACCGGGGTCAGCAACATCTCGGTCATCGATTCCAACAGTTTCTGGGTCGACGGCTATTTCGAAGAAACCAAGATGGCCCATGTCTGCGTGGGCGACCGCGCAGAAGCGCAACTGATTGGTTATTCCAGACCAATATTGGGTCATGTGAAGACGGTGACGCGCGGCATCAGCGTGTCGAACGCGGCCACGGGCACGCAAGGATTGCCCAACGTCGATCCCATCTACACCTGGGTCCGGCTCGCGCAGCGCGTGCCGGTGCGCATCGCCATCGACACGGTGCCGCCTGACGTGCCGCTGGTCTCTGGACTGACGGCGACAGTGACGATCCGATCCGCCGCCGCAGACGAACAGGCCACCTGGCTGAGCCAGCTTCGCGCAACCGTCGCAGATCCGATCTCCGATCTCTTCGGAAGCGGGCGCCCGCCGCGTCCGGATTGCCTCCGCGGGCTATCTCAGCAGCGCCCTGAAGCGGAGGTGCTCCCCTATTCGCACGAGACTCCGGTTCCAGCGGCGGCCAAGGTCGAGCCCGGCCTCGCCCCCGGCGTCGATGCTTCACCGCGCATTCCTTAATTCCTCTCTGGCCGGCGTGACCAAGATGGCCGGTACGGCATCCTGGCCGCCAACGCGCCCGGCCCCAAACTCGTCGAGGGCGGATGGTGTCGGATGACGCACCGCTATCGGCGATCGATTTGATCCAGCTCGCATGTGCGACAAGCTGCCAATTCCTGTGCATTTGCAAAATTTCACAGCCCTTAAGCATCGCTAACGGGTCTTGCGACCTGGCCGGACGTATCGTCTGGGCGTCGACTTGTTGTTGCAGCCGGCTGCCGTGGCAGCAGGCTTAGACGAAGGGATGAACTATGCTCACCGACATGCAAGCGGCCGGCAGTTGGTCCAGCTACCAGGCAATCCAGTGTGATCCGGGTTCCTCCCAGGAAGCGCGTGCGCTTCCCTGCGAAAGGGAATGGCGACAACCCGAGCAAGGCTTCGATGCAGCACCAGAGGACATCACAATTTCGCGTTGGATCTACGCGCAGGCTGCCGTCCGGCACGAAGAAGCGGTGACGCCTCCCGATCGATATTTCATCTCCATCGCCTTGAAGACAACGCGCCTCAAACTGAGCAGAGGAAACCGAACAATCTTCGACGGCATCATGCCGGCAGGTTCGCTGTATGTCGGCGCGCCGTCAAGGCAGCTCAGTGTGCAGTTCCTCGCACCGTGTGATTTCCTGCACTTCTCCTTGCCGATCGACCGCTTTTCACCGCCGCAAATCGGATCGCGGCTCTGGAGTGGCGACGATCTAAACGACCTCATCCTGCTGCGCGATCCATTCGCCGAGCAACTTGCAAAAGCGCTCACCGAGCCCGGCAGCTCGGTTGACCAGGAATTTGCGCAATGTGTCGGTCGGACGCTCGCGATGCATATTTCTCGGCACGAACCGCCGCGCACGAAAGTCAATGCCTTGCCAAAATGGCGGCTTCGGCGGGTCGAGGCGTATGTCAAGACACACTATGACAGCTGCATAAGGCTCTCCGATCTCGCCAAGGTCGCAGGGCTGTCACGCATGCACTTTGCGGCGCAGTTCCGCGCTGCGACCGGATATCGTCCGCGCGAGTATCTGCTGCATCAGCGTATCGAATACGCGAAGACTCTGTTGTCGAATTCAGAGACGAGCCTGGCCGAGATCGCTCTCGCGGTCGGTTTCTGCACGCAAGCGCATTTTTCGACGGTGTTCAAGCGGATCACGGGCGACACTCCTGCGCGCTGGCGATGCACCTGCAGGAACGAGCTCCCGCCGCTCCTGCTGCTGGACAACGATCGGGCTTCAGCCTGCAAGACGTTGCCCGGTGTCGCGCCGGCGAACCGGCGCGAATCCTGCGAAATGAGAAACAACCTGGGTTCGTGAAATACTTGTCCCACCAGATCGGCGAAGCTGCAGATGTAGCGACTGAGACCCCCAGTCGCGGCTCGCGCCTTCCTCCCGGGGCATACGAGCCTCTCGGGGCCGTCCTCCGCCAAGGACGGCCCCCTTTTTGCGGGCCGAACCCGATCGGCAACGGTCAAGGTCGGACCAGATCTACCGCTGCTTTCTGCTTTGCCGTCGAGATGCTGCGCAAGCAAGGTTCGGACGCCAAGGCTCCTGAACTCGTCGAGAGACCGTGCCGGAACGTCGGCGGCCGCGGAACCACCGCCCGTTCAGGGCGAACATATGTGCATGCAAGCGTCATCGGCATGGCCTAATGGGGAAAGAGCACCGCGATCGCAATCGCCATGGTGACGATGCTGAATCCTGTGCTCGCAATGACCATGGAGCCGGCCGTCGCGGAATCCAGCCGGTAATTAACGGCAAACAGAATGCCGAAAAAACCTGACGGGACGGCGGCGAGCAGAATTGCCGTCTTCGCCGTGTCCGGAGCGATCGGAATGACGAAGACGGCCGCGATGGCGAGCAGCGGCCGAATGACGTCGGAGGCCGCCGTCGCGGCAACGACCTTCCAGTCAAGCCGAAACGACTGCGCCGACAGAATCAGGCCGGTCAGGAAGAGGGCCACGCCGGCAGCCGCACTTCCGATCAATGCGAGGCAGGCATGGGCCAGTGCATCGGGATTCAGATCCGACAACGAAAGGACGATCCCGAGCGCGGGCGCCAGCACGACCGGCTTGGTCACCGCGCGCCGGACGGCCGACAGAATCTGCCAGCCCGAGAGTTCGCCACCGTGAGACTTGCTGGCGCTCATCTCCACCATGATGAGCGTGAGCGGACTGATAAGGATCGAACCCGTTGCCAATGCCACGGCTACCGGGACGGTGCCGGCCGGTCCCAGCACGGACGACAAGATCGGAAGCCCGACACCGGCGAGATTTGGAAAGCCGATCGTCAAGGCCTGCAGCGATGCGTCCGGCCCTGATACTTTGACGAAGCTGCGCACGGCCCAGTACCAGGCGGCATAAAGCAGCAGCATCGTCAGGCCGAGCACCAGGAACAGAGGAGTCTGCGCGATCATCTGGCTGCGCGATGCCGAGGCGGTCGCGGCGAACAGCGAGGCCGGCAGCGCAAAATCCATCACGAGTGCGTTGAGACCGTCGACATGATGATTATCGACGATCTTGAATCTGCCGGCGGCATAGCCGAGCAACAGGACGAAGAAGACCGGCGCCAGCGCCATCACGATCACATTGGACGTCATGGGCTCGGCCTTTCATGAGCATCGACGAAAAGCGTCATGGCAAGGAGATCGGCCGATCCACCGGGACTAAGACGCCGGGCAACGAAGCTGTCGTGGATAGACTGCGCTCGGGCGCGCCAGCCGGGCCGTCGCACGCCGCCGCTGTCGATAAAGTCACGGGCAGTCGAGCGGGCAAAGCGGAGGCCGTCGAGCCTGCCACGATGCAGCAGATTGGTGTCTTCGACCGAGGCGATCAGGGCGAAGCAGGCTTCCACCCGCGCAGCCTCCGCCTCGTGCGGGACGGCCCACTCCGTTTTCCGCAGAGCCGGCAAGCCGATCCGGTAGACGCTGGGAAATCCGCTCGCCGCCTCGAGGCGCGCACCGCCGGCGCGAAAGCGGCGGCGAGCAGCGTTGCCATGGCTGTGCAGCACCACCGGACCATCGATTATGCCGTCGCCCCAGAGCCGCGCGACGATATCGCCCAGCGGCAGCTCGGGATTAATCATGCCGCCGGCTCTCGCCCCAGCCGCAGCGCACAATAAGCCTAGTCCGAAGATCGCACCGCGATGGGTGTTGACCCCGGAGGTCGCAGCAAGCATTGCGCTTTCGGCTTCGAGGCCAATGATCCTGAGCCGCCCCATTCCGCAGCCACGCGCAGCCGCATCGGCGAGCTGCCGAAAATAAGGTTTGATCGCCGCGGCGCTGCGGCGAAACGTGCCGGCGTCCATGTCGTCGTGACTGCCATTGTCGACATGGCTCACGAGCCCCGGCTTCGGCCAGGTCTCCAGCTCCATGATGAGGCAATCGGCGGCGCTGTCGCCGATGGCAGAGACATCGTCACGTCTTTGTGGATGGCGCCAAAGCGCCCGCTCCGGACTGCGCGCGAGCGCGGCGGTCATGACATCGCTCCCAACACAAATCGGTCCCTGCGGAGCAGGCCGACGCTATCAACACGCTTGACCAGGATCTCTTGCGGACCGCCGAGGAACTCGCGCCAGTTCACCGCGGCGCCATCCTGGCGCATCAGCTCACCGTCGAGCCGCATGGGGGCGTCGGCCTCGATCGCGGCGATATCGGCGACAAGACGATCGACATCGGTCGCGCCGCGGAGATCGAGCAGAAGATCGAGATCGGAATGATCAGTCACGTAGTCGAGTCTGGTCAGCGCCTGCCAGGCCAGGCTCCCGAAGACGCGCACCTCCACCGCATGGCGGACGGTGAGTTCGTCGAGACGATCAAGCGTCGGCTGCCAGGTCCGCGGCGCCGATGCGCGCACGTCGTTCAGCGCCGGGGGCCTCGCGACAGAAACGATGTCATCGAAGCGCAGGACAAAGGAGAGCCGCTGCTTGCCGGCAGCGGGCGGCAACGGCAGTCCCAATGGTACGCCGAAGGCGTCAGTTGGTGTGGCGCGGCGCCTGACCGCCGGCCATCCCCTGTCGGCCCAGTCCGCCACGAGCGGATGACCGGCGAGATCGCCGCGCGCGGCGAGCATTGCGTGCCAGCTCTCGGCACTGACAAAGACCAGGTCGTGACGACTGATCGGGCGTTCATCGGGTGTGCAGGGTGAGATCACGAACACGCTCCGCAATTTCGGCTGCTTTCATCCGGCCGCCACGCTCCTCGCCCAGCGCGTCGCGCCGATCATGTGCATCGGGCATGTCGGCAAGCAGCGCGTCCAGTTGATCCGCAAGTGAAGCCGCGTCATTCCACGTGACGTGAACCGCCCCCATCCGGGCCAGATTCGACAAGCCCGGCGCAAAGACCGGCGTGGATTTGGCCTTGTCCTGCAATGCCGCCGTCGACAGCTTGGTTACCTTTGCCATGGACGGCAAATCCATCACCGCCGGGTCGGCGCCGGGCAATCCGACCAGCACGCGGGCCGCGAGGCCAGTTGCGAGTAGAGCCCCTGCGGCCGAGTGACCGTACAGAAGGCCGATGGTCGGCCGGCCATTCATGTCCGCGTAGATCAGCACCTTGGCGAGATGCGACAGGAATTCGTTCAGACCGAGCAGCTCGTCACGCCTGCTCATGCGCTGGCTGTCGCTGTCCACGAGGACCAGGATCGGCCCGCTTCCCTGATCAAGGGAATCCAGGACATAGCCGGCAAGCCTGATCGCCTCATCCACGCCAAGCGCGGTCCGACCGGCTATACCGATGATGAGCATCTTGGCGCTCGACCGCGCCCTCGCCGAACCGAACAGGATGCCCTTGTCGTTTCTGACCTCGTGACCGCTGGGAAAGAGCGAGGCGAGGATGTCATCGAGCGTCACGGCTGGTCCTCCCGATCCTGTTGGCAAGCGCGATGAACTGGTCGTCCGGCAGATCAGGAACCGTTGCTGCATCCGCAATGCCTTCGGCCGCCCAGATCTCGACGGCATCCCGGCAGGCTCCGAACTGTCGTAATCGGTCGGCGAGGCGCAGCTGCTCGGCCTTCAGCCGGTCGAGGCCGAAAGTCCCGACCACGTCAAGCAGCTCGCGCGCGGCATCGCGAAAGCCCTGCACCGTATCGTCGGTGAAGACGTCGGCTGCGCCGAGCAACCGGCGATGCTTGCCTCCCATAGTGCGCCAGACCAAGGCGCGATCGCGAGAGTCGAATTCCTCGACGCCGCGATTGGTCTCGATGACCTCGGGACCTGACACTGCGATGCGCCCGGGCTCGGAGACCGCGAGCGCGGAGCAGCAGCCTGCGATCAAACCGCCGCCGCCATAACATCCGGAGCGCCCGCCGATCAGGCCGATCACCTTCACGCCCGCGGTGCGCGCTTCCATGACCGCACGCATGATCTCGGCGATGGCGAGCTCGCCGGCATTGGCCTCCTGCAAGCGCACGCCGCCGGTATCGAACAGGATGACGACCGGGGTCGACTTGATCTCGCGTGCGGCGCGCAAGAGCCCGGTCAGCTTGGCGCCATGGACTTCGCCGAAGGCGCCGCCCATGAAGCGCCCTTCCTGCGCAGCCACGAACACCGGCGCGCTATCGAGGCGCCCATGCCCGACAATGATGCCGTCATCGAACTGCTCGGGAAGATCGAAGATCTTCAGGTGCGGACTGACCTCGCGCTGCTCGGGCCCAATGAACTCGACAAAGCTGCCGGCATCGAGCAGCAGTTCGAGCCTTGTCCGCGCCGACGCCTCGTTGAAGCTGGTCGCGCGCGACCGTCCCGCGGGAGCAAGGCGCTTCGACGACGCCGTCATTGGCCGCCCTCCTCGATCAGGCGAACCGCCTGGGCCAGACGAAGCGAGACGGTATCCGGACGTGCGCCGCCATCGTTGATGGAGAACTGAAGTCCGCCCGGCGAATAACGCTCGACGAAATCTGCGATGACGGCATTCCAGACCTCGCCGAAACCCATGGCCACAGTCCTGATCTCAAACCGGCATCGCGCATCCGGAAGCATCCGCTCCACCAGCACCTCCAGATTGCCAGAGGCAACCACGCCGACGATCGCGCTCCGTTTAGTGCCGCCGGCACGCGCGCGGGCCTGGTGTTGAAAACTGAGATCTTCCATGGCGATTCTCACCAGTTGCGGAATTTCGACGGCGGCGCGTAGAGGCCGCCTGACCAGCGCACGAGATCCTTGATCGAGCGCGCCGCCAGCATGCTGCGATCCGCATCGAGTGGATTGATGCCGAGGTCTTCCGGCCGGCGGATCACGCCGCGCAGGCGGAGGTGCTCCACCAAGTTGCGATCTCGCCCGCGGCCGACCGCGGTGTAGCCGGCAATGCCACGGATCGCCTGCTCGCGCTCCAGTGCGGTGCGACAAAGCAGGAGGTTCGCCACGCCTTCTTCGGTGACGATGTGCGTGACGTCGTCGCCATAGATCATGATCGGGGCGAGCTCGAGCTTCAGTTTCTCGGCGAGCTCGAGCGCATCGAGCTTCTCGACGAACAGCGGCACGTTGTTGTCACCGAAGGTCTCACCGATCTGAACGACCAGCTTGCGCCCACGGCGCAACAATGCCGAGCCGTCGGGGTCAGCTTCTGCTCCCGCCTTCAGCCAAGGCTCGCTCGGATGACGCCGCCCGCGGGCATCCGCTCCCATATTCGGCGCGCCGCCGAACCCGGCGATACGCGAGCTCGTGACAGTCGACGAATTTCCGTGCAGATCGATCTGCAGCGTGGAGCCAATGAACATGTCGCAGGCATAAAGCCCAGCCGACTGGCAGAACGCGCGGTTGGAGCGTAGCGAGCCGTCCGGGCCGGTGAAATAGATATCGGACCGGGCGCGGATGTACTCATCCATGCCGACTTCCGAGCCGAAGGAGTGAATTTGGCGGACCCAGCCGGATTCGATCGCCGGAATGAGCGCGGGATGCGGATTCAAGGCGAAATGGGTGGCGATCTTGCCCTTCAGGCCCAGCCGCTTACCGAAGGTTGGCAGCAAAAGCTCGATCGCCGCCGTGCTGAAGCCAATGCCGTGGTTGAGCCGCTGCACGCCGTAGGGTGCATAGATGCCTTTGATTGCGAGCATCGCAGTGAGGATCTGCCCCTCGGTGATCGCGGCGGGATCGCGCGTGAACAGCGGCTCAACGAAGAAGGGCTTGTCGGACTTGACGATGAAATGCACGCGGTCTGCCGGGATGTCGACGCGCGGCACCTCATCCACGATGTCGTTGACCTGCGCGATCACGACGCCGTCCTTGAATGCGGTCGCCTCCACCACGGTCGGCGTGTCCTCGGTATTCGGACCGGTATAGAGATTCCCCTCGCGGTCGGCACTCACGGCCGCAATCAGCGCCACGTGCGGGGTCAGGTCGATGAAATAGCGGGCGAACAGCTCGAGATAAGTGTGGACGGCGCCAAGCTCGATCTTGCCGCCGAACAACATGCGCGCGATGCGCGCCGATTGCGGTCCGGAATAGGCATAGTCGAGCTTCTTCGCCACGCCCTGGTCGAACAGATCCAGATGCTCGGGAAGAACGATACCCGACTGCACCATGTGGAGGTCGTTCACTCTGGAACGATCGACCGCTAGCAGGGCGCGACTAAGCAGATCCGCCTGCTTTTGATTGTCGCCCTCCAGGCAGACGCGGTCACTCGGCCGAATCACTGCTTCCAGCAGCCGGGTCGCGTCGCGGCCATCCACGACCTTACCGGACGCAAATCTAGCGCCCGCCGCGATGCGCGCATCGCGCGCGACACGGTCGTTCTGCCAATTCGTCATGGGCTTTGTTCCTTGGCCGCATTGGCCCCGCTCCAAAGCGATCCTGGATTGGCGTAGTCGGGATAGAGCCGCAGCATCGCCTCGTAGAGCTCAAGCGCAGATGTTGTCGCCTGATCGAGGAGATTGAAGTCGAGCAGGTACTGCCGCGTCTTTGCGATATTGCGCGGATTGTCGTCGTTGTCCGGCTTCTTATGTCCCGCGATCACGAAGCGTGGCCTCAATGTCTCGAGCCGTTCCAACGCGGCGATCCATTCAAGCCGGCTCTGTCTATTGGTTTCAGCGAGATAGGGATGGATTCCGTTGTAGACGGTGTCGCCAGCAATAATCAGGTCAAGCCCCGGCACATGGAGCGCCGTCGAACGCGCCGTATCGGTCCGCCCCATGTCGATGACGACGAGCTTGTGCCCCTCGAGCATCAGTTCGCCCCCTTCCAGGGGCTCTGCCGTCACGAGTCGCTCCGCGATCACCCCTGGAAATCGCTTGCGCCAGAAGCCGTCAATCGATGCCGGCGCTAGTTGCGCCTTCATCGCCTCGACGACCTCGGGAACCGCAAACGCCCTGGCGTTTGGAAAGCGGTCGAGCAGCGGCGCGAGACCAAAGAAGTGATCACCGTGACCATGGGTGACGTAGATCGCAGTCAGATTCTTGCCGCTTGCCACCACCCAGTCCAGCAGTGTTTTCGATTGCTCGGCGGTCAGAAACGTATCGACGAGCACCGTGTCGCGCTCGCCGTAGATGAGAGTCGAGGAATTCGCGACCCACATCAGGTCCGGATTGCCCGACGGCAATTCGCGGCTCAATCCGGCACGCTTCGCGGTGAGCACGCTCCAATTCAGCGGCGCGTTCATGTTTTCGATCACAGTCACAGACATCTCCAGCTCAGGCAGCGGGCTGGCGGGAGCGCTCTTCGCGCCGCCAGCCTTCTCTTTATGGGGTGTGCTACCATCGCGGCCAGCGGCCGACCTCAACGTGCAGCCGTTTGCGAAACGTTGCGGGCGGCCTGCGTGATGATAGCGGCCACTTCCTTGGGATGAGACTCATAGACGGAGTGGCTGGCGCCGGGGATTACGGTCGTATGGCTCTTGGCGCGCTCGTAGTACCAACGCTCGAGGTCCGGATTGATGATCTGGTCGCCACCGGCAACGATGCCCCAGCTCGGCTTGGTCTTCCACGCCGCCGCCGTCAGCGGCGTGCTGAACACCTGTGTGGCGGCCAGGACCTGGGAGCGCGCGACAAACTCGGCTCGCTCCAGCGGCAGATCGGGCGCGAAGAGTTTGGGGAACTGCACCGGATCGAGATAGGTGAACTTGTCGGGCGTCGTCTTGACAACGCCTTCGGTCTTTCCGAGCACGCTCGGTGTCTTCTTGCCCAGCGCCGCTTCATCCTCACCGACATCGGGCGCGTGGGCGGCGACATAGACGAGACCCACGACGCTGGGATGCACGCCGGCCTCGGTGATGATGGATCCGCCATAGCTGTGGCCGACAAGAAGCGTAGGACCATCCTGAAGATCGAGCACCCGCTTTGCCGCCGTGACATCATCGGCAAACGACGTCTCCGGCTCCTGCACCATGGTAACGCGGAAACCTTCCTTGGTCAGGATGTCGTAGACCGGCTTCCAGCCGGACGCATCGACCCAGGCGCCGTGCACCAGGACGATATTCTTCACCGGTTCCGCGCTTGCCGGGACCACAGCCGAGAACAGCGAAAAAGCGGTCGTAAGAGCAAGACAAGCATTGAGGCGGTTCATGTCAGATCACTCCGGGTTGCAATGATCCGACACTAGCGAGGTGGCTGCTCCTCGTATTTCTTCAAGCCAGGATAGTTTTCACTTCGCACGTCTTCGACCGATTTCCATCGGCATGTCGAATTCGAACGTGGACCCGCCTGACCATTCCTTCATGAAAGACAAGCCACGCGCGCGCATGTCATGCAGCGGCCGCACGCTGATATCCGCTGCATATCTCGTTCCGAAGGGATGAGCCATGACAATGACCGCAAGGACGATGACATACTGTGCTGCTTTCGGTGCCCTGCTATTTGCGGCCTCACCCGCTCAAGCAGGCGCCTGCGAACCGTCGATCGCGAGCGTTCAGGCACAGGTCGACGCCGCGATCGAACAGAGCGCCGGCTCCGACCAATGGAAGCCGGAAAGCCTCAACGCGCTGCGCGGGCATCAACCGACTCCGCGCTCGCTGGCGCAGACCGAGGGTCGCAACGGAGCGGACCTTCAGCTCGCTCTCGATGCGCTCGAGCGTGCCCGCGCCGCGGACCGCTCCGGTCAGATCGCCGCGTGCCACCGAGAGCTTTCCCAGGCGAAGCTGATCCTCGTGCAGCAACGACAGTAACTCGGACGGCGTTAGGCGCTTCATCGTGCGGTGAGACAGCGGGACGTTCGTTCTCGAAATACCGTTGCTTCCGCCCCTCCCTATCGTCCGCGCCGAGTGAATTATCATCCGGGATAAGGAAGATGTCGGAACATCTCTCAGCAACGAGCCGAAGCACGCGACGAAATAGATGGCGCCAGCTCGGATTCATTATCCTCGGCGCAGCGCTGGTGTTCGGCCTTCGGTGGTCGGCCCCTGCACTCGCTCAAACGGCATCGTCGGGACTGCAGCCGTCGACCGGCATGGGCGTAACGTCGCCACTTGGCGCAGCGCGCCCCGCGGGCATTCCACTGGGCTCGACCGAGATCGCCACGCCCGGCCTGGCTCCGGTCAGTCCACCGCAGGGCACCGGCGTGTGTGCCGGGTCTGCCAATGCCGGATCGCCCGGCGCGCTGTTCGACGGCGGCGGCGTTTCCAGCGGCGCATCGCTCTCCTGCGCTGACAGCCGAATTCCTGCGTCTGCGCTGCCCTCGCCATCCTCGGCAGGACGCGTCGGCATTCCGTTGGGCGCCACCGAGCTTGGCGGCGCCGGCGTGAGCCCGACCCTGCCCGTGCCCGGACCAGCGATTTCGGGCACCGCGGGACCTTCCAACAGCTTCGGCACTCCCTGAGATGACGAGGAACGGCACCGTGAAACGGAATCTCCTTATCACGCTGGTTGCTCTTGCGGCAGTCTCGACCGCGGCCGGCTTCTGGTTGTTTGCCAAGGACAAACCATCAGCGATCGCTGCAACGCCCGTCCCTGCCGCGATCCCGGTGGTCGCGGCCACCGTGACCGGCAAGGAGGTCCCGATCTACCTGCGCGGCATCGGTACCGTGATCGCCTATAACACGGACGTCGTGCACAGCCAGATCCAGGGGCAGATCGTCCAGATCGCCTTCACCGAGGGGCAGACCGTGAAGGCCGGCGACCTGCTCGCGCAGATCGATCCACGTCCCTATCAAGCCCAGATCGAACAGCTGACGGCCAATCGCGACCGCGACCAGGCTCAGCTCGTGAATGCCGAGGCCAATCTCTCCCGCTACAACCAGCTCGGCGACAAGGGCTACGCGACTCCGCAACTGATCGAGACGCAGACCGCGCAGGTGGCGCAGCTGCGAGCCGCCGTCAAGGCGGACCAGGCCCAGATCGACGAGGCCAATGTCCAGCTCAGCTACACGCGCCTGACGTCGGCCATTCCCGGCATCACCGGCGTCCGGCAGATCGACGTCGGCAACGTGATTCATCCGACCGATCCGAACGGGCTCGTCGTCGTCACGCAGATCGAACCGATCTCGCTTCTCTTCACCCTTCCGCAGACCGATCTGCCGGCAATCCAGGATCAGATGGCGAAGGGCCCGATGAAGGTCATCGCCTATAGCCAGGACGACAAGATGAAGCTCGACGAAGGCAGGCTGCTGCTGGTCAACAACGAGATCGCGCAGACGACGGGCACCGTCCAGCTGAAGGCAGAATTTCCGAACCGCGATCACCGGCTGTGGCCGGGACAGCTGGTGAATGCTCGCCTGCTGCTGGAAACACGGAAGGATGCCCTGACGGTTGCCGGGTCGGCTGTGCAGCAAGGTCAGAACGGCAGCTATGTCTATGTCGTAGCCCCGGACCAGACCGCGAGCCTGCGCTCGGTTCACGTGGCGCAGATCAGCGACGGCCAGGCGTTGATCGATCAGGGCCTGAAGCCGGGCGATGTCGTCGTCGTCGACGGCCAGTATCGCCTCAAGGACGGCAGCAGCGTCCGGCAGCTGCGCGGCAAGGCGGCGCGCGAGGCCGATCTGCAGAGCTCCGTCCAGGATGCCATTCCATGAATCTCTCCGCGCCCTTCATCCTGCGGCCGATTGCAACTGCCCTGCTGATGGCTGGGCTGCTCTTGTGCGGCCTCGCGACCTACCCACTGTTGCCGGTCGGCGCGCTGCCGAATGTCAACTACCCGACCATCCAGATTTCGGCGCAGCTGCCCGGCGCCGATCCGCAGACGATCGCTTCCTCGGTCGCCACGCCGCTCGAGCAGCAGCTGAGCCAGATTCCGGGCGTCACCCAGCTCACCTCGTCCAGCGCGCTCGGCGTGGCCCAGCTGACCGTCCAGTTCGAGCTCTCGCGGACGGTCGACAGCGCGGCTGTCGACGTGCTGGCTGCGATCAACGCCGCCAGCCCGTTTCTGCCGCCCAACATCCCCTACCCGCCGACGATCCGGAAGGTGAACCCCGCCGAGACGCCGATCATGCTGATCGCGCTGTCCTCCGACTCGCTTCCGCTGACCACGGTCGATGCCTATGCGGAAAATATCCTGCTGCCCAAGATCTCGCAGATCCCGGGCGTGGGCCTCGTCGGTATCGGCGGCCAACAGAAGCCCGCGATCCGCGTCCGCGTCAACCCGCAGGCGCTCGCCGCGCGGGGCATCGGCCTTGAGGATGTGCGCAGCGTGATCGCCGGCGCCAATGTCGATCTGCCGAAGGGCACGCTCAACAGCCCGCGCGTCACCTACACGCTGAACACCAACGACCAGCTCTTGAAGCCCTCGGCCTATGACGACCTGATCATCGCCTATCGGAACGGCTCACCGGTTCGGATCCGCGATATCGGTTCGGCGGTCGAAGCGCCCGAGAATGATCTTCTGGCCGGCTGGTACGGCAAGCAGCCTGCGATCATCCTCGCAGTCCAGCGCGTTCCCGGCGCCAATGTCATCCAGACTGTCGATCGCATCAGGAAGCTGCTGCCGCAATTGCAGGCCTCCGTTCCTCCGGCAATCAAGGTGACGATCGCGGCGGACCGCACCGCCACCATTCGCGCCGCCGTCTCCGACGTGCAATTCACGCTGCTGCTGACGGTCGCACTGGTGGTGATGGTGATATTCCTCTTCCTGCGAAATTTCTGGGCCACCATCATCCCGGCGGTCACGGTTCCGCTGTCGCTGATCGGCACCTTTGCAATCCTCTATGTGCTCGGCTACAGCCTCGACAATCTGTCGCTGATGGCGCTCTCCATCGCGGTCGGCTTCGTGGTGGACGATGCCGTGGTCGTAATCGAGAATATCGTGCGCCACCTCGAGGAGGGCCTGACGCCGATGCAGGCGGCCCTCAAAGGCTCCAGCGAGATCGGCTTCACGATCGTCTCGATCACCCTGTCGCTGATTGCGGTGTTCATCCCGCTGTTCCTGATGGGCGGCTATGTCGGAAAGCTGTTCCAGGAATTTGCCATCACCATCACCGCCTCACTGGTGCTGTCGCTCATCATTTCGCTCACCTTGACGCCGATGATGTGCGCGCGCCTGTTGAAGGATGACTCGCGGAAGACGCACGGCAGGCTCTATCTCCTGTTCGAGCGCGGTTTCGATGGCCTGCTTGCGCTCTATGCGCGAGGCCTGCGCATCGTGCTGCGCCACCGTTTCGCGACGCTGCTCGTGATGCTCTCCACCATTGTCCTGACCGGCTACCTCTATGTGATCATCCCGAAGGGCTTCTTCCCGCAGCAGGACACCGGGCAGATCGTCGGCATCACCGAGGCGTCGCAGGACATCTCCTTCCCCGCCATGTCCGAACGCCAGCAGGCACTTGTCGGGGTTCTGCTCAAGGATCCAGACATCGCATCGGTGGCGAGCTATATCGGTCCGGGCGGACCGACGGCGACGCTCAACCAAGGGCGCATCTTCATCGTCCTGAAGCCGAAGCCGGGACGGAAGGCCAGCGCCGACCAGATCATCAATCGGCTCAAGCCTGCGCTCGCTCACATCCAGGGCATCACGCTCTACATGCAGGCGGCCCAGGATATTACGATCGGCGCTCGCCTGTCGAAGACGCAATATCAATATACGTTGACCGATGCAGATTCCGATGAGCTGACCCACTGGTCGGCCATCTTCCTGGACAAGCTGCGCGCACTCGACATCATTACCGACGTCGCAAGCGATCAGGCCAATGCCGGCCCGAGATTGGATGTCACCGTCAATCGCGAAGTCGCCTCCAGCTTCGGCATCCTGCCCTCGACCATCGACAATACGCTCGACGATGCCTTCGGCCAGCGCATCGTCTCCACCATGTTCACCTCACTGAACCAGTATCATGTCGTCATGGAAGTCGACCCCAGCTTCCAGTACGGCCCCGAGGCGCTCAAGGACATCTATCTGAACTCGGCCTCCGGCCAGCAGGTTCCGTTGAGCACACTGGTCAACACCGTCATCAAGCCGGCGCCGATCCTCATCAATCACCAGAGCATGTTTCCGTCCGTCACGATCTCATTCAACCTCAAGTCCGGCGCGGCGCTCGGCGACGCGGTGGCGGCGATTCAGAAGATCGAGAAGGAGACCGGCAAGCCCGCCTCGCTGTCGACCTCGTTCCAAGGCAATGCGCAGGCATTCCAATCCTCTCTGGCCGGCACGCCGCTCCTGATCGGCGCGGCACTGATCGTGATCTATATCATTCTCGGCGTTCTCTACGAGAGCCTCATCCACCCAATCACGATCCTATCGACACTGCCGTCCGCTGGCATCGGCGCATTACTGCTGCTGCTTGCCGTCCACATGGACCTCAGCGTCATCGCCATCATTGGCATCATTCTTCTGATCGGCATCGTGAAGAAGAACGGCATCATGCTGGTCGACTTCGCCCTCGAGGTGCAGCGCCAGCACGGCCTTGGCCCGGAGGAGGCAATCTACCAGGCCTGCACGCTCCGCTTCCGCCCGATCTTGATGACGACAATGGCCGCTCTGCTCGGGGGCGTGCCCCTGATGGTCGGCACCGGCACCGGTGCGGAGCTTCGTCAGCCGCTCGGCTACACGATCGTCGGCGGACTGATGCTCTCGCAAATCCTGACGCTTTACACGACGCCCGTGGTCTACCTCTATCTCGACAGGCTCGGCGCGTGGATCGCCGGACGTAAGCCGCAGGCGAAAGAAACGGCTCCAACGTCTCCGGCCCAGACACCTGCGAGGTTAAGCCATGAATCCGCTTGATGGGATCGCGGTCGGCATGGCCGCGGAAAAACTCGTGACCATCACGCCTGACATGACGGTCGGTCATGTTGTACCCGGCATGCCGGCCGTCTACGGCACGCCGATGATGATACTGCATATGGAAATGGCAGCGGGAGCAGCGATCCAGCCATCCCTGCCGGCGGGCTATGTCAGCGTTGGGATGATGGTCAGCATCCGTCATCTCGCGGCAACGCCAGTCGGCCGCCACGTGCGCGCAATTGCGCGCGTCATTCAGACCGACTCCAGAAGCGTCGTATTCGAGGTCGAGGCATGGGAGGGCCATCGTAAGATCGGCGACGGCACCCATCGGCGCGGCATTGTTGATCTCGCCGAGTTCGAGAGGCGGTTTGGCGTGAGAAACCTTACCGTCACCGTGGCCTGAGTCGTTTGATGCGAAGCCGCGACACCTGGAATCGCGCTGCATGCGCGAGGTCGTGCGTTTCGGAAAAAAATCCGAAAACGCCAAAAGACTCGTTTTCCGCATTGCAGTAGACCGGCCGCATCATGCGCATTCATCCGAGCATCTGGTCTCGGCATTCGAATTCATGTTCGGCGAGCCCTTATCGAACCCGTTGCCCCATCCCACGCTCGCTTCCGGACAGCACCGGCGAACAAGGGCCCGTGACGCCGGACGAGTTTGTGGAACCCATGCTTTGAGCAATGATCCGATCTTTCAATCGGACGATGCGCGTGCGGGTGGTCATCCACGGTGCGCTCGATGACGGCGGACCGCCGGATGTCGAACAGGAATAAGCACGCGACTGGTTCTCGCCGAACATGGTCCGAGCGGTCGTGGCTTCACCTGCGGCCGATCCGAACAAAAGGCTGGAAGCTCCGCGTTCTGCCTCACGCCGTCTATTCGATGTTCGGCAGTACGGCGCTGGCGCTGCTGTCGTCCATCTGTTTCCTGCTCAGCTTGAATTTTGCCACGACCGCTTTCGTGCTTTTGATCGTCATTGTGCTGCTCGCCCTGCGCGACGGCCTTGTTTCCTCCGTGACCTTCTCCGCCGTCGCGACCGCTTGCCTCGTCTTCCTGTTCGTCGAGCCGGTCTACTCGTCTGCCGTAGATGAGTTCTGGGACTTGATCCCCTTGGCCGCCTTTCTGTCCACGTCGCTCGTGATCGTCAGCCTGATCAGGCGGCTCCGCATGCTGGAACGTGCGCATGGCGAACAGGCCAATCTACTCGATCTCACGACGAACGCTATCTTCCTCCGTAACACAGATCATGTCATCGTCTACTGGAACCGAGGCGCCGAGGAACTCTATGGGTGGACGCGGGAGGAAGCCGTCGGGACAGTCGCCGACGAGCTTCTGCAGACCGCGTTTCCTGCTCCTCGTCTGGAGATCGACACCAGGCTACTACAGACGGGCCGGTGGCAAGGCGAACTGATTCACACGACCAGATGCGGCAAGAAGGTCATCGTCGCCAGCCGTTGGTCAACGCAGTACAACGACCTCGGACTGACCATCGGCACACTCGAGAGCAATACCGATGTCACGGAGTGCAGGCGTGCCGAAGATGCACTGCGGCGAGTCCAGGCAGCCTATCTCACCGAAGCACAGAGGCTCAGCCACACCGGAAGCTTCGGATGGAATGTCTCCAGCGGCGAACTCTTCTGGTCCGACGAAACGTTCCGGATTTTCGATGTCGAGCGGACATTGTCCCCATCGCTAAATCTCGTCCTCGAGCGCACACATCCCGACGACGTCGCCGCGGTACGCCAGGCCATCGGTCGTGCAGCCCGCGAGCGGCATGATTTTTCCCACGAACACCGCCTGCTTCTGAAGAACGGCGAGATCAGGCACATACGTGTGGTCGCACGCGGAACAACGGACGACCAAGGGCAATTCCAGTTTATCGGCGCGGTCATGGACGTTACCGCCCAGAAGAAGGCTCATAGCGAGCTGGAGCGCAGCGAGCAGCGCTACCGTCACCTGTTCAGCCGGATGCCGATCGCTCTTCGGCAACTTGATGCGAGCAAGCTGGCAGGGCTGTTCAAACGATTGCGCGCGGAGGGCGTCACCGATCTTGGCAGCTATTTCGACAGCCATCCCGAGTTCCTGTACACCTGCATGGAGGCGCTCTCCTATCAAGAGTCCAATCAGCGGTTCATTCAGATGTTCGGAGGACCTGGCGCCAATGTTGTACGCCCCATCACCCATTCCTGGAAGGAACGGCCCGATACGTTCCGGCGCGCTATGGAGTCCCGCTTCCGTGGCGAGGCGAGTTTTGAGGAAGAGACCAGAATGGTCACCTGGGACGGCCGCGTGATCGACGTTCTCTTCATCACGGCGCGTGTCGGGCCGATCAACGATTCGGAAGTGAGCCTCGTCGGCACGATCGACATCTCACAACGGCTTCGTGTCCAGGAAAGGCTTCGGCAGGTCCAAGCAGAGTTCGCGCATGCCGCGCGAGTCTCGATGCTCGGCGAGCTTACCGCTTCCATCGCCCACGAGGTCAATCAGCCGCTGGCTGCCATCGCGACCAATGGCGCGGCCAGCCTGCGGTGGCTTGCCAGGCCCAATCCTAACCTGGCCGAGGTGCACGAGGGAATTGAAAATATGATTGCCAATGCCCGACGGGCCGCGAACATCGTGGCACGCATTCACGCGATGGCATCGCGCAAGGCGCCGGAGCGAACCTTTCTGTTGCTTGACGATGTCATTCGCGAATCGCTTCTCTTCGTTCGACACGAGATGGAATCCCGCAGCGTAACGATCCTGCACCGCTCTGACCCGACCGCACCGCAGGTGCTCGGTGACCGCACCCAGCTCCAGCAGGTCATTGTGAATCTGGCGATCAACGCCATGCAGGCGATGATGCAGACGGGCAGCGAGTGTCGGAAGATCGTCATCAGCACAGCCAGGCACGATTCAAGCGCGATATGCTGCTCTGTGGAGGACAGCGGTCCGGGCCTCGGCGCCGAGCAGATCGACCGGCTGTTCGAGAGCTTTTTCACGACCAAGGACAGCGGCATGGGGATGGGCCTGCCGATCTGCCGGTCCATTGTCGAAGCGCATGGCGGCGAGATCGGCGCCGACGCTCATGGCGCCGAGGGTGGCGCCCGGTTCTGGTTTGCGCTGCCGGTCCCCGCGTCAACGGTGTGCGAATAACCGCAGCGCGGCTGCGGGCCGCAATGCGGCGAGGCTGCTTCGGGGGCGGCGGCCGGTCGCGTTGCACGTCTATTGCTCGAACTCGCCGTCTGTGTTGGTCGAAGTCGAGCGCACCAGGCGGATCGGAATACCCTTGTAGGATGGCGTGAAGCTCATGGGATCGCGGGCATAGAGCGGCACCAGCGGGTTGGTCTCCGGATAGTAGGCTGCGCAGCAGCCGGCCGGGAACGAATAGGCGACCACGCGGAAGTTGCGCACGATCCGCACGCTGCCATCCGTCGATTCCGTGATCAGGTCGACGCGGTCTCCGTCGATGAGGCCCCGCTTCTTCAACTCGTTTTCATTGAGGAACACAACGTCGCGCTGACCATAGACGCCGCGATAGCGGTCGGACATCGAATAAAGCGTGGTGTTATACTGGTCATGGCTGCGTATAGAGGTGAGCCAAAGGCTATCGGGATCGCTCTGCGGCGGATCTTCACCGCAGCCTTCGAACACCAGGAAGTTGGCCTTGCCGGACGGCGTCGCCCATATGCGCTCACGCGCAGTCGAGGTGAGATGGAAGCCGCCCGGCACACGGATCCGCGCGTTGTAGCCCTGGAAGATCGGAAAGACGGCCTCGATCGCATCGCGGATACGATCATAATCGGCAACGAAATCGTCCCAATTGACCACCGTGCGCTGACCGAGCGTCGCCTTCGCCACGCCGGCGATGATCGCCACTTCGCTCAGAAGGTGTTCCGAGGCCGGTTTGTTGCGCCCGCCCGAGGCATGAACCATGGACATCGAGTCCTCCACCGTGATCGACTGCGGCCCTGCCGCCTGGATGTCGATTTCGGTGCGACCGAGGCAGGGCAGGATCAGCGCGGCGCGGCCGTGGATCAGATGGCTTCGGTTGAGCTTGGTGGAGACGTGGACAGTGAGATCGAGCTTCCGCAGTGCGGCCCGCGTTGCCTGCCAATCCGGGATAGCCGCCGCAAAATTGCCGCCCATCGCGAAGAAGACCTTCATCTCGCCGCTGATTATCGCCTCCAATGCGGTGACGACATTGTGTCCCGGCGCCGTCGGCGGCTTGAAGCCGAACCGTTGCTCCAAACGGTCGAGAAACTCAGCGCTGGGCGCCTCCGTGATGCCGACGGTGCGATCTCCCTGCACGTTGGAATGGCCGCGAACCGGACAGACGCCCGCGCCTTCCCGTCCCACATTGCCCCGCAACAAAGCGAGATTGGCGATCTGCTGCACGTTGTGCGCACCACGCCGGTGCTGGGTGATACCCATGCCAAAAACGAGAATGGCGCGCTGCGCCTTCCCATAGGCGTCGGCTGCATATTCCAGGTCTTCACGGGTCAAGCCGGACTGACGTTCGATGTCGGGCCATTGCGTGCGCTTGAGGTCGTCGACCAGCGCTTCGATCCCGATCGTGTGCCCGTGGATGAAATCCCAGTCCAGGATCTGCGGTTGCTCGGCGGCGCGCGCGGCCTCATCCGCTTCGACCAGGATCTTCATGATCCCCTTGAGGACGGCGACGTCACCGCCGACCCGGACCTGGAACAGCTTCGAGCTGATCGCGGTCGACGTCAGCGTGATCATCTCGACGGGACTCTGCGGCGCCTGGAAGCGTTCCAGCGCGCGCTCGCGGAACGGATTGAACGAGATGATCGACGCGCCGCGGCGGGCCGCATTGCGCAGGCTCGTCATCATCCGCGGGCTGTTAGTCCCCGGATTCTGGCCGAAGATGAAGATGCAGTCGGTCTTGTCGAAGTCCTCCAGCAGCACGGTGCCTTTGCCGACGCCGAGCGAATGCGGCAGGCCGACGCTGGTCGCCTCGTGGCACATATTGGAGCAGTCAGGAAAATTGTTGGTGCCGTATTCGCGCACGAACAGCTGGTAGAGAAAGGCGGCTTCGTTCGAGGTCCGCCCGGACGTATAGAAATCTGCCATGTTCGGGTCGGGCAACTCCCGCAGGTGCCGGCCGATCATATCGAAGGCATCGCTCCACTCTACCGGAAGATAGCGATCGGATGCCGCGTCATAAGCCATCGGATGCGTGAGCCGTCCAACCATTTCGAGATCATAGTCACTCCACGTCGCAAGCTCCGCGACGGTATGCCGGGCGAAAAACTCCGGCGTGCATCGCTTGGCGGTCGCTTCCCAGGCGATCGCCTTGCCGCCATTTTCACAGAACTCGAATGACGACGTATGCTTCGGATCGGGCCAGGCGCAACCGGGGCAATCAAAGCCTTGCGGCTGGTTCATGCGGCTCAGCGTTGCCGCGCCCTTCACCGGCACCCGCTGCACCAACAGGGCCTCGCTGAGCGCCTTGAGCGCTCCCCATCCGCCAGCGGGCTCACGATAGGGATGAACCGATTTCCTGGTCATCTGAGATATCTCGATGTGAACAATTCACACGCCAGTTAAGGTCCGCTGCGGTGGGTCGTCTTTTCAAATCGGGGTTCGGATTTCTCAATCGCACAACTCCGCGCGAGAGCGGCCGGCCTCATAGTCGGGAGCTGATAGTGCGTTCGAGAAAAAGTGTCGCCGTTCGCGGAAGCTGACTGGGCAAGCCGAAATTAGCTTGGAGCCTCGGGGCCTTCTGGTGATTGAGAGGCTCCCGACGGCTTCATAGGAGCGACCAACATGTTTTCACGACGCGATTTGCTGGCTGTGTCGGCGGCGGGCGCCGCCATCGTCGGCTCCAGCGCACGAGCAGCAACCTTCGGCAATCCTGACGAGCCGCCGCAAGGCGCCGTGAACGCCAAGAGCCCCGGGAGCGTGACCGATCCCGGCCCGCAAGATCCGGCTCTCGCCAAGCAGTTTCCCTCCGCGCAAACGCCGCCGGCGACTGACGTCGGCGGTCTGCAGATGGACTGGGCGTCGTTCAACAACGCCCCAAGGCGCATCCAGAACGGCGGCTGGGCCCGCCAGGTCACGGTCGATGATTTCGCGATCTCGAAGGAAATCTCGGGCGTGAATATGCGCCTCTCGGCCGGCGGCATCCGCGAACTGCATTGGCATCAGGCGGCCGAATGGGCAATCATGACCTACGGCAATTGCCGCATCACGGTGCTCGATGCGCAGGGCCGCCCCTATGTCGCGGACGTCAAGTCCGGCGACCTCTGGTACTTTCCGTCGGGCGCGCCGCATTCCCTGCAAGGGCTCGGGCCCGACGGCTGCGAATTCGTCATCTGCTTCGACGACGGCCACGCCAACGAATTCAACACGCTGCTGGTGACGGACTGGTTCGCCCATACGCCTCCCGAGGTGCTGGCAAGGAATTTCGGGGTCCCGGCGGAAGCCTTCGCGAATATTCCGTTGCATAATCTCTGGATCTTCCAGGGCACGGTGCCGGGTGACCTCGCCGCAGATCGTGCCGCTGTCGCCAGGCATGCCGAGGCGCCGCCCTACCCGTTCGTCTATCCGCTCGGCAGCTCGGCTCCCCTGAAGCAAAATTCCAGCGGCAGCATCCGGATCGCCGATAGCACCAATTTCAAGGTCGCGACGACCGTCGCATCGGCGCTGGTGTCGATGCCTCCGGGCGCGATCAGGGAGATGCACTGGCATCCGAACGCGGACGAGTGGCAGTACTACATCAAGGGCAAGGCGCGGATGACGGTGTTCGATACCGGCCCCAATGCGCGCACGACCGATTTTTCCGCCGGTGACATCGGCTATGTCCCGCGCAATCTCGGACATTACGTCGAGAATGTCGGCGACACCGAGCTGCAATTCGTCGGCGTCTTCCGCGCACCACGCTACGAGGAAATCTCACTTTCGAACTGGCTCGCCCACACACCGCCCAAACTGGTCGCCCAGCATCTCAACATCGATGAGAAGCTGATCGCCCAGTGGCCGGACAACAGTCCGGGCACCATGCCAAAGTCTTGAATCAGGAAACAGCGCCGGATTAGGCGCCGATCAACATGATCGAATGCGAAGGAGATTGAATATGCAAAAGGGATTTTTCGTTCTCGCCTTTAAGCTTGCCGTTCTCTCGGTGTCTTCAGCTGTCGCCGCGCCGGCACCTTACAAAGATCCGCTCGACATGCAGACACTGAACGACATCGAATCGCATTTCGACGAGGTCATGGAGCTGGCCAACCGGCACGACATCAAAGCGCTGCACGAGATGTTCTGGCAGTCTCCGTCAACGTTGCTGGTCGCCAAGAGCGCCGATCCATCCGAGGGCAATTGGGCGGGCTTTTGGGGCAACGGTGCCATCGACCAGAAGCTGCATGATATCGCCGCGTCAGGGCCGGTCGTGCTCACACCTGACCGCTCCAAGCTGAAGGTCGTCGGCTTGACTTCTGATGTTGCTGAATCGTACGCGCCCGTCACCATAACGGTGTCGTATGCCGGACAAGATGGCAAGCCAGAGCCATTTCTGATGATGTTCACTTGGATCAAGATCTCAAACGAGTGGAAGATTGCATCCGAAATCATTCTGCCGGTGCCGCCGGTCCCGGTAGCGAAAGGTCTACCGGCGAAAGAACCTCAATAAGGTTTGTGACAAGGCCGCGTGCCTCTGCGAAACGATCACAAATCGTGCAAGCACGCTTCGCTCGTTCGATCACCTCAGTCTGTCACGCACATTGGCCGGCTGAGATCACACCTCGTCGCCGCCTCCGCTCTCAGTAGTGGCCTGGAGCGGAGCCGAACTTGCCCCGGAAGACATGGAAGCCGGTCACGACATAGACGAGCATCAGCGGGAAGATGATGAGGCCTTCTCCCCAGAACATGAAGGCAAGACTCGCATGCGGCGCAGCCGCCTCGTCGATTGTGATGGCAAACGGCACCATGTAGGGCCAGAACGAAACAGCCAGGGTGCCAAACGCCATCACGAAGATCAGGGAGACCATGTGGAATGGCCAATAGTCGTCGTGACGCAGGATGCTGGATGCGAGCACGCACGCTGCCCCGACGCCGATCGCCGGAAAGACGAACAGATAGGGCCGCTCGATCCATCGATGTAGAATCGGAAGATGCTGCAGCAATGCGTGGCTGAAAACGAGGATCAGAAACGCCAGCACTCCGATCGCAAGCACTGGCACCTGCGCACGGGCGACATCGCCAACGATCCCACCGCGCTTTCTAACGAGCCAGCAAGCTCCAAGCAGCGCATAGCCCAGGCAAAGGCCGACACCGCACAGCACGGAAAATGTGCTGAACCAGCCGAACGTGCCTCCCATATATTGGCCGTTTGCAATGGGCAGTCCCTGCACGAGAGCCCCGACCATCGCTCCCTGCATGAAGCTTGCGACCAGGGAACCGCCGCCGAAACTCAGGTCCCAGATCCAGCGCGATCGCTGCGATTTGTTGCGGAATTCAAATGCAACCCCGCGCAGGACCAATCCCAGCAGCATAAAGATCACCGGAAGGTAGAACGCGGAGAGCACCGTTGCATAAACGACCGGAAACCCGCCCCACAGGATCACGCCGGTCACCACGAGCCAGGTCTCGTTGCCGTCCCAGAACGGCGCGATTGCACCCAGCATGGCGCGCCGCCGCGGCTCACTGTTCGGCAGCAGGAACAGGATCCCGACGCCCAGATCGAAGCCGTCGAGCAGGAGGTAGACGAGGATGCTGATCGCCAGCAAGGCGACCCAGAACGTAACCATGTCTTATTCTCCTGCTTGCGGGTAGCTGTGGGCCGAGAGGGGCTCCGGATCGGCGACCGACATCGGCCGGTTGGGCATGGCGCCGGATGCGACCTCGGCCAGGGTGCCGCCGGGACCTGCTCGCAACAGCCGATAGATGAAAGCGATGCCAAATGAGAAGATGAAGGCGTAGACAGCGCCGAACAGCACCAGCGTGGTCAACGCCGCATCCGCGGTCAGGAATGGCGTCATGGCTTGTGCCGTGCGCAGCATGCCGTAGACGACCCAGGGCTGCCGACCGACCTCGGCGGTGTACCAGCCCGCCAACGTCGCGACGAAGGGCAGCGGGAAGCTCAGGAAGATAAACCGCAGCAACCAGCGGCTGCGTTCGATTTGATGATGCATGATCCGCCAGGACCCGAGCCATGCCAGCGCCAGCATGATCAAGCCGCAGCCGACCATGAGGCGGAAAGTCAGGAACGGAATGAGGACCGGTGGCCGGTCCTCAGCCGGGAAGGACGTCAACCCGACCTCCTTGGAGGTGGTGGTCATGCTCGCGATGATGCTGCCGAGCGCCGGTATCTTGAGCTCGTAGCGGTTCGACTCGGTTGTCGCGTCGGGAATTGCGACGATCACCTCACCAGCAGGCTGCTCGTCGTGCCAGCGCGCCTCGATCGCCGCAAACTTGGCGGGCTGATGCTGATGCACATAATCGCCGACCAGATGTCCGAACACGAGCTGTGCCGGGACCAGGACGGCTGCGAGAAACAGCCCCATGCGAAGCATGATCTGCGCTTCGGCGTGGTAGGTCTTGCGCAGCATGTACCACGCCCCGGTCGCCGCCACGCAGAACGCGCTGGACAGATACGCCGCAATCAGCATGTGGACGAAGCGGACCATTGCCACCGGGTTGAAGATGATCTTCAGCCAGTCGTCTGGAACGAACATGCCATTTTGCTGCACATAGCCAACGGGAACCTGCATCCAACTGTTGTTGATCATGATCCAGAAGGCGGAGAGCGTGGTGCCCAGCGCGACCATCGCCGCGGAGAAAAGATAGAACCAGGGATGCACCCGGGGTCTGCCGAAAACCAGGATGCCGAAGAAGCTCGCCTCCAGCATGAAGGCGGTGAACGTCTCATAGGACAGGAGCGGCCCCTGGATCGGGCCCGACATCTTCGACAATTCGCTCCAGTTCGTTCCGAACTGAAAGCCCATCACGACGCCCGAGACGACGCCGAGGCCGAATGCGATACCGAATATCTTGAGCCAGAACTCGAACAGCACCTGATACACCTGCCGACTCGTGCTCAGATGCAATGCCTCGAGCAAGGTGAGCCAGGCGGCAAGGCCGATGGTGAACGCCGGAAAGATGATGTGAAAGGAGATGGTGAAAGCGAATTGCAGCCGCGAAAGAAGTAGAGCCGTGGCGTCCATGAGACTCTTACCTCGCCTCGAATTTTACAGAGCTCTGATCGACGCTAATGGCATCGAACGATTGAGGCTTCCGCAAACGCCCGCGCCGTTGCGGATACGCATGCTTTCGCGGAGGAGATCAGCTTGGACGGCAAGGGTGAGATGGCCGGCAGCAGAGCCAGAGCGCGCATATCGATAATGCGATCGGAAGGGCAAGACTGCCGGCGTGCAGCCGCGTCGTCACCCAGCCGCCGGCCGCGGCGCCCAACAGAAACATCATGCAGAGCGTGAGCATGACTTTGCCGCCATGCACGGCGTCGCGATCCGATGTTGCCACGAACTGCTCGACGGCGCTCAGCATGTTGCCGGTCATGGTGACCGAGAGATATTTCCGCCGCTCGACCTGCCTGAAGCTGGCCGATTGGAGGGCGCCGGCGAATGATAATCCGATGATCGCAACCGGCTCGGGGACGCGATGCAGCAACAGCATCACGACCGCCAGGCAAATCGCCTCTCCTGCAAGACAGAGCGGCGGCGCCCGGATCCGAACAGCCACCGCTGCACCTGCGACAAAGGCAAGAATCGGAAGGACGTGGCGAGCAGCCTGCTGCCATTGCCCCGACACGGCATAGATGCCGAGGAAGACAACATTGCCGGTCTGGGAGCTTGCAAAGACGCCGCCCAACGCGAGCCAGGTGAAGGCGTCAAGAAAGCCGCCCGACAGGCTCAGGAGGGATGCGACGACAAGCGACTGCTCAGGAGCCGCATCGCTGCGCTCGACCCGCGGCTCTGGCCTCAGGGCTTGCATGACCATTTGCACGCGCTCAAGGCGTCAGCGATCCACGCGCGGCGCGACATTGTCGGGCAGGAGAATCCGATGCGGATGGGTGAAGACGCCATATCCGTCATCGCGGGCAACCGCCAGCAGCGTCATTCCCGCGGCATCCGCGGTTCGGATGGCAAGCGCGGTCGGCGCGGAAACGGCGATCATCACCGGCACGCCGATCATCGCCGCTTTCTGCACCATCTCAACCGAAACACGGCTCGTCAGGAGTACGGCCCCGTCGCGAGCCGATCTGCCGTCGCGAACGATCGCGCCCACGAGCTTGTCGAGCGCATTGTGCCGTCCGACATCTTCCCTGATCAGGTCGATGCCGGTCGTGGGATCCCAGAAAGCCGCAGCGTGCACCGAATGCGTCTGCTGATTTAGTCTCTGAAGCGGAGCGAGCGCATGTATGGCCGTCAGCAGCTCTCGCGCATGAAAAGCGGTCTCCCCGCGCGCCAGCCGCGGGGGCGGCCGGCGCGCCTGTTCGAGGCTCTCGATGCCGCACAGCCCGCACCCGACCGGACCGCTCATGGCCCGGCGCCGCGCAGCCAGCGCCGCCGCGCGGTCGCCGTCGAGCCACATTCGCAGCTCGATGCCGAGCTCGCCTGGGATGACCTCGATGCTCCCGATCTCACCTGCCCGCGCCACGATGCCTTCAGTGAGCGTAAAGCCGATCCCGAAGTCCTCAAGGTCGGCCGGAGTCGCCATCATCACGGCATGGGTCGATCCGTTGTAGCTGAGCGCAATGGCGGTCTCCTCGGCGATCAGCCGCGACGTCGGCGTGGCGTGACCACGGCGCCACGCAATCTCCTGGTGGCGTGCGAATGTCGAGCCCGTCATCGTGGCTTACACCGGCGCCGGCTGGCCGGAACGCCGGGAGGCACGCGTCCTGAGCGCCAGCCCGAACGCAATCAGTCCCCATCCCTGGAAGATCAGATCGACGACCAGCATCGCGCCAAGCAACGACAGGCCGATGGCCGGCCATGCGGCAAGCAGCGTGATGCCGACGGAGAGCGTCAGAACGCCGGCAGCCGCGATCCAGCCCCAGCCCGCGGCCGGTCTCATATGGAAACCCACCGAGATCCGGATCACGCCGGCGGCAACAAGGAAGGCGCAGACAACGAGCGACAAGGTGAACGAGGCCAGGATCGGATCATAGACTATGATCGCACCGGCAGCCGCATAGACGATCCCAGCGAACAGCCAGAACAGAAAGCCGCGCAGGCTACGCACTGAAGCGGCATGCATGACCTGGAAAATCCCGGCAACCGCCATGCTGGCTCCGATCACCAGCACCGAAGCAAGACTCGCCGCCATCAGGTTGGCGGACGCAATGCCGCCCAGGATCAACTCGCCGAGGCCCAGCGCAACGAACCAACCCCATTTTCCGGTGATCGCGTGGATCGCCCTACCGAGCGATGCCCTCATATTCAACATGTCCGCCATGGCTTAACCCTTGTTCGCACGACCGGCTCTGTTCCGATCGCGAAATGGAGAGAAGCCTACGAAACCTGTCCCTGCCCAATCTTTCGCATCAACGGTCGATATTGCCCATCTGCACGATGCGGACCCTCCCGCGAGAAGGTTCTACAAATTGCCGTCCGCAGTCTCCCGGACGCTGTCCTGTGATGGAAGCCGGGCGTTTTCGAAACATTTCGTGCTTTTTCGAAATCGCTCGCCGCGATCGAAAGACCAGTCCTGTGCCGGCCGCGTATTGCTCAGACTCTTCGCGCAAAGCGGTGAAGCGGATTGCCGGACCGCGGAGTTATACCGCGTTTGAGCCGCGATTGGCGCGGAGAATTGGAAATGCGATTGGGGCGCGAATGGGCAAGGTGATCATTGTCACTGGGGCCTCGAACGGCTTCGGAACAAAGACATGCAAAGTACTGGCTCAGGCGGGGCACACGGTCTACTTTTCGGCGCGAGAAGCGAGAGGCCGCAACGCGCAGAAGGCCGAGGATATCAAGGCAGACGCCGACGGACATGGCGCCGATCTACGCACGATCGAGCTTGATACGTCCTCGGATGCCTCGGTGAATTCGGCCGTCGAAACCATTATCGCCGATAATAACAGGCTCGACGTCATCGTGCACAATGCCGGGGAGGTCGTCTATGGCCCGGCAGAGGCCTTTACGCCGGAGCAGCTCGCCGAACTCTATAATAGGAACGTGCTGGGCGCGCAGCGCCTCAATCGCGCGGCGTTACCGCAATTGCGCAAGCAGGGCCAGGGTCTGCTGGTCTGGGTCACCTCCAGCTGCGCGCGAGGTGGCTCGGTTCCGTTCCTGGGGGCCTATGCGTCGTCGAAAGCCGCGCTGGACGCGCTGGCCTTGAGCTATGCCGGCGAGCTCGCGCGCTGGGGTATCGAGACCACGATTGTTGTTCCGAGCGCGCTCGGGCCTGGCCATTATGTAGGCTCCGGCAGGCCGTTCGACACCATTCGGGCGGAAGACTACGCGGATGGTCCAACCGCCGATATGAGCGAAACCGCGCTTTCGGCGCTCGCCGAGCTGTCGCCGCGGGATCCGGCCCCGAACGACGTCGCAAGCGCAATCGCTGACGTCGTGAACATGCCGTTCGGACAGCGACCGCTCCGGGTTTATTGCGGTCCGGACCATGACGGGGCTGCTGCCGTCGATGCCGCGGCCGACCGCGCCCGCGCGGAACTGCTCCGTCGGATCGGACTGGCGGATATTCTCAAACCGGCCATGATCAGATAGATTGGTCCCGTCTCAAACATCTGGCGTGGGGCTTGAATGAGCGACGCAGCTGGAGCAGCAAGATCGCGTGGAGCTCGTGCGTATGGCGCTGACTTCGCCGGCTGCTTCGGAATGCCCGAGCCGCCGACACATGTCCATCGAACGCTGCGGCGCGGGCATCTTGCGGTCACCGAGCTGAAGTTCGACACGCCGATCGAGCAGAGCACGTCGCTGGGATATGATGACGCGTTCCTCGTATCGGTGTTTCTCAAGAACATCGTCGATCACGAATGCTGGTACAACGGACGCCCTCTTCCCGTCGAGACCTGGAACGCCGGCAACACCTACATTTTCGATCTGAGGCAGGATCCGAGGGCGCTCGTGCGCGGCCCTTCACACGTGGTTCATTTCTACCTGCCCCTTGGCGCCCTCAATGCATTCGCCGAGCAGCACGACGGCGGCGCAGTTTCGGACCTGATCCACAAGCCCGGCGTCGGCAGCGACGATGTCGTGATGACGCATCTTGCGCGAGCTGCGCTCGAAGCGTTCCGGGACCCGCACGTGATGACCGGACTGGTGCTCGATGAGCTCCTGAATGCGGCGTGCGCGCATGCGCTGGGACGTTACGGAACGGCTCGTTTTCCCGGCACGCATGCTGCCGGCCTTGCGCAATGGCAGGAGCATCGCGCGAAAGAAATGATGATCGAGCGCACGGATGTGTCGCTCGCCGAGCTGGCGCAGGAGTGCGGCCTGTCCGTTACTCATTTCGCGCGCGCGTTTCGTCGTACGACCGGCGTGTCGGCGCACCAATGGCTGCTTGGCCAGCGTGTGAGCAAGGCGAAGACGCTGCTCGAACGATCGAACCTCACTTTGGCGGACGTCGCCGCGCTCTGTGGCTTCTCGAGCCAGAGCCATCTCACTGCGGCGTTCAGGCAATACGCCGGCCTGAGCCCCGGACGCTGGCGTCGCACATTCGCGTCCTCGTCCGATGAGGCCGAGGACTGATGCCGCGAATTTGAATAGCCATGGCTGGTCGTTTTCTGCAATTCGCAGCTCTTTTCTGAAAATCGGCACAACATATGTGAGCCGCGTCCCTTGCGCGGCAAAGGCGACGCATGTGTCGTGCGCAGGCAATTCTTTACCGCGATGCTGTCGGATGTTACGCTCCGTTTAGTCGCTGTTTGTCGCATGCGGTCACAAGTCATCCCATGTCACGCGTCGGTTGTCGGGTGGAGATCCCTGAAATGGAGTCCCGCTGGACGAGCAATAGCAGGGCAACCGCTGTTGGACGTCCCGGTCAAACCATCTTCGTCTTTGGGCCGTTCCGCCTGGACGCCGCGCAGAGACGAATCGAGAGATATGGCACGCCGGTCCAATTGCCGGATCGCGCATTCGATATCCTGCTGATGCTGATCGCGCAGGCTGGCACTGTCGTCAGCAAGAGCGATCTGATCACCCGGGTATGGCCCCACTCCAACGTGGACGAGGGCAGCTTGCGTGTCCACGTCGCGGCCCTTCGCAAGGCACTTGGCGAAGACAGCGCCGGCACCAGATATCTGAGCACGGTCTCCGGGCGGGGTTACTGCTTTGTCGGTTCAGTGTCGCGCCTGGATCGTACGCAACTCGCACCGGTCACGCCCATCGAGGTCTCCAACCTGCCACCGCGCCCCCGGCATACGGTCGGACGCAAGCAAATTATCGACGACATATCCGATCAGCTAAGGACCCATCGCTTTGTTACCGTCGTCGGCTCCGGCGGCATTGGCAAGACCACGGTCGCGGTTTCTGTTGGCCACGCCCTGCTCACGGAATTCGCCGGTCAGGTCCATTTTCTGAGTCTCGACGAGGTCGGCGACGCCGCGCTCGTGCCCGGCGTTGCCGCATCGGCGCTTGGGCTGCCGGCGCATTCGAGCGATGCTTCGGATAGCCTGGCGGCATTTCTGCGCAACCGGCGAGTGCTGCTGATTCTCGACTGCTGCGAGCATGTCATCGAAACAGCCGCCGCCCTTGGCGAAAGGCTCTACAAGGAGGCGCCGGAGCTCCACATCCTTGCTACCAGCCGGGAGGCGTTGCGTGTGGAAGGGGAGCACATCCATCGCCTGCTGCCTCTCGCCGTTCCGCCGGACAACCTCGTTCTGACGGCGGCGAGCGCGCGCGCTTATTCGGCCGTCGAGCTCTTCGTGGAACGCGCAGCTGCAGGAAGCGGCGAATTCGAACTAACCAATGCGAATGCATCGGACGTCGGCAACCTCTGTCGCCGGCTCGACGGAATCCCGTTTGCTATCGAATTGATCGCCGGCCACGTGGGCGCATACGGGGTCAAGTCGATGGTCCAACTGCTCGAGAAGCAATTCAACCTGCTATGGGAGGGACGGCGAACCGCACTGCCCCGCCACCGGACGCTGCGCGCGACCATCGAATGGAGTCATGATCTTCTATCCGGGCCGGAGCGCGTGACACTCAGCCGGCTGTCCGTGTTCGTTGGCCCGTTTTCCCTTGAGGCCGCCCGGTCGATCGTCGGCTTCGACGAGACCGATGACAACAACATCATGGCATCTCTCGCGAGCCTCGTCGCCAAGTCGATGCTTGTGCTGACCACAGGCCCCCAATCGAGCCGTTACAGGCTGCTCGACGCAACGCGTGCCTATGCCCAGGAGAAGCTGGCCGCCAGGGCGGAGGCCGCGATGATGGCCCGACGCCACGCCTGCTACTTTCTCGAGCTGCTCGAACACATGGAGGACGATCCGGAAGATCTGTCGGCGATCACCGATCAGTTTGGCAATATACGCGGTGCGCTGACATGGTGTTTCTCGGATCCCGGCGACCGCGGGACCGGCGTGGCCCTCACGGCTGCCGCGATCCCTCTGTTCTTCAAGCTGTCGCTCCTGGCTGAGTGCCAGCACTGGGCCACTCGCGCCATCGCTGCGCTCGACGGAACAGATCAAGGCGTCAGGCACGACCTCGCGCTTCATGCCGCGCTGGGATCCGCCCGGATGCTCACGGGACAAATCGACGATTTTGGCATTCATTGCGTCAACCGGGCATTCCAGCTAGCCGGCAAGATTGGCGATGTCGCCGGCCAGATCCGCCTCATTGACCGGCTGCATCTGCTTCAATTGTTCGCCGGTCATTTTGACGACGCCTTGACGACCGCCAGGCGCGGCGAAGCCATTGCTCTCGCCAGTGAGGATTCCGCCGCAGTGGCGCGCATGCGCGTGCTGCTCGGCATCTCTTGCCACTATCTTGGCGACGTCACCACCGCCCGTTCGCATATCGAGTCCGCGCTGCTCCATCCTGACCTCGAGGCCAATATCCGCGGCGGCTTGACGATCGATTATCCCAGGCGTGCTCACATCACGCTGGCTCGCCTGCTCTGGCTTCAGGGATATCCCGATCAGGCGACGGACCTCGCACGCCAGGCCATCTCCGACGTCGTGGCCGTCAACCATCCGATCACGCTCTGCAGGGCGCTGGTCTGGGCGTTTGATATCTTCTACTGGAATGAGGATCTGGCGGCCTACGAAGAGCACATCGACGGGGTCGTCCAGGAATCCCGCAGACATGGCCTGGCCATTCTGCAGGCCGTAGGCGAAGCCATGAAGGCAATCGCACTGTTGGCGCGAGGAGCGACCGATCCCGGGCTCGGAATGCTGAAAGGCGCCGTCGGAACGCTCCAGGGCCATCGTTTCGGTGCTGTCGCCGGGCTTCGCGCGCCGCTCGCGGCCGCGCTGGCGGTTGCAGGGCGTGGTGATGAAGCGTTGGACACCATCGATCAGGCGATTGCCCAGGCCCGGCGTTGCAGCTTCCTGATGGATATGCCCGACATGTTGCGCGTCAGGGCGGAAGTGCTGATGCGCAAGGGCAACGCGAACAGCTTGCAGGCGGAACGGAACCTTGAGCAGTCACTGGAGCTTGCCCGAAATCAGGGAGCGCTGGGTTATGAGCTGCGAACCGCGATCAGCCTTGCGAGGCTATGGTCGCGGCAAGGCCGGCACAAAGATGCGCACGACCTGCTTGCGCCAATCCATGGGCGTTTTACTGAGGGCTTCCAGACAAGCAGCCTGGAGGCCGCGAGCGAATTGCTCGGTCACTTGAGCCCTCCCCGTTCGGGTTCACTCGCGGCCAGTTGAGCCGGTTGCACGGCAGACGCGTAGGCGGCAACCGACCGGTACGGCGAGCAAATTGCGAATGTTCCGGAAGTCTATGGGCGCAGGCATCAAACGGATGCGCCCCATGTGCCTCGCCTGACACCGCTGGCTAACCTCACCCGTTCGACAGCTGCGCTATCATCGCTTCTGCAAGCCTTAGGTCCGAGGTCTCGAAGCCTTCGGTAAACTTCTCGTACACGGTCACGAGAGTGCGGTGCGCCTCGGCGGGACGGCCCAGGCTGATCCTCAGTCGCGCAAGACTGATCGCCGTCCTCAGCTCCCAAGATAGCGCCCCCTGGCTGCGCGCCAGCTCCAGCGCTCTGCTGAAGGTCTGTTCGGCCGCAGGAGCGGAGCGATCCTTACCAGGATGGAGAAGCAACTCTCCTTTGATGCGCAGGAGCTCGGCCTCGTACCAGCGTTCGTCCCTCGCCTCGCAGCGGGCCAGCGTCGCGTTGATCGTATCAAGCCCCTGCGACACATCGCCGGCCTTGCCAAGTCCTGCCGCCAGTTCGCCCAGAGGAAGCAGGAAGCGTGGCAAGAACCGGGCATCGCCGGCCAGCTCCAGCGCATCGCGGAGCGTGGACAATCCGGCAACGAAAGCGCCGCGCCGTATCATCACAACCCCGCTGAACGCATGCGCCCACACGTTCCACAGGTGGATCGGGTGACGTTCCGTGTGCGCGATCAGCGATGCGCAATGCCGCTCCGCCGCATCGAGATCACCCGCGAAAAGCGTGACCGGGCAGGCACCCTGGCCCAGCACGCTGCAGAATGTCAGAGCGTGATCCATGATACGGCCTTCCTCGACATTCTCCTTGACGACGCTCAATGCCTGATCGGCGAACCCGAGCAGCCACAGGATGCGCGCATAGAAATAGTGTGCGGAGGCACGTGGGTCGAACCGGAAACGAATGACCTGGGATTTTGGCGGCAAATCCGATAAACGCGACAATGTCCGCGCGATATAACGATGCGCCGACCTCTGGTCGCCGAGAAAGTGCATCGTGGTGGCGAGAAGCCGGTCCGCCATCATACGGTCGACTGAATTGTCGGACTCTGCCACGACCTCCGCGAAGCGCCGTGCGAATTCCAACGCCTTACGGATGTCGCCATTGTTGAACTGATCGATGCACAGCCCCCAGAGCGCACGCAACAGGTAGTCGCTGTCTCCGAGCTGCTCGGCCAGCTGCAGGGTCATGGCCCACACGGGACCAGCCTCCCGAGCCCTCCCAACGCCGTACATGAGCGACCAGCCACGCGCAGCCAACAACTGCATGCGCAGCCGCGGCGCGTTCGCGGCTGTGTCGTCAAGTCTTGCCAGCGCGCGCTCAGTGCGCTCGCAACATTCGGCGAGCAGCGACAGCTGGACCCATAGCGGGACCGCAGCCGCGGTCAGCGCCGCCCCGATTTGCGCGTCTCCGCCAGCCGAGAATGCCCAATCCAGGCTGCTGCGCACGTTGTCGATGTGCCGGCCATAGATGGCAAGCCATTCGGTCTGCGGTAGCAGTTCGCTGTCGGCTTCTGCACAGGCAAAGAACCCGCAATAATATTCTGCATGGCGACGGGCCGCATCGGGATACTCGCCGCTCGCGTGCAACTTCTCCAACACATAAGCACGCGTCGTGTCGAGCAGGTGATAGTAAGGGCGGTCGCCGCGAACGTCGGCGACGACGAGCGACTTGGCCACCAGATTGGCCAGCTCACCGATGACCTCGCCCATGTGTTCGCCCGCAACCGCAATCGCTGCGTCGGCCAAAAATTCTCCGGCGAATATGCCGAGCTTCCGCAGCACCTGCGCCTCGCCTTGCGAGAGGAGATCGTAACTCCAATCGAGCGTCGCACGAAGCGTTTGCTGCCTGGGCAGTGCAGTTCGCCGGCCGGTCGTCAGGAATTTGAATCTGTCGTCAAGAAGTGCTGCGATTTTCGGCGGGCTCAGCATGACCGAACGCGCCGCTGCAAACTCGATCGCGAGCGGAATACCATCCAGTCGCCGGCAAATGGCGACGACGGCGCCGAGATTCTCCTGGTCGAACGCAAAGTGGGAGCCGAGCGCCTTCGCCCTGATCATGAATAATTCCACCGCGGTGTGTTCGAAGGCGGCCTCAGGCGCAATCAGAGGTTCGGACGGTACGCCCAGCGGCGGCACGCGATAAACGTGTTCACCGTCGATACGCAGCGCCTCGCGGCTCGTTGCTATCACGGTGGTCTCGGGGCAACGGCTGACGATCGTCTCGGCGAGGCGGGCGACCGCATCAACGACGTGTTCGCAGTTGTCGAGAACGAGCAGCAGCGGCCGGGCGCCGATGACTCGCGCAACGGATTCCGGCGAAATCGCCTCGCCTTCCAGTTTGGTGCCAAGCACGCCCGCGACGGCGGAAGGAACGAGCTCGGGATTGGACCGTGAGGCGAATTCGATCAGCAATCGATCGGCTGCAAAGCCTGCCGGCGGCGACCGCGCCGCCTGCAGCGCAAGCGCGGTCTTGCCGATCCCGCCCGGCCCGACGAGGCTCACCACCCGATAGGCCGACAGGAGATCCCACAGATGGGAAATCGCAGCGCCGCGGCCGACGAGATCGAACGTCGCCGGGGGGATGTTGGTTGTCGGCATCGGGTCCGGTGCGGCCGACTGTAGTGATCTGTCCGTAGGCTGGATGCGCCAGGTCCCCAGCAGGCGATAGCCACGGCCGACAGTCGTCCCCAAAAGTTCCCGATCAGGGCCGAGGGCCTTGCGGATCGCCCCGATATGCACCCGCAGCGCACTCTCCTCAACGGAGAGGCCCTGCCACACCCGTTCTGTCAGCTCGGTCTTGGAGACCAGTTCGCCCCCTGCGCGAACCAATTCCGCGAGGATATCGAACGCCCGCCCGCCCAATGGAACCGGATCTCCCATTGAGCGCAGTTCTCGTTTGGCAAGATCAATCTCCCATCCGCCATATGCGAAGATGGGGCTTTGGCCTGGTTCAGCCATCATTGGGATAGCCCCAAGCGTTGACCGTTCTCAGCTTACCATCAACCGCTTCAATAAAGGCAAGCCACTAGGGGGAAGAGAAGACCGGCGATCACCGGCTGAGCTCATTCAGAGAGGCGCGCTTCTTACAATTGTTTGCAAATTTTCCAACACTATTGCCGATGGCCAGCAGCAACGATTTCTCTTACCATTTCACTCTTGTTAGTTGTACGGAAGCCTTGCGGTACGCTTGTTATCTCCACTGGATGCAGGCCCATGAATTGTCTCATTGGCGTTTCAGCCATTGCCCGGAGCTTGCATCTGCGACATCGTGCAAAGATGAAAACCATCGTTCAATTGATACTATCCATCCCGCGCATATACGGACATCTTTGTCGAGCGGGCCGAGGCGTTCTTGGCTTCGCTTTGTCAAGGAGACCTTCAATGACTACACTGAAGCTCGTGTCGGCCGGCTTGGTCGTTGCGGCCATGTTTGCATCTCCCACGATCGCTCGCGAGAGCCACGCAAAGGCAAGACGGACCGCCCACGCTTATGCCGCGCTTCACCGCGCACCGGTCGCCTCCAAGCGCGGCTGCGTGCGGGCTCCCGACATCGGCGCGTACGCAACGGCCCCGTGGCGCCGGCCTCCGTGCGAGCCGACGGCGAGCTACTGAGTTCGCGGCACGACGAGGACCACAAGCGCGGCCTGCACATTGTGCCGATCTGAACAGGATCGCCCAACGCCTTCAGGGTCTTCTCCCCCGGATCGCCGGAAGAATGGCGACTTGCTTCGCAGTGGTCATTCTTCCGACCAGCCGGCTCTTCAGAACCAAGAACACACTTTCATGACCGCGTCGCTGGTCGCGCTCCGCTGCGGGCTTCGGCGACGGCACTCGCCTCGGACGTTATTTGGCAACACCGCTATTGGTACTTGGCGACGATATCACGACGGATCATATCTCGCCTGCGGGCGCGATCCCGGCAGGCGTGATCAGCAAGGTTGGCACGGAAGATCGCACCAGTTTCACATCAGAATCAACTGATCAAAGCACAACGGAGTCTTCTCGCCCTAAGCGCGCCACCCGGGCCCCGATTTCCGGTTTCGTCGATAGATATACGGAACAGTGTCGACATCGCCGCGGCCTTGGTTGTTGTCCTGCTGGTCGAGATAACGACGTTTGCAATCATCGAGATGGTGCAGACACGATCGGCACGCGCGTTCGACTCCGCGAACGTCCGTGCTTGACTGCAAGTGGGATATTCAGTCCGAAAGAAGTTCACCCAGCCCGCAAGGCGGGGCTGACCTTCCGACGCGCCGAAACGCCCGTTGGATTCGCCGGACAGCCTGTCCGAGCACATCCAGCGACGAATAGTTCAAGACCGGATTTGAATGAACCTCTCCGCTAAATCGCTCGCGCGATGACAGGCGACGTAATGGGAAGGGTCGATGGCATCGAGGGATGGAAGCTGCTGGCGACAACGGTCGACCGCAGCAGGGCAGCGCTGCACGAACCGACAACCTGGCGGTGGATCGACCGGGCTCGGCGGATCCCCCTTCACCAGATGGCGCTGCTTCAGTGCGTCGCGTACCGGTCCGGGCGGCGCAGCGGCCGCAATGAGCGACCAGGTGTACGGGTGACATGGAGCGGTGAAGATCTGGGCCGCCGAACCCTGCTCGACGATCTTGCCGAGATACATCACCGCGACCTCGTCGCAGAACTGCTGGATCACGCCAAGATCATGCGAAATGAACATATAGGTGAGACGGCGCTCGCGCTGCAGCCGCTTCAGCAGATTGAGGATCTGAGCCTGGATGGCGACGTCGAGCGCGGACACTGCCTCGTCACAGACGATCAGGTCCGGCTCGGGCGCCAGCGCACGCGCGATGCACAGCCGCTGGCGCTGGCCGCCGGAGAATTGATGCGGAAACAGATCGGCGGCCTGCGGCGGCAGCCCGACTTCCGCGAGCAGCTTGCGCACGCGGTCATCGCGTTCGCTGCCCGAGCCGATGCCTAGCAGGTCGAGTGGCTCACGGATCTGGTCGCCGGCACGGCGGCGCGGATTGAGCGCGGAGAACGGATCCTGGAACACGATCTGCAGGTGCTTGCGCATCGCTCGCAAAGGTGATCCCGAGAGATCGGCAATATTCCGGCCCGCAAACACCACCTGCCCCGACGTGATCGGCGCCAACCGCAGCACCGCCAGCGCGGTGGTCGACTTGCCGGAGCCGCTTTCACCGACGATGCCAAAGGTGGTCCCGCGGCGGACGCGGAAGCTGACGCCGTCGACAGCATGCACGAAGGATGTCTTGCCAAACGGACCTTGACGCCCGGCAGGAAAGTGCACGACCAGGTCGTTGACGTCGAGCAGATGGTCCGGCGCGGCCGGCGATGCAGCGATGTCAAGTGCGCTCATATAGTGACCCCCGCCTCGCGCCAGCAGGACACCGCATGACCGGGCCCGATCGGATCGAGCGGGGGCTGCGGCCGGGAGCGGCAGATGTCGACGGCCAGCGCACATCGCGCCAGGAATGCGCAGTCCGCGCCGCGCGCGCCGAGCGGTGGCACCATGCCAGGAATTTCCCCGAGATCGACCCACGGCTTCGGCGCCCGGCCGAGCGTAAAATGCGGTACGCAGTTCAAGAGGCCGCGCGTATAGGGATGGCGAGGCGCCTCGACGATATCAGCCGAGACACCTGCCTCGATGCAACGTCCGGCATAGAGCACGAGGATTTCGTCAGCCAGTTCCGCCACCGCTCCGAGATCGTGGGTGATGAGCAAGACCGCGGCGCCGGTCTCCTGTTGCAATTCCGCCAGGAGATCGAAGATCTGCGCCTGCACCGTGACATCGAGTGCGGTGGTCGGCTCATCGGCGATCAGGAGCTTCGGCCGGCCGGCGAGCGCCATGGCGATCATCACGCGCTGGCGCATGCCCCCGGACAGTTGATGTGGATAGGCATCGACCCGCTGCTCGGCAGCCGGGATCTGCACGACGCGCAAGAGCGCAATGGCCCGCTCGCGCGCCGCGCTGCCACCGAGTCCCTGATGCCAGCGCAACACCTCGCCGATCTGATCGCCAACCGTAAACAGCGGATTGAGCGCCGTCATCGGCTCCTGAAAGATCATCGACATCGCCCTGCCGCGTAAGCTGCGCATCTCCTTCGCGGACAGCGACAGCAGGTCCCTACCCTCCAGCAGGATTCGCCCCGAGGTGATGACGAAATCTTCCGGCAGCAGCCGCATCAGGGCCAGCGCCGTCATGCTCTTGCCGCAGCCGGATTCACCGACCAGCGCAGTGGTCTGGCCGTGTGCGACGCTGAATGACAGGTTCTCGATCACCGGTACCAAGCGGCCTTCGGCATTGCGCATGGAGACGTTGAGACTGTCCACTTCGAGCAGCGTCACTGTCAGGTTCTCCGCCGCAGACGCGGGTTGATCGCATCATTGATGCCGTCGCCGACCAGGCTGATCGCGAGCACAGCGAGGAAGATCGCCGCGCCCGGAAAAGTGACGGCCCACCACGCATCCAGCATGTAGTTGCGGTTCTGGCCCAGCATGAGGCCCCAGCTCATGATGTTGGGATCGCCGAGGCCGAGAAAGCTGAGGGCGCCCTCGAACAGAATGGCGGTGCCGATTGCCAAGGTTGCCGAGACGATCACCGCCGGCAGCGCGTTCGGCAGCAGCACGCGCAACATCAGATGCAGGCTGCCGGCGCCGGCGGCGCGCGACGCTTTGACGAAATCGAGGTCGCGCAGCCTCATGAATTCGGCACGCGTCAGCCGTGCTACCGAGGACCAGCTCACCACTCCGATCGCGACCGTGATGATCGACAGCTTGGCACCGAACAACGTCACCAGCACCATCGCGAACAATAGCGGCGGCAGGATCTGGAAGAATTCCGTGATCTTTACCAGCGCGGCGTCGATCGTGCCGCCGAAGAAACCACCGAGAGCGCCGACCAGGACTCCAATCGCGATTGTGATCAGCGCCGCGACCGCACCCACCGTCAGCGTCGCGCGGCCGCCATGGATCAGGCCGGCAAGCACGTCGCGGCCGAGATAATCGGTGCCCAACCAAGCATCGGCGTCGGGAGGCGCAAACGGTGCGCCGGCGATGTCGAGCGGATCGACGGGGTAGAGCAGCGGACCAATCAGTGTCGCCACGATGATCAGCATCAACAGGCAGGCGCCACCGACGCCGGACGGGCTCTTCAGAAACTGGCGCAATGCGATGTGCCCCGGCGAAGCTGCCGGCCGGATCGGATCTGTCGCCTTCGCGGGGACAAGCGGCGTAGAGGCTTCCATTGTCGTCATCACCGCCTCGTCCGGATACGTGGATCAACTAGGCGATAAACCATGTCGGTGAGGATATTGGCAGTCATCGCCATCAGCGCGGAAAAGAACAAGACTGCCATGAGGGTCGGATAGTCGCGGCGCAGGATCGAATCGAACACCAGCCGCCCCATGCCCGGCCAGCTGAATACGGTCTCGACAAGCACGGCGCCGGCAAACAGATTGCCGAACTGGTGCCCCGCAACGGTAATGATCGGGATCAGCGTATTGCGCAGCGCGTGCTTGCCGATCACGATCCATTCCGGCAGGCCTTTGGCGCGCGCCGTCCGCACATAGTCCGCCGACAGGGCATCGATCATGTTGACGCGCGCGAGTCGGCTATATTGGGCGATGAACACCAGGGCAAGCGTCAGCGATGGCAGCACGAGATGCCGTGCGACGTCGAACGCATAAGCGATGCCTTGCGTGGGATGCGCGACGTCGGTCATGCCGACCACGGGCAGGATCGGCCACACCGAGCCGAACAAAAGCAGCAGCAACAACCCGGTCCAGAAGATCGGCGCCGCATAGCCTGCGAGCGCGAATATCGTGACGGTGTGGCTGAGCAGACCGTTCGGCCGGCGAGCGCTGACCACGCCGAGCGAAGTGCCGATCGCGAGTGCCGCGACCAGCGCGGTGAAGGCAAGATAGAGCGTAGCCGGCAGGCGCTCCAGGATCAGCCCGAGCACCGGCGCGTTGAAATAATAGGAATAGCCGAAATCACCTGATGCGATGTTGCGCAGGTAGATCGCGAGTTGCTCGGTCAGGCTCTGGTCGAGACCATATTTTGCACGCAACGCCGCAACGACGTCGGCTGACGCGCCGCCCATTTCTCCGGCGATCACCTGGACGGGATCGCCGGGCGCGAGATGGATCAGGCAGAAGTTCAGCACCAGCACCGCAAGCAGGAGCATTGCGGCGTTGACGATCTGCCTGACGAAATGGATGGCGAGCGCCATGGACTAGCCGATCTCCTAAGGTCGCGTGGCTACGTCTCGTCTCAGGTCTTCGGCGGCGTTTCCCAATACAGCTCGTCGAGCGGCGACATCATCCCCCAGATCGTGGTCGGGAGACTGCCGAGCCCCTTGCTGAAGGCGTTGTAGTACGGGGTGACATTGATGAAGTAGATCGGCACGTCCGAGACCACGATCTTCTGGAATTCCGAGTACAGCGCCTTGCGTTTCTCCGGCGAGGTCTCGACCGCCGCCTGCTGCAACAGCTCATCGACCTTCGGGTTCGAATATTGCTGAGTGTTCGACCAGATGATGCCCTTGCGGATATTGGAGGACAGATAGGTGCGGTTCACGCCGATCACCGGATCGCCCCAATTATAGACGGTGTCCATCGTCAGGTCGAAATCGTAGTTCGAGACGCGCTGCGCCCAGGTCGGGAAATCCGGCGCCGCCCGCACCTCGAGATTGATGCCGACGCGTTTCAGCTGCGAGCGCAGATATTCGGCGACATTGCGCTGCTGCTCGTCGGCGCCGGGAATGTAGTCGATGGTCAGCGCAAAGCGCGAGCCATCGGCACCCTTCTGATAGCCGGCTGCATCCAGCAGCCCCGCCGACTTGACAAGGTCGACCTTGTACGGCTCGACCCCGGGCTCGGCGAGTGGCGAGTCCGGCGCGATCGGTCCGAGCGCCGGCGTCGCCTTGCCGCCCATCAGCTTGGCGATGATGAAGTCGCGGTTTGTGGCATAGGCGATCGCCTGCCGCACCCTGAGGTCATCGAGTGGCTTCTTCTTGGTGTTGAAGGCGAGCCAGTTGAGCGGGCCGACACCTTCCATACCCTTGTCAGTGACGATCAGATTCGGCGACTTCTGCAGCCGATCAATGTCGCGCGCACCAGCGACAAATGGGAGCGCGTTGAAATCGCCACGCTCCATCGACACCAAGGCGGCGTTCTGGTCCGATACCAGCCGCACCACGATCTTGTCGAGCTTGGGCCGGCCAGCAATGAAGAACTTGTCAAACTTCTCCAGCGTGTAATATTCGCCTTGCTTGTATTCGGTCAGCTTGAACGGGCCAGAACCGATCGGCTTCAGATTGGCCGGATGGGTCTTCAAGTCCTGGCCGTCCCCATAGATATGCTTTGGCAGGATCGGCATCAGCGCCGGCGACATCGCGAGCAGCAGTGATGGGCTCGGATGTGAGAGACGGATAATCACGGTGGCGGGGTCCGGCGTCTCGACCTTCTCGACCGCCGCCAGCATGGTCTGGAAGGGATGGTTAGCTTTGATCGCCATGATCGAGAAGGCAACATCCTCCGATGTCACAGGATGCCCATCATGGAACACCGCGTTCGTGACCAGATGCAACGTCACCGACAGCCCGTCCGGCGCCACCTCCCAGGACTGCGCCAGATAAGGCTGCGGATTCCACTTGTCGTCATAGCGCAACGGACTCGCGAAGATCTGCGCAGTCGGCATCGCCGTCGCCATGCCGGATTGCACCGCGCCGTTGAAATGACGCGGCACCTGCGTCGTCCCGATGATAAGCGCATTCGCACCGACCTGCTGCGCATCAGCGCGCGGCGTGACCATCGCGGCCGCAACAAGACCAAGGGCACTCAGCACAAAATTTCGTCTGATCAGCATGGCTCTACCCCGCTTTCTGTTGATGACCGGCAATGGGACTGAAACATAGTGGGACTGAAACAACATGATCGGCACTGCATGCGCCCTGCCCTCATGACGCGGCCGAGACAGCGGCGAGCGCGGAATCGAGAACGGCGTCAAGCTCGCGATTATCAGGCAGATCGGACGTGCCCACGCCGACCAGAATGATTGCGTCAGGGAATTGTACGCCCTCCCAGCTGGCTGGCGTCAAGGACCAGGCCTGCGCCACCATCTGGAAAAGCTGCGGGCTGGCATCGCCGGCAACGCGGCAGGTGCCCTTGAGACGCAGCAATTGCGGCGGCAGCTCTTTGACAGCAACAATGAGACGTTCGCGGTTGAAGCAACCCTCGCGCCGGTAGGTCCAGCGCCGGAAGCCGGCTTCGTGGTCGGCCAGTTCGATGACATCCTCGGCCCGGAAGCGCGACACCGGCTTGCGTCCGAATGACGTCAGATCCGGCAGCGTGTCGCGCGACAGCACCGCTATCGCCATATCCGCGCGCACCGTTCGTACCGCGCGACGGGAGATATCGAGTTGCGCTGCATCGACCAGATCGCTCTTGCTGAGCAGCACGACGTCGCATTTGGCGAGTTGCTGGCGCACGGTGTCGCCCACCCTGACGTCGTCGATCAGCATTGCGATGCGGCTCGCATCGACCAGCGTGATGACGCCATCGAGCCGCAACGCCGGCTCAACCAGCGCGATCTCGGCGATGCGCCAGGGATCTCCGACACCACTGGCCTCGATGACGACGCGATCGAAGCGGTCGAGATCGTCGAGCAGCCGTGCCAGCACATCGAGGAAGCCGGTACCCGTACTGCAGCAGACGCAGCCATTGGCGAGCGACATCGTGGTGCCGTCATGGCTCTCGATCAGCGCGGCATCGACATTGATCTCGCCGAAATCGTTCACCAGCACCGCGCAGCGCTCGATGCTTTCGGCCAGCAGACGATTGAGAAACGTGGTCTTGCCGGCGCCGAGGAAGCCGCCGATCACCGTCATCGGAACAGGATTGGGGATGGGCGCGGCCGCCATCATGCGCGCGGAGCCTCCTTAACGATCCCACCGATCACGGTGCCCCAGACTGGAATGTCCTTGAGCTTGTCGGGCGCGACCGTGAGCGGATCATCGTCGAGCACGGCGAAATCGGCAAGCTTGCCGGATTCGATGCTGCCGACCAGATGATCGAGCTTCAAGGTGTAGGCGGCCCCGATCGTGATCGCGGCCAGCGCCTGCGCGACCGTCAGCGCCTCGGTCTCGGCGCCGAGCTTGCGGCCAGAGGACGACGTGCGGTTGACCGCGCACCAGGCCGTGAACAGCGGCGAGAGCGGCGTCACCGGCGCGTCCGAATGGATCGAGAACGGCACGCCAATGCTTTGCGCCGTTCCGGAGGCATCGAGCCGCCCGGCACGCTCCGGCCCCATTGTCAGCTCGTAGTGGGAATCGCCCCAGTAATAGAGATGGTTTGCGAACAGATTGACGCAGACCCCGAGCGCCTTCATGCGCCGGAACAGCGCCGCATCGGCCATCTGGCAGTGCTGCAGTGTGTGGCGATGATCGGGACGTGGCGCCTCCGTGAGCGCCGCCTCCAGGGCATCGAGCGCGACCTCGGTCGCTTCATCCCCATTGGTATGGATGTGCAGCTGAAAGCCTGCTTTGTGATAGGCCGCGATCAGACGCGGCAGTTCCTCCGGCGCAATATACCAGAGCCCATTCGGCGCGCCGTTGTGATAACCCGGCCAGCGCAGCCTCGCGGTGAAGCCCTGAATCGAACCGTCGATGACGAGCTTGACGATACCGTAGTAGAGCTTGTCGTTGGCTTCGGTTTGGTCGCGCAGGACCTCGAGCTTCTCGATTGCCTGCTCCGGCGCATGGAACAGGCCACCAAGCGCAGGGACAAGGCGGATGCCGAAGTCCGGCTCCTGCGTCGCCCGCTGATAGAGCTCGACGGTGTTGTCTACGAGATCAGCGTGCAAGTCGGTGGTAGTGGTGACGCCCTGGATACAAGCCGATTGCGCATAGCGCTGCACGTCGGCAGCGGTCAGCTTTTCCGACAACGGATTGCCGCCGAGCGCCCGGAATGCGCGTAACCGCGCCGCAACGCCCTGCAGCTCGCCAGAGGCGAGGCCATCAGCACCGGCGACAACTCCGGTAATGTCGGTGGCCCGCAGCAGCTGCGTGCGCTCCAGCACGAAGGTGTTGACGTTGCTGATGTGGAAGCTGGCATGGATCACCATCACCGGCCGCGTCGTCGAGACGCGGTCGAGATCTTTACGAGTCAGCTTCTGGCCGTCGATATGCAGGGGATCGAAACCCCAAGCGAACAGCGGCGCGTCCGGATCGGTCATTGCTACTTCGGCGTCGCGCAGCCGCGCCACGATCGCGTCCAGATCACGGACACCCGGAACCAGCCTGCCTTCGGGTGAGCGGCGATCGCCAGCGCCGACATACGGCATCGTCCAGACCACACCCTCCATGATGTGAGCATGGCCTTCGACGAAGCCGGGCAACAGCACTTTGTCGCGGAAACGATCGTCGACCTTGCCATCAGTCGCAAATTGCGTGATTTCGGCCTCGCCGCCAGCCGCGACGATACGGCCGGCGCGAACCGCAACATGCGTCGCGTGGGGGCGCGACGGATTCATCGTTATGATCTTGCGAGCCGAATAAACAACGGTATCCTCGATCACCTCGAACTCCCATGCGCCTGGTCAAGAGCCTGCGGTGAAGGGCTTGGCCGCACCAGCGCCAGATGCCATGCACAAATGGAGCCAGCCCATGCGTCGGGTCCCTCTCTGCGGCTGCTATGGCGCAGTTTTTGCTTAGTTTTTCTGACAGATCAGTTTTACCAGTTCAGGTTCTCGATGGGAAAATTTGCTCCCCTGCGTCGATCCGAAGCGGCTGGACAGCCCTCCGCTGTGCCGCTCAACGATTTCCTATTCTGGGGATCGCTGTTCCAGGGTCTGGATCGCGGCGGCAGCTTCTTGCAACTGCAGATTCGCCAGATGATCGTATCGGCGATCGAGGACGGTCGCCTGCCGCTCGGTGTACGCATGCCCTCGAGCCGCGATTTGGCAGCACTGCTGAAGGTATCGCGCAACACCATCGTCATTGCCTATGAGCAACTCGTCGACCAGAACTTCCTGGTGTCCCGCGAACGCAGTGGCTATTTCGTAACTGGCCTGCCCAAGCAGATCGGCGCTGCCCAAGAGCCGGCCGCAAGCGAAGTCGACAGCCGGCGCTGGACCGAGCGCTTCGCGTTACGCCCGTCGACCTTCCGCAACATCGTCAAGCCGCTCGACTGGCAAGCCTATCCTTATCCGTTTATCTTCGGTCAGTTCGACCCGAGTTTGTTTCCGACCAACAATTGGCGCGAAAGCGCCCGCGCGGCCCTCAGCGTGCCCGAAATCAATAACTGGGCACGCGACATGATCGACGGCGACGATCCGGCGCTCATCGAGCAGCTGCAGCGCCAAGTTCTGCCGCGACGCGGCATTCGCGCCCGCGCCGACGAGATCATGCTCACGATCGGCGCGCAGCACGCGCTCTACCTGATCGCAAAACTGTTCGTGCGGGGCGACACTCTCGTCGGCATGGAAGATCCGGGCTATCCGGATGCGCGCAACATTTTTGGCCTGCTGACACCGAATGTCACGCCGTTGCGGGTCGATGGCGAGGGCGTGCTGCCGGATGATGCCTTTGCGCGCTGCACGCTGGCCTATGTTACTGCAAGCCATCAATGCCCGACGACGGCGGCGATGTCGCGCACCCGCCGCGAGGAGATACTCGATATCGCGAAGACGCGGGATATCGTGCTGGTCGAAGACGATTACGAGAGCGACCTGATCCCCGAGGGGAATGAGCTGCCGCCGCTGATGAGCCTCGATCGCGACCAGCGCGTGCTCTATGTCGGCAGCCTGTCCAAGGCGCTCGCGCCGGGACTTCGGCTCGGCTACGTCGTGGCGCCGGCACCAGTGATCCGCGAGTTGCGCGCGCTGCGCCGGCTGATGCTGCGCCATCCGCCGCTGAACAATCAGCGCGTCGCCGCACTGTTCATCGGGCTCGGCCACTACCGCTCGCATCTGCAGCAGGTCGGCCGCGTGCTGTTGGAGCGCGCCAGATTGCTCGACGAGCTGCTGCCGCGTGCCTTGCCTGATTGCCGCTGGCAGCGCGGCGCCGGCAGCACCAGCTACTGGATCAGCTGCCCCGACGGCACCGACACCAGGCGCCTATCAGAGGCCGCACGCGCCGAGGGCGTCGTGATCGAACCTGGCGACGTGTTCTCGATCAATCCCGATGCCACGCGGCACTGCTTCCGTCTCGGCTTCTCATCGATCCGCACCGACCGCATCGCGCCAGGGGTCACCAAGCTCGGCGAAGTGTTCGCGGGACGATGACGGCGTGACTACAATAAATCACTCAATCCCCTGATCGCGCTGCCGAGCGCGACCACGGCAAGGCTCACGATCGAGACGCGCCGGTGCAGCGTGTCGCTGCCGCGCTGGAAGCCGATGTCGCCGAGCCAGGTCCCGACCAGCATGATCGGAATGCCAAGCACGGTCAGCACCACCGCGTGCAAGTCCATGAGGCCGAGCATCGCCACGCTCACCAAGGCGGCGATCGACGAGACGAGAAAGAACACCATCATCGAGGCACGTGCCGCGATCCGGCTGAACGGTCCCGCCGTATAGTAGACGATCACCGGCGGCCCCGGCATGGCAGCGAGCCCGTTGAAGAGCCCTGCCGCCAGACCGACCAGCGCGGTGCTGCCCCGCGACGGCACGGCTGCCAGGCGAAACCCGGCATTGAGCACGACCACGGCACCGATCGTGATCCCCGCGATCAGCACGCGCGCCACCGGCGCCGAGACCACGCTCAGCACCAGCGCGCCGACCGGCGAGCCGGTGACGCCGCCGACGATCAGCCAGCGCAACGACGGCCAATCGCTGTCGCGCGAGGCGCGACGAAAGTCGGTCACTCCGATCAGAAGCTGCAGGGTCACGGCGATCGGAACTGCCTGCAACGGCGTGAGGAACAGGCCGAGCAGCGGCACCGCCGTCAGGGCAAAGCCAAAGCCGGTGAAGCCGCGCACCAGGGCCGCGGCGAGGATCGAGATCGCCGCGCCCAGCATCACGACGGGCGTCGGCAGCGCGGTGACGGCGATATCGCAAATCGCGACGGCCATGTCCTGCATGGTCATCGTCAAGTCGTCGCGTGGAAATGCGTGGCGCCGGGCTGGATCATCCTCCGCAATCTGCAGGCCAGGCCATACCGGAAAAGAGCCAGCGGCCCCTCGCCCACCATGCCAGTTCTGGCCGCAAGATGCCAACCGGTCTGGTTCTAGGGCTGGCGTCCAATCGCTGGCACACGGGCATGAACTGCAAAAGCCGCGCGGACGGCGGAGGACAGCGACATGGCCGATCTCGACACCGTCAGGCGCAACCTTCTCAACTCTCTGTTCTCTGCCTTCAACCGGCACGATGGCGCGGGCGTCATGGCCTGCATGACCGACGACATCGTGTTTGATGCCGCCGCCGGCCCCGATATCTGCGGCCGCCGTCTCGCCGGCGCCGCCGAAGTTCGCGGCGCCTTCGAGGCAACCTGGACCAGCATGCCGGATGTCACTTGGGAGTGCACGCGCCACGCGGTGTTCGGCGACCGCGCCCTGTCCGAATGGATCTTTCGCGCGACAGCAGCGAACGGACAGCGCATCGAGGTGCAGGGTTGCGACCTGTTTGAATTCCGCGGCGACAGGATCTGCAGCAAGAGTGCGTTCCGCAAGGACCGCCCCCCGCAGCCGGCCGCCAGCACAGGCGTGCCGCGATGAACATGCACGCGGCGCCGCCCGCGCCCTATGATCCGCATTACGATCCGCTGGTCTCCGACGGCCCCGGCCGCAACCGCCAATACGCGCCGACCTACTGGATCGCGACCGCGGGTACGCCGCCGGAGAGCGACGGACCCGTCACCGCCGGCACGGCGACCGACGTCGCGATCGTCGGCTCCGGCTATACGGGCCTTGCCTGCGCGATCTTCCTGGCGCGCGAATTCGGCATCAAGGCTACGGTCCTCGAAGCCAACGGCGTCGCCTGGGGCTGCAGCACCCGCAATGGCGGCCAGGGCCAGAACGCATCCGGGCGCCTGACGCGGTCGCAATGGATCAAGCGCTGGGGTCTCGACGTCGCGCGTCGGATGCATGCGGAGGTCACGGAAGGCTTCGAGACATTTGAAGAGCTGGTCCGATCGAGCCCGATCGACTGCGAGGCGCAGCGCGGCGGCCATCTCTATATCGCCCATCGCCAGCGCAACCTCGACAAGATTGCTGCCGAATCGAAGGTGCTGAACGATGTATTCGGCTACGCCTCCCGCGTCCTGTCGCGCGAGGAACTGCGCCGCGACTTTGTCGACGAGGCGGAAGCGGTCGGCGCCGTGCACGAGCCGCTCGGCACCGGCGTGCATCCGGCCAAGCTTGCCTTCGGTTATCTCAAAATGGCTCGCGACCTCGGCGCGCGTGTGCACACCGCAAGCCCGGTGCTGGAGATCGAGCGCCGCGACGGTGCCTTCGTCCTGCGTACACCCGGCGGCATGGTGAAGGCCGATGCCGTCGGCATCGCCACCGGCGCCTATACTTCGCTCGGATTGACGTCCCTGCTCGCCGGCCGCTGCATGCCTATCCTCTCTAATTCGCTGGTGACGCGGCCACTGACGCAGGCCGAGCTCGATGCCACCGGCTTCAAGACTCGTGAGGTCATCACCGATACCCGCACCCTGCGCTTCTACTATCGGCTGCTGCCGGACAACCGGCTGCAGATCGGCAGCCGCAGCGCCATCACCGGCGCCGATGCGTCCCATGACCGGCATCTGCAGCTTCTGATCGACGGACTGCACCGCAAGTTTCCACCCCTGCAGGGCATCGCCATCGATTATTCCTGGTGGGGCTGGGTCGATGTCAGCCACGACATGATGCCGCGCATCTTCCGGCCTGATCCTGCACAAAAACTGGTCTACGCGCTCGGCTACGGTGGGAACGGCGTATCCTATTCGGCGCAGGCTGGACGCCGCATGGCTCAGATGTTGGCGGGTCAAAGGTTCGAGAACCAGGACCTGCCGATCTTTACCTCGGCGCTGCCAACGCATCCGTTCTCGCCCTTCCGCCGCATCGGCCAGCGCATGCTCTATCACTGGTATCACCTGCGCGACGAGGCGCGCTGAGCGAGCGGCCCGCGGTTCATCGAACCCGGCCGGCGCTCAGCTCGAATAGGATAGCGCGACAAACCCCGTAGCAGTCCGTGCGCCGGGCTTTCGCAACGTTCGAGAACTGATCGGGATCTGCCGATGTTTCCTACCCCGTGCAACGGAGCCGGGTTGCCGTCTCGCCGACGAAGCGGCCGGCTCCTTTGATGACGGTCGAGGGACTATCTCGCGTGTCGATCGCCCGCCGTCCCAGCAAGCTGCTCAGCCGCAGATCTCAAGAATCGTCAACATGTAGATGCGGATCATGTCGAGGAAGTCGGGAATGTCGACGCGCTCGTCGGGCATGGTGTTGTACCGGCCTCCAGGGCCGCAGACGATGCCCTCCATGCGACCATACACATGAAGATGCCCGGCATCGGTCCCATAGAAACAGCTCGGCGCAACGGGCCCGGTCGGCTGGGCCTCGCCCCGCACCGCGTGATAGGCATTGTTGATCGCCTTCACAATCGGGCTTTCTGGCGCCACCTCGAAAGGCGGCATGGTCGGCACGCCGGCGCGATCCTCCGACATGATCTCGGCCTTTAGCCCTGGAAAACGCGACTGAAGCGCGTCGAGCTCGCGGCGGATGTCGGCGATGGCGCCGACCTCGGTCTGCCCCGGCGCATAGCGTCCCGACCCCTTGATGCGGACGAAGTCAGCGACCTGCGGTGTACGCCATTCGTGCAGCTCGCGCCCCAACGCACCATGGACGACACCGACATGGACACGATTGATCTGCTCATGCGCGGGCGAGCGCGCACCCGAGAACTTCATCGCGTTGAGACGCGGAATGAGATCGCAAGCCGCGGCGATGGCATCGACCGCCTGCTCGCGCTTCGACAGATGGCGCGTATTGCCGACCAGCTCGATGATGAACATGAACGCGGCGGCGTGCATCGTCATCGCCTTCAAATCGGTCGGCTCGGAATTGATGAAGTAGTCCGCGCGCAGCCCCTGCTCTATCAATGAATAGGTGCCGACCCCACCCTGCAGCTCTCCGACAACGTAGGTGAGGATGACGTCGCCCCTCAGCTTCACGCCGGCGTCGATCAGCGTCTTGACCGCGCAAAAATAGGCAGCATCGCCGGCCTTCATGTTGGACACGCCGATGCCATAGATGAAGCGGTCGTCGACCTTGCCGGCCCAGGGATCGACCGTCCAGCCCTCGGTTACCGGATTGGTATCGACATGCCCGTTGAACAGCACGCTCCTGCCGCCGCCCGTCCCTTTCCAGCGGCCGACAGCATTGACGCGGCCGTCGCTGCCGAACGGCGCTAAGTCGGCCTCCAGTCCGATCTCGCGCATACGCTCGGCCATGAAAGTCGCGAGTTGCTTCTCTCCGTCCGTCCTCGAGTAGCTCTTATGCTGGACCATGCGCGACAGCAGGTCCAGAGATCCCGCGACGTCGATCCGGTCGAGAAGGGCCGTGTGGTCCATGATGTCAGATCCTTGCAATCAGCCGACCGGCGTCGGCGAGGCGGCCATCAGCTCGCGGGTGTAGGGATGAACATGGTCTGCATCGAAGGCTTCGACGGGCAGACAATCGACCAGTTCGCCGCGCCGCATCACGGCGATGCGGTGGGCAATCTGGCGGATCAGGTTGAGGTCGTGGGTGATGAAGAGATAAGCGGCGCCGGTTTCGGCGCGCAGCGCGAGCAGCAGCTCGATGATCTGGGCCTGGACCGAGACGTCGAGCGGCGCCGTGATCTCGTCGCAGATCACGAGCTTCGGGCGAGCGGCGAAAGCGCGCGCGATGGCCACCCGCTGCTTTTCGCCGCCGGACAGCTGATGCGGCCAGCGCGACGCGTAGGATGCGGGCAGCCGCACCTGCTCGAGCAGGCGGGCGACGTCGACCGGATTGCCGCCATACAGCTTCAGCGGGCGCGACAGGATCTCACCGATGCGATGGCGCGGATTGAGCGAGGAATCCGGGTGCTGAAACACGATCTGGACATCGCGCCGATAGGCCGGGTCCATGTCGTCTCCGCTGCGCAGCGTGCGGCCGGCGAAGGCGATGTCGCCGGAAAAGCGCGCCAGCCCGGTGAGCGCGCGGGCGATCGAGGATTTCCCAGAACCGGATTCGCCGACCAGGCCAAGGATCTCGCCGGCACGGACGGTCAGATCGACCGCGTTCGTCGCCGGCGGCGGTGCCCGGCGCAACAGGCCACGGCGTGCATAGTGCACCTCGATCCGGTTCGCAGCGAGGAGGACGCTCTCCTCCGGCCGGTCGTGAACCAGCCGACGTTCGGGCCGCGGCACCGCTGCGACCAGCGCGCGCGTGTCGGCCTGGCGCGGGCGGCGGAAGATTTCGGACGCCGGTGCCTGCTCCACCACGCGGCCATGCTTGATCACTGCAACGCGGTCCGCTGTGCGCGTCATCATGGCGAGATCATGCGAGATATACAGCGCGGCCACCTTCGTCTCTGTGCGCAGCCGCGTGAACAGATCGAGGATGCGCGCGCCAGTGATGACATCGAGGGCGGTGGTCGGCTCATCGAACAGGATCACCTCCGGCTTGCAGCCGAAGGCGGTGGCGATGATGACGCGCTGCTTCTCGCCGCCCGATATCTCATGTGGATAGCGCCGCATGAGGGCGGCGGGATTGCGCAGTTCGACGTGGCCGAGCAGTTCGATGGCGAGCGCATCGGCCTCGCGCGGCCGCAAGCCGCGATGCCGGGCCAACGCTTCCGTAACCTGGCGTCCAATGGTCAGTGTCGGGTTCAGCGCCGTCGACGGGTCCTGGAACACCATGCCGAGCCGGCGGCCGCGAACCTGGGTCAGCTGCTTCGCCGTCAGGCGTTGCAGGTCGATGTCGCCAAGCGCAAGCGAGCCCCCTTTTTCACAGGCGTTGGCCGGCAGATGTCGCATCAGCGCCCAGGCGAGCGAACTCTTGCCCGAGCCGGATTCACCGACCAAGCCGAGCACCTCGCCGGGCGCGATCTCCAGCGAGATGTCGCGCAGCACCGGCACGGGGCCGGCTGACGTGATGTAGTCGAGACCGTAGTTGCTGATCGCAAGCGCCGGCCTCATCGCTCGTCCCTCGGATTGAGCGCGTCGCGCAGACCGTCGCCGACAAGGTTGAAGGCGATGGCGGCAAGTGCGATCGCGGCTGACGGGGCGATCAGCACCCAGGGAGCCTGGTGCATGTACTGGCGGGCATCGGCGACCATCAGCCCCCATTCGGAAGCCGGAGGCTGGGCGCCAAGGCCGAGGAAGCTCAAGGTCGCGAACAGCATGATGGCAAACGACACCCGGATCGTGGTCTCGATCACGATCGGCGCCATCACGTTGGGCAGCATCTCGCGCAGGATCACCCAGGCAGGCCCCTCGCCCCGGGCAATCGCGGCCTTGACATAGTCCTGATTGCGCACGGCCAGCGCGACCGCTCGCGTCACCCGCGCCATACCCGGCGCGAACGCCACCGCAATAGCGATGACGGCATTGCCGGCGCCGTTGCCGAGCGTTGAGACCAGAAGCAGCGCCATCAGGAGGCCCGGGATCGCCATGATCGCATCATTGCTGCGCATGATGAACTCGTCGGCCCGGCCGCCGAGATAGGCCGACGTGGTGCCGATCACCGCACCCGAGGCGCTGCCGATCAGCGTGGCCGCGAGCGCCATCGGAACGGTCGAGCGGGCGCCGACCAGGAGACGGCTCAGCACGTCGCGGCCGAACTGATCGGCACCAAACCAGTTTTGCCAGCCCGGCGCACGAAAGCGGCCGAGGAAATCCATCTTCTCCGGCGCGTAAGGTGCAAGCCACGGTCCGAGCAGACATGCGAAGGCCAGCACCACCAGCAACACGACACCGATGGCGCCCTGCGGCTTGCGCACCAGCCGACCCAGCAGTTCAATCATAGCGAATCCGCCTGTCGATCAGCGCATAGACGACATCGGCCGCGGTATTGGTGAGCGCATAGGTCACAGCCATGATCATGGCGCCGGCCTGGATCGACGGCAGGTCGCGGGTGGTGATCGCGATCATCAGCGCGCGACCAATGCCGGGAATGGCGAAGATCTCCTCGATGACAATGATGCCGCCGAGGAGATAACCGACATCGAGCGCGATGATGGTGATGACCGGCAACAGCGCGTTCCGCACGACGTGGCGCGCAACCACGATGCGCTCGGGCAGGCCCTTTAGCCGCGCAGCCCGGACATAGTCGGACTGCAGCACGTCGAGCGTCTCCGATCGCATCATCCGCATGACATGGGCGACCAGAATGACCGAGACGGTGAGGACAGGCAGCGCAAGATGACCGATCGCCGCTGCCGCGTCCTCCAGCGGCGATACATAGCCGGTCGCCGGGAGCCAGGGCAGCCTGTCGCTGAACACCAAAGTCAGGACCGTAGCCGTGACGAACTCCGGCAGCGACACGCCGAGATAGGCGACGAGACTGGTGACAGTATCGGTCAGCCGGCCCTGCTGGAGCGCGGCGACGATTCCGAGCGGCACACCCACCATCAACGTGACCACGATCGCGCACAGCGCGAGCAGCAACGAGCGCGACAGCGCGGTCAGCATCTCCGGCGCGACCGGCAGGCCGGTACGCATCGAAACGCCGAAATCGCCGACAGCGGCGCGCGATGCCCAATGAGCGAATTGCAGCCAGACCGGATCGTTCAGACCGAGCCTGGCACGCACCGCCACAAGCGCGTCGGGCGAGGCATTCTCGCCGAGCAGCGTCTGGGCGGCATCAGCCGGCAGCGCCTGCGTGATGGCAAACACCAGCACGCAGACGATGATGACTGTATAGACCATCAATAACAATCGACGCGCTAGCCAGACGGGCGACACCAGCCGTCCTCGCGCTCAGGCGCGCTTCGGCGCGCCTGCGCCGAACGAGACCCTGTCGAGCAGATAAACCGACCCGCGCGGGTGCAGCACGTAGCCCTCGACATAGGCACGCCGCGCCGCCAGGATGTCGAAGAACACAGGGATGACCGACGGCACCTCCTCGTTCATGATCGTCTGAGCCCGATCATAGAGCGCGGCGCGATTGGCTTCGGCGGTCTCGGCCCGCGCCGCGTTGACGACCTCGTCAAAGCGCGGGTTGTTCCAGCGCGTTTCGTTCCAGGCGGCGTCCGAGGTGTAGAGCAGCTTGAAGATCGCGTCTGCTGTCGGCTGCATGTTGTAGAAGCCGACGTAGAAGTTGCCCTTTTTCCAGACCTGATCGAGATAGGTCGCGTGCGGCATGGTCTGCACGTTGATGCGGAATCCCGCAGGCGCCGCCATCTCGCGGATCGCAACCCCGAGCTGCGTCCGTGTCTCCGGCTTGTCCGAGGCAACCAGCGTGAGGTCGAGGCCGTTCGCATAGCCGGCATCAGCCAGGAGCTTCTTCGCTTTGGCGATGTCCGGCTTCTTCAGCGGAATGTCTTTGTAGAAATGATAGGCCGGGCTCAACGGCGTGTCGTTGCCAGGCGTGCCGTAACCGCCCGCGACGAAGCCAGCCATCGCCTCGCGATCGATGGTCAGCGCCAGCGCCTGGCGGACGCGGACATCGTTGAACGGCTTCTGGTCGCAGCCCATGTTGACGTTGAGGAATTGGCCGGACGGCGTACGCAGCGCCTTGACACCGGCCGCCTTCGCCAGGCGCTCATATTCGCCCGGTGTCGTCGACAGCATCAGATCGATATCCCCGGAGACGAGTGCGGAGGCCTCGGCGGTGCGGTCGGGATAGACCAGCACTTCGACGCGATCGAGATGAGGCCGCGCGGGATCGTAATAGGCGGGATTGCGCTCGACGACGATCTTGCGGTCGGGTTCGTAGGACGCGAGCTTGAAGGGCCCGGTGCCATTCGGCTTGGTCGCGAGGCTGCCGAGATCGCCCGCGGTGGTCTTCGCCGACACGATACGGGCGTTGGTGTAGGCGAGCGCGACGGGCAGGTCGGCGAAAGCGCTCGACAGCGAGAACTTGACCGTCAGCGGATCGACCGCGGTAATCTCCTTGATCGGACCGACATTGGTGCGGGCCGGCGACGCCGTCTTGGCATCCAGGATCGCCTTGAAGGTCGCAACCACATCGTCGGCCGAAAGCGCGCTGCCGTCATGGAATGTCACACTGGGCCGCAGCTTGAAGGTCCAGTCCAGGAGGCCCGCATCAGCCTCCCAGGACAGCGCGAGATCCGGCTCGACCGTCATGTCCGGCTTCAGCCGGGTCAGATTCGAATAGAGCAGTTCGGTGATCAGATATTCCGGATTCACCCGCGCCAGGAGCGGATGGATCACGGCCGCCCCCTGATCAACGGAGATGCGCAGCACGCCGCCGCGCGTGGGTGCCTCGGCAGCGCGAGAGATTTTCGGCAGACCGGTCAGCGCGAGCGCGGTTCCGGCCAGGACATGACGGCGGCTCAGGGACGGCATGCGGGGTGGTCCTCACTGATATCAGCAGCTTCGGGACAGAGATCGCGACGGAATTCGACGGACAGATAGGCCAGCACCGATTTCGCCAGCGCGACAATGTCAGACAGCGTAGTGGATTCGCCGGGCGCATGAATGCGGCTTTCGGGGCGACCGAGCCCGGTCAACAGCACCTCCTGCATGCCGGTCCGCTGCACCCAGCCGAAGTCAGAACAGCCCGACGCGCCCCATGTGGCGAAATCCTCAGCCGCATAGCCGAAGCCTGCGGAGAGCGCGCGCTGCCAGCGCGGCGAGTGCGGGCCGGTCGGATCGGCCGTCGGCATCAGATGGCCGGTGAGGATTACTTCGACATCGAGGCCGCGGGATGCCTTCGCGACGACCGCCTCGATCTCGGCGCGTGCCGCTGCAAAATCCTCTTCCGGCGCATAACGCCGGCACAGCAGGATCTCGAACAACGACGGAATCTGCCCCCCACATTGGCCGCCATGCGCCGCGGAGATATCGAGCTGCGCCGTCAACGGTCCGGTCGCTTGCGGCGGCGGCGGCAGTCCTGACGCGCGCCGCGCGATCGAGGGCTTCAGCTCCGCAAGCGCGTTGAGGATGGGCAGAGCCGCCTCGATTGCATTGGCACCTTCGCTGCGCTGCTCGCCGGCATGCGCAGCCTTGCCGTGCACGCGCACCAGCAAAGTGAACAGTCCGAAGCAGCCGGCCCAGATTCGCGGCGCGGCGCTGCCGTTGAAGTTGAGGATGTGACCATCGAGACGGCCCTGCTCCGCCAAGTAGCGCACGCCCGGATAGAGCCCCGCCTCCTCGTCGGTGCACAACAGCAGCATCGGATCATAGGCCAGCGGCAGTGCCGTCGCGTCGGCCGCACGCAGCGCCAGCAGAACCGCGGCGATCGTCCCCTTCATATCGGCAGCGCCGAGGCCGATCAGGCGATCGCCCTCGCGCGTCAGGCGGAACGGATCGGTGGCCCAGCCCGGCGCAGCCGGCACGGTGTCGACATGGAAATAAAGCCCCAGGACCGGTTTTCCGGAGCGACGGCGCGCGATGAGATTGGTCCGCGCGCCATGAACCGACACGCCCGGCGTACGCCATAGATGCTCGGGGACCACAACACGTTCGCACTCCAGGCCGAGCGGCGCGATCAGCTCCTGCATCAGGTCGGCGAAGGCATCGTACCCGCTGCCAGGCGGAAACGACGTATCGACCGCCACCATGCGCGCGAGGTCATAGACCGCCATCGCGGCGGAATGATCGAGGACGACAAAGGCATCGGCCAGAGTTGGCGGTGTCTGCCCCGTGCGGGATGCGGTTGAAACCATTGCGGCGCGCTCAAAACTATATTCTATATAGAAATAGAATTCTTGGCGTTGTCAATTCCAGGAAAGAGGCAAGCGTTGGTCAGCAAATCGGCAGAGGTGCCCGGTGTCGGTCCGGAGGGACTGCCCGTCCCCCTTTACGAGCACGTGAAGCGGCAGATCGCCGAGGCGATTCTGATCGGCGAGCTTGCGCCGGGAACGGTGCTGCCCGGCGAGATCGCGCTTGCCACCCAATATGGCGTCGCGGTCGGCACCATCCGGCGGGCGCTGGCCGATCTCACCGCCGGCGGCATGCTGATGCGCCGGCGCAAGACGGGCACAGTGGTGACCGGCCGCGCATCGCAGCATGGTCTGCGCTTCTTCTTCCAATATTTCCGGCTGCAGGGCGCGGACGGCAGCCTGCTCCAGTCCGAGGCCGAGGTTCTGTCAGTTGCGATCGAACCCGCGACCGCTGCGGAAGCTGCGCTGTTTGGCGTCCCCGACGCCGAACCTCTGCTTCGCCTGCATCGCGTGCGGCGCGTTGCCCGCGCGCCGATCCTGCATTCGCGCATCGTGCTTGTCGCCAGCCGCATCCCCGGCTTTCCACTCAAGCGCACCCAAGTGGCCGCCCTGCTCTACCGTCATCTCCTCGAGGCCTACGGCATCCGCATTTCGGCCGTGCGCGAGAAAGTCGCGGCTGAGCTTGCAAATAACGAGGATTGCCGCCTGCTCAAGCTCACCTCGCCGAGCGCGGTTCTGGTCATCAACGAGGAAGCCTATGACCAGGCCGGCGCGCTTGCGATCTGCAGCCAGCATCGCGCAACCACGGCAAACCACCACTATTCGAACGAGATCCGCTAGTCGCCCTTCAGCAAGCCGCCATTACGTGATCCGAACCCAGGTCCCATTGCTCGCGGATGAGTTCACCGCAGCTTCGATGAATTTCACACCGGCGAGGCCATCCTCGATGGTTGGGAAAATGACCGCCGGATCCGGTGCCTTGCCGGCCTGTCTTGCGCGAATGGCGCGCGCTGCCTCGGCATAGATCGTTGCAAAACCTTCGAGATAACCCTCGGGGTGCCCCGATGGCACGCGGGTGACGCGGGCGGCGTCGCCCAGCGCGCCGGCACCGCCGCGGGTCAGGAGTTGCTTGGGCTGTCCATACGGCGTGAACCAGAGATAGTTCGGATTCTCTTGTGCCCATTCGAGGCCGCCCTTGGTGCCATAGACGCGCAGCGTCAGGCCGTTTTCATTGCCGACTGCGACCTGGCTTGCCCAAAGCATGCCTTTGGCACCTCCTTTCCATTTGAGGAGGATCTGGACATCGTCATCGAGACGCCGGCCGCCGACGAAGGTGGAGAGTTGGGCGAGCAGCTCGTCAAGCTCGAGTCCCGTGACGAAGCAGGCGAGATTGTAGGCGTGGGTGCCGATGTCGCCGATGCAACCGCCAGCGCCGGAACGGCTCGGGTCCGTGCGCCACGCGGCCTGCTTATGGCCGCTTGCCTCCAATCGCTCGGTCAGCCAATCCTGCAAATATTCGGCCCGAACGAGCCGGATCTCGCCGAGATCCCCGTTTGCGATCATGGCGCGGGCCTGTCGTACCATGGGATAGCCGGTGTAGTTGTGGGTTACGACGAAGACCTTGCCCGCCGTCTTGACCAACTCCATCAGCTCCTCGGCCTCGGCGACGGTCGTCGTGAGCGGTTTGTCGCAGATGACGTGGATGCCGGCTTCAAGGAACGCCTTGGCAACCGGCCCGTGCATGTGGTTGGGGGTCACGATCGACACCGCCTCGATGCCGTCCGCCCGTGCGGCCTCGGCCTTGGCCATCTCTTCGAACGAGCCATAGGCACGGTCGTCGGCAATACCGAGCTCCTTCGCCGAGGCTTTGGCCCGGACCGGATCCGACGCCAACGCACCGGCGATAAGTTCGAACTGATCGTCGATCCGCGCGGCCATGCGGTGGACGGCGCCGATGAAAGCCCCCTGGCCGCCGCCGACCATGCCCAGCCGGATACGGCGCTGACCTGCGCCCTCGCTGCCTGCCTCAATGACCATGGCTTATTCCTCGCTCAGGAGAGACCGAGCATCTTGCGGTTCATCCGCTCGTCGGTGCCGGAGCCCGCAAAATCATCGAAGGACTTCTCGGTCACCCGAATGATGTGCCTTCTTATGAATTCCGCGCCCTCGCGCGCGCCTTGCTCAGGGTGCTTCAGTGCACATTCCCATTCCAGCACCGCCCAGCTGCCGTAATCGTACTGAGTGAGTTTGGAGAAGATTGCAGCAAAATCGATCTGCCCATCGCCCAGGGAGCGGAAGCGGCCGGCGCGGTCAACCCAGCTCTGGAACCCGCCATAAACACCCTGGCGGCCCGTCGGGTTGAACTCGGCGTCCTTGACGTGGAAGGCTTTGATGCGCTCATGGTAGATGTCAATGTAGTCGAGGTAGTCGAGCTGCTGCAGCACGAAGTGCGAGGGGTCATAGAGCAGGTTCGCTCGCTTGTGGTTCTTCACCCGCTCGAGAAACATCTCATATGAGACGCCGTCGTGAAGGTCCTCGCCGGGGTGGATCTCATAGGCGAGATCAACGCCGTGCTCGTCAGCATAGTCGAGGATCGGCTGCCAGCGCCTGGCAAGCTCGTCGAAGGCGGCCTCGATGAGGCCGGCTGGACGCTGCGGCCAGGGATAGACATAGGGCCAGGCCAATGCGCCGGAGAACGTCGCGTGCGCCGTGAGCCCGAGGCGGCGTGACGCCCGAATTGCGCGCTTGACCTGATCAACGGCCCATTCGGTGCGTGCCTGGGGATTGCCGCGCACCTCCGGCACGGCGAAGCCGTCGAACGCAGCGTCATAGGCCGGATGAACGGCGACGAGCTGGCCCTGGAGATGGGTTGAAAGTTCGGTGATGGACAGGCCGTGTTCGGCCGCGATCCCCTTTACCTCGTCAGCATAATCCTGGGACTCCGAAGCCTTGTTGAGGTCGAAGACCCGCCCATCCCAGCTCGGAATCTGAATTCCCTCATAACCTAGCGAAGCGGCCCATCTGCAGATCGCGTCCAAGGAGTTGAACGGCGCCGTGTCCGCGGTGAACTGAGCGAGGAATATCGCCGGTCCCTTGATCATTTTCATCTCGTGCTTCCTTCTCCCTAGATAGTCCAGCAGCACGCCCCGCCGATCTTGATATTTCACCAAAACCAGATGCCGGCATCAAGTCCACGCCCGGCCCATTTTCATCCCGCCTAACGTCAGTCACCTCGCTTCACGCACTCTTTCCCGGATATGACCAGGATAGCTGGTTGATATTCATCGCAATCGTCAGGCTCGCCAGCTCTTGGCGCTGGTGTCCACGCCTGCTGTGGTTCCGCGGTTCCGGAGCGAGTTACGTCGTCGGCCACGCACCTATGCCGCGTGCTGGGCTAGCTCAAGCCCGCAATGATGTCGTTTTACGAACCTGACATTTGGTCGACCGCTGAGGCGGTATCCACCGTCCATTTACTCCACAAAATTGTGCTGCTGCCAGCGCAGCAGATAGGCCTGCAATCGCCAGATCACCGCGGATAGCGCAACGCCGACCAGCATCAGCACGATGACGGCGACCATCATTCCCGATGCCTCCGCCCGCGCTTCGGATTCGATGATCAGACGCCCGATTCCCCGTTCCGCACCGATGAACTCGCCAACGATCACTCCAATCAGGGCGAAGGAAATCGCAGGTGTCAGCGACGCGAAGACCCAAGCCATGGTCGAGGGAATGACCACCGTGCGAGTGATCTGCCACTCGCTGGCGCCGAGCAGCCGGGCCGCGTTGACAAAACCCTCATCGATCGAGCGCGCCCCTTCGAACGTATTGAAGAAGACGAGAAAGACGACCACGATCCACGACGTTACGACCTTCGAGGTATCGCCAATGCCGAAAGCCAGGACGATGATTGGCGCGAGCGCGATGCGGGGAATCGAATTCACTGCCGTAATGAAGGGCTGGAAAATCGCGCTCAGCCGGTCCGAGCGGCCCAGCACGAGGCCTGCGGCAAAGCCGCTGCTGACGCCGGTGAGGAAACCGAAGAACGTGTTCTTCAGGGTGACGGCGGTCGCAATCCAGAGATTGTTTTCCGATCGCGCCATGCAGCGGCCGAATTCGCCATTGAACCAACCGTTGAACACGCCGAGCTTGGACTTGAGGCAGCTCAGGATCAGGAAATGCTCGAAGATCTCGGACGGCTTGGACACGAAATAGGGGTCGAGCAGATCCGGCACCAGCCAGGGCAGACGGCCGTGTAGATCGTACCCCCATTGCCAGATCGACAATAGGCTGACGCAGATCAACGCCTGCCAGGCCAGGGTTCTGCCGGGGCGACGCGCTCGTCTCATCGGCTGCGGCTCTTCATGAATTCTTCGCCGAGCGAGTGCCAGATGAACTGGAACAGCTCGGCATAACGCGGCGTCTCCCGGATCTTCACGGCATTACGCGGGCGGGCGAAATCCACCTCGAAGCTTTCCTTGATCCGGCCGGGCCGCGCGGAAAACAGGATGATGCGGTCTGCCAGCGTCAGGGCCTCGCCGAGATCATGGGTCACGAACAGCACGGTCTGCTGCTCGCGTTCCCAAATACGAAGCAGCACATCGTGCATCTCGATCTTGGTGTGGGTGTCGAGCGCGCCGAACGGCTCGTCCATCAGCAGAACCTGCGGTTCAACGACCAGCGTTCGCATCAAGGCGGCGCGCTGGCGCATGCCGCCCGACAAGGCCGAGGGATAGGCATTGCCGAAATCCTGCAGCCCGGCTTGCTTCAGACAAGCACTGACACGCTCCTTTCGCTCTGCCGCCGGGACCCCCATTAATTGCAGGCCGTAGCCGATGTTCTCGGCGACGGTACGCCACGGAAACAGGGTATCGCGCTGGAACACATAACCGACGTTCGGAGTCGCCTGTCCGGGAACGACGGGCGTCCCGTCAATCAGGATTCGACCGCTGGTCGGCTTGACCAGCGTCGCGATCATGTTGAGGACGGTGCTCTTGCCCGAGCCGGAGGGCCCCAGCAAGGCGACGAATTCGCCGCGCCGCACACTGAAGGACACGTCGCGTACCGCCTCGATGGCTGTGCCCGCCAACTGGAACGTCTTGCACAAGCCGCTCACGTCGATGCGCTGCATCTCGGGCGATGCAACGGACCGCGCCTCATGCATGAGTTGCACCGTCAAGCCGGATAGGCCTTGCGTGCCGCTTCGATGAAGCTGTTATTGACGACGTCGGTCATGGCAATCGGCTTGATGCCGGTCATTTCACGAAACCAGACCTTCTGGCCGCGCGCAAAGCTGGCCTCGTCGATGAGGCCGTCATAGTCGGTAACCTTCTTCATGATCGCGATGTCGAAAATGTTCGCATCGCGCGACGTGCTCCCGACGTAGGGCTCGATCGCATCATAGATCTCTTCCGGAGAGTGCCCCTTGATCCACTGGGTAGCGCGCCACAACGCCGTGACGAAGGCCTGCATCTTCTGCGGGTCCTTGTCGATGGTCGCCTGCAGGGTGAAGTGGGACGTGACCGGAACCTTGCCACCGATGTACTTGGCCCAGACCGTCTCGTCCGTTCCATCGAACAACAGCGCGCCCCAGCCCTGCTCGATCGAATCCTTCAGGATCGATGGCGAGTTGATCAAGACGTCGACCTGTTTCGTTTTCAGTGTGCCCATCATGGTGTCGACATTGCCGGTGCCGATCCAGGTCACCTTGTCGTCCAGGCCCATGGTTTCCATGTAATAGGAGGCCCAGACGTGATTGGTGCCGCCCAGCGACGACACCGAAACGATCGGCTTTCGTCCGTCGGGCCGTTTCCAGTTCGCCAGCGCCTCGAGGGTGGTAATGCCCTGATCAAAAAGATCCTTGCGGATGATGAATATCGCGGCGTTGCTGCGGGTATCGACCGGCATCAGAACCCGCGCGCTGCGGCCGTGATTGCTGAGCTGCATCGGGTGGGTGATATCGCCGATACCGATATCGCCCTGGGACGAGGCGATGATCTCGCGCGTCTTCACCCCGCTGCCGCCCTGGATCAGCTTGCAATCGAGACCGGCCTCCTTGAAGAACCCCGCCCGGTCGGCGACGAATTGAGACTGATAGATCGGAATGGCCACCGGATAGATCACGCGGCCGGACGAGGCATCCGCCCACGCCTGTCTCGCCGCCATGGAGGCACCGGCGCCAGCGACAATCGTCAACGCGGCCCGTCTGGTGACCCGAGTTTTCATTATGCGTGCTCCCTCTCCTTGCCGACCACCTTGTCCAGCGCGTTCAGCACCGCATCGCCCATCTCCTGGGTCGAAAGTCTTTTTGCGCCGGGTTCGGCGATATCGCCCGTTCTCGCGCCGGCAGCCAGCGCCGTATCCACGGCCTTCTCCAATAGCCCGGCATCATCGGGCCGATTGAGGGTTAAGCGCAACATCATTGCGACGCTGAGGATCGAGCCGAGCGGATTGGCGATGCCCTTGCCCGCAATGTCAGGCGCGCTACCGTGGACCGGTTCATACAGCGCCTTGCGGCGGCCCAGCCGGTCCGGCGGCCCGAGCGAGACTGACGGCAGCATGCCGAGCGAGCCCGACGCCATCGCGGCGCAATCTGAGAGAATGTCTCCGAAGATGTTGCAGGTCACCATGACGTCGAATTGCGACGGCGCCCGCACGATCTGCATGGCGGCGTTGTCGACATAGAGGTGTGTCAGCTCCACGTCGGAGAATTCGGCTTCATGCAGCGCCGTGACCTCCTCGCGCCACAGCACGCTGGTTTCCAGTACATTGGCTTTGTCGACCGAGCAGACCCGGCCCTTGCGCGTCCGCGCCAGTTCGAACGCGGTTCGCGCCACCCGGCGGATCTGGCTGGTGGTGTATTGCTGGGTGTTGAAGCCGCGGCGTTGGCCGTCGGGCAGCGTTTCGATGCCGCGCGGCTCGCCGAAATAGATGCCGCTGGTGAGTTCGCGAATAATGATAAAGTCGACGCCTTTCAGCACTTCAGCCTTGAGCGGCGCGGCGTCGGCGAGCGCCGGATTGGCGACGATAGGCCGGAGATTGGCATAGAGATCGTACTTGCTGCGCAGCGACAGCAGGCTGCCCGCCTTGCGCGCTGCTGGAGGAACCTCTGTGGTTTCCGGGCCACCCGTCGCTCCCCAGAGAATCGCGTCGGCCTCCTCCATCGCCTCGGCAGTGTCATCCGGCAGCACCTTGCCTGTCGCCAGATAGGGGATGAGGCCATATTGCGCTTCGCGCAGCGCCATCGGAATGCCACGTCGTGCCGAAAACCATTTCAGAATGCGATGGGACTGGTCGGTCACCTCCGGACCGATGCCTTCGCCGCCCACCACCGCCACCTTGATCATGTTCGAGAGCGTGTTCATTCCGATTGTCCTGCAAAGTGAACCCACGGCCGCGCGGCACGGTCGGATGCCTGAAAGGCGCGGATCTCGTGCTCCCGCCGCAACGTCAGCGAAATCTCGTCGAGGCCTTCGAGCAATCCCGCACGCCGGCGCGGATCGATCTCGAAGACGTGCCTTACGCCCGATGGCGAGGTGACCGTCTGCTCATGCAGATCGACACTGAGACGTCCCGCGCCCTGGCTCGCTTCGATCTCCGCGGCGAGGCCGTCGATGGTCGCTTTGTCCAGCACCACCGGCAGGATGCCGTTCTGGAAGCAGTTGGCAAAGAAGATATCGCCGAAGCCGGATCCAATGATGGCGCGGACACCCATTTCCTGCAGCGCCCACACCGCCGCCTCCCGCGACGAGCCGCAGCCGAAATTGGGCCCGGTCACCAGGATTTCGGCGGCGCGATAAGGCTCGCGATTGAGGATGAACTCCGGATTGTCCGAACCGTCAGGCAGGTAGCGGAGCGATCCGAACGCCCATTTGCCGAGACTGCCGCGGACGGAATTTCCGATCATGCGGTTGATGCTGATGATAACGTCGGTATCGACATTGGTGCGCATGATCGGCGCGGCAATTGCGGTCAGTTTGGTGAAAGGCTGCGCCATCTAGCGCTCCATCGTTCGGACGTCGGCGATGGCGCCCGATACCGCCGCCGCCACGGCCATGGCCGGGCTCGCCAGATGGGTGCGGGCACGCGGCCCTTGCCGGCCGATGAAATTCCGGTTCGACGTCGACACCGAACGCTGGCCCGGCGGCACGGTTTCGCCGTTTGCGGCAAGGCACATCGAGCATCCCGGCTCGCGCCATTCGAATCCTGCGTCGGTAAAGATCTTGTCGAGCCCCTCGGCCATCGCATCGCGCCTGACGGTCTCAGAACCCGGCACGACCCAGGCCCGCACACCCGGGGCAACCTTGCGGCCACGCGCGATCTCGGCCGCGGCGCGCAGATCGCTAAGGCGGCTGTTGGTGCAGGAACCGATGAAGACCCAATCCACCGGCGTGCCGGCGATCGGCGCGCCCGGCTCAAGGCCCATATAGTCGAGCGCGATCTCGACCGCGTTGCGGCGCGCCGGATCAGCAATGTCTGCGGGATCCGGGATGCGGCTGTCGACACCAAGGACATGTTCCGGACTGGTGCCCCAGGTGATCTGGGGGATGATCGCTGCGACATCGATCGATACCTCGCGGTCGAATACCGCGTCGCCGTCGCTCTGAAGCATCCGCCACGCCGCAACGGCGCGCTCCCACATGTCGCCTTGCGGCGCATAGGGCCGGCCTCGGATATAATCAAAGGTCGCGTCGTCCGGCGCGATCAATCCCATCTTGGCGCCGAGCTCGACCGACAGATTGCAGATCGTGAGCCGTCCTTCGATCGGCATGTCCCGGATCGCACTGCCGGCATATTCGACGGCATAACCGGTGCCGCCGGCGGTCCCGACATGGCCGATCAAGGCCAGGATGAGATCCTTCGCCGTTACACCGAACGGCAGCCGGCCGTCGAACGTCACGCGCATGGTCTTGGGCCGGCGTTGGATGATGGTCTGGGTCGCCAGCACGTGCGCGAGCTCGCTCGAGCCGATGCCGAAGGCCAGCGCGCCGAGGCCGCCGTGCGTGCAGGTATGGCTGTCGCCGCAGACGATCAGGCAGCCGGGCAGACTAAGACCGAGCTCCGGCCCGATCACATGGACGATGCCCTGCCCCGGCTGGTCGATGTCGAACAGCCGAATGCCGCTGGCAGATGTCTCGGTCCGCAGCGCCGCCAGCAGCTCCTGCCCGGTCTTGATCGTGCCGGCACGCCCGGACGCCGTCGAAATCGCATGATCAGGTGTCGCGAAGGTCAGTTCGGGATTGTGGACGGGAATGTTGCGGCTTTTGAGGTCGATCAGGCCGCGGGAGCCGCCGAGGTCGTGCAGCAAATGGCGATCCACGTGAAGCAGATCGGTATCATCGCTGACCTGCGCGATGACATGCTGGTCCCAGATTTTGGCCAGCAGCGTGCGGCCACGCGTGTCCACGATCCGTCCTCCCCCTGTTCGGCATCTGACGTGCCGTTCGCTTGCGCCGCAGCGGACGCAATGCCGGTCGATCGTTCCGACCAATAGCCATATTGGGACGCAGGATAGAGGTCCGTTCCGGAAATGTGCAGTGACGGTTGGGTAGCCAGCCATCGCGCCCGGCGATGGCAGGCCGCCGCTTGAGCCTTGTCAGCTCCTGCCTGGCACGACCGTCAGCCGGTCGGAAACGCTGCTCGTGAAGGGACGCGCATCATCCTTGGCTCGCAAATGCTTCACCAGCAACTTCGTCACCGAAGGCAGCGACTTGTAATCGCGCACGCCCATCAACAGTTCGCGTCGCGCCCAGGACTCCTCGAGCGGGACGGTGACGAGGCTGTCGACGCCGTACCGGCCGCGTACGATCTCGAGCGGCACGATACCGACCCCCATCCTCGCGTCGATGACGCGAAACAGCGCATCGAAACTGCTGACGCGGATTCTTACTTTGAGGTGCTGCCCGAGAGCCGCGGCTGCTCTGACACAGAGCGTCTCGATCGAGCTGCCCTTCTCCAGGCTGACGAAGTCAAAATCGACCAGCTCGCGGAAGTGAACGCTGCTGCGGCCCGCCAGCGGGTGGTCGCGCGTGACCAGCGCGACCAGGCTGTCACAGCGATAGGGCAGCAACTCCAGATCCTGTCCGTCGATGTTGCCCCCGAAAATACCGATATCGGCCCGGTTCTCCACCACCGCGCGCACGATCGCGGGGCTGAGATCCTCCTCGAGGTCGATGCGGACCAGCGGGTGCCGCTCGAGGAAGACGCTAAGCTCGTCTGCCAGGGCTTCGAGGATCGCTGACTTGTTGGCGCAGATCCGGATCAACCCGCGCTTGCCCTGCCGGTATCCCGTCAATTCGGTCTCGAGCTTGCTCAGGTTTCCCAGGATGATGCGGGCGTGCTCCAGCAGGGCAAAACCGGCTGCTGTCGGCTCGATCCCCTTCGAATGGCGATGCAGCAATTCCACCTTGAACAGGTCCTCGATATCCGAGATGCGGCGGCTGACTGCGGACGCGGCGATATTCTTCTTTTCTGCCGCTTTCGCGATACTCTGCTCCTCGACGATCGCCACGAACAATTGCAGCGTCAAAAGATCGATTTTAGCCGTCATCGATCGTATCCTCGACCGTTTCCTCACGACTAGTCACTATAGCGCTTTTTCAATCGCAGCGAACTTCCTGTGCCCCTGCCAAATTCCGGTCTCCACTGAAAGCCCGGAAGACGCCAAGCCCCTTCCATTCCAATTGCGGATCAGTCTATGTCCGCACCTACCTCCATCTGATAGTAAAGGTCGGCCCCATCAGCTTGTTGCGCGCGCGTTCGTCGCTTCGCTCCTCGTGATGACAGCGCGTAGGATGGGTTGAGCGCAGCGAAACCCATCACCAGAGGTGATCATATCGATGGGACCATGATGGGTATCGCTTCGCTCAACCCATCCTACAGAGCTGCGATTTACAGTCCCAGATATGCCCTGCGCACGTCCGGATTGACCGCGATCTCGGCGGCCTTGCCGTTCATCAGTACGCGGCCGGTCTGCAGGATGTAGGCACGGTCGGCGATCTCCAGGCACTCGGCCATGCGCTGCTCGACGATCAGGACCGTCATGCCGGCGTCGCGGATGCGCTTGACCGCCTGGAAGATCTCGTCGACCAGCTTCGGCATGATGCCCTGCGACGGCTCGTCCAGCATCAGCAGCCGAGGCCGCGTCATCAGCGCGCGGCCGATGGCGAGCATCTGCTGCTCGCCGCCGGACAGCGTCTCGGCGCGCTGCTCCAGCCGCTCCGACAACCTCGGAAACAGCTTGAACACGAACTCCAGCGGCTCCTCGCGGTTGCTCTCGCTGCGATAGAGATAGCTGCCGAGCCGCAGATTGTCGCGCACTGAGAGCCGCGGAAACAGCCGGCGGTTCTCCGGCACATAGGCGATGCCCCGGGAGGTGATCAAATGCTGCGCCAGGCCGTCGATGCGGCTGCCATCGAAGGTGACACTGCCGGCGCGCGGCCGCTCGGCGCCCGCGATCGACTTCAGCAGCGTCGATTTGCCCGCGCCATTGGCGCCGGCGACGCAGACGATCTCGCCCTTCTCGACGTCGATCGAGACGTTCGAAATCGCGACCAGCCCCTGATAGGCTGTCGTGACGTCACGCACCGACAGCATGGCGGTCCCCAAGATAAGCAGTGATGACTTTCGGATCGCTGACCACGTCGGCCGGCTTGCCTTCGAGCAGCACCTTGCCGAGATCGAGCACGATGGCGCGATCGACCAGCGGCATCACGATCTCCATGACGTGCTCGACCATCAGCACGGTGACACCGGTATCACGCACGCGCCGCACGAGGTCGACGCCCTTCTGCGATTCGACCGGCGTGAGGCCGGTGAGCACCTCGTCCAGCAGCAACAGCTTCGGCTCGGTCGCCAGCGCACGCGCGACTTCGAGCCGGCGCTTCTCCGACGGCACGAGATCGCTCGCGAGCACGTCGGCCCTGGCGTCGAGACCGCAGAACGCCAGCACCTCATGGGCCTTGCGCCGCGCGTCGCGCATCACGGTGGTTCGTACGAGCGCGCCGACGATGACGTTCTCGATAACGGTCATGCTCTCGAAGCTCTTTACCACCTGGAAGGTGCGGCCGATGCCACGCTGGCAGCGCTCGGCTGCCGGCAACGCCGTGACATCCTCGCCGTCGAACACGATCGTGCCTTCGGTCGGGCGGAACGCGCCGGCGATCAGGTTGAACAGGGTCGACTTGCCGGCGCCGTTCGGGCCAATCAGGCCGACGATCTCGCCGCGCTGCACCGAGATCGAGACGTTGGAGTTGGCGACAAGGCCGGCGAAGCGCTGGGTGACGTTGCGGGTCTCGAGCAGGATTCTCATGACGCCACGGCCTCCCGGACCGGCTTGGCATCGGCCTTGGGCTTGCGGGCAAACAGGCTGACCAGGCCTTGCGGCCGCGCCAGCGAGATCGCGATGATCAGCGCGCCATAGACGATCAGGTCGACGCCGCGCCCGGAGCCGCCGATATAGGAGCGCGTCAATTCGGTGAGCGGAATCAGGATCACCGCGCCGAGCGCCGGGCCCCACAACGTGCCGATGCCGCCGAGCACAGCGGGCAGCGCCATCAGCAGCGAGAACTGGAAGCCCATCACGCTCTCAGGATCGATATAGGAGACGAACTGGGCGTAGAATCCGCCGCCGACCGCGACCAGGAACGCCGAGACCGCGGCGGCGCCCATCTTGGAGTTGAACACGACCACGCCGAGGCTTTCGGCTGCGTCGGGATTATCCTTCACCGCGCGCCACCAATAGCCCCATTTGGAATCCTCCAACCACCAGGTGACGAACCAGGCGATGCAGGCGAGCACCAGCGCGAAGTAGAAGTAAGGCAGCTTGGAGCGGGCGAACTGGAACGTCAGCCAGCTGTCGCGCTTCATCGGAATGGTGATGCCGAGCGCAGCCCCGGCCCAGTCCCAGTTCTGGAACAAGAGCAGCGTGATCTCGGCGATCACGATAGTGGCGATGACGAAATAATGGCCGCGCAGCCGGAAGCAGGGATAGCCGAGCAGCATCGCCACCAGGGCGGATATCAGCCCGCCCGCGAGCATGCCGAACCAGGGCAGCACGCCGAACTTGGTGTAGAGCAGCGCGGTGGTGTACGCGCCGAGTCCGAAATAGAGCGCATGCCCGAGCGAGATCTGGCCGCAATAGCCGGACAGGATGTTCCAGCTCTGCGACAGCGCCGCGTACAGCAGGGTCAGCACCATGATGTTCTGATAGTAGACGTCCTTGACGACCAGCGGCACCAGCGCGGCCAGCCCTGCAAGGCAGGCTGCAATGATCAGGTCGCGGCGACGGCGTTGAGCGAAAGCCTGGTCCATCAGATCGATCCGAACAGGCCGCGTGGCCGGATGAAGACGACGAGCAGATAGACGGCATAGATGCCGACGGTCTTCAACGAGGCCGGCAGGATCAGAGTGGTCACCGCTTCGACCAGGCCGACGATGATGCCGCCCGCAAAGGCGCCGAACACGCTGCCAAAGCCGCCGAGCGCCACCGTGACATAGGCGATGGTCGCAAATGACGCGCCGACATCGGGGAAGACGTAGAAGAAGATTGCCATCACGGCACCCGCAAGCCCGACCAGCGCCGCACCGAGGCCCCAGCCGAGCGCGAACACCTTGTTCTTGTCGATCCCGACCAGCGCCACTGCGCCGGCATCCTCACGGGTCGCTTCAAGCGCCCGGCCGAAATCGGTGCGATTGATGAAGAAGTAGAGCCCGGCAAAGGCTGCGATCGCGATCAGCGCGCCGACCAGTTGCGGCTCCGGCAGATAGATGCCGCCGACTGAGATCGTCTTCCCGCCGAGCCACGAATGCGTGACGCTGCGGTAATCGGGCGTGAAGAAATATTGCGCCAGACCGCGCATCAGCACCGCAAGGCCAAAGGTGGAGAAGATCTGCACCATGCCGGTATTGGCCTTGGCCCTGACCGCAAATCTCACGACGAGCAAGTAGACCACCGCCCCGAAGATGAAGAGCGCGGCGGCGACCAGCGGCGCAGCGAGCAGCGGATCCAGCGCGAAATAGGCGAACAGGAAGAAGGTCGCATACATCGCGATCATCAGGAATTCGCCGTGGGCGAAGTTCACCACGTCCATCAGCCCGAAGATGAGCGCCAGCCCCACGGCGATCAGGCCGTAGAGCAGGCCCATCAACAGGCCGGAGGCGAGACTTTGAATGATGGTCTCGGCTGTCACAGATCTTGCTCCACTCTCGATGTGACACGGGAGGTCGTCCTGGCGAAAGCCAGGACCCCTAACCACGACTGTTTTACCTGGCAGGACGACAGCCACTCATCGTCCAACCACGGCCTCGAAGTATGGGTCCCGGGTCGGCGCTGCCACGCGCTGGCGCGCGTCGCAGCTTGCCCGGGACGACGCCGGAAATAACTACTTCATCGGCCAGATGGCTTGGGCCACTGCCGCCTGCTCCGGGAAGATGGTGACGAACTTGCCGCCGACATATTGCAGCAGCACCGGGTCGGCGTCGTTGTTCTGGCCGCTCTCGTCGAACTTCACCCGCTTCCACGGCATGATGGTCTGCTCGCCCGGCATGTCGGTGGCGACCAGCGCGTCGCGGATCTTCTCGCCGTCAGTCGACTTGGCGCGGTTGATGGCATCCGCCATCACGATCAGGCCCATGAACTGGCGCGACGAGAAGTCGTTGAGGTCCTTGCCCGACTTCGCCTTGAACATGTCGTTGATCTTGCCGACCATCGGCCGCTTGGCCGCGAGGTCGAGCGAGAACGAGCCGCGCGAGATCACGCCTTCGAGCTTGTCGCCGACGGCGTCATAGAGCGCTTTCTCGGAGAAGCCCGCATCCTGGGCCACGATCGCATTCGGCTTGTAGCCGAGCTCGGCCATGGTCTTGACCAGCAGGATGCCGTCGGTGGTGTAGCTCGACGGCATCAGCACGTCGGCATTGGCGGCCTTGAGCTGCTGCACCTCGGCCGAGAGCGACGGCGAGTTGGCGCGATATTTGATGTCGGCCACCACCTTGTAGCCTCGCTCATTGGCGAGCTTGAGCTGCGAGTTGCCGGAATCGGTGCCGAAGATGGTGTCCTCGTGGAACAGCGCCAGGGTCTCGATCTTGGTGCCCTTTTTCTTCATCGCATCGAAGAAGTCGAACATCGCCTTCGAGAACATCTCGTCATGCGGCGCCGCGCGGAAATAATACTTCAAGCCGCGGCGATGCAGGCTCGGCGAGGAATTGTCGGCCGAGATATAGGGGATCTGGTAGCGCTCGCAGGTCTGGCTCGCGGTGACCGCGACCGCGCTCTGATAGGAGCCGATGACGGCGCAGACGTTCTCTTGCGTGATCAGGCGCTCGGTCTCGGCGCGGCCCTTCTGCGGGTCGGCCTGGTGGTCGGCGAAGATGAGCTTGACCTTGGCACCGCCAAGGCCCGGCAGGCCCTCGGTGCGTGCCAGCGGCAGATCATAGTCATACTTGTTGTTGATGATCTCGGCCGCAGTCTCGAAGGCGCGCTGCGCGTCGACGCCGATCTGGGCGCTGGCGCCCGAGAACGGATAGATGACCCCGATCTTCACCTCGGAGGCTTGCGCGCGGGCCGCAATCGGCCCGAGCGCGGCAGCGGCAGTAGCTCCCAGCAAGACATTTCGGCGCGTGATGGACATTGCAAGTTCCTCTGATCAAACGGCTGGATCGATGAAACGATTGATGGCCTCGGTAAAGCCTCAAGAAGCGGCAAAGGCTGCTCATTATTTCAGAGCACGGCAAGGTCCTTGTTCTTGAGATCGGTGATCAACATCAACCCCGGCGCGTGCGTGATCGCAAACGGCAACCTCGCCGCTGCTATCACCGCCTGTGGCGTGACGCCGCAGGCCCAGAACACCGGGATCTCGTCATCTGCCACCGGCACGGGATCACCGTAGTCCGGCTTGCTGATATCGGCGATGCCAATGAGATGCGGATGGCCGAGATGCACCGGCGCGCCATGCACGGCCGGGAAGCGCGTGGTGATCTGCACCGCGCGGATCGCCTGCGCCGGCTTGAAGGGTCGCATCGACACCACCATTGGTCCGGCGAACGGACCCGCCGGGCTGCAGGCAATGTTGGTGCGGTACATCGGCACACGGCAGCCCTGCTCGATATGGCGGATCGGCAGGCCGTCGGCCATCAGCGCCTCTTCGAACGAGAACGAGCAGCCGAGCACGAAGGCCACGAGATCGTCGCGCCAATGCGCGCGAATGTCGGTCGGCTCCTCCACCGCTTCGCCGTCGCGCCAGACGCGGTAGCGCGGCACGTCGGTGCGGATGTCGAGATCGGCGCCGAGCGCAGGAATGAGCGGATTGCCGACATCGGACATGCCGACGATCGGGCACGGCTTGGGATTGAGCTGGCAGAACCGATGGAAGGCGCCGGCATATTGCTCCGGCAGAATCGCCAGATTGCCCTGCACGAAGCCATTGGCCACGCCGGCGGTGCTGCCGCCCTTCCCTGTGCGATAATCCAGCCGCGCCTGATGGCTCGGCAAGATCGCTACCTCATTACCAGCATGCTGCACTGCCGCTGAAACAGTCATTTGAGCTGTTTGCCTATTATCTCGACAAACGTACTGAACCCCAGCCATGCTATAAAGTCTAATCTTCGTTTTTAATCGGAATCGATAAATCCGATTGATCTGACGCGAGCAACGATGCTGGATTTCCGTTCGATCGAGACTTTTCTCTGGGTGGTGAAGCTCGGCAGCTTCCGCGGCGCCGCCCAGCGCCTCAACACCACCCAGCCCGCCATCTCCCAGCGCATCGCCCAGCTCGAGCGCGAGCTCGGCGTCAAGCTGTTGAACCGCGATCATCGCGCCGCCTCGCCGACGCCGAGCGGACGGCAGATGCTGGTCTATGCGGAAAAGCTGATGGGCTTGCGCACGCAGATGCTGACCGAGGTCGGCGACCGCTCGGCGATGCGCGGCGTGCTTCGGCTGGGTGTCGCCGAGACCATCGTGCACGACTGGCTGCCGCGGCTGATCAAGCGCGTCAATGACAGCTATCCGAACCTGTCGCTGGAGATCGAGGTCGACGTCACGCCGAACCTGCATGCGCGGCTGCTCGCCCAGGAGATCGAGCTCGCCTTCGCGCTCGGCCCGCCCTCGGCGCCGGGCATCCGCAACCGCGTGCTGTGCGACTACCCGGTCAGCTTCCTGGCAAGCCCTACGCTTGGTCTCGGCGACGCGCCGCTCACGGTCGAGCAGATCGCAAGATTTCCGATCATCACCTTTCCGCGCAAGACCCAGCCCTACGAAAACGTGCGCTCGCTGTTCAACCGCCCAGACCTGCCGCCGATCCGGCTGCACGCCAGCGCCTCGCTGGCGACCGTGATCCATATGGCGATCGAGGGGCTCGGCGTTGCCGTCATTCCGGCCGCCATCGTCGCGCGCGAGCTCGCCGACGGACGCCTGCAGGAGCTTGAGACCGACATGCGGATTTCGCCGCTCACCTTCACGGCGAGCTGGCTCGCCTCGCCCGAGATGATCGCGATCGAGCGCGTCGCCGAGCTTGCAGCCCAGACGGCACAGACCAGCAGCCACGCGCCAGCGCCGGTTGACGCGGAATTGGTCGCAAGCCATTGAGATCACGCCGGGTGACATGGATGACGCAATGAGCCGAGCCGCGACCAATCTGCAGATCGATTCCGCCCGCCTGTGGGGCAGCATTCACGAGACCGCTAGGTTCGGCGCCACCGTGAAAGGCGGCGTGCGCCGGCTGACCTTGAGCGAGGAAGACAGGCAGGTGCGCGACTGGTTTCGTCGAGCTTGCGAAGAGGCTGGCCTCGAGGTGCATGTCGACGGGCTCGGCTCGATGTTCGCACTTCGCAAAGGACGCGACATGTCGAAGTCGCCGATCGGGATCGGCTCGCATCTCGACACGCAGCCGACCGGCGGCAAGTTCGACGGCATTCTGGGAACGCTCGGCGCGCTGGAAGTGATCCGCACCTTGAACGATGCCGGCATCGAGACCGAGGCGCCGATCTGCATCGTCAACTGGACCAATGAGGAAGGCTCGCGCTTCGCGCCGGCGATGATGGCCTCGGCCGCCTATGTCGGCGATTTCACCGTCGACGACATTCTCTCGCGCAAGGATGCCGAAGGCGTCACGGTCGGCGAGGCCCTCGACAAAATCGGCTATCGCGGCGAGACCAAGGTCGGCACGCAAAAGTTTTCAAGCTTCGTCGAGTTGCATATCGAGCAGGGCCCGATCCTGGAAGCCGAGCACAAGACCATCGGCGTGGTCGATTCCGGCCAGGGCGTGTTCTGGTACGATTGCAGGATTGTCGGCTTCGAGAGCCATGCCGGCTCGACCCCGATGCCGCTGCGCCGCGACGCGCTGCTGACGCTGTCGCAATTTGCACTCGCTTTGGAGCAGATCGCGATCAGGCTCGGTCCGAATGCGGTTGCAACCATCGGCGAAGCCGTGATCCAAAATTCCTCGCGCAACGTCATTCCCGGCGAGATCGCCTTCACGATCGACTGCCGCAGCAAGGATGCCGACACGCTGGACGCGCTCGACCAAAGCCTGCGTGCGGCCGCCGCCGAGATCGCGGCCAGGCGCAAGGTCGAGATCGCGATCGACCTGGTCTGGCGCAAGCCGCCGACGCATTTCGATCCCAAGCTGGTCGACGCTGTCGAGCATGCCGCGGAAAACCTCGGCTATTCGCACCGGCGCATCACCTCCGGCGCCGGACACGATGCTTGCAACCTCAACACCATCATGCCGGCGGCGATGGTGTTCGTGCCCTGCAAGGACGGCATCAGCCACAATGAGCTGGAAGACGCGACGCAAGCCGACTGCGCCGCCGGCGCCAATGTCCTGATGCACACGGTGCTGGCGCTCGCCGGCGTCGCGTCGTGATTTCTGGAGAATGACAGTGCGCGGAGTTTTCATCGACGCCAACGACTCGCTCGCGGAGATTTTCGAGCGGCAGCGCCAAGCCGGCGATCCGCCGGTGCGCGTGCACTTGAATCCCAACATCACGCCCGAGCAATGGCCTGAGATCCTCGACGGCGCCGAGATCGGCATCGTCGACCACACCGCATTGCCGACCGACGTCGCCAGGCAATGCAAGGGGCTGAAGCACGTGGTGTTCCTAGGGACCGGCGCGCGCAGCTACATGAACCCGGAAGAGCTGGCTGAGCTCGGCATCACCGTGCACCTGATCAAGGGCTATGGTGACACCGCCGTCGCCGAAGCTGCGATCGCGCTGATGTGGGCCTCCGCGCGCGGCCTCGCGCAGATGGACCGCGAGATGCGCGCCGGCAACTGGCTGCGTGACGACGGCATGCAGCTCACCGGCAAGACGCTCGGCCTGATCGGCTTCGGCGGCATTGCCGCGGAGGTCGCGCGCATCGCCTCCGGCAGCGGCATGAAGGTGATTGCCTGGAACCGCACGCCGAAGAGCCATCAGGGCGTGACCTTCGTCAACCTCGACGAGCTGCTCGCGACCAGCCACGTCGTCTCGCTGCATCTTCTGCTCAACGACGAGACCCGTGGCTTTCTCTCGCGCGAGCGCATTGCGCAAATGCGGCCGGGCGTGATCCTGGTCAACACCGCGCGCGGCGCTGTCGTCGACGAGGCCGCCATGATCGAGGCGCTGAGATCGGGCCATATCCGCCATGCCGGCCTCGATGTCTTCAACATCGAGCCCCTACCGAACGATCATGTTCTGACGACGATCCCGAACGTGACGCTGTCAGCGCATTCGGCCTTCCGCACGCCCGAGGCGAGCGAGAACCTGATCCACGCCGCCTGGGAGCATTGTCGGCGGGTGGCGCTGGGATAGATAGAAAGACTCCGTCATTGCGAGCGAAGCGACTTGTCCGCCGTAGCCCGAAGGGCGAAGGCGGAAGCAATCCAGACCTCGTCCGCAGCCCTGGATTACTTCCGAGCTCACGCTCCTCGCAATGACGTTGTCGCCCGCGCCATCGCCTAAACCACCACTGTCGTCCCGGCGAACGCCGGGACCCATACCGCGTGATCTATCGAGAGCGCGATGTGGCAGATACCGCCCGCAATAACGACAGCCTGTGGTTATGGGCCCCGGCGTTCGCCGGGGCGACACTCCCCAGGAGTAGCGACTAATCCACCATGTCAGCGACCGCCTTGCCGCAGGCGGTCGTGTCGGCATTGCCTCCGAGGTCGCGGGTGCGCAGCGTGCGCTCAGCCAGCGTGCGCTCGATGGCGCCGACGATCGCGTTCGCCGCGGTCTTCTCGCCGAGATGCTCCAGCATCATCGCGCCCGACCAGATCATGCCAATCGGGTTGGCAATGCCCTGCCCTGCAATGTCAGGCGCGGAGCCGTGCACCGGCTCGAACACCGACGGGAAATTCCGCTCCGGATTGATGTTGCCGGATGGCGCGATGCCGATGGTGCCGGTGCAGGCCGGGCCGAGATCGGAGAGGATATCGCCGAACAGGTTGGAGCCGACCACGACGTCGAACCAGTCCGGATGCAGCACGAAATTCGCGGTGAGAATGTCGATATGGTACTTGTCCCACTTCACGGTCGGATAGTTCTTCGCCATCGCCTCAACCCGCTCGTCCCAATAGGGCATCGTGATGGAGATGCCGTTGGACTTGGTCGCCGAGGTCAGATGCTTCTTCGGCCTGGATTGGGCGAGTTCGAAGGCAAATTTCAAGATGCGGTCGACGCCGGTGCGGGTCATCACCGTCTGCTGGGTGACGAATTCGCGCTCGGTACCCGGAAACATCCGCCCGCCCACGGAGGAATATTCGCCTTCGGTGTTCTCGCGCACCACCCAGAAATCGATATCGCCCGGCTTGCGGTTGGCAAGCGGCGACGGCACGCCCGGCATCAGCCGGACCGGCCGCAGGTTCACATATTGATCGAACTCGCGGCGAAACTTGATCAATGAGCCCCACAGCGAGACATGATCCGGAATCTTCGCCGGCCAGCCGACGGCGCCGAAATAGATCGCGTCGTGCTTGCCGATCTGCTCCTTCCAGTCCTCCGGCATCATCTCGCCGTGCTTTTCGTAATAGTCCCAGGAGGCAAAATCGAAATGGTCGAACTGCACGGTGACGCCATGCTTTTTCGCGGCGGCCTCGATCACGCGCTGGCCTTCCGGCATCACCTCTTTGCCGATGCCGTCGCCGGGAATGACTGCGATCCGATAGGGTTTCTTGGCGCTCATCGATGAGGTTCCTTGTTCTCCGGGCCGGTTGGGCCAGCCGCTGTCTGCGGCCCATGCAATGGCTCAAAGCAACGTGAAGCGCAACGCTGCGCTGCAATGTTGACCCTGCCGGCGGGTCACTTGAAATTCATCCGACCACCCTGCCTCCCCCCTCAACTGAGTCATCCCATGGATTTGCATCTGTCCGGCAAGCGTGTCCTGATCACCGGCGCCTCCAAAGGCATCGGGGCCGCCGCGGCCGAAGCCTTCGCCGAGGAAGGCTGCCACCTGCGCCTCGCCGCCCGAAGCGGCGATCAGCTCAAAGCGCTTGCCGAACGGCTCCGCGCCAAACACCAGATCGATGCGGCGGCACACGCCGTCGACCTGCGCAGGCCCGAAGACGTCGCCAGGCTCGCGCAGGACGCTGAAGACATCGATATCCTCGTCAACAATGCCGGCGATATTCCCGGCGGCGCGCTCGACAAGATCGACGAGGCGACCTGGCGGCATGCCTGGGACCTCAAGGTGTTCGGCTTCATCAATCTTGCGCGCCTGGTCTATGCACGGATGAAGGCGCGTGGGGCCGGCGTCATCATCAACGACATCGGCGTCGGCGGCGAGAAATTCGATGCCAACTACATCTGCGGCAGCGCCGGGAATGCGGCGCTGATGGCCTTCACCCGCGCGCTCGGCAGCAAGAGCCTCGCCGACAACATCCGCGTGGTCGGCATCAATCCGGGACCGGTCGGCACCGACCGCCATGTCACCCTGCTCAAGACCCGCGCCAAGCATCAGTTCGGCGACGAGAGCCGCTATAAGGAATTCCAGAAAAGCCTGCCGCTCGGCCGGCCCGCGCACCCGCGCGAGATCGCCGACCTGATGACGTTTCTTGCCTCGGACCGCTCGGGTTACACGTCGGGCGTGATTTTCACCGTCGACGGGGGGATCTCCGCAGGCTGGGGATGACGGCCGGCCCGATCCGTTGGCGCATTTTGACAAATCGGGCTCCTGCCGTAGAAGGGAATAAGAAAAAGACGCTCCGGGAGACCCGAACAATGACCGACCAGGCGCTGCAGCCTGCCGCACAAGAAACCACGACTTTCGTCGATGTGGAGCGCCGGATCCGGGCGATCCTGATCGGCTCCGCCGGCAATCTGGTCGAGTGGTACGATTTCTACGCCTATACGGCCTTCGCCCTTTATTTTGCGCCGGCCTTCTTTCCGTCTAAGGACCCGGTGGTCGAGCAGCTAAACGCTGCCGTGGTGTTCGCGGCGACCTTCCTGATGCGCCCCTTGGGGGGCTGGCTGTTCGGCTACATCGCCGACCATTTCGGCCGCAGGCTGTCGCTCACCGTCTCCGTGCTCTGCATGTGCTTCGGCTCGCTGATCATCGCGGTCACGCCGACCTATGCCTCGATCGGCTTCGCTGCGCCGGTGATCCTGGCTCTAGCCCGCGTGATCGAGGGCTTGAGCCTGGGCGGCGAATATGGCGCCAGCGCCACCTATCTCAGCGAGGTCGCCGATGCCAAGCATCGCGGCTTCTATTCGAGCTTCCAGTATGTGACGCTGATCGGTGGCCAGTTGACCGCGATCATCGTGCTTCTGCTGCTGCAGAAGGTGTTTCTGACCCCCGACCAGCTGAAGGCCTGGGGCTGGCGCATTCCGTTCGCGATCGGCGCGGGACTCGCGATCTTCGTCGCGGTGATGCGCCGGAACCTGCAGGAGACCGAAGCCTTCGTGGAAGCGAAGAAAAAGGTCCGCCCCTCAGGCTCGATCGTGCAGCTGTTTAAATATCCGCGGGAGCTGCTCCTGGTGGTCGGCCTCACCGCCGGCGGCACCGCGGCGTTCTATACCTTCACCACCTACATGCAGACCTTCGTGAAGCTGTCGGTGGGCCTCACCGAGGACCAGACCACCACAGTGATCTTCGGCTCGCTGCTGTTCGCCACCATCCTGCAGCCGATCTACGGCGCGATCTCCGACCGCATCGGCCGCAAGCCGCTGCTGATCTTCTTTGGCGTGGCCGGCACGCTCGCGACTATACCGATCCTCACGCTGCTGAAGGAGACCAAGGAGCCGTTCATCGCCTTCCTGCTGATCTGCGCGGCCTGGATCTTCGTCGCCGGCTACACCTCGATCAACGCGGTGGTGAAGGCGGAGCTGTTCCCGACCAATGTCCGCGCGCTCGGCGTCGGCGTTCCCTACGCGCTGACGGTCTCGATCTTCGGCGGCACCGCGCCGGCGATCGCGCTTTATTTCAAGACCATCGGGCACGAGACTTGGTTCTATTATTATCTCTCGGGTGTGATTTTCCTGTCGCTCATCATCTATGCGACGATGCGCGACACCAAGCATGCCTCGGCGATGCATCGGCATGAATGAGGGCGCAGGATGGCCGGCGAGGACGATGTTCCGCCCGAGAGCAAGCTGACCCGCAGCAAGCAGCGGTGGGCGCGCGAGGGCAAGTTCCTGACCGGGAAAATGGTGCGGCCGGAGGACCAGCGGCTCCCGCCCGGCCAGCACCTCACGCGCGACTGGCCGGTGCTCGATCTCGGCCTCACGCCGGAGATTTCGCGTGAGCGCTGGCGGCTCGATGTCTACGGCGCGGTCGAGAATCCGCTGTATTGGGATTTTTCGACCTTCCTGGCCCAGGAGCAGAGACAGTTCGTCTCCGACATCCATTGCGTGACCACCTGGTCGCGCTACGACAATCAGTGGGAGGGCCTTGCGGCGCGCGACCTGCTCGCGGCCTGCCGGCCGCGCGACGAGGCCAATTTCGTCGTGCTGTATTCCTACGACGGCTACACCACCAATCTACCGCTGGAGGATTTTGCGGCCGCGGATGCGCTGCTCGCGCACAGCTGGTCCGGTGCGCCGCTGACCGCCGAGCATGGCGGCCCCGTGCGGCTCGTCGTGCCGCATCTCTATTTCTGGAAAAGTGCGAAGTGGCTCAAGGCGATCGAATTCCTCGACAAGGACGCGCCAGGCTATTGGGAGATGCGCGGCTATCACAACCGCGGTGATCCCTGGGCCGAGCAGCGCTATTCGGAGTGAGAAGGTCGACCTCTTCATGAGGGAAGGCGCCGGAGATGAAGCATGGAGTTCACCTCAGAGACGGGCAAGATACCGAAAGGCTACGGCTATCTCCTCAAGCCGACCGTCATCGTCGAGGCACTGACCAAGGCAAACATCGGAATTCACATCCATCTCGTTCGTAGCCACGGCAGGCGTCTGTTTGATGCGCGATACTGGCCGCCAAACGGCGATGTGCTGTATGAACGTCTCCACATCAAAGTGGGCACCGCGATCGAGCGGGACTTGCCCGAACTTCGTCGGCGGGCGAAGGAAGAAGCCCTTCCAGCGCTCGTCCGATGGATTTCCGATATTGTCGCCCAAGACCTGCGGTCAGTGATCCGGCACGGCGAGCAGGAGATTCAGCTGTTGCCTCCTCGAAACTGATCATCGCTGTGTCGGGCGCACATGCTGTGTCATCGCTCGAGCGGCAGTGAACACGCAACAAACGGGGACCACATGATGCCGACAGAACGCTTCCAGTTTGAGGGCTCAGGCGGCGACAAGCTCGCCGCTGCGCTGGATCTGCCCGATGGCGCGCCGCATGCCTATGCGCTGTTCGCGCATTGCTTCTCCTGCGGCAAGGAGACCCACGCCGCGCGACGGATCGCGATGGCGCTCGCCGCCAAGGGCATTGCCGTATTGCGGTTCGACTTCACCGGGCTCGGCTCCAGCGAAGGTGATTTTGCCAACACGACGTTCTCCTCGAACGTGGCGGACCTTGTTCGCGCCGCCAATCATCTGCGCGAGACACGCAAGGCGCCCGCGCTGCTGATCGGCCACAGCCTGGGCGGAGCTGCCGTGCTCGCTGCTGCCGCAGAGATCCCGGAGGCCAAGGCCGTGGTCACCATTGCCGCGCCGTCCGACCCCGCCCATGTCACCGGCTTCTTCAAGGACAGGATCGAGGACATCCGTGCGCAGGGTTCAGCGGAGGTCTCGCTTGCCGGCCGTCCCTTCCGCATCAACAGGTCCTTCCTCGACGATGTCGCCGAGCAGCACCTGCTCGACAAGGTCGTGCATCTGCACAAGGCGCTGCTGGTGATGCATTCGCCGGTTGACGACACCGTCGGCATCGACAATGCGACCCGCATCTTCGTTACCGCCAAACATCCGAAGAGCTTTGTTTCGCTCGATCACGCCGACCATCTCGTCAGCAGCAAGCAGGATGCGGCTTACATCGCCGATGTCATCGCGAGCTGGGCCAGCCGCTATATCGACGTGCCGATCTCACAGCCGGCCGCCGCGGCTGCCGAGGATGGTCCGCGCGAGGTGATCGTGCGCGAGACCCGCGCCAGCAAATTCCAGCAGACGATCGCCATCGGTCCGCACCACCTCACCGCCGACGAGCCGCTCGCAGCCGGCGGTCAGGATTCAGGGCCCGGACCTTACGACTTCCTGCTCACGGCACTCGGCGCCTGCACCTCGATGACCATGCGCCTGTACGCTGACCGCAAATTTCTGCCGCTCGATCGCGTCACCGTGCGGCTGAAGCACAGCAAGATCCATGCTGAGGACTGTGCGGAGTGCGAGACCAGGGTCGGCATGATCGACCAGCTGGACCGCGTGATCACCATGGAAGGCGCGCTCGACGAGGCCCAGCGTGCCAAGCTGATGGAGATCGCCGACAAGTGCCCGGTGCACCGGACCCTCACCTCCGAAATCCGCATCGTCACGCGGCGCGCGGACTGACCGGGCGTCAGCGGGCGGGCTCGCCCTGCAAGGCAGGTTCAGCATCATGCTTCAGCGGCCGGACCCGCAACGCCCCCCGTAAGCCGAGCGCGGTGCCGGCAAGGATGCCGGCCACGGCCACGAACGAAGTCAGCGCCAGGGTCGACAGGCCGGTGAGCCCCTGCCCGACCGAGCAGCCGAACGCCATCACGCCGCCCGCGCCCATCAACGCGGCACCAGCGCTCGAGCGCAGCATGTGACGGGGGGAGTGAAATCCTTCAAGCTTGAAACGACGCGTGGCGAGCGCGGTCAGCAGGCTGCCGGCGAATACGCCGCCGACCGTGGCGATGCCGAAATTCACCGTGAGCCCGGTCGAGAGCATGACGTATTGCAGCGCATCCGCAATCGGCGCCACAAAGGTCAATGACGCCACCGGCACCGGATTGAAATCGTCTGCGCCGAGATATCCGGTGGCGAACCATCCCGCCGCGATCAATAGTCCGACCACGAGCCCCGCTGCGATCTGGCCCGGCGCGCGGCGGAACGGTCGATGGGCGACGGCAAACACGATCAAAGCGCCGCCGACCACGATAGCCGGCAACAGCCGCGCCGGCGCACCATGCAGCCCGCCGCTCGACAGCACGGCCGGCAGCGACGTCGCCGCGGTGGTCGTCTGCGAAGACTGCAACAGCGCGATGCGCAGCGGCGCGATCAGCCCCTTCAATGTCATCTCGGCGAATATGCCGAGCACGACGATGACGACGAAGGAGCGCAGATTGCCGCGGCCGAGCAGCACCAGCGCCCGCGAGCCGCAGCCGTTCGCCAGCACCATGCCGTAGCCGAACAACAGCCCGCCGGCGAACATCAACGGCACCGAGAACGTCGGCTGCAGATAGATCGACTTGCCGAGATCGACCAGGCCTGAGGCCGCCAACAGCTGCGTCGCGACCATGGCGATGCCCATCGCCAACGCATAGGTACGCACCAGGCGGCTGTCGCCGTCGGCCCACCAGCCGCGCAAGGAGCTCATCATGCAGAACCCGCTCAGCAGTCCGACCGCGCCATAGAGAAGACCGATCACGAGACCAGTCAGGACAGCCAGATCGGCGGGTTCGGGCAATGTCGGGGTCCTTGTTTTACAGCTTGGAAACGAGGCCTGAACGAGCGGCGCCGCACAACCCTCTTTTGCTTGACGCGCGCGGAATCTTTGACACGATGCGTGCTTAACTAGTTCAGAATGCTTGTTCCAACAAGCATCACGCGGGAGAAAACGCCGTGGCTGCGCATCCGGGGATTCGCCGGCGCTGGGAGATTTGGCGATGACCGCCGGGAGGCCGGGGACGCCGGACGAACTCGCGCGCGCCTGTGCTGACGCCATGTGGAAGGACGACCAGGCGAGCCAGGGGCTGGGCATGGAGATCGTCGAGATCGGTCCCGGCCGGGCGGCGCTGCAGATGACCATCCGGCCGCATATGGTGAACGGCCATGGCATCGCTCATGGCGGCTTCATCTTCACGCTCGCCGATTCCGCCTTCGCCTTTGCCTGCAACACCCACAACGAGCGCACGGTCGCGGCGCAAGGCAGCATCACCTTCGTCCGGCCGGGCAAGCTCGGCGACCGGCTGGTCGCGCGTGCCGTTGAGATTTCGCGCACTGGCCGCTCCGGCATCTACGACGTTCGCGTCACCGCGGGCGACACTGTCATTGCCGAATTCCGCGGCCATTCCCGCAGCATCGGCGGCATGCTGGTGCCGCTCGGCGATACCGGCGGCCCAAGCTGATTCGGAGGACGAAGCGCCATGGCCCTGACCAAGCTCCAATCCCAGCCGGGTGGCTATGTGCCCGAGATGGACGAGGCCGAACGCGCCTCGCGCGACCAGATCATGGCGCTGCAGACCGAGCGGCTCGCCTGGTCGCTCAAGCACGTCTATGGCAACGTCGCGCATTACCGCCGCGCCTTCGATCAGGCCGGCGTGCATCCGTCCGACTTCCGCGAGCTCGCCGATCTCGCCAAATTCCCGTTCACCGTGAAGACCGACCTGCGCGACAACTACCCGTTCGGCATGTTCGCAGTCCCCCGCGAGCAGCTGGTGCGCGTGCATGCCTCCTCGGGCACCACCGGCAAGCCGACCGTGGTCGGCTACACCGGGGCCGACATCGCGACATGGTCGAGCGTGATGGCGCGCTCGATCCGCGCCGCCGGCGGCCGCCGCGGCATGATCATCCATAACGCCTATGGCTATGGCCTGTTCACCGGCGGGCTCGGCGTGCATTACGGCGCCGAACAGCTCGGCTGCACCGTGGTGCCGATCTCCGGCGGCATGACCGAGCGCCAGGTGCAGCTCATCAACGACTTCCGACCCGACATCATCACGGTGACGCCGAGCTACATGCTGGCGATCCTCGACGAGTTCAAGCGCCAGAAGCTCGATCCCAAGCAGAGCTCGCTCAAGCTCGGCATCTTCGGCGCCGAGCCCTGGACCAATGCGATGCGCGCCGAGATCGAGGACGCCTTCGCGATGGACGCCACCGACATCTACGGGCTCTCCGAGGTGATCGGCCCCGGCGTGGCGCAGGAATGCCTGGAGACCAAGGACGGCCTGCACATCTGGGAGGATCATTTCTATCCGGAGATCATCGATCCCGATACGGGCAAGGTGCTGCCCGAGGGCGAGATCGGCGAGCTCGTTTTCACCTCGCTGACCAAGGAAGCCTTTCCCGTGATCCGCTATCGCACCCGCGACCTGACGCGGCTGTTGCCGGGCACGGCGCGGCCCGGCATGCGGCGGATGGAGAAGGTGACCGGACGCTCGGACGACATGATCATCCTGCGCGGCGTCAACCTGTTCCCGACCCAGATCGAGGAGATCCTGCTCGCCACCAACTGGTGCGGCGGCCATTTCATGCTCGAGCTGACCCGCGACGGCCGGATGGATGAGCTCACGATCTTCGCCGAAGCGAGGCCTGAGGCCTGGGACGGCAGCGGACTGACCAGCCATGCCGATCTGATCTCGACCCACATCAAGAACACGATCGGCCTCACCGCCAAGGTCCAGGTCGTCGCCCCCGACTCACTGGAGCGCTCCGCCGGCAAGGCGCGGCGCGTGAAGGACAAGCGACCGAGGGACTAAGCCGATCGCACGTCATTCCGGGGCAGCCCGCAGGGCTGACCCCGGAATCTCGACATAAGAGAAACGCAAACCAAGTTCGAGATTCCGGGTTCGACGCTCACGCGTCGCCCCGGAATGACGATGTAGAAGGGCTACGCGTCCGCGGAATGCAGGTGGCCATCACACGTGATCGTAGTCCACCACAACGCGCTCCGTGGTCGGCTTGGCCTGGCAGGTCAGCACGAAGCCGGCCTTGAGCTCCCACGGCTCCAGTGAGTAGTTCAGCTCCATCTCGACCTTGCCCTCGACCAGCTTCGCGCGGCAGGTGGAACACATGCCGCCCTTGCAGGCGAAGGGCAGATCGACACCGGCGCGGAGTGCGGCATCGAGGATCGCCTCGCCCTCGGCGACCGGCACCTCGCGGCGCTTGCCGTCGATGATCAGGGCGGCAAGCGCCTTGGGCGGCGCCGACGCGGGCACCGGCACTTTCGGCCGCGGCCGGCCGCCGAGCCCGGAGACGAAGCGCTCGACATGGATGCGGTCTTCGGGAATGCCGAGCTCGCGGCAGGTCGGCTCGACCTCCTCGCTCATTCCTGAGGGACCGCAGATGAAGACGTGGTCGATGCTGTCGGCCGGCACCAGCGCGCGCAACAACACCCTCACCTTCTCGGCATCGAGCCGGCCGTGCAGGATCGGGATGTCCTGGTCCTCGCCGGAGATGACGTGAAACACCGACAGCCGGTCGAGAAAGCGGTCCTTCAGCTCCTCCAGCTGTTCGCGAAACAGCATGCCTGCCGTGGTGCGGTTGCCGTAGAACAGGAAGAAGCGGCTGTTCGGCTCGCGCGCCAGCACCGCCTTGACGATCGACAGGATCGGTGTGATGCCGGAGCCTGCGGCAAAGCCGACATGGATGCGCGCCGAATCCGGCTGCAGCGTCACGCCAAAGCGGCCGGTCGGCGTCATCACCTCGAGCTCGTCGCCGTGCTTCAATTCGTCGGTGACAAAACCTGAGAACGCGCCGCCATCGACCCGCTTCACCGCGATGCGGATTTCACCATCGTCAGGGCCGGAGCAGATCGAATAAGAGCGCCTTACCTCTTCACCGCCGAACATCGCGCGCAGCGTGAGATATTGGCCGGGCGCGAAGCGGTATTCGTCGGCGAGCTCTTTTGGGATCGTGAAGGTCAGCGACACCGCGTCAGGCGCCTCGCGGCGGAGATCGTTGACGGCAAGGCGGTGGAAGCGTGGCGTGGACATCGAATCTATCCCTCCGTCATTGCGAGGAGCGAAGCGACGAAGCAATGCAGACTCTTGCCATCCCGGCATTCTTGCTTGCTTGCGCCGTCGCCCTTCGGGCCATGGCGGACAAGTCGCTGCGCTCGCAATGACGGATGCACATGGGCTAGTGACACTTGAAATAATCGAACGGTTCGCGGCAGGTCTTGCAGCGCCAGAGCGCCTTGCAGGAAGTCGAGCCGAATTCGGACAACAGCTCGGTCTCCCCCGAACCACATTGCGGGCAGGTCACCTGCTCCACGCCGAACAGCGCACGACGCGTGCTCGCAGGCAGCGGCGGCGCGATGCCATACTCCTTCAGCTTGCGGCGGCCCTGCTCGCTCATCCAATCGGTGGTCCAGGCCGGCGACAGCACCGTGCGCACGTGGATCTCACGGAAGCCGGCGCGCGCCAGCGCGAGCTCGATCTCCAGTGCAATCATGTTCATCGCCGGACAGCCGGAATAGGTCGGGGTGATCGCGACCTCGACACGGTCGCCGGTCACGTCGACCTCGCGCAGCACGCCGAGATCGTCGATGGTCAGCACCGGAATTTCCGGATCGGTCACACCAGCGGCCGCGTCCCAGGCGCGCTGGCGCAGATCGGCCTCGCTCGCGACCGCTACCATGACGCACCCGGAAAGCTGCGCTGCATGTGTTGCAGCTCGCTCAGGAGATGACCGAGATGCTCGCTGTGGCGGCCGTCGCGGCCGCCCTGCTGCATCCAGTCGTTCTCGGGCAGAGCCAGCGTCGCCTCGCGCGCGACCTCCGACACCGCAGCCAGCCACTCCGGCAGCAGTTCGGTCGGATCGATCGCGATGCCGGCATCGATCAGCCCGCGCTCGCTGTCGTCGACCGCAAACATCTCACCCGTATAGGCCCAGAGCTCGTCGATTGCGGCCTGCGCCCGGGCATGGCTCTCATCGGTGCCGTCGCCGAGCCGGATGACCCATTCCGATGCATGCCGAAGGTGATAGGCGCTTTCCTTCTCCGATTTCGCCGCAATGGCCGCAAGCGTTGGGTCAGTGGAGCGCATCATCTTCCGCCAGTAACGGTCCGCGAAGGCCGAATAGAACCACTGCCGCACCATGGTCTGCGCAAAGTCGCCGTTCGGACGCTCGACCAGCAGCAGGTTGCGGTACTGTCTCACGTCCCTGAGATAAGCGAGCTTGTCCTCGTCATTGTCCCTGCCCTCGACCTTGGCGGCGTAGCCGTAGAGCTCGCGCGCCTGACCGATCAGGTCGAGCGCCATGTTGGACAGCGCCATGTCCTCTTCCAGCATGGGCGCGTGGCCGCACCATTCGGACAGGCGATGGCCGAGGATCAGCGCATCGTCCGCGCGGCGCAACGTGTAGAGCACCAGCGGAGTTTCGGAGACGGTGATGGAGGGCGTGGCCATTTACTATCCGCTGTAACTCCTTATCCTGAGGAGCCGCACAGCGGCGTCTCGAAGGATGAGGCCAAGAACCAATCGGGCCTCATGGTTCGAGACGGCGCTTCGCGCCTCCTCACCATGAGGATCGGGGGCTAGCGCAACGAACTACATGTGCCCGACCTCGTCCGGCACCTCGTAGAAGGTCGGGTGGCGATAGATTTTCGACTGCGCGGGCTCGAACATCATGTCCTTGTCCGCAGGATCGGACGCGGTGATTGCGCTCGAGGGCACCACCCAGATCGATAGTCCCTCGCCCCTGCGGGTGTAGATGTCACGCGCCGCCTGCAGCGCCATGGTGGCATCGGGCGCATGCAATGAGCCGCAATGCTTGTGCGCAAGTCCGTTGCGGCTGCGGATGAAGACCTCCCACAGCGGCGTGTTCGGCGTGGCCATCACACCCTCCCTCTTAATTAATTCGTCGGCTCTATTCGGCCGCCTGCGCGGTTGCGCGATAATTCCGCTTCTGCGCATAGGCGGCGGCCGCCTCGCGCACCCAGGCGCCGTCGGCATGCGCCTTGCGCCGCGCCGCCATGCGATCGCGGTTGCACGGACCATTGCCGGCGAGCACCTGCTTGAACTCGTTCCAGTCGATCGGGCCATGGCTCCAGTGCCCGTCCTCGTCCTGCTTCATCTTGGGATCAGGAATAGTGAGGCCGAGATACTGGGCCTGGGGCACCGTGGCATCGATGAATTTCTGGCGCAGCTCGTCGTTGGAGAAGCGCTTGATCTTCCATCTCGTCGAGGCATCGCTGTGCTGGCTCGCACTGTCGGGCGGCCCGAACATCATGAGGACCGGCCACCACCAGCGGTTCAGCGCATCCTGCGCCATCGCCTTCTGCTCGACCGTACCGCGGCACAGCGTCAGCATGATCTCGTAGCCCTGGCGCTGGTGGAAGGATTCCTCCTTGCAGACGCGGATCATCGCGCGTGCGTACGGGCCATAGGAGCAGCGGCAGAGCGGGATCTGGTTCATGATCGCGGCGCCGTCGACCAGCCAGCCGATCACGCCGATATCTGCCCAGGTCAGGGTCGGATAGTTGAAGATCGAGGAATATTTGGCCTTGCCGGCCAGCATCGCGTCGACCAGCTCCTCACGCGCGGCGCCGAGCGTCTCGGCGGCAGCATAGAGATAGAGCCCGTGGCCGCACTCGTCCTGCACCTTGGCGAGCAGCGCGGCCTTGCGACGCAGGCTCGGCGCACGCGTGATCCAGTTGCCTTCCGGCAGCATGCCGACGATCTCGGAATGGGCGTGCTGGGAAATCTGCCGGATCAGCGTCTTGCGGTAGGCGGCGGGCATCCAATCATTGGGCTCGATGCGCTCCTCGGCATCGACACGCGCCTGAAAGCGCGCCGTCCGCGCCACGTCCTCCGCGAGAGTGCCCTCCTCGGGCGTATTGAGCGCCTGCGTATACATGCGGCGACGTGTCCTCCCAGGACTTGGTTGCCGCTAACATATAACAAAATCTAATCCACGCAATCCATTTTTGTAATATATCAGCGCAAATCATCCATCGCCGAAGCGGCGCGCGAGCGCCGCTCCGGCAGGCCGCAGCGAACCATTCTCGTCGGTGCCGTGGTCGTCGAGCCAGCGTTCGGAGCCGGCCAGCAGCGCGCGATAGATCTCGCCGCACAGCACCCGCGCCGGCCGTCCCGGCCAGTCCTTGGGCAGCAGTTCCGCCGGTAACAAGGGATCGCGCAGCACAATGCGCCGGTAATGATGGATCAGCAGAATGCGCGCGGTGAAAGCGTCGGCATCGGACAGCGTTTCCTGCTTCCGCAGACAGGCCTGCAGTGGCGCAAAGATGGCCATGAACTTCAGATAGGCCCCCGCGGTGCGCTCGAGCGCCCAGCTTTCGGCGAGCAGGCGCCGCGCCATGTCGGGAGCGGCGGAGGCGTCGAGCCGAAGCCCGCCCCTCGCCTCCTCCGGCACAGCGGTGCCGGCCGGCGCGACAAAGACGCCGGGCAGCGGACTGCCAAAGCCGGCATTCTTCAGCGCGTCGCGCGCGGCCTCGCGCTGATCGGTCTGGCTGATCAAGAGCAGCTCGAAACTGCCGGTCCATTCGGTGGGCGGTGGATCGTAGATGTGGCGGGTCGCCGCGGCAAAGGTCTGCTGCCCCTGCCTGACCAGGCGATAGAAGCTGTTGCGGCCGACCTTGCTGCGCTCGAACCAGCCTTCAGCGGTGAGCCGCGACATCGCAGTGCGCACCACATTGCCGTCGATGTCGAGGCCTGCGAAGAACTCCAGCAGCGTCCCCAGCCACACTGTCCCGCCGCGCGGCACGATGGCATCGCCAAACACGGTGATGATGAGCGAGCCGGTGCGCGACGGCTCGCCTTTGAGCTGATCGATGATGCGGGAGAGCGGCTGCGGCGGCATGGTCGTCCACGCATAGCCTGTTTTGCCGCGATCCACCAAAAAAGAAGGCCCGCAAGATGCGGGCCAGGGCATTTCGGTATGTGCCTGATGCGATCAGGCCGACTTGGTATAGGCCTTGGCGAAGTTGTCCTGCAAGGTCTTGGCGCCATCGGTCACGAGCTTGCCGAAATATTCGGTGCTCGACTTCGCCCGCGAGATGAGCGCTTCGCCGCGCGCCCGCGCGAGCTCCGACTGAATCTGCACGGCTTCGCTGATCGTCTTGGCAGACGCCAGCTTGTCCAGCCCGTCGAAGAACGCCTCGGTGTCCTCATGGATCGCCTGCTGGATGTTGCGGCCGATCTTGGTCGCTTCGCTGACGCCGTCAGCAACAGCGGTCTCGATCGCAGCCGTCACTTTTTCCGAGCCGGCGAAGGCATCGGCAACGCGTTCCTTGGCCGTCGCGGTCGCCTTCTTGACGAACTCGCGCGCGGATTCCGGCACTTCCATATTCTGCATGTTCTTCAGCGCGTCGGTCACCGGGGCAAAGGCCTCCTTGACGCTGTCGAATGCAATGGCGGTATCATTGGTCATCGTTTCTCTCCATCCTCTGCTGAGCTATGGGCTCCCGCCCCGTCCGTATTGGCCCGGGGCTCCATAGTCATGCCATGCCTAATGCCGCATTGCAACAAAAATGTTGCATTGCAGCATAGGATGTCATTTTTATAGGGAGGTGGAGACCGGCGGTAGCCAGCGCTCAGCCGGCGTCTTACGCCCCCTCGATACCCTCGGTTCCCGAAGCGGCCGGACGCCGGGAACGCGTCCGCGGGGCTCGGGGAGCAGCGACCTTAGGGGCGGCAGCTGCTTCCTTTGGAGCGGCAGTTTCCTCAGGAGCAGCAGCTTCCTCCTTGGGAGCGGCAGCTTCATTGGGAACGGCGGCTTCCGTGGGAGTGGCAGCTTCCATAGGAGCGGCAACTTCCGTAGGAGCGGCAACTTCCGTAGGAGCGGCAGCTTCCGGAGGAACGGCAGCTTCCGTCGCGACGGTAACTTCCTTCGGGGCGGCAGTTTCCTTGATAGCGGCAGCCTCCACCATTCGAAGCAGCAGCGCTTTGATCTCGCTCAATTCGAGTTCGATCGCCTGCAGCCGCTCGCTCATGTCCTTCAACTGGCCGCGGCTGGGCAGATTCATGTTGTTGAAGTAGCTTTCCATCAGATCGGCCATGTGTTTCTGCGCTCCCGAGGCGAAGGCACTCCGATCGCTTGCCTGGCGTCCCGGTGGCAAGGAACCCAAGCCTTGCTTGGCAAAGGCCGCAAAGCCCTTCTGCATCTCCCCGACCATTTGCTGCCACAACGCGATTGCATCACCAGTCTTGTCGACCATCGCCATTCTCCTTGTCACCAAGCGAGATCACGGGACTCAGCACCTGTACCCGCCAAGATATCATGCAGGCATCGGCGATGCGCAAATGATGCGCCATGTGCAGGCCTCCTCCCCAGTTCGATAACATGCGATACAGTTCCACCGGCTTTGAAACGAGGAACCCAGTTGTGACCGCAATTGCTCATCAGCCCCAGCATATCGCGCGCGCCAATGGTATCGACATCTGCTACGAGATTTTTGGCGATCCCGCTGCAGAGCCGCTGGTGCTGATCATGGGACTCGGCGGGCAGATGTTGATCTGGGACGATGAGTTCTGCGCGCAGCTTGCAAGCCGCGGCTTTCGCGTCATCCGCTTCGACAACCGCGACATCGGCCAATCCAGCAAGATGCATGGCGGCAAACGGCTCACGCCGTTCGAACTGCTGAAGCTGCGCTTCTTTCATCTTCCGGTGTCGGCTCCCTACAAGCTCATCGACATGGCCAAGGATACGGTCGGTCTGCTGGACGCGCTCTCGATCAAGTCTGCGCATCTGGTCGGCGCCTCGATGGGCGGCATGATTGCGCAGGAGATCGCATTGTCGTTTCCCGAGCGCGTGCGGTCATTGACCTCGATCATGTCGACCACGGGCAATCCTCGGATTCCGCCGCCGAGCCGCGAGATCGCCATGATGCTGATGATGCCGGCGCCGAAGACCAAGGAGCAATATGTCGAGCGCTTTTCCAGGACCTGGAAGATGCTGCGGGCCGGCTCCTTTCCGGAAGACGAAGCGCGCGACCGGGCGCTTGCCGAGCGCTGCTTCGCCCGCGGCATCAATGCGGCCGGCGTCGGCCGGCAATTGCGCGCTATCCTGGCCTCCGGCAGCCGTAAGCCCCGGCTGCATCTGGTAGAGGTGCCGACATTGGTGATCCACGGCACCCGGGATCCGCTGGTGCATCCCTCCGGCGGACGCGACACGGCGGAGTCGATTCCGAATGCCAAGCTCCTGATGATCGAGGGCATGGGCCATGCCTTGACGATCCGGACCTGGCCGCAGATCATCGACGCGATCGCAGCCCATGCGCATGGCGCGAGCGCGCAGGCGGCGTGACCCAATTGGAAACGAGTTGTCGCCGCAAAACCGGTGTCGTCCCTGCGCACGCAGGGACCCATAACCACCTGCGCTAGTTGTTGAGCCGATCTGGAGCTCCAGCTCGCCTGACCACGACCTCCTGTGGCTATGGGCCCCTGCTTTCGCAGGGGCGACAGCCAATTCTTGGCGGCGACCTTTATCTCATCATCTCAGCCGAACCGCCGCTTGCGCCATTCGATCAGCTTGGCGCTGACCTCCTCCGGCTGCTCCTGCTGCGTCCAATGGCCGCTGTTGCGCACCAGGTATTTCTCGAGGTCAGGCACCAGCTTTTCCATGCCATCGGTAGCCGAGGGTGGCAGCACGGCATCGTGCTCGGCCATGATCATCAGCGCCGGCACGCGGACGGTGTGATCGAGGCCTTCGGCCCTCCGCCAGTTGCGCGACATGTTGCGGTACCAGTTGATACCGCCGGTGAAGCCGGTTCTCCGGAACGTCTCGACAAACACCTGCTTCTCCTGCTCCGACAGGATCGGCTGGCGCGCATCGCGACTGGCGTCATAGGCCGCGACCATCTGCGGGAAGGCAAGATTGACCGTCTTCGCTGCGCCGATGCCTGCCACCGGCGGCTCCTTCGCTCCGTCATCACTGCGCGGCACCGGCTTGCGCATGAAGGCGTCGAAGGTCTGCTCGACCCGGCTGCCGAAGATGCGATCCGGCTCGCGCGCGGGATCCTGGAACTGGACGATGTACATCGTCTCGCCGAAGCGCTTGCGCATGATGTCGATCGGATCGGCGGGCGCGCGGGGAAGATGCGGCGTGTTGACGCCGACCACGCCAGCGACGCGGTCGGGATAGCGCAGCGGCATCTGCCAAACGACAAAGCCGCCCCAGTCGTGGCCGACGAAGATCGCCTTGTCGATCTTAAGGTGATCGAGCAAGCCGACCAGATCGGCCGTCAGATGCTCGATATCATAGGCCTCGACCGGCTCCGGCCGGTCAGTCGCGCCGTAGCCGCGCTGGTCGGGTGCGATCACGCGGATGCCGGCTTCGCTGAGCGCCCTGATCTGGTGCCGCCAGGAGAACGCCAGTTCAGGCCAGCCATGGCACAAGACCATGGGCGGCCGATCCGTGGGCCGGTCCCGCCTCGTAATAGCCCATCCGGATGCCGTTGGTCGCGGCAAACTGCAGCGGCGGCATGACCGTGGCGTCGCTCATGCGTCCCTCCTGTCCCTGCCTTTTGTTGTAGCGGCCAGGCGCCTCAGCGGCGCCTGCGCCCATCATCGTGCAGATCGTGGGAGGTCGATGCAACCCGCCTCCGGCCCGTTCAGCCGAATAATTCGAATGAAGCAATCAGGCCGATTTCCGGTCGCTCGAGCGGCTGCCGCCGAGCCCGGTCATCGTCACAAACAGGTCCTGGAATTTCTCCGCCAGCTTCGGATCGAAGCTGAACCAGCTCTGTAGCAGAGCTTCCGGAGCCATCTTGTCGATGTTGCTCATCATCTGCTGCTGCAGCTTATCCATGACGGCCATCTGCATCGGGCCGACGTCAGGGAGCCCAAAGAATTGCCGCGCCTCCAGCGGAGTGCAATCGATCTCGACGTTGACTTTCATATCCCGCTCCGCGCTATTCGAACCGCCCTCGTGCCGCCACTCTGAACAACCCCGCCCCGACCCGCCAAGTCCTTAAGACCAAGTCCTTCGAGCCCCATCGCATCGAGAAGCACTGACCAGTATCACCGGGCCGGCCCTCCTCTAGCAAGCGAGTGAATCGCTCTGGCACGCGATTCCTACGATATGGTCAACCGAACCAACCGGATATCGGCCTTAGGGGTAACGTGGCAGGTCGATCGTGGTGCCAAGGGTCGCACGGTTGAATCTGCCGGGCTCGGTCGTCGGTCGACTACGGTAATCGCTGTCCTGCTGCGCTGCGATCCCCGATGCGGCAGCTAACCATATACCCCGGCGCATCGTCAAAGCGGGCTTGTCCGAGCCTCAAGAACTCTGCAACATGCGGAATGTCGGAGTGCGTCCGGCCTGAACTGCCCGCAAACGCTCGCGCTGGAACGGCTGCCCCGAACCGGCACCAGTCTTGCAGGCGTGCGACGTTAGACGGTGCGGCACAAACCGCGGCATCTCGCATGCGCGCGCCTGTTGCCTTTCCGAAGTCCACTCAGGAGGCGCTGCGACGTTTGTGAGATCAACAAGGATGGGCGCTCGCTCGTCAGACTGCCGAAAACACAAGCGGCTCAAGCGGAGTATTTGACCATATGGCTGTACGCCACCCTCTTTTCGCAGCGATCACCTTCTCGCTGCTCGCATTCGTCACCGAGCCGGCATCGAGCCAAAGCTTGCGCTATGCCAATCAGGGCGACCTGAAATCGCTCGACCCGTATACGTTGCGGGAAACCACCACGACCGCGCATCAGTCACACGTCTATGAGGGTCTCGTCGCCCGGGACAGAAACCTGAAAACCATTCCGGCGCTCGCTGAAAGCTGGGAGACTCCGGAGCCGACCCGTTGGCGCTTTCACCTGCGCCACAACGTCACGTTCCACAACGGCGATCCCTTCACCGCCGATGACGTGATCTTTTCCGCCGCACGGGTGCGCGCCACGGGTTCCAACTTCACCAGCGTAATTCCGCCGGACGCCAAGTTCATCAAGGTCGACGATTTCACCGTCGATGTCGTGCTGTCTTCGCCCAATCCCATCCTGATCAGCCAATGGGACGGCTGGTTGATCATGGACAAGAAGTGGTGCGAAGAGCACAACGCCGTGGCGCCGACGCCTGCCTCGGCAACTACACCGAGCTACGCTTCGCTCAATGAAAACGGCACTGGACCGTTCACGATCGAGAGCCATCAGCCCGGCGTGAAGACCGTGTTCAAGCCTTACCCGAAGTGGTGGGGCAAGCCCGAACATAATCTGAAGGAGATCGTCTTCACGCCGATCGCCTCCGACGCCACGCGTGTCGCGGCCCTGCTGTCCGGCGAAGTCGACGTCATCGAACCGGTGCCGATCCAGGATATCCAGCGGGTCAATGCGAGCGGTGTTGCCAAGGTGCTGTCCGGGCCGGAATTGCGGACCCTCTTCCTTGGTTTCGATCAGAGCCGCGACGAACTCCTGTACTCGAACGTGAAGGGCAAGAACCCGTTCAAGGACATCAGGGTCCGCCAGGCTTTCTTCAAGGCGATCGACGTCGACCTGATCAAGTCCCGCGTCATGCGCGGCCTGTCGACGCCGACGGCGTTGATGATTGCGCCGGAGCTGTTCTCGCTCTCGAAGGACTTTACGCGGGAAAAGCCCGATGTGGACGCCGCCAAGAAGCTGCTCTCCGAAGCCGGTTATCCTGACGGCTTCGAGGTGACGCTGGACTGCCCGAACGACCGCTACGTCAACGACGCGGCAATCTGCCAGGCGGTGGTCGGCATGTTGGCCCGGATCGGGGTCAAAGTAGATCTCTTGGCTCAGCCGAAGGCGCTGTTCTTCGCCAAGGTGCTGAAGCCCGGCGGTTACAAGACCTCGTTCTACATGCTCGGCTGGCAGCCCTCCTCGCAGGATTCTCACAATGTGCTGCACGACCTCATGGGTTGCCGCGACGACGCCAAGGATACGACCCGGGGCGAATCCAATCTCGGCGGCTACTGCAACAAGGAGTTCGACGCGATCACCGACAAGGTCCTGGTCGAAACCGATCCGGCCAAGCGCGATCAGCTGATCAAGCAGGCCTTCCAGATCGGCATCAAGGACTACGCCTATATCCCGCTGCACCAGCAGGCCCTGGCCTGGGGTGTCTCAAACAAGGTGAAACTGACGCAGCGTGCCGATAACCAAGTGCTGCTGTACTGGGCTACCAAGTCCGAATAGGCGGCAATGACCGGGAAGCCCCGTCAAGCAGACCTGCTTTTCGGGGCTTTTCATTTGCGACGCGCGGTGCTACCCGCCGCGCTTTCTGGAGAAAGCTAAGAACCAGATGCTCGCCTTCACGCTTCGCCGAGTGATCCAGGCTGTTGGCGTCATGATCGCGGTCGGCATCATCTCCTTTGCGATGTTCCGGTTCGTCGGAGACCCCGTCAGCCAGATCGTGGCGATCGACACCTCCGCAGCCGAACGCGCCAACATCCGCAAGTCGCTCGGCCTCGACGACCCCGTCATCGTGCAGTTCGCGCGTTACCTGACTAACGCAGCGCAATTCAATTTCGGCGTGTCCTACCAATTCCGCCAGCCCGTGGCGGACCTGCTGAAGGAGCGGTTGCCGGCCACGCTGGAGCTCGCGATCTGCGCCACCATCCTCGCCCTGGTGGTCGGCATTCTCATGGGCGTCTATTCCGCGTTGCGGCGTGACTCCTTTCTGGCGAAGCTCCTGCAGGCCGTGTCACTGATCGGGATCTCGCTGCCGACCTTCCTGATCGGCATCCTGCTGATCTACCTGTTCTCGGTCACGCTCGGCTGGCTGCCATCCTTCGGCCGCGGCGACACCGTGAAACTTGGCTGGTGGACGACCGGCCTGCTCACGATCTCGGGGTGGAAGGCTCTGATCATGCCGTCGATCACGCTCGGGCTGTTTCAGATGACGCTGATCATGCGCCTGGTGCGAGCCGAGATGCTGGAGGTGCTGCGCACCGACTATATCCGCTTCGCCCGCGCGCGGGGACTAACGACGCGCGCCATCCATTTCGGCCATGCGCTGCGCAACACGCTGGTTCCCGTGATCACCGTGGCAGGGCTACAATTTGGCTCAGTAATTGCCTTCTCGATCATCACCGAAACTGTGTTTCAATGGCCGGGAATGGGCCTGTTGTTTGTTCAGGCCGTGCAGAACGTCGATATCCCGATCATGGCCGCGTATCTCGTGATGGTCTCCCTGATGTTCGTCACTATCAACCTGGTGGTCGATATCCTCTACACCGTGGTCGATCCGCGTCTGCGCGCGACCGTCAGCCGGCCTGCATCATCATGAGCGACGCCGTCGTGCCACATCACACTGACGCACCCGCCGATCATGAGCCGGTCACAGCCGATGGCTGGCTGAGGCGGGCGCTGGCGAGCGACCTGTTCTACGCGTTTCGCGGCTCCAAGCTCACGATGGTCGCAGCCGTCGTCACGCTCCTGCTGTTCCTGCTTGCGATCTTCGCCCCCCTACTCGCGGTGCAAAATCCGTTCGACCCGGCGCAGCTGCAGCTGATGAATTCGCGGATCGCTCCGCTCTGGACCGCGGATGGTCAGAGTCCATTTCTGCTCGGCACCGATGAGCAGGGCCGCGATGTGCTGTCGGCAATCCTCTATGGTCTGCGGATCTCGCTGATCGTCGGCGTGCTCGGCGTGGTGTTCTCCGGCGCGCTCGGCGTCGGGCTCGGGCTGATCGCCGGCTATTTCGGCGGCGTCATCGACACCATCATCATGCGCGTCGCTGACGTGCAGCTCACCTTCCCTGCGATCCTGATCGCGCTTTTGGTCAATGGCATCGTCAAATCCGTCTTCGGCAACCGCCTGGATTCGGCGAGCATGCTGGCCGTGCTGGTGGTCGCGATCGGGCTGAGCTTCTGGGTGCAATATGCGCGCACGGTGCGCGGCTCGGTGATGGTCGAGAAGAACAAGGACTACGTCGCGGCCGCGCAGCTGATCGGCCTGCCGGCGCCCGTGATTTTGCTGCGCCACGTGCTGCCCAACGCCACCGGGCCGGTGCTGGTGATTGCGACCATCAATCTCGCGCTTGCGATCATCACCGAGGCGACGCTGTCATTCCTCGGCTCGGGCATGCCCGAAACCATGCCCTCGCTCGGCACCCTGATCCGCATCGGCAACAACTATCTGTTTGCCGGCGAGTGGTGGATCGTGGCTTTCCCGGGCCTGACCTTGGCCGTGCTCATCCTTGCAATCAATCTGCTCGGCGACTGGCTGCGCGACGCGCTCAATCCGAAGCTGCGGTGAGCCGCTTGCGTCGTATTCCGAAGGCTCCGAACCGATGACCGCCCCTGTCCTGTCCGTGCGCAATCTGCAGGTCGAATTCGCCAGTCGCCGCGGCGTGCTGCGTGCGATCGACGGCGTCTCCTTCGACATCGCCAAGGGCGAAGTGCTCGGCGTCGTCGGCGAATCCGGCGCGGGCAAGTCCGTGACCGGGCTTGCGGTGATCGGCCTGATCGACCGGCCCGGCCGCATCGCCGGCGGCGAGATCCATCTATCGGGCCTGCGCATCGACAATCTCGAGGCGGAGCCGATGCGCCAGGTGCGGGGAAAGCGCATCGGCATGATCTTCCAGGATCCGCTGACCTCGCTCAATCCGCTCTACCGGATCGGCGACCAGATCATAGAGACCATCAAGACCCACACGACCCTGACCGACCAGCAGGCGCGCAGACGCGCGATCGATCTGCTCGCCGAGGTCGGCATCCCCGCACCCGAGAAGCGCATCGACGGCTACCCGCACGAATTCTCCGGCGGCATGCGCCAGCGGGTGGTGATTGCGCTCGCGCTCTGCGCCGAGCCCGAGCTGATCATTGCGGACGAGCCGACCACCGCGCTCGACGTCTCGGTGCAGGCCCAGATCATCGCGCTGATCAAGCGCCTCGGCCGCGATCACGGCACCGCGGTGATGCTGGTGACCCACGACATGGGCGTGATCGCCGAGACCTGCGACCGCGTCGCCGTGATGTATGCCGGCCGCATCGCCGAGATCGGTCCGGTGCAGGAGGTGATCAAGAATCCGCTGCACCCCTACGCCAAGGGGCTGATGGGCGCGATCCCGACGCTCGCGGGCGAAGACAAGCGGCTGGTGCAGATTCCCGGCGCGATGCCGCGGCTCTCGGCGATCCCACCCGGCTGCGCGTTCAACCCGCGCTGCAGCTTCGCCTTCGATCGCTGCCGGATCGAACGACCCGAACCACTACACCAGGGAACGCAGGCGGTCGCCTGCCATCTCTATGATCGCGCGACGGAGAGCGCGGCATGAGCAGCTTCGTCGAGGTCAGGAATCTCCGCCAGGTGTTCGACGTCTCGAAGCCCTGGCTCAACCGCGTACTGGAAGGTGGGCAGCCCGAATTGCTGAAGGCGGTCGACGGCGTCAGCTTCGAGATCAGACGCGGCGAGACCTTCGCCCTGGTCGGCGAATCCGGCTCCGGCAAGACCACGGTGGCGCGCATGGTGGTCGGCCTGCTGCCGCCGACCTCGGGCGAGGTGGTCATCGACGGCGTGTCGATGACCGATCCGCGCCAGGCGCAGGCGCGCAGAAAATTGCGGCGCCGCATCCAGATGGTGTTCCAGGACCCTTACGCGAGCCTTAATCCGCGCTTCCGCGTTGATGCTGTTATTGCCGAGCCGATCCGCGCCTTCGGCCTGATCGACGGCGAGCGGCAGATCAAGGATCGCGTCGGCGAACTCTTGACCCTGGTCGGCCTGCATCCCGATGACGGCCAGAAATTCCCGCATGAGTTCTCCGGCGGCCAGCGCCAGCGCATTGCGATTGCGCGCGCGCTCGCCTCGGAAGCCGAGTTCATCGTCTGCGACGAGCCGACCTCGGCGCTCGACGTCTCCGTGCAGGCGCAGATCCTCAACCTGATGCGCGACCTGCAGGATCGTCTCGGCCTCACTTATCTGTTCATCAGCCACAACCTCGCCGTCGTCCGCCACATGGCGAGCCGGATCGGCGTGATGTATCTCGGCCGCGTCGTCGAAATCGCGCCGGCCCGCGCGCTGTTCGAGAATCCGCGCATGCCCTACACCAAGATGCTGCTGGGTGCGGTGCCGGATCTGTCGATGTCCGGCCGCCAGCGCATTCCGGTCAAGGGCGAGATCCCCAATCCGATCAATCCGCCGCCGGGGTGCAGCTTCAACCCGCGCTGCCCTCTCGCCTTCGATCTCTGCCGTCGCGAGGCGCCGCGTCTGATTGACGGCGTCGCGTGCCACGCCGTCAATCAACCGACCGCCGTGCCGGTGTGATTGCTACAAACGCAGGCGTGCTCTGTTGCCGCGGCAGTTGGCATCCCAGGAGGGCCATGATCAACTGCGCGCGCTGCGCCGACCCCGCCCCATGGACCGCTCATGAGCTTCATCAATCCTGATCCCTTCACCACCCGCCCCGAAATCGAGGGCACGTTCGGCGTCGTGACCTCCACGCACTGGCTTGCAACGGCGGTGGGCATGGCCGTGCTCGAAAAAGGCGGCAACGCATTCGATGCGGGCGTCGCGGCGGCGTTCACGCTTCAGGTGGTCGAACCGCATCTCAACGGTCCCGGCGGCGACGTGCCGATCATCCTGCATGACGTCAAGCGCAAGCGGACCGAAGTGATCTGCGGCCAGGGCCCGGCGCCGGCGCGCGCGACCATTGCGCACTACAGACGCGAGGGCCTCGACATGGTGCCCGGCACCGGCCTGCTCGCTGCCGTCGTGCCCGGCTCATTCGAATCCTGGATGCTGCTGTTGCGCGACTACGGCACGATGAGGCTGCGCGACGTGCTGGAGCCCGCGATCGCCTATGCGCGCGACGGCTATCCGCTGGTCGAACGCATCTCGGCCACCATCCAGACCGTGGAGCAGCTGTTCCGCACGCACTGGCCGACCTCGGCCGCGGTCTATCTGCCGCACGGCGAGGTTCCGAAACCCGGGACTCTGTTCACCAACCCACAGCTCAGCGCGACCTATGCACGCATCCTGCAGGAAGCGGAGAGTGCAGGCGGAAATCGCGAGGCGCAGATCGAACACGCCCGCAAAGCCTGGTCGCAGGGCTTCGTCGCCGAGGCCATCGACCGCTTCTGCCGGACCCAGGAGATCATGGATGTCTCGGGGTCGCGGCATCGCGGCGTCTTGTCGGCCGACGACATGGCCCGCTGGCAGCCCACCATCGAGGCGCCGCTCGCCTACGACTACGGCCGCTACACCGTTTGCAAGGCCGGCGTCTGGAGCCAGGGCCCGGTGCTGCTGCAGCAGCTCGCGCTGCTGAAGGGCTTTGCGCTCGATGGCCTCGATCCGGCCGGACCCGACTTCATCCATTGGCAGGTCGAAGCCGCCAAGCTCGCTTTTGCCGACCGCGAAGCATTCTACGGCGACCCAGATTTCACCGAGGTCCCGATCGCGACGCTGTTGTCGGACGCCTACAACAATGAGCGCCGCAAGCTCATCTCGGACAAGGCCTCGCTCGACTTGCGGCCCGGTTCGATCGAAGGGTTTGGCGCCATCGTCAAATTGAACCGTGCCGAGGGCGTCCGCGAAGCGGTCGGCGCGATGGGATCAGGCGAGCCGACGGTCGGTCGCTTCGGCGAGGTGCGCGGCGACACCGTGCATTTCGACATCATCGATCGCGACGGCAACATGATCTCGGCGACGCCGTCGGGCGGCTGGCTGCAATCCTCGCCCGTCATTCCCGATCTCGGCTTCTGCCTAGGGACTCGGGCGCAGATGTTCTGGCTGGAGGAGGATCATCCGGCGGCGCTGGTGCCGGGCAAACGTCCGCGCACCACGCTGTCCCCCACCATGGCGCTGCGCGACGGCGAGCCGTATGTCTCCTGGGGGTCGCCGGGCGGCGATCAGCAGGACCAGTGGAACACGCAGTTCTTCCTGCGCCACGTGCACGCTGACATGAATCTGCAGGAATCGATCGACGCGCCGGCCTGGCACTCCGAGCATTTCCCGATCTCGTTCTGGCCGCGCACCGCGCGCCCCGGCGTGCTCGTGCTCGAGAACCGCGTGCCCAAGGCCACGATCGAAGAGCTACGCCGCCGCGGCCACATCGTCGAGGTCGGACCCGACTGGTCCGAAGGCCGGCTCACCGCGGCCTCCAAGATCGGCCGCCGTCGCCGCGCCGCCGCCAATCCGCGCGGCATGCAGGGCTACGCAGCCGGACGATGAGGGCGCTGTCGCCATGACCTGGTCGATCATCGCCAAGGACCAAGCCTCGGGACAGATCGGGATCGCGGTCGCGACCCGCTTCTTCGCCGTCGGGGCGCGTGTGCCCTTCATCGTCGCTGGCCGCGGTGGCCTTGCGACGCAGGCGTTGGTCAATCCCTATTACGGCATCGATGGCGCGACGCTGCTGCGTGAGGGCCGGCCTCCGCAACAGATCATCGAGATCCTCACCTCGGCCGATCCCGGCCGGGAAAGCCGGCAGCTGCACATCCTGGACAGCCAGGGCCGGATTGCGGTGCACACCGGCAAGGACTGCATCGACTGGTGTGGCCATGTCCAAGGCGACGGCTTTTCGATCGCCGGCAACATGCTGGCCGGCGCGGAGGTGCTGAACCAGACCGCTGAGGCCTACATGGCCCGTGCCGCCCTGCCCTTCGCGACGCGGCTGATCGCGGCGTTACAGGCGGGCGAAGCCGCGGGCGGTGACAAGCGCGGCAAACAGTCCGCGGCCCTGCTGATCCACGGCGCGGAGGAATGGTCCATGCTCGATCTGCGGGTCGACGATAATCCCGATCCGCTCGCCGAGCTCGAACGTCTGGAGCAGGTCAGCCGCGCGCATTGGACGACGTTCCGGCGGTTCCTGCCGACGCGGGACAATCCGGCCGGGGTCACTGATCGCGCCGTCATCAACGCCGGCGTCGCAGCGGTCATTTCAGACCCGTCATAGGCAAAGCCGATCGGAATTGAGACCTGTCCGCGGTCGCGCTGCACATCCTGAGGGCAAGCAGCCGCTGCTTTTTGCTGCAGGGCAATGGGCGCACCGCGCCGTCGGCGCTACTCTTGCCTCGCTCACGTCGCGATTGCGGAATCGCAGCACATGGATACCGGGCGCCGACGACCAAGCGCCGCCTGAGCCAGTCTCGCAGAGCGGAACGACGTGCTGCGATTGCGCACAATCCATAGGCAGCTACATCTTGCCGTCACTGGACAAACTGATCGCCGCGTTCTTCCCTGCGGAAGGACCGTTCGCATCCGGTGTTGGTACGGATGGTGCAACGGGCCGGCCGGACTTTGAGCATGGAGTGAGTGAGATGAGGAAGGTTTGCCTCGCCGCTGCCGCGGCAGCGTTCGTGGTTTCGTTGTCCGCTGCCGCGCAGGCGCAAACCACCTTGCGCATCGGGCTTGCCGAGGACCCTGACATGCTCGATCCCTCGCTCGGCCGCACCTATGTCGGCCGCATCGTGTTCTCGGCGTTCTGCGACAAGCTGTTCGACATCGACGAGAAGCTGAACATCGTGCCGCAGCTCGCGCTCTCGCACGAGACCTCCGCCGACGGCAAGGCGATGACGATCAAGCTGCGTCCCGGCGTCAAATTCCAGGATGGCGAACCGCTCGACGCGGAAGCCGCGAAATTCTCGATCGAACGCCACATGAACATGCCGGGCTCGTTCCGTAAATCGGAACTCGCGAGTGTCGATCATGTCGAGGTGATCGATCCCCTCACCATCAAGCTGGTGCTGAAGACGCCCTTTGCGCCGCTGCTTTCTCAACTGACCGATCGCGCCGGCATGATGGTCTCGCCCAAGGCGGTGAAGGAGGAAGGTGACAAGTTCGGGCTGCACCCGGTCTGCGCCGGTCCCTACAAATTCGTCGAACGCGTGCAGCAGGATCGCATGGTGTTCGAGAAATTTGCCGACTACTGGAACAAGGACAACGTCTTCATCGACCGCATCGTCTTTCTGCCGATCGTCGATGCCACTGTGCGGCTCGCCAACCTGAAGTCCGGCGGACTCGACCTGATCGAGCGCGTGCTCGCCACCGACATCAAGGACGTGCGCGCCGACCCCAACCTCGTGCTCTCGACCGCGCCGGAGCTCGGTTATTACGGCCTCACCATCAACATCGGAAACAAAGCCAAGGGTGCGCTGAGCCAATCGGAGAAGGTGCGCCAGGCGCTCGATCTCGCGATCGATCGCGAGGCGCTGAACCAGGTCGTGTTCAACGGCGAGTTCACGCCCGGCAACCAATGGGTCAGCCCCACGCATCCCTACTATCAGAGCGCCTTCCCGGTGCAGCCGCGCAACGTCGAGAAGGCCAAGGCGCTGCTCAAGGAAGCGGGCGTCGCACTGCCGGTGTCGATCGACTACATGGTGCCGAAGGGCGCGGAAAATGAAGCCGTGGCGCAGGTGGTCCAGTCGATGGCGGCGGAGGCCGGCTTTGACATCAAGATCCGGCTGATCGAATTCGCGACCTCGTTCAAGCAGGCGCAGGCCGGCGAATTCCAGATCTTCCAGATCAACTGGAGCGGCCGCATCGATCCTGACGGCAATTCCCACGTCTTCCTGCACACCGGCGCGCCGCAGAACGACGGCGGCTATTCCAATCCCGAAGCCGACAAACTGATGGAAGAGGCGCGGCTGACCGACGACGTCGCGCAGCGCAAGGCGCTGTACGAGAAGCTCACCAAGATCGTACTGAACGACGAGCCGATCATCTATCTCTATCACCGCAAGCTCTTGTTCGCGCACACCAAGAAGCTCGAAGGCTACAAACAGATGCCGGACGGGCTGGTGCGCGTGATCGGGCTGAAGCTGAAGTGAGCATGTCCGCGAAGTGAGAACGATCGTGCTTTCTAGCGTCGGGCACCCTGCTATGGCTCCCTCCCCCCTTGTGGGGTCCGAGGCGAGCGAAGCTCGCTCTCGAGGTTGGGGTGGGGGGTGCCACGAACGCGGAGTCCCGTTGGGTCACCCCTCTCCCTGTCCCTCCCCCGCAAGGGGGGAGGGAACGATGGAGGATGGGCTGTCCGCTAAATCTAGCACCCGTCGAATCGTGCGCCTGCCATGCTGACCTTTCTCGCCCGTCGCCTCATGCAGATCGTGCCGACGCTGGTCTTCGTGTCGATCCTGATCTTCTCGCTGCAGCAATTGCTGCCGGGCGATCCCGCGCTGGTGATGGCCGGCGAGGAGCGCGATCCCGCCGTGATCGAGCAGATCCGGAAACAGTACCGGCTCGATCAGCCGATCCCGGTGCAATATGCCTATTGGGTGAAGGGTGTGCTCACGGGCGATCTCGGCGAGTCGCTGCGGGTGAAAGTGCCGGTGCGCGACCTGATCGTACAGAAGCTGCCCGTCACCTTGCAGCTCGCCTCGATGGCGATCGTTATCGCCTTCCTGATCGGGATCCCCGCCGGCATCATCTCCGCGGTCAAGCAAGGCACCGCCTGGGACTATGGCGCCAACCTGTTTGCGCTGTGGGGCATCTCGACCCCGAACTTCTGGCTCGGCATCATGCTGATCTTCCTGTTCTCGATCAAGCTCGGCTGGCTGCCCGCTTCCGGCTATGTGCCGCTGACCGAGGATTGGCGCGCAAGCCTCGCCTCCACCATCATGCCGGCCTTCGTGCTGGGCAACGCTATCGCCGCGATCCTGATGCGCCATACCAGGAGCGCGATGCTGCAGGTGCTGGAAAGCGATTATGTCCGCACCGCGCGCGCGAAGGGCCTGTCCGAAAGCAGCGTGATCCTCAATCATGCCCTGCGCAATGCATTGACGCCAGTGATCACGCTGGGCGCGCTCGAACTCGGCACGCTTTTGTCGGGCGCGGTGCTGACCGAGCAAATCTTTTCGATTCCGGGCTTCGGCAAGCTGATCGTCGATGCCGTGTTCAATCGCGACTACGCGGTGGTGCAAGGCGTGGTCCTGGTGACGGCGACCGTCTACATCACGCTCAATCTGGTCGCCGACATCGCCTATGTCCTCGTCAATCCGCGGCTGAGGAGCTGAGATGGCGGACGTTGCACTCGCCTCGCGCGCGACGGGCGATCAGAGCGCCCTGGAGAGCCCGGCCCGCCGTGCCTTGCGGCGCCTGCTGAAGCGCAAGGGCGCGGTGGTCGGCCTCACCGTCATCGGGCTCTTCATCGTGCTTGCCGCCTTCGCCCCCCTGATCGCGCCCTACGATCCCATCCAGACCAGCTGGGCGCTGGTCCGCAAGGCGCCATCGGCCGCGCACTGGTTCGGCACCGACGATCTCGGCCGCGACGTGCTGGCGCGGGTCATCTATGGTACGCGCGCCTCGTTGACGGCCGGTGCAGTCTCGGTCAGCATCGCACTCATGATCGGCGTCCCGCTTGGACTGCTTTCCGGCTACGTCGGCGGCGCACTGGACGAGTTGATCAGCCGGCTGACGGATGCCATGCTGGCCTGCCCGTTCCTGATCCTGGCGATCGCGCTCGCCGCCTTCCTGGGGCCGAGCCTGGCCAATGCGATGATCGCAATCGGCATTTCGACGACGCCGATCTTCGTTCGCTTGACCCGCGGCCAGGTGATGAGCGTGAAGGTCGAGGAGTATATCGAAGCGGCGCGCAGCGTCGGCGATTCGGACCTGCGGATTGCGGTCGGACATATCCTGCCCAACATCATGCCGCCCTTGCTCGTGCAAGCAACGCTGTCGATGGCAGCCGCAATCATCGCCGAGGCTGCGCTCTCTTTCCTCGCCCTCGGCCAGCAGCCGCCGTATCCCTCCTGGGGCAGCATGCTGAACGCCGCGCAGCGCTTCCTCACCAACGCGCCCTGGATGGCGATCTGGCCGGGGCTCGCGATCTTCCTGGTCGTGTTCTCGCTCAACCTGGTCGGCGACGGCCTCCGCGACGCGCTCGATCCGCAGCAGGATAGATAAGCTCGCGAACTACAAGTTCTCCGTCATATGCCGCTTCCGGCAAGAGTTCTCGCAACACACACCGCCGTCGTCCCGGGCAAGCGAAGCGCAGACCCGGGATCCATATCCACCGCAGCTCATTGAACGAGGGCTGGAACTCCAGCTCACTCCAACCTATGCGCCTGTGGTTCTGGGTCCCTGCGTTCGCAGGGACGACAGTGTGCGTGGGACTGCCCGACGGGCAATCAGCACATCGCTGCCCTGTGCGAATTGCCCGTCGTGTTAGTTTGTCGCAGGCTTGCGCGCTTGCCTCGTCGGGCAAATCAGGTCCAGATTTCCGCCCGTCCCGCCTCGATGAGAGGGGCGTATCGCGATCGTCACGGACGTGGAGCGCGGGATGCGGTGGACGCGGCAGCGCGCAGCGGAGCTTTGGCTTCGCAGACGAACGGGCTGTCGTGGACGGCGAAGTCGTGTGGTCCTGGCGCCCCGGTGCTGGCGCTAAGGCCGCGATGTTCATGACGAGCATTTGCGGGCGACGGGGGCAATCAAGCCGGTCCCCGGGGAGATCACGTATAAGCCGGTAAACCATCGCGCAGGGAAGGCCGGATGTTCGGCTGTCACCTGTGGTTCTGCCGCGTGCTTTCTGTTGCACGCGGACCATGGGTGCGGTCGGCACCCGGCCTTCCCTGCGCCCTCTCGATATTCGAGGGCGATGAAATCAGCACAACTCGGGCGCCGTGCGTCGCGGGAGCGGGCGATGTTGTCTTTGAGGATGAGGCATTGGCGTCGCTATACCCCAGGCGTCATTCCCCGCGAAGGCGGGGAATCCAGTACGCCGCGGCCTCTCGGGGAATCATTGGCGTCTCTGGAATACTGGATCGCCCGGTCGAGCCGGGCGATGACAGCGGAATGTGGAATGCGACCTAACTCAGCTCGCCTTCAGCGCATGCGATGGTTCGGCGTCGAACTCCTTGATTTCCTGGGCGCGCTTCGATTTCGCGGCCGCCTGGTGGTCGGTGGCAATGACGGTGTAGACCATCGGCAGCACGAACAGCGTGAACAGCGTGCCGATCGACATGCCGGCGACGACGACGAGGCCGATCGAGAAGCGGCTTGCCGCACCGGCGCCGGATGCGGTCAACAGCGGAATCAGGCCGGTGACCATGGCCGCCGTCGTCATCAGGATCGGCCGCAGCCGGATGCGCGCGGACATTTCGATCGCGGAGCGGCGGTCGAGTCCTTCGTTGAGCTGCAGCTCGTTGGCGAACTCCACCATCAGAATGCCGTGCTTGGTGATCAGCCCCACCAGGGTCAACAGGCCGACCTGCGAGTAGATGTTCATGGTGGCGGCGCCGAAGAACAGCGGGATCAAGGCGCCGACGATCGCCATCGGCACCGAGATCATGATCACGAACGGATCGCGCAGGCTCTCGAACTGTGCCGCCAGCACCAGGAAGATGATGATCAGGGCGAAGCCGAAGGTGACCGCGAGCTGGTTGCCTTCCTGCACATATTGGCGGGAGTCGGCGAGATAGTCGTGGCTGAAGCCGGCCGGCAGCTTCTTGGCCTCGCCTTCGAGGAAGTCGACGGCCTGTCCGACCGTCACTCCAGGCATCGGCACCGCCGAGAAGGTCGCGGAATTGAGCTGGTTGTAGTGGGTCAGCGCGTTCGGGTCCGTGCCGGTCTCGATCTTGATCACGGTGGACAGCGGCACCTGCTGCCCGCTGCCGGTCGCGACATAGTAATTGCCAAGCGATTCCGGCGACAACCGCTTCTCACGTGGCACCTGCGGAATCACCTGGTAGGAGCGTCCCTCCAGGTTGAAGCGGTTGATATAGTTGCCCCCGAGCAGCACGGCGAGCGTGTTGCCGAGCGACTGCATGGTGATGCCGAGATCGCTCGCCTTGGTGCGATCGATCCAGACCCTGACCACTGGCTGGTTGAACTCAAGATCGCTGTCGCTGACGATGAAGAGCCCGCTCTTGCGCGCGGCATCCTTCAGCTTCGTCATCTGCTCGTAGACCTGCTGGAAGCCGTTGGTCGAGTTGATCACCATCTGGATCGGCAGGCCGCCCGGACCGCCGGGCAGCGCCGGCAGGTTGAAGGCGAAGGCATTAACGCCCTCGATCTTGGACAATTCTGCCTGCACCAAGGGCTTCAGCGCCATCGCCGAGCGCTTACGCTCGTCCCATGGCTTGAGCAGCATGCCGGCGATGCCGCCCTGCGGACCGTTGATTCCGTTCAGCACGAAGGTGAGATCGGTTTCCGGAAACTTCTGGAACGCCTTGTTGAGCTTGTCGCCGTAGAAATTGATGTAATCGATGTTGGCGTATTTCGGCGCCTTGGTGATCGAGAACACGATGCCCTGGTCTTCCTCGGGTGCCAGCTCCTTGGAGACGTGCATGTAGAGGAAGCCGACGAGGCCGAGGATCGTGACAGCAAACAGCGCCGTGACCGGGCGATAATCGAGCGAACGGTCGAGCTTGCGGCCGTACCAGCGGGTCATCGCACCGAACACGCGGTTGACCAGCCGGGAGAAGCGACCTTCGTCGGCGCTTTTCAGCAGCACCGAGCACATCATCGGCGACAGCGTCAGCGCGATGACGCCCGACACGATCACCGAGCCGGCCAGCGTGAAGGCGAACTCGCGAAACAGCGACCCGGTGACGCCACCGAGAAGGCCGATCGGCGCATACACCGCGGCCAGCGTGATGGTCATCGAGATGACCGGGCCGACGATCTCGCGCGCACCCTGCAAGGCAGCCTGGACCGGTGGCTTTCCCTCCTCCAGATGGCGGTGGATGTTCTCGACCACCACGATGGCGTCGTCGACCACGAGGCCGATGGCGAGCACCATCGCGAGCAGCGTCAGCAGATTGATGCTGAAGCCCATCGCCAGCATCAGGCTGCAGACGCCGACCAGCGACAGCGGAATGGTCACGACCGGGATGATGACCGAGCGCAGCGAGGCCAGGAACAGGAAGATCACGACGATAACGATGAGGACCGCTTCGCCGAGCGTGTGCTCCACCTCATCGATCGACGATTGGATGAACTTCGTGGAGTCGTAGGCCACCTTCATCTTCATCGACGGCGGCAGGTTGCGCTCGATCTCCGGGAACAGCGCGCGAACGCCCTTGACGATGTTGAGTGGATTGCCCTGCGGGGTGGCCTGCACGCCGATGAAGATTGCGCGCTCGCCACTGAAGGCGACGCTGGCATCGGTGCTTTGTGCCGCCAGTTCGACGGTCGCGATGTCCTCCATGCGGACGAAACCGCCGTCCTTGGACTTCACGATCATCCGTTTGAACTGGCTGACGTTCTGCAGATCGGTGTTGGTCGTGACGTTGGAGACAATGAAGTAGCCCTTGGCCTGGCCGGCCGCGGCTTGGAAGTTGTTGGCCGCGATCGCAGCCGCCACGTCGCTCGGCGATACGCCCCGTCCCGCCATCTTGACAGGATCGAGCCAAAGCCTCATCGCGAAGGTCTGCCCGCCGAGGATATCCGCGGAGGCGACGCCATCGACGGTGGAGAGCACCGGCTGCACCACGCGCGTCAGATAGTCCGAGATCGCCGAGCCCGACAACTCCTCGCTGGAGAAGCCGATATACATCACCGCCGTGGTCTGGCCGGTGGTCTTGGTGACGATCGGGTCATTGGATTCCTTCGGGATCAGATATTTGACCGAATTGACCTTGGCCAGCACCTCGGTGAGCGCCTGGTTCGGATCGAAATTCAGTTTGACGTAGACCTGGATCGTAGAGGTGCCGAGCACGGAAGACGAGGTGATGTAGTCGACGCCTTCGGCCGAGGCCACCGCCTGCTCGATCGGCGTGGTGATGAAGCCCTGGATCAAGTCGGCGGACGCGCCGGGATATACGGTCGTCACGTTGACGACGGTGTTCGACAGCTTCGGATATTGCCGGATCGGCAGCACCGTGGCCGCACGCAGGCCGATCAGGAGGATCAGCAGACTGACAACGACCGACAGCACCGGGCGCTTGACGAAGATATCGGTGAATCTCATCGCGGCAATCTCTTCAGCAGAAGACGTTCCAACGACCGCGCGCATCATCGCGCGCGGTCAGCAGCAGTCAGGCCAGGCTCAGTAGCGCGGCGGCTTGGCCGGAATCGGGGGAGCCGGATCGGTCGAGATCGCGACCGCAGCGCCCGATTGCATCTTCACCTGGCCAAGCGCCACCACGCGATCCCCATCCTTGAGACCCTTGAGGATGACGGCGCGGCCTTCGATGCGATCGCCGGTCTGCACATAGGTGCGGTCGGCGGTCAGCGTGGTCTTGCCGTCGTCGCCCTTCTTCTCATTGATGACGAAGACGGAGTCGCCATACAGCGTGTAGTCGACCGCGGTCTCCGGCACGGTGACGACCGGCGGCTTGTCCGGCAGCACCACCGTGGTGGTCGCGAACATGCCGGGCTTGAGGATATGGTCCGGATTCGGGATCGTCGCCTGCACCCGGATATTGCGGGTGTCGGCCGAGATCTGCGGCTCAATCGTGGTGATCTTGCCCTCGAAGGTGCGGCTCGGATAGGCATCGACGTTGATGCGCACGATCTGCCCGACCTGCAGGTTGCCGCTGTCCTTCTCCGTCACCGTGAAGTTGGCCCAAAGTTCCGAAAGGTCAGTCAGCGAGACGATCTGCGTCCCGGCGCTCAGATATTGGCCGACCTCCACCTTGCGGACGCCGAGTTCGCCGTCGAAGGGGGCGCGGACCAGCTTCTGTGCGATCAGCGCCTCCGTCTTCGCGATCATCGCATTCGCCTGGTCGAAGGTCGCCTGCGCCTGATCGACCGTCGCCTGAGGCCCGAACTGGCGCGAGGCCAGCTGCTTGGCGCGGTCCAGCGAGAGCTGCGCGACAGTTGCCTGCGCCTTGTAATTGGCGAGATCGCCCTGGTCCGGGGCGTCATACAGCTGCAACAGAGGGGTCCCCTGTTTCACGGAGGAGCCAGGCGTGAACATGATGTCGGTGATGCGGCCGCTGACGTCGGAGGTGACGTTGACCTGATGCACGGCGGCGAGATCGCCGACCGCGCTCAACAGGTTCGGCACGGTCTCGGACTTGGCGACCGTGGCGGTGATGCTGATCGGCGGCGGCTTCATGTTGGCGAAGAACTGCGCGATCATCTTGTCGCGGAACATGTTGAACCAGACCAGGCCGCCGACCAGCAACGCCAGCAGACCGCCGACGATGAGGAACCACAGCACGGGTCGGGTCCGCTTGCGCGCCTTGTCGTCGATCGGCTTGCCGGACAATTTGGGTTCGGTCGCGATGTTCATGTCATGCACTTTCTGCCGTGACCGGTGGAACCAGAGATTGCGCCAACTCGCGGTCGAGATAGGACGCAATCGCGGCATCGGTAAGCCCGATACCACGAAGGATGAACTCAGAAAGCTGCCGCGCGAGCTTCGCGCCGCTTCCATACACGAGACATGGCGTCGCGGGCAGCCGGGTCAGCGCCGCGGTCAGCGCGGTGTGATGGGCGAACCAGAACAGGTCGAGCGGGGCGTCACTGCGCTTTGCGTCGCCGGCACGAACCGCCTGCTCCAACGACGAGACGAACATCCCGCCGATCAGATCAGCGAACCTGGCATAAAGCAGGCGCGCGAACTCGCCGTCATCGAGATGGCTTGTGACCATCAGTCGCATCCGCTGCTCTTCCTCATCATTCGGCCCGTCGGAGATCCCAAGGAAGTGGCGAACCATTCCGACCATCAACTTAACGAGCGTCGCGGTCGACGGCTCCTGTCCGAGCAGAAACGCCAGATCCGGGTCGGCCTGGCATTCCTCGCCCAGGATTTCCGCGTAGAGCGCGGCCTTGGACGGAAAATGCTTGAACAACAGCGCTTCGGAAATCGCCGCTGCCGCCGCCACGCTCTTGGTCGTGGTGCCTGCATAACCATAGCGCGCGAAGCAGCGCTTGGCCGCGCCAAGGATCAACTGCCGCCGCAGATCGCTAGTCATTCGCAAAGTCGACATCACTCGTGAGTAAATACTCACTTTACCATTGTCAAGAAATATACCGCAATGCGGGAGCAACGTCCGGCTAAGTCATTGTAATTGCGTGGTGCTCAAGAGAACACCAAGTCGCGAGGCCTGGTGTTCTGCGTTGCAACCGAAACATTCCAGCCGTTTTTCTTTCCCCCCACATCGTGCAAAATGCACGCGAGCGGCTCGACCGCATCTGACAAAAAATCGACCGCCGGAAGGATCGCCCCAGCATGAATGCCGCCGCTGCACGCGAGCTCGCGGCCGATTTCGATCTGCAAGATCTGACGCCGGACTTCTACGCCGACCCCTACCCGACCTACCGGGCCTTGCGGGATCACGCGCCGGTGAAACGGCTGCGCAATGGCTCGTACTTCTTGACGCGCTATGACGACCTCGTCACTGCCTACAAGACCACGAAGGCGTTCTCGTCCGACAAGAAGCGGGAGTTCGCGCCGAAATACGGCGCCTCCCTGCTCTATGAGCATCACACCACGAGCCTCGTTTTCAACGATCCGCCGGCGCATACGCGGGTCCGTCGGCTGATCATGGGCGCGCTGTCGCCGCGCGCCATCGCCGAGATGGAGCCCGCGCTGATCGCCCTGGTCGACCGGCTGCTTGATGCAATCGAAACAACGGGGCGGTTCGAGCTGATCGGCGATTTCGCCTCGGCCATTCCCGTGGAGGTGATCGGCAATCTGCTCGATGTCCCGCATGCAGAGCGGGCGCCATTGCGTGACTGGTCGCTCGCCATCCTTGGTGCGCTCGAGCCGGTGCTGTCGCCGGAGCAGTTTTCACACGGCAACGAGGCCGTGAAGGAGTTCCTTATCTATCTCCAAGACCTCGTCGCGCGGCGGCGCGCCCGGCCCGGCAATCCGGACCGCGATGTGCTGACCCGGCTGATCCAGGGAGAGGCAAAAGGCGAAGGCAATGGCGAGCGCTTGAGCGAGAAGGAATTGCTGCACAATTGCATCTTCCTGCTCAATGCCGGTCACGAGACCACCACCAACCTGATCGGCAACGGGCTGGTGGCCCTGTTACAGCACCCGTCCGAGAAGCGGCGGCTGACCGAGGCGCCCGATCTGATCCGCACTGCCGTCGAGGAGATCCTGCGCTACGAGAGCTCGAACCAGCTCGGCAATCGCGTCACCACCGAGCGTGTGGAGCTCGGCGGCATCACGCTGGAGCCCGGCACCTTCGTCACGCTGTGCATCGGCGCCGCCAACCGCGATCCCGCCCAATTCGAAGACCCCGAACGGTTCGACATCACGCGTGCTGCGAACCGTCACCTCGCCTTCGGCACCGGGGCGCATCAATGCGCCGGCATGGCGCTGGCGCGCCTCGAAGGCGCAATCGCGATCTCGCGCTTCCTGGCGCGGTTTCCCGACTACCGGCTCGCCGGCGAGCCGGTCCGCGGCGGCCGCGTGCGGTTTCGCGGATTCCTGAGCGTGCCCTGCGCGGTGAAATAGAGCGCGGCCAGCATCAAAACAGCCATGCCATAAGGCCGTCATGCCCCACGCAGGCGGGCATCCGGTCCGGCGAGCCATCTCGATCAGTTACGGGCGCCTCTGGAACACCGGGTTACCCGCCGGAGCGTGTCACCGGGGCTCGCCAAAGGCGAGCCCCGGTGGCGGGGACGACAGCGTTCGGGAACCTCTCACTTCAGGCGGTCCGCGCCGTCCGCTCCAAAATCAACGTATGAATCCCGCAGGTGCCGCTGTAGAGGCTCATGACCCGGGTGCCCGGTTTGCGGCCGATCCGCGGCTCGGAGACCTGCACGCCGGCCGCCAGCAGCCGCGCATGCGTGGCTTCGATGTCGGCGACGCGCCAGCTCAGGCCCCACAATCTGTCGTGCGCCGCATCGCCACCGGCCACCGGCCGCTTGACCACTTCGACGTTCAGGTCGCCGCAGCGAAAGAACATCAACTGCCCCCATTCCTGATGGGTGCGGTCGAGCGCCATGTCGAGGCCGAGCCGGGCACCATAAAGCGCAGCGGAGCGCTCGGGATCCTCGGTTGAGATCACGACATGATCGAGCCCGAGAACCACCGAATCCGCCGTAGCGACCGATGCAGGCCGCTCAGCCCCGAGCTCGAGGAAGAACATGCGGACGCCGCGGGTCAGATCGGTCGCAGTACGCGTGCGCTTCCAATGTATCGCGGCGCCGGAAAGGGCATCCGTGCTGTCCACCTCGACGATCGGGTCCGGCTTCAACGCGAGCCGGTCGAGCCTGCGATGCATCTTGGCGATATCATTGGTGCGGAAGCAGATGCTGGCGAGGCCCTCACCCCAGATCTTGATGACGTTGCGGATGCGATCGGCGGCGACACTGTCTCCTGACGGCGCCATCAACTCGAGGGTCATATTGTCGAGCGTGAACAGCACGCGCTCGGCGCCATCGTCGGCGTTTTTCCACGAGGGTTTTCGCGCGAGCAAGGTCTCGTAGGCAGCGGTGGCGGCCTGGATGTCCTCGATGAGGACGACGAGGTGATCGAGCCCCGTGATCACGGAAACAGCCCTCGCGTGTTCTTGGCGGCGCGGACCTTTTCCACGCCGATCGCCATCGCCGCGGTCCGGTGCGCGATATTGTCGGCGCGAACGCGGGAGAGCATGTGCTCGAAGGCGCGATCGAGGATCTGATATTCCCGCCGCATCACCTCCTCTTCTTCCCAGAACAACTGCTGCAGATCCTGCACCCATTCGAAGTAGCTGACCACCACGCCACCGGAGTTGCAGAGGATGTCCGGGATCAGGAAGATCTCCTTGCGCCGCTGCTCGAGCACGATGTCGGCATCGGGCGTGGTCGGACCGTTGGCGGCTTCCGCCAGCACGCGGCATTTCAGCTTTTCGGCCACCCGGCCGTCGATCACACGCTCGATCGCAGCGGGAACCAGAACATCACAAGCGAGCGTCAGGATCTCCGCCGGGTCGAATGCGAGCTCGGTCGAGAAGCCCGCAATGCTGCCGTGCTTGATCGCATGATCCATCAGCGCAGGGATATCGAGCCCGCGGTGATCATGCAGCGCCCCGGTATGGTCGCTGACCGCGATCACCTTCAGCCCCATCAGATGCAGGCCGAGCGCCGCGTAGGAGCCGACGTTGCCGAATCCCTGCACCACCGCGGTCGCCTTGGTCGGATCGATCGACAGCACGTCCATCACGCGCCGGGACAGATGGGCCACGCCGCGTCCGGTCGCCTCGCGGCGGCCCAGGGTGCCACCGGAAAATACGGGTTTTCCGGTCACGATCTCGGTCACGGTCTGGCCCTGGTACATCGAGTAGGTGTCCATGAACCAGGCCATGACCTGCTCGTTGGTGCCCATATCCGGCGCCATGACGTCGGTATGCGGACCGACAAAGGGGATCATTTCCTGCATGTAGCGGCGCGACAGCGACTCCAGCTCACGCTTCGACAGCTGGCTGAGATCGACAGTCACCCCGCCCTTGGCACCTCCGTAAGGCAGCCCGACAAGGGCGCATTTCCAGCTCATCCAGATCGCCAGCGCCGCGACCTCGCCGATATCGACTGACGGCGCGAAGCGCGTGCCGCCTTTGGTCGGCCCCATCGTCAGGAGGTGCTGGACGCGATAGCCCTCGTACACCGCGATGCTGCCGTCGTCGCGGTGGATCGGACAGGAGACGGTGATGGCACGTTTGGGCAACAACAGGCGGTCGCGCTCGTCGCTTGGGATGCCAAGATGATCGGCGATCACATTGAATTGCTTCGCCGCCATGTCGAACACCGGACCCGCATAGACCGTCATCGATCGCTCCTGGTTTCGAATCTGTGCTCCTTTCAGGATAGCGCGCGCGCAGGCGCTCCGGCAGGGGGCCCGCGGTTGTACTGGTCATTCTCGATCGCGTGGTAACGAATCTGCCAACAATTTCAGCGTTGATCCGCCTCGACCGATTGCTAATCTGGCTCGCCGGGGTTTGGTGCGGAGAATTTGAAGTTCCTATCGGTAATGCCCCCAACTTGCATCTGAGGAGCTTCCAATTCAAAACCGCACTGAAATCATGGATTTGCTCATGCTCCTGCTTCCAAAGCCGGCGCAGAGACCAACCCGACATGCGCGCGGATTCGGGAGCGGAGCACGGATTCCACCCCCTTAGCGGACGACGGAAGAGCTTATGCAGGCGCTTTTTATTGGACAGACCTACATCGACGTCACCTTCATCACCGACCATCTGCCGACCGGGGACGAGAAACACGTCGCATCGGATTATGCAGTCTCGTTCGGCGGCAATGCGGTGACCGCGGCATTCTGCTGCGCCAAGCTCGGGATCGTACCGGACCTGATCGCCACGCTGGCCAATGACTGGCTGGGGCGCATGTTCCAGGACATGTGCGCGAAGTACGGAATCTCGATGCACCCGCGAAAGGTCAATTCCTCGTCGCTGTCCTTCATCATGCCGAAGGACGGCAAGCGTGCGATCGTCCGCTGCCGTGACGACGCCCATATCCATCCTTTTCCGCAGCTTAATCTCGGCAACTGCCGTGCCCTGCATGTCGACGGCCACCAGCCGGATGCTGCCATTCACTATGCCAAGCTGTGCCGCGAAGCCGGCATCCTGACGTCGCTCGATGGTGGCGGCCTGCGCACCAACACCCATGAGTTGCTGGAATTCATCGATGTCGCAATCGTCGCCGAGCGGTTGTGCGAGCAGATGGATCTCACGCCGGAGAAGATGCTGGATTATCTCAAGAGCCGCGGCTGCCGGATCGGGGGGGTCACCATGGGCGAAAAGGGCTTGTTCTGGTATGATGAGACCGGCGCCGTGCGCACCCTGCCCGCGCTACCGATTTCGCGCGAGCGTGTGATCGACACCAACGGCGCCGGCGACGTCTTCCACGGCGCCTACGTCTATTCGTACCTCGCCAATCCCGAGAAGCGCTGGGCGGAGCATTTCGAGTTCGCACGCGCGGCTTCGACCTTCAAGATCCAGCGCCTCGGCAACGAGGCCGGCCTGCCCACACTCGCCGACATCGATGCGGTGAAGCAGGAATTCGAAGTCCGGGTCTGATCCAGTCGCAGCGAACTCTGCCTGGGGCCGCGTCGTCGTTTAGTTCAGCGCGCTCTTCAGATCGAAGTTCAGATCGGCCGCCTTGCGGGGGTCGATCGTGCCTTCGGCCGCGAGCAGCCTCCGGCCGAACATGTGATCGCCGGCGCGGTTGACGGATTCGATGCCAACCAGCCTGCCCTCCTTGTAACAGAAGGCGGAGAACGCCTTCTGCGCGGGATCACCGCGCAGCACCACCTGATCATAGCCGGTGGTGAGGCCGGCGATCTGCAGCTTGTCGTTACCCTGGTCGCTCCAGAACCAGGGCTGACCATCGTAAGGCTTGACGTCTCCCGTAAGCCGCGCGGCGACGCAACGGGCATGATCGGTCGCGTTCTGCACCGACTCCAGCCGCAGCGTGCCGCCGAAGCGCGGGCTGGCAAACAGCGCACAGTCGCCGATCGCCGAAATATGCGGGTCCGAGGTCAGCAGATATTCATCGACGACGATGCCCGAGGCGACCGGCAATCCGGCCTCAGACGCGATCTCGACGTTGGGCAGCACGCCGACGCCGACAACGACGAGATCGGTCGGGATATGCCGCCCGTCGCTCAGGCTAACACCCGTAACCTTGGCGCCATCTGCCTCGATGCTGGTGGCCTGGACCCCGAGATGAATCCGCACGCCGGCATCCGCGTGCTGCTTCTGAAAGTAGTCGGAGATCTCGGCCGTGACCGCGCGTGCCATCACCCGCGCGCCGAGCTCGAGCACGTCGACCTCGAGCCCCTTGATGCGGGCGGTCGCTGCGAATTCGAGCCCGATGAAGCCGGCGCCGATCACCACCACCCGCTTAGCACCGGCAAGCAGCGTCCGCAGCGACTCGCTGTCATCCAGGATTCGCAAGTAGCGCACATCGGGCAAATTGGCGTTGGGGATGTCGAGCAGGCGATTGCGCGCACCGGTCGCGAACACCAGGTGGCCGTAGTCGAGCGTTGCACCGGAGGCGAGCAGCACGTTGCGGGCGTCGCGATGGACCGCGACCGCGCGGTCATAGACGAGATCGATGTTCTGATCGGCATAGAACTTCTGCGGCCGGAACATCAAGGTCTCCGGCCCCCCGGTCCCTTTAAGATAGGCCTTGGAGAGCGGCGGCCGCTGATAGGGCAGATGCGCCTCGTCGTTGATCAGATGGATCGGGTCGGCGAAGCCCGCCTGCCGCAGCGACGTCGCAAGCTGAAAGCCTGCATGTCCTGCACCCACGATCACCACCGGGCCTTTTACCACCGCTCCCTGCCCCATCGCACCTACTCGCTATACTCGCGTTTGCCCGCCCGTCCGAGCCGGTTTGTCGCAAACTTCCTCGGGATTGTCACCGCCCCGGTCTGCGATTTAAATGCGGCCAACAACAGACACCTTGGGAGGGACCGATGCCGGACGCCATGCCCGCCGACGAACCCGCGCTGCTTTCGATTGACGGTCCGATCGCCACCATCACGCTCAACCGGCCCGCCGCGTTCAACGCCATCAACCTGCCCATCGCACAGACATTGGAACGCCTGGCGCTGCGGGTCGAGGCCGACAAGGAGGTCCGCGTGCTGGTCCTGCGGGGCGAAGGCCGGGCCTTCTGCGCCGGCGGTGATCTGCAGACCATCGGCGCCGCGGCGGAGGCGGATACCATCACGCCTGTGGTTGGCGAGCTCCTGCAGCACTATCATGCCTTCATCGCGGCTCTCAGGCGCATGCCAAAGATCGTGCTCGCCAGCGTGCACGGCTCGGCCGCCGGCGCGGGCATGTCGCTCGCCTTTGCCGCCGACCTCTGCATCGCCGCCGAAGAGGCGCGCTTCACCCCGGCTTATGCCAAGCTCGGCGTCTCGCCGGATGGCGGTGGTACGATCGGTGTGGTCGCCAGTGTCGGCGTCAGGCGCGCGTTGCAGATCTTTTTGGCCGAGGACAGTTTCACCGCAGCTCAAGCCTATGAATGGGGCCTCGTCACCAAGATCGTGCCGGCCTCGGATCTGGCAGCAGCCACCCGGGCGTTCGCTGAGCGACTGGCGCAGAACATGCCCGCGGGGATCGGGGCGACCAAGGCGCTGATCCATCGTGCGCCGACCAGCGCGGTCGAGGATCAGCTCGCAGCCGAACGCGATGCGATCATCGCATGCATGCACACCGACGAGTTCCTGACCGCGACGCGGAGGTTCACCCGTAAGGACAAATAGACGACCCCAGCCGGTGCGTCACTCAATTCGGACAGATGTAACCGGTACCGGCCGGCGATTTGAAGCAGCCGACCGATTCTGGAATCACATGCTTGGGCAGCCACAGCACAACGCTTGGGAAATAGATTGTGAAGGTGATCGTGATCAGGAACACGACATAGATCGGCAACGCCGCGCGCAACGCTTTTGCGAAACTGACGTTTACGAATTTGGACGCCATCAGCAGCACGAGCCCATAGGGCGGCGTGATCAGGCCGAAGGCGAGCGTCGCGATCAGCACCACGCCCATGTGCACCCCGTTGATGTCGCCAGCCTGCGTCAGCGCGTTGACCAGCGGCATGAAGATGATGATGGTCGGCACTGGCTCGATGAAATCGCCGATGATGGTGAACAGCAGCACCATCAACAGCATGATCAAATGCGGATCGTTGCCGGCAATCGCTGTGATCCAGTCGGTGATGAAGATGGCGCCGCGCAGATAGGCGAGCATCCAGCCGAACGCATTTGCGGCGCCGATGGTGATCAGCGGCAGCGAGAAGATCAGCCCCGCCAGGCAGAAATCGTAAGGGATCTTCTTCAGGTGACCACGGTTGAGCGCGGGAATGACGACCAGGATGATCCAGGCCACGGCGACCACACCGGCCTCAGTCGGCGTGAACCAACCGGTCAAGATGCCGCCGAGCAGGATCACAGGAATCATCAGCGGCAGGGCCGCATCTGCACCTGCGAAGATCACTTGGCGGAGCGGCGCGCGCGGCTTGCGCAAGCCGGAAGGACCGAAGAAGTAGCAGTAGATCATCAGTCCGAAGCCGATCATGAAGCCCGGCACGACGCCCGCCATGAACAGACCGGCGATCGAGACATTGCCGACCGCGCCGTAGACGACCGCCGTGATGCTCGGCGGTACCAGGGCGGCAATGGTGGAGGCGGCCGCAATGATGGCCGCGATGAACGCGGGCTCATAGCCCTCCCGCCGCATCGGTCCACCGAGCGCGCGGCTCATGACCGCGACATCGGCCGTGGTCGATCCTGACATTTCCGAGAAGAACATGCTGAAGACGACGACCACCTGCGACAACCCGCCCCTGATATGTCCGACCAGCGACACCGACAGGTTGGCGATCCGGACCACGACATTGGCCGAACTCATGAGTTCGCCGACCAAGAGAAAGAACGGGATCGCGAGCAGCGCCTCGGAATCGACGCCATCGAAGATCTTCTGCACGATCGCCGCGAGCGAGACGTCGGCGAGGTGGGCGCCGACGAACACGCCTGCCAGCAGCGAGAACGGCACCGGAACGCCGAGATAGCCAAACGACAAGAAGCAGACGGACATAAGCGCGAGGATAACCGGAGGGCTCACGTCCGATCGCTCCGACCTGCGCCCGTCTGCAGCGGCAAAATCACACCTTCCGATTCCAACAGCTCCGGACGGTCAAAGCCGTTGGCAATGCCGTTGACTAGCTGCTCGATGGCAAATAGCGCGATCAGCACGCCGGAAAGCGGTATGACGACATAGAGCGACGCGATCGGTGTGCCGGAGGGCAACCGAAAACTGCCGAAGCCGCGGAGGAAATTGAGGTAGCCGTACCAGATCAGGCACAGCGCGACGCCCAGCACGACGAGACGCAATACTATTTCGACGACAAGGCGCGGCGCGCCATGCATCGATTCGGCAATCGCGGTCAGATACAGATGATCGTTGCGGCGCGTCGCAACCGCAGCGCCAATGAATATCGCATAGACGAACAGGGTGGACGTAACCTCCTGCAGCCACAGCCAGGGATGACCTATGGTGCGCGTAACGATGTCGGCAGTGACAGACATCGAGAAGCCGAAGCAAAGAGCGCCGCAGAGCATCATCAGCACCAGCTCGAGCGCGTCCAGCTTACGCCACTTCAGATGACGCTGCCGTTGCAGCACGAGCTTGTCGGCGATGGACATCCGCTTCCTCGTCGTTCCCCGATCAATTCTCCCGGCCCGGCAATGGCCGGCAAGCCTGTTGTTGGCGCGGCGGCTTAGTTAATTGCACGGATCAGGTTCTTGATCTTTTCGGCGTGCGGGCCGAGCTCCTTCGCAAGCTTGTCGAGATAGGGATCGGCGATTGTGGTGAAGCTCCTCTTGTCGACATCCTCGACGATCTTGACGCCGAGCGATTTCAGCTTGGCGGCCGCCGTCCTTTCCAGCTCGAAGGCCTTCGCCGGCTCTTTCGCACTGATTTCGGCTGCCGCCGCCAGCACCCATTGCCGCTGCTCGGCCGACAAGCTCTGCCAGAGCTTGTCACTGATGAAAACCAGCGCGTTGTTGGCCTCATGCTCCGTGATGGACAGCACCGGAGCCACCTCGTAGTGCTTGTTGACGAGATAGACATTGATGCTGTTTTCCGCCGCGTCGACCACGCCGGTCTGCAGCGAGGTGTACACGCTGCCGAACGGCATATGCACCGTCTGCGCACCATAGGCCGGGAACATGGTGTCTTCGGTCGCGGTGGCCTGGACGCGGATCTTCATGCCCTTGATGTCGTCGATCTTGTGAATCTCCTTCTTGCTGTAGATGTGGCGCACACCCTGCGACCCGGTCCCGATGACGTGGAGGCCCTGCGTGGTCTCGTCGATCATGGTCTTGATCGCCTCGAAAACCTGGGGGTCGGCCAGCCCCTTGATCACGTGAGCTTCGTTGCGGAACAGGAAGTGCAGCGACATGACGCCGGCTTGCGGCGAGATCGTCGCCGTATTGGCCGAGGAGACGATCGCGAAATCGATATCACCGGCCTTGACCAGTTGCAGGATCTGCGGCTCCTGCCCGAGCTGCGCGCCGGGATACTGGTCGATGATGATGCTGCCCTTGCTCAGTTCCTTGAGCTTGTCGGCAAACAAGTCTCCGGCAATGGAGTAGCCGGTGTTCCGAGGCTGATCATAGGCGAAGCGATAATGCTTGACGTCCTGCGCACTCGCAGTTGCTGCAGAAGCGATCGCCGCAGCGAACGCCCATGCACCAATGAGCCGACCTCTCACGATGCCCCTCCCCCGTTATGATTTTCGGGGATCATCCCACTGGCTGTGTCGGATTGTCAATTGAACATGCCCCCAGCCGTTGTTCGCGCGATCAGCTCAACCCTTTCCCTTGCGGCGCATGAAATCGAAATCGCAGCCATCATCGGCCTGCAGAATGGTCTCGTGGAACAGATGGGCGTAGCCGCGCTCGGCCCATTTCGGCGTCACCGCCTGTTGCAACGCGACACGGCGTTTCGCCATCTCCGTGTCGTCGACCAGCAGATCGATGCTGCGCTTTTCGACATCGAGCCTGATCATGTCGCCGGTCTGCACCAGCGCCAGCGGCCCGCCGACAGCAGATTCCGGGGTGATGTGCAGGACGATGGTGCCGAATGCCGTTCCGCTCATGCGCGCGTCCGAGATGCGCACCATGTCCTTGGTGCCGCCGCGCGCGAGCTTCTTGGGGATCGGCAGATAACCGGCCTCCGGCATGCCTGGCGCGCCCTTCGGCCCGGCATTGCGCAGCACCAGAATGTCGTCTGCCGACACGTCAAGATCGGGATCGTCGATCCGCCGGGTCATGTCTTCGATGGAGTCAAACACCACAGCGCGACCGGTGTGCTGCAGCAATTTGGGGCTGGCCGCCGAATGCTTGATGACCGCGCCACGCGGGGCGAGATTGCCGCGCAGCACGGCGAGGCCACCTTCGCGCTTGATCGGATCGGCCCGCGCGCGGATCACGTCCTGCCCGGGCACCTCCTCCGCGTTGGCGACGATGTTGCGCAGGGTCTCGCCGGTGACGGTCCTGGCGTCGAGATCGATGAGATCACCGAGCTGCTTGAGCAGTTTCGGCACGCCGCCGGCGTGATGGAAATGCTCCATATAGTGCTCGCCAGACGGCTTGAGATCGACCAGCACCGGCACCTCGCGGCCCAGCCTATCGAAGGCGTCGAGATCGATTGCGTGCGGCGTGCGGCCGGCGATCGCGGTGAGATGAATGAGCCCGTTGGTCGAGCCGCCGATCGCCTGCAGCACCACTTGCGCATTCCTGAATGCCGCTGGCGTCAGCAGCTCGCTCGGGCGCGGTCCTTTCGCCTTGGCCATTTCGGCCGCAACACGCCCGCTCGCCTCGGCCGAGCGGAAGCGCTCCGCGTGCGGCGCCGGAATGGTCGCGCTCATCGGCAGCGACAGGCCGAGCGCCTCGGTGACGCAGGCCATGGTCGAGGCCGTGCCCATCACCATGCAGGTGCCGACCGACGGTGCGAGCCGTCCGTTCACCGCCTCGATCTCGGCGTCGTCGATCTCGCCGGCGCGATATTTCGCCCACAGCCGGCGGCAATCGGTGCAGGCGCCCAGCACCTCGCCCTTGTGATGACCGACCACCATCGGCCCGACCGGAATGACCACCGTCGGCAGATCCGCCGACAGCGCCGCCATGATCTGGGCCGGCAGGGTCTTGTCGCAGCCGCCGATCACGATCACGGCATCCATCGGCTGCGCCCGGATCATCTCCTCGGTTTCCATCGCCATCAGGTTGCGCAGATACATCGAGGTCGGATGCGCAAAGCTTTCAGCGATCGAGATGGTCGGGAACACGAAAGGCATCGCGCCCGACAGCATCACGCCGCGCTTCACCGCATCCAGGATCTGCGGCACGTTGCCGTGGCAGGGATTGTAGTCGCTATAGGTGTTGGTGATGCCAACGATCGGGCGATCCAGCGCATCATCCGAATAGCCCATCGCCTTGATGAAGGCCTTGCGCAGGAACAGCGAAAATCCGGCGTCGCCGTAAGCGGTCAGTCCCTTGCGCAATCCGTCGGTCATGGTCTTCGTCTCTTCTACTTTGCAACGAGCTTCTTCTTCGTCATTCCGGGGCAACCGCGCCAGCGGCTGAACCCGGAATCTGGAGATTGTCTTTCGTGTGCTTCCCACGTCGAGATTCCGGGTTCGCGCGTGCCGCGCGCCCCGGAATGACGTGCCGTATGCTCAGCCCCAGTCGATGATCCCGCTCCTGTCGCCGTCGAACTCGATGCTGCAGAACGAACCGCCTTGGAAATAATCCCCGATCGGATCGGCGGGCAGCTTCTCTTGTTCGGCAAAAGCGTGCTCGCGAAAATCCTCGGCGCGTCCGGTCGGCCGATAACCGAGATCATAGGCGCGCTGATTGTCCCACCAGGCGCGCTCGTTCAATGAGGCGCCATACAGGACCTCGAAATGGATGTCCGGGTGCTCGAGCCCGATCCGGCAGAGCTGCACCAGATCCTCCGGCTTCAGCCAGATCGACAGCCTGCGGCGGTCGAGCGGCTTGTCGCCGAAATTGCCGATGCGGATGCAGGTCACCTTCAGCCCATGCTTGTCGGCGTACAGCGAACCGACCGCCTCGCCGAACACCTTGCTGACGCCGTAACGGCCGTCGGGGCGCGGCTGGACATCGTTGTCGATCTTGCGATGCCGCGGATAGAAGCCGACGGCATGATTGGACGAGGCAAACACCACCCGCTTGACGCCCTTCCTGCGGGCAGCCTCGAACAGATTGTAGCCGCCGATGATGTTGGCCTGCAGAATATCGTTCCACGCACCTTCGACCGAGTAGCCGCCGAAATGCAGGATGCCGTCCACGCCCTCGCAGAGCGCCTCGACCTGCGCGAGATCAGCAAGATCGGCCGCCTTGAACGTCTCCTGGCTGGACAGATCGGCCGGTGGCTTCAGGTCGCTGAGCAGAAGGTCCGGATAGACCGGCGGCAGCAGCTTGCGCAGCGACGTGCCGATCCCTCCGCTCGCACCGGTCATCAATATGCGTGGCATTTCATCCCTCGTCTTCGGTCCGCTGGTGGTTGGATTCCAACCACGCGTTTGCGGTCATTGCGCAAGGATGATAGCAGAGAAATTGCGAGGGAACGCAACAACGAGATCAGCAAATGTCCGATGCAAATACTCCGTCCCATGGCTGGCGTCCGGCGACCTACTATCCCGATCCGGCGATCCAGGCGCTCGATCCGCGATTTGAAAAATACTGGCTGAAATTGTCGGCCGTGGAACGCATCGCTACCGGCCTGCGCTGGGCCGAAGGGCCGGTGTGGTTCGGTGACGGCCGCTACCTCTTGTGCAGTGACATCCCGAACCAGCGTATTCTCAAATGGGAGGAAGAGACCGGCACCGTCAGCGTCTTCCGCAAGCCGTCGAACTTCGCCAATGGCAACACCCGCGACCGCCAAGGACGGCTCGTCACCTGCGAGCATGGCGGACGGCGCGTGGTCCGCACCGAATATGACGGTTCCATCACGGTGCTGATGGACTCCTTCGACGGTAAGCGGCTGAACTCGCCCAACGATGTGGTGGTGAAATCCGACGGCTCGATCTGGTTCACCGATCCGACCTTCGGCCTGCTCGGCAATTACGAGGGCTACAAGGCCGAGCCGGAGATCGAGACCCACGTTTACCGGATCGACGGGGCCAGCGGCAAAGCCAGCATCGTTGCGGAAGGCGTGCTGGGGCCGAACGGGCTGTGCTTCTCGCCCGATGAAAAGATCCTCTACGTCGTCGAATCCCGCGGCGAACCGACCCGCAAGATCCTGGCCTATGACGTGTCGCCCGACGGCACCAAGCTCAGCCACAAGCGTGTCCACATCGACGCCGGCCCTGGCACGCCGGACGGCATGCGCTGCGATATCGACGGCAATCTCTGGTGCGGCTGGGGCATGGGCTCGCCCGAGCTCGACGGCGTCATGGTGTTCGCGCCCGACGGCGCGCCGATCGGCCGCATCGCCTTGCCCGAACGCTGCGCCAATGTCTGCTTCGGCGGCTTGAAGCGCAACCGGCTGTTCATGGCGGCATCCCAGTCGATCTACGCGCTTTATGTGAACACGCAGGGCGCGCTGGGCGGATAGCGGCCTGTCGTCCCGGACAAGTGAGCTCCTGGTGGCGCGCGGTGCCATCCAGAGCGAACGCGATCCGGGACCCCAGCGCGAGCGCCCTGCGCTCGTCGCGCGACCGCGCAATGCCGGGCGGAGCCCGAGTGGCCGACGCTCTACATAAGAACGGCGGCCGGTGGTTATGGGTCCCCGCGTTCGCGGGGACGACATCTCGTATGTAGCAGTCACCTCACGCGGCGTTGTAGCCCGCGACGGCCTTGGCCTCGAGATATTCCTCGAGCCCGTAGCGGCCCCATTCGCGGCCGTTGCCAGACTGCTTGTAGCCGCCGAACGGCGCGGTGCGATCATTCGGCACGCCCTGCAAATTGACGTTGCCGGCGCGGATCTGACGGCCGACCCGGCGGGCGTCCTCGACCGTCGGACCGTAGACATAACCGGCGAGGCCATAGGGCGTGTCGTTGGCGATGCGCACCGCATCGGCCTCGTCCTTGGCGCCGATGATGGTGAGCACCGGCCCGAAGATCTCCTCGCGCGCGATCGTCATCTCATTGGTGACGTCGGCGAAGATGGTCGGGCGTACATAGTAGCCCTTGTTGACCCCTTCCGGCAGGCCCGGACCACCGGCGACGAGGGTTGCGCCCTCCTCGATGCCCTTATTGATCAGGGTCTGGATCTTCTCCCATTGGCCGCGATTGACGACCGGGCCGATCGTGGTGCCATCGCCGCGCGGGTCGCCAGCCTTGGTCTTGTCAGCCGCGGCTTTCGCGATCGCCGCCACCTCTTTCATCTGCGACAGCGGCACGATCATGCGCGAGGGCGCGTTGCAGGACTGGCCGGAATTATTGAACATGTGCATGACGCCGCCGGTCACCGCCTTGGTCAGGTCGGCGCCCTCGAGGATCACGTTCGGCGACTTGCCGCCGAGCTCCTGGCTGACGCGTTTCACCGTCGGCGCCGCCCGCTTGGCAACGTCCACGCCGGCACGCGTCGAGCCGGTGAAGGAGATCATGTCGATGTCGGGGTGCTCGCTCATGGCGGCGCCGACCTCGGGCCCGAGGCCGTTGATCAGGTTGAACACGCCCTTCGGCACGCCGGCTTCATGCAGGATTTCGGCAAAGATCAGCGCCGAGGTCGGCGTGAATTCGGAGGGCTTCAGGATCATGGTGCAGCCGGCCGCGAGCGCCGGGGCGACCTTGCAGGCGATCTGGTTCAGCGGCCAGTTCCAGGGCGTGATCATGCCGACCACGCCGACCGGCTCGCGAACCACCACCGCCGACGGCAGCGTCTCCTCGAACTCGTATTTCTTCAAGACGTCGAGCGTCGACATCAGATGGCCGAGGCCGGCGCCGGCCTGCAGCTTCTCGGCCATCGGCAGCGGCGCACCCATCTCGTCGGAGACCGCGGCGCCGATCTCCTTCATGCGGCCCTTGTAGACCGCGATGATCTTCTCGAGCAGCGCCACCCGCTCTTCGCGCGAGGTCTGCGAAAAGGTCACAAATGCGCGCTTGGCGGCGGCGACGGCCTTGTCGACATCGGCCTTCGAGCCGAGCGCAACCTCATACATCGCCTCCTCAGTCGCGGGATTGATGACCGGGGTGGACTTCTTGACGACGGGATCGACCCAGGCGCCGTCGATGTAGAACTGCATGCGGTTGACCATCGGAAAACCTCTTCAAATCGGGAGAGCAAATGGAGGGGGCGTTTCGTCGCAAGCATCCTTGCACGAATGCCTTTTTGGTTGAACCCGCCCTATGCGGGGCAGCGTTGCGCTGGCCAGGATATAAGGGCGCGAGCGTGACGCTGGCAAGGCAGCAACCACATCCTCACTGTCGTCCCGGCCAAGCGGAGCGCGCGCCGGGACCCATACCGCGTGATCTCTCCATTTGGCACGTCGCGAGCAAAGCCTGACTGCTAGTCCCTGAACAACTGCTCCCTGTGGTTATAGACCCCTGCTTTCGCAGGGGCCACAGCCCAATTTGGTGAAACAACTCCGTTCAAACCGCCATTTTGCGATGCAGCACAGGCGCGCCGGTGAGGCTTTCGGCCGCATCGATGATGGCGTTGGTATCGATGCCGTTGAAACGATAGAGGTCGTCGATGGTGCCGGTCTGGCCGAACCGCTCGACCCCGAGCGCCTCGACGCGGTGACCACGTACGCTGCCGAGCCAGCCGAGCGTGGCCGGGTGACCGTCGATGACGGTGACGATGCCGCAATCGCGCGGCAGCGGTGCCAGCAGTTTCTCGATATGGCTTAAGTGCTGCACGCCACGGCGCACCCGACGCAAATTCCGTGCGGCGGTCCAACCGGCATGCAGCCGGTCGGCCGAGGTGATGGCGAGCAGGCCGACGTCACGGCGGCTTTCGCCGATCAGCCCTGTCGCCTCGATCGCCTCGGGCGCAACCGCGCCGGTATAGGCAACGATCGCTTCCGCATTCGGCCCGGGCTTGCGCAGCCAGTAGGCCCCTTCGGTGATGCCGCTCTCCTGCTCCGGTGTCATGATCCGCTGCGGCTGCTCGACTGTGCGGGTCGACAGCCGCAGATAGACCGAGCCGCCCTCGCCGCTCGCGGCTTGCATGTGGCCAAAGCCCCATTTCATGATCACGGCGAGTTCGTCGACGAAAGCTGGCTCGAACGACGACAGGCCGTCCTGGGCCATGCCGATCAGCGGCGTGGCGATCGATTGATGCGCGCCGCCCTCTGGAGCCAATGTCACGCCGGATGGCGTCGCCGCCACCATGAAGCGCGCATCCTGATAGCAGGCGTAGTTCAGCGCATCGAGCCCGCGCTCGATGAAGGGATCGTACAGCGTAACCACCGGCAACAGCCGCGTGCCGTTGACGGCGTGGGATAGCCCAAGCGCGGAGGCCAAGATGAACAAGTTCATCTCGGCGATCCCGAGCTCGATGTGCTGTCCCCTCGGCGATGCATCCCAATTGTAGGTCGATGGAATCTTCTCGCTGCGGAACAGGTCGGCCTTCTCGGCGCGCGCGAACAGACCGCGCCTGTTGACCCAGGCACCGAGATTGGTCGACACGGTGACATCAGGCGATGCGGTGACGATGCGGGAGGCCAGCTTGCTGTCGCCGCGCGCGAGATCATTGAGGACCAGGCCGAAGCCCTGCTGGGTCGACATCTGCGCCGAAGCCGTGAATGTCAGCCGCTCCGGCACGTCGAACACAGCATCGGTGAGACGACGCTCCCCACGATTGAACGGTGCGCCCGCAAGAAAGGCGTCGAGCCTGGCCGGATCCTGCGGCAGGCCTTCGAACTTATCCCATTCATGGCCGGGCCGGATGTTCTGCTGGCTGCGCCACTTTTCCATTTGCGACACGGTCATCAGGCCGGCGTGGTTGTCCTTGTGGCCCTGGAACGGCAGGCCGACGCCCTTGATGGTATAGGCGATGAAACAGACCGGACGGTCGTGGTCGATGGCCTCGAAGGCCTCCAGCATGCTCGCCATGTCGTGGCCGCCGAGATTGGACATCAGTGCCAGCAGTTCGTCGTCACTGCGCTTGGCGATGAGGCGGGAAACCTCGCCCTGATCACCGATGTCGTCCAAAAGATGCTTGCGGAACGCCGCCCCGCCCTGGAAGCACAGCGCCGCATAGAGCGCATTCGGACAATTGTCGATCCAGCGCCGCAACGCCTCGCCGCCCGGCTCGGCGAAAGCATCGCGCATCAGCGAGCCGTATTTGACGATCACCACGTCCCAGCCGAAATTGCGGAACATGGTCTCGAATCTCTCCCACAGGCCTTCACGCACGACGGCGTCCAGGCTCTGCCGGTTGTAGTCGACGATCCACCAGGTGTTGCGCAGGCCGTGTTTCCAGCCCTCCGCCAGGGCCTCGAAGATGTTGCCCTCGTCCATCTCGGCGTCGCCGACCAGCGCGATCATGCGGCCCTCGCGGCGGTCCTTCATCCAGCCATGCGCGGCGACGTAGTCCTGCACCAGCGAGGCGAACAAGGTCTGCGCAACGCCGAGGCCGACCGAGCCCGTCGAGAAATCGACGTCGTCGGTGTCCTTGGTCCGCGAGGGATACGACTGCGCGCCCTTGAAGCCGCGGAAGTTCTCGAGCTTGTCACGGGTCTGCCGGCCGAACAGATATTGGATGGCATGAAACACGGGGCTTGCATGCGGCTTGACCGCAACCCGGTCCTCGGGCCGCAGCACCGAGAAATACAGCGCCGACATGATGGTGGCGAGCGAGGCGGAGGAGGCCTGATGGCCGCCGACCTTCAGCCCGTCGACATTGGGCCGAACGTGGTTGGCGTGGTGGATGGTCCAGGACGACAGCCACAGCACCTTGCGGGCCAGCGCATTCAACAGGTCGAGACGGTCGGATTGTGCAGGTGACGTCGCCATGGCGCTCCTCCCGGCGGGAACAGGATTCGCGGATGTTAATCCCGATAGGCCGACCATAATTCTCAATCTTTTGCGCTTTGAGGCAGATTATTGGTACAATTTCCCATTCCTGCCCAGCTCGCTCGGATTTTATCCCAATGCCCGATCTCGACCCCATCGACCGCAAGATCCTCGGCCTGCTGCAGGCCGACGGTCGCATCACCATGCAGGAGCTCGCCGACAAGGTCGGCCTGTCGGTGTCGCCCTGCCACCGCCGGGTGAAGCTTCTCGAAGAGCGCGGCGTCATCACCAATTACATCGCAACCGTCGACCAGAAGGCGCTCGGGCTGCATGTCTCGGTCTTCATCTCGATCAAGCTCGCGCGCCAGAAGGAAGAAGATCTCGCGCGCTTCGAACGCGCGATCTCGAAATGGCCCGAGGTGCTGGAATGCTATCTGATGACCGGCAACCGCGATTATCTCCTGCGCGTGGTGGCCGCCGACCTGTCGTCCTACGAGGCGTTCCTGAAGAGCAAGCTGACACGGCTCGACGGCATCGCCTCGATCGAGAGCAGCTTTGCGCTGAGCCAGGTGAAATACTCGATTGCCTTGCCGGTGTGAGGGAGGCCCGGTCGGAGCGACACCCTCCGCTGTCGTCCCGGCGTACGCCGGGACCCATAACCACCGGCCGTTCTTAGTTGCGAGATCGTCAGATATCGGAACACTACAACATAGCTCCCGGAGTATGGGTCCCGGCTCAAGGCCGGGACGACAGCCAGGTTGTTACACTCGTGTGCTTCGCATGACCATTCATTCCCGCGGCGCATTCGCGTCCGAGCTTTGCAGATTCATTTGCCCCTCCATAAAAGAGGGTGCAGGGAAGACCGGGCGCTGGCCTCGCCCATGGCCCGCCTGCGGAAAGAATGCAGGCGGCAGGTACCACAGGTTCAGCCGAGACATCCCGGCCTTCCCTGCGCGATGGTTTTAACAGCTGCTTCGCGATCTCCTCGGTGCGCCGGGCTTGTTGGCCACCGTGTCGCGACAACGCGCTTGCGCGCATTGCGCTGGATACCAGCGTCGGGGTATCAGGACCACGCGACTTGACTGTCCGCATCCGACTTGCTCGCCGGCCCGCGCTAGCAAGGCCCCAAGTCCGAAGCGTCCACCGCTCCCCGCCGCTACGTTTCGTGACGATCGGCCGAAACGCCCCTCTTCGTCGCAAGCAGGATGGCCGGGATGATCGTCGTGATTTGCCCGACACGGCAAGGCCGCACGCATGCGGCAGATTGGCACGACGGGCAATTCGTGCATGCCGCCTATGCCGAATGCTCTCGCAAGCCAAAGCACCCTGCAGGAATGAGGCGTGCAGAGCCTTCGATGCTCGAGGACATACTAACAAGTCGGGCATGCGGATTCGGACGCCAACTGCATTGATCTGGATCAAATGGCGCTTCGCATTTGATCCAGATCAACCCGCCGCAGGCAGACCGCAGCAAGGCCGCGGGATGTTCATAATGGTCATCGAAAACCGCCACATCTCGCCGCTAGCTTCACGATTGAGTGCGCGTGGCCTTCGGCGGCAGCCTGCAGTGTCGAATGCGTCGCGCGCTTTGATGTCAAAACCCGCGCCCTGGACAGCAATGCAGAACAACAGCGCCCGTCAGTCAGTCAAATACGAGTCCCCTCGGCATCGCCGAGAGTCGTTCTCACAGGCCAACATGGCCGTGCGCGTATCACCCACCAGATACAGCCCGGGATCGGCTGGAACCAGCCGCACCGTCAGTCCAAAGAGCCGGCGCGTCTGGGTGACGCTCCAGTCCGTCATGTTCACCGTGGGCGTGGTGCTGGTCGGCCTGCTGCTGTTCTGGCCGGCCGCCGGCATTGGGCTGATGTGGAATTTCCTGATTCCAGTTGCGCCGGCGCTGGTCACGATCTCGCCCGGGCTGTGGCGCAATGTCTGTCCGATGGCGACGATGCACATGTTGCCCCAGAAGCTCGGCATCTCCCGCAACATCAGGATGCCCGAATGGGGCGCCGCCAGCCTGGGCCTGATCAGCGTCATCCTGCTGTTCATCGTGGTGCCGATGCGGCGCATCGGGCTGAATGTCGATGGCCCGCTGACAGCAATCATGCTGCTGTCGGCTGCCGTCATCGCCTTCACCATGGGCTCGCTGTTCGAGATGCGGTCCGGCTGGTGCACTTCGCTGTGCCCCATCCACCCGGTGGAGCGGCTCTACGGCACCAACCCGGCCCTCACCTTCAAGAACGCGCGCTGCAATCTGTGCGAGGGCTGCAGCAACCCCTGCCCGGATTCGACCCCGGAACTGACGCCGACCGTGACCAGCGGCAACAAGCTTCAGCAGTTTCTCGGCAACTTCCTGGTCGGAAGCTTTCCGGGATTTGTCTGGGGCTGGTATCAGGTCAAGGACTATGCCCCCAATGAGGTGGACAGCAATGCGATCATGACGGCCTATGCTTGGCCGCTGCTGGCTTGCGTCGTGACCTACTTCATCTTCAAGATCGGCGAGTATGTGCTGCGTCACAAGCCGGACGCCCGCGCCACCCTGCATCGGATTTTCGCGGCCGCGGCGATCAGCACCTATTACTGGTACCGTCTCCCCGGTCCGGCCTCTTTGCTGCCGGACTGGTTCCCGCTCGTCTCTCACATGGTCACCACGCCGTTCTTCTTCTGGTTCATCGTGCTTCGCGCGCCGAAGGTGAGCTGGCTGAAGCGACCGGTCATGGCCTCGAACTACTGGTCCAGCCGGTTCGAGACGACGGCGAACAAGAATCTCATCCGTGTTGCACCGGGCAAAGCCTGACATCGCGCACAACGACGCGTGATCCGGGCCGCGGTATGCGCGACCCGTATCACACCGCGCCCTTCGCGCGCCCCGATTTGAGGAGTGAACAATGAGCAATTTCAGGACTGTCACGATCAAGGGCCGCACGTTCCGCGTTCGCGCCGGCGATGTCTTGCTCGACGGCGCGTTGGCGAACGGTGTCGAGATTCCGTACGACTGCCGCGCCGGGACCTGCGGCACCTGCATGGTGCACGTCGCCAAAGGCCAGACCGTATGCGGCGAAACCCATACGCAAGGCATGGTCCACGCCTGTCAGGCGCGCGTGGTCTCCGATCTCGAAGTCGAGACCGAGGATGTGCCCGAGATCGACACGGCACGGGCACGGCTGGTGGGCTTGCGCGAGCTCGCACCCGACATCATGGAGCTCATGATCGCTCCCGAGAAGAGCATCACCTATCTGCCCGGACAATATTTCAAGTTCGCGTTCAACGGTTTTCCGGCCCGCGCCTATAGTCCCACCGCCTCCTTCGACGGCCGCATCGGCGGACGCGTCATCCACCTCAATGTCAAACGTGTGCGCGGCGGGCGCGTCACCTCCGCGCTCGGCAACAGCATCAGGCCGGGGCACCGGCTGCGCATCCAGGGCCCCTATGGGCACGCATTCCTGCGGCCCGGCGGCGCCGGCCGACTGATCCTGGCCGGAAGCGGCACCGGCTTCGCGCCGATCTGGGCCATCGCCTCCGTGGCGCTACGCGAATCCCGGGACCGCCCGATCATCATCATCGCAGGCGCGCGCAAGCTTCCTGCACTCTACATGACGCCGGTGCTGGCGCAGCTGGCTCGGCTGCCCAACGTCAAGATCATTCCGACCGTCGAAGAAGGGCCGATCAATCATCCCTCCATCCGCACCGGACGGATCGAGGCCCACATGCCGACACTCACCGCATCCGATGTCGTTTACGCCTGCGGCTCGCCGCGCATGGTGAGCGCGCTCGCGGGTCTGGTCGAGAAGGCCGGTGCCACCTTCTATGCCGATCCGTTCGAGTCAGCGGCTCCCGAGGAGCCGGCCGGCCTGCTCGGCAAGATCAAGACGCTGGTGGCGCGGCGGCCTCCGCAGCAAGCGAGCAGCGAGGCGCCGCTCGATCCCTTCGAGAGGCGCGCGCCGGCCCTGGTGCCGACGGCCGGCAGCCCACATTTGGTTAGCGAACAGGGACCCGTGCAATGGCAAGGCGATCCGCGTCGCAGCGATCCTGCGCGCGGACACGACGCCGCGCCTACGGCCTTGCATGCGCGGAAGCTTCATGGCGAAACCGCACAACGGTCCGACCAGCCGCGCAGGCCCGCCGCGCAACTGGCCTCCAGCCATGCGTGAACGCGTGACGCCGGTCGCGGAACGGTGACCCGCGCCGGCGGCCGGGGGGCATTGCGCGCCTCGACAAGCACAGCTTCAGCCGTCACGATCCTGGTGTATGATGCGCCTTCGCCCGTGCGCGCCCGGATAGCTGTGAACCGCCGATGCCTCCGCTTGCTGCCACCACGAACAGCGCAAAGCTGCGCCGGCGTCGGCGCTTTCCGGCGCTGCTCGCGCTGGCCAGCTTTCTGTCGCTGCTGACGGTCGCGCTGGCTGTCAGCTATTGGGTCTGGCAGCCGGCCACCTTGCGCATTGCAGTCGGGCCTGCCGGCAGCGACGACGAAACGCTGGTTCAGGCGATGGTGCAGGCCTTCGATACCAAGGACAGCCCAGTGCATCTGGTGCCGGTCGCAGCCGATGGCCCGCTGCAAAGCATCACCTTGCTGACCAACGGGCAGGCCGATCTCGCGGTCACGCGCGGCGATCTGCAGATGCCACCAACCGCACGGTCGATGGCGATCCTGCGTCGCAATGTTCTGGTGCTGTGGTCAGCGGCCTCGCGCGGGGCGAAGCCGAAGGTCAAGAGCCTCGCCGATCTTGCCGGCCATCGCCTTGGCGTCATCGGGGTCAGTCAGGTCAACATCGCCCTGCTTCGGGTCGTGCTCGGCGAGTCCGGCATCAGTCCGGACAAGGTCACGATGGTGCAATTCGGCGTCGATCAGATGACCGACATGACGGCCGATGTCACGCTGGACGCGTTCGCAATGGTCGGCGCGCTCAACGACAAGACCATTGCCGATGCATTGTCGACCACGGCGCGCCGCCGCAGCGAGCCGAAATTCCTTGCCGTCGACGTGTCCGAGGCGATCGCCGAGCGCCATCCGCTCTACGAATCCGAAGAGATCCCGCCCGGCGCCTTCGGCACGACGCCGCAGCGGCCCGACGACAAGATCGAGACGGTCGGCATCAACCAGCTGATCATCGCCCCCGCTTCGCTGTCCGAGGATACGGCCGCCGCGTTCACGCGTCAGCTGTTCGCGGTCAAGCCGCAGCTGGCCAAGGCGATGCCCGCCGCGGGGAAGATCCAGAAACCGGACACCGACAAGGACGCGGCGCTGCCGGCCCATCCAGGCGCCGCCGCCTTTATCGATAACAACGAGCGCAGCTTTCTCGACAAATACAGCGACTATCTCTGGGGTGGCGTGCTGCTGCTGTCCGGCCTGGGATCGGCCGCGGCCTGGCTGCGGCATTATCTCAAGCGCAACGAGCGCAAGGAGAACACCGAGCATCGCGACCGCCTGCTCGCCGCCATCGCGGCCGCGCGCGAGGCGCAGACGCTCGACGAACTCGACACGATGCAATGCGAAGCCGACGAGATCCTGCGCGAGACCCTCGCCTGCCACGACGACGGCGCGATCGAGGACGGCGATCTCGCCGCCTTCAACCTGGTGCTGATCCAGTTTCACGAGGCGATCGCCAACCGCCGCACGGTGCTCGCGATGGGCGGACAACGGGGGCCGGTGGCGCGGAGCGCGTGAGCCGCCGAGATTTGCCAGTGGTTGAGGCGCTCTCTCCCGTCATTGCGAGGCGCGTAGTGACGACGCAATCCAGAATCTTCTCTCGACCCTGGATTGCTTCGCTTCGCTCGCAATGACGAACAACTTCCTTCAAATCACCCCACGCTTCGCCAGATTCCGCATCAGCGCGCCGACGCCGAACGTCCACGGCTCGCATTCATCGCTGTTGCGCATGCGGTTGACGAGCTTGCCGAGCTGAGGCGCTGCGATGGTGACGATGTCGTCGCTCTTGTGGGTGAAGCCCTGGCCGGCCGCGTCGCGGTCCTTGACCGGCGCGAACATGGTGCCGAGAAACAGCGCAAAGCCATCTGGATATTGGTGCACGCGGCCGACGGTCTGCGCGACGAGGTCGGTCGGGTCGCGACTGATCTTGGAGATCGAGGAATGGCCGTCAAGCACGAAGCCGTCGGCGCCCTTCACCTCCAGTGCGACATCCATCTTGCGCACATCGTCGAGGCTGAACGTGGCATCGAACAGGCGCAGCAGCGGGCCGATCGCGCAGGAGGCGTTGTTGTCCTTGGCCTTCGACAACAGCAATGCCGAGCGTCCCTCGAAGTCGCGGAGATTGACGTCGTTGCCGAGCGTGGCGCCGACGATGTTGCCACGGCTCGACACCGCCAGCACCACTTCCGGTTCGGGATTGTTCCAGGTCGATTTCGGATGCAGCCCGGCATCCATGCCCGACCCGACCGACGACAGCACAGGCGCCTTGGTGAAGACCTCCGCGTCAGGCCCGATGCCGACTTCGAGATACTGGCTCCAGGCGCCCTGCTCGATCAGCACCTGCTTCAGATGCATCGCCTGGTCCGAGCCCGGCTTCAGCTTGGAGAAATCGTCGCCGACAAGCCGTACGACTTCTTTCCGGATCGCCTCGGCCGAGGCTGGATTGCCGCGCGCCCGTTCCTCGATGACGCGTTCCAGCATCGAAATCGCGAAGGTCACACCGGCGGCTTTCAGGACCTGCAGATCGATCGGCGCCAGCAGCCAGGGCTTGCCCGGATCGCGAGCGTCCGGCGGCGTGTTGGCGAGGATCGCAGCGAGATCGCCGATGCGCTCGCCCTTGACGGCACGCAGTGCAGAGGCCGGGTCGTCCTGCTCGCACAGCGCGCTGACGGTTCCGAAAGCGGCGGTCGCATCGAACACGCCGTCGGCGCGCACCGCGACCACAGCCGGGCCATCGACGTCGGGTCGCCACACCCGGCCGACCAGGGTCCCCTTGGTGCCGTCGTCCGGCAACACGATCTCAGGCGTCAAGGTGATCATCGCGGCGTTCTCCCATGCGGATTGTTGTCAGCGCAGCCCTAGCACTGCAGCGCGCCGGCTCCAAGCTACCGGAGGGGCATTCCGGGGCGCCCGGAATGACCGCGGGCGAGCTCACGGATTGGGCGAGGTCTCGCCAACCACGGTCAACAGCTGCGACTGCCTGACGCGCTCGCGATGGGCGGTGTAGAGGCCGCTGGCGACGATGAAGATCGCGCCGGTGACGGTCCAGGCATCCGGGACCTCGCCAAAGACCACGAAGCCGAAGATGCTGGCCCACAACAGCTGGATGTAGGAGAACGGCGCCAGCACCGAGGCGTCCGCATAACGGAACGCCAGCACCACGATCCACTGCCCCGTCGTCGAGGCAAGGCCGACCAGGAGCCCGAACAGGATATCGCGCCAGCTCGGCGCCACCCAAACGAACGGCACCAAAGCGGAGAGCACGAAGACTCCGGCGATGGACGAATAGGTCATCGTGGTCATGACATGCTCGCGTCCGCTCATCACCCGCGTCATCACCAGCGTGCAGGCCCAGGCGAAGGCGGATGCGATCGGAAACAGCGCTGCCATCTGGAACGCGCCGGTGCCCGGACGCAGGATGATGACGACGCCCGCGAGCCCGGCCGCGGTGGCGATCCAGCGGCGTAGGCCAACCTTCTCGCTGAGGAAGACGATCGACAGCGCGGTCACGAACAACGGCGCGACGAAGCTGGTGGCGGAGGCCTCTGCGATGGGTAGATAGCGCAAGCCGCTGATGAACAGGATCGAGGACCCCAGCAGCGCCAAGCCGCGCAACAGCTGGAACCGCATGCGCGTGGTCCGCAGCGCGTAGAGCGGCGAGCCCGGCAGCATCGCCGGAACCATGATCGCCGCAAACACCACAAAGCGCATCCACGTGATCTCGACCGGCGGCAGCGTCTTGGTGAGATACTTTGCCGTCACGTCGGAGGTGCTGAGGAACAGGGTCGAGAGCAGGATCAGCGCGATGCCGCGGAACGGCCGGTCGGCACGCGCAGGCGCACGACGTCGCGTCAACGGCTTTTTCTGGGGCAATGGGAGCGCTGCGTTATCACGCCTCGCGGCTGCGCCGTGGGGCGGAGTCACGATCGACCTCGACTTGCAGTGATGTGGAACGACTCGGGTGAGGCCCGACAAGACGTCATTCGGCCGGCGACGGCAACCCGTAGAAATCGGGCAGCCGATATGCGCGTTTACACGGCTCGCGCGCAATGCACGGTAACAATCCGTGAGCGATGCTGCACTACAGCATCGGCAGTCCGCGCGGCTTCGGTCCGCGCGGGAAGGCGCGATCAAGCGCAGCGATCTCAGCCGCGGTCAGCTCGAGGTCGCCGGCCGCGGCATTTTCGGCCGCGTGCTCGGGCGAGCCTGCTTTCGGAATCGCAAACAGCCCGGACGCCCGGGTCAGGAAGGCGAGCGCGACCTGGCGCGGCGTCGCCGCGTGCGCATTTGCAATCCGTTGCAGCAGCTGCCCGCCCGGACTGGCGGGCGCCGGAAAATCGTCATGGCCGAACGGCGAATAGGCGACCACCGCGACACCATGCTGGCCACACCATGGGATCACCGCGTGTTCGATCGCACGCTCCTGCAGATGATAGAGCACCTGGTTGCAGGCGATCTGGCCCTCGCCTGCGACATCGCGCAGCTCCTCGAGATCGTCGACGTCGAAATTGCTGACGCCCCAGCTCTTGATCTTCCCGGCGCGCTTCAGCTCCTCGAAGGCAGCAACCGTGTCGGCAAGCGGATAGGACCCGCGCCAGTGCAATAAATAACAATCAAGCGCGTCGGTCTTCAGCCGCTTTAGCGAGCGCTCGCAGGCGGTGATGGTGCCGCGACGCGAGGCGTTGCTCGGCAGCACCTTGGAGACCAGGAATGCCTCATCACGCCGGCCGGCGATGGCCTCGGCAATGACAAGCTCGGCGTCGCCGTACATCTCGGCGGTGTCGATATGGCCCATGCCGAGATCGAGCCCGCGCTGCAGCGCTGCGATGGCGCGCTTGCGATCGCCGTGGTCGAGATGCCAGGTGCCCTGCCCGATGACGGAGACGTCAGGCCCGCCGGTTCCGAAGGTCTTGTGCTTCATGGCCGACGTATAGCGGAGATGCTTGATGGCGTCGATTGCAGCAAATATCAAAGCGCCGTCATTCTGGGGCAAAGGTCATTCCGGGGCACGCGAAGCGTGAACCCGGAATCTCGAGCTTATGGAAATGGATGCAAGCCAATGTCGAGATTCCGGGTTCGACGCTGGCGCGTCGCCCCGGAATGACGAGCAAGTGGCAACGCGCCCCGGAACGGCGAGCAAGTCTCTAGCCTGTCGCGGCGAGATCGGGCGCTTGCGCCGGTGCCGTCGCGATCAACCGCTTCAGCTCGGGAACACACGAGCCGCAATTGGTGCCGGCCTTCAGCTGCGCGCCGATGGCGGCGGGCGTCCGCGCGCCGGCGGCGATCGCGTCGCAGATCGTGTTGCGGCCGACGCCAAAACAGGCGCAGACGATCGGACCGCCACTCGCAGCGCCTTCGGGCGCCCGCCCCGAGAACAGCATGCGACGCTGCTCGTCATCGAGCGCGCCGGCTGCGAACATGTCCTTCACGACGTTCCAGTCACCGGCGTCATGTGCGGGGCCCACGAACAAACAGGTCTCGATGCGCGTGCCGGCGAACGATGCCGCGCGATAGACCCCGCCGCCGAAATCTGTGTATTCGGCGAGATCCTCGCTCGTACGCGCCTTCAGCCAGGCCGGCCAGCGCGCGAGGTCGCCATTGTCGGCGAACAGATAGCCGAACCCGCCAGTGACGGCCGCGCGCGCCCACCACAGATTCTGCGGCAGCGAAAGCTCGGTGCGCGACAACACGAAGCCGCGGAACACATATTCGTAAGGCACGATCGCGGCCGGCGTCGCCTTCATCTCCGGCTGGCCGGAGAACGGATCGGTCGCCGAGCCCACCAGCGCCCCGACGCGCGCGTGCGAGGCGTTGGTCTCGTTCCAATGGATCGGCGCGAACAGCATGCCGCGCTGCTGCCGCTCGCTCACGACCACCTTCAGGATGCCCTGGCCATGATCGGTGGTGATGCGGGCGAAACCGTCGTGCACCAGGCCATATTTCAGCGCATCGTCCGGGTGCACCTCGACGAACGGCTCCGGCAGATGCGCGCCGAGTCGCGGACTCAAGCCAGTGCGCGTCATCGTGTGCCACTGGTCGCGAATGCGCCCGGTGTTGAGCCGCAACGGCCGCCCCGGCGTGGTTTCGGTGCGCAGCGCCGGCACATCCGGCGCGATGAAACGGGCCTTGCGGTCATTGGTGAAAAAGTCGCCGTCTGCGAAGAAGCGCGCCCAGGGCGGCGTGCCTTCACGCGCCGGCCATTGCACCGGCGCCATGGCGTCATAGTCTTCGTCCGACAACGACCGGAGCGCACTGATATCGAAATCGCGCGCACCATTGTTCTCGAACGCCGACAGCGCGGCATGCTCGCGGAAAACATCCGCGGCGGAGCTGTAGTTGAAGGCGGCGCCGAAGCCCAGGCGCTTGGCGACCTCGCTCACAATCCACCAGTCCGGCTTGGCCTCGCCCGGAGCCTCCAGGAAGGCGCGCTGGCGCGAGATACGTCGCTCCGAATTGGTCACCGTGCCGGATTTTTCGCCCCACGCCTGCGCAGGCAACAGGACGTGCACGCCGGCGTTCACGGTGTCGTTGGAGCGCACATTCTCCGAGACCACGAACAGCTCGAGCTTCTTCAGCGCCGCGCGGACCAGGTCCGCATCGGGCAGCGAGACCGCCGGATTGGTGCCGATCACCCACAGCGCCTTGATCTCGCCGCGCGCGATCGCCTCGAACATCTGAACCGCCTTCAGCCCCTCATGGGTGGCGATATCGGGCGCCTTCCAGAACCGCCGGACACGATCGATGTCGGGCGGCGTGAAACCCATATGAGCGGCGAGCTGATTGGCGAGCCCGCCGACCTCGCGGCCGCCCATCGCATTGGGCTGGCCGGTCAACGAGAACGGCGCCGCACCGGGCTTGCCGATACGACCGGTGGCAAGATGGCAATTGAGGATGGCATTGACCTTGTCGGTGCCCTGCGCCGACTGGTTGACGCCCTGCGAATACAGCGTGACGACGCGCGGCGTATCACGGAACAGCTTGAAGAACGCTGCGACGTCGGCTTCCGAGAGGCCCGTGGCCAGAGCGGTGGCCGCGACGCTCCCGGCGATGCTGCGGGCCCGCGCCAGCGCGTCGTCAAATCCGCTGGTGTGGCGTTCGATATAGTCGCGATCAAGCGCGCCGTGATCGGCGAGATGCACCAACAGCCCGGAGAACAGCGCAGTGTCGGTGCCGGGCTTCACACCCAGGAACAGATCGGCTTCGCTCGACGTGTCGGTGCGGCGCGGATCGATCACGACGAATTTGGCGCCGCGGCTCTGCTTGTTGGCGAGCATCCGCTGATACAGCACCGGATGACACCAGGCGGCATTCGAGCCGACAAAGACCAGGAGATCGGCGAGCTCGAGATCCTCATAGGTGCCCGGCACGGTATCAGCGCCGAAGGCCCGGCGATGGCCGGCGACCGACGAGGCCATGCAGAGCCGCGAATTGGTATCGACGTTGGCGGTGCCGACAAACCCCTTCATCAGCTTGTTGGCGACGTAGTAGTCCTCGGTCAGCATCTGGCCTGAGAGATAGAACGCGACCGCGTCTGCGCCGTCGCGGGCTATGATGTGCTTGAGCCGGTGCGCGACATGGTCCAGCGCATCGCTCCAGGCCACGCGCTCCATCACGCCCTTGCAGCGGATCATCGGATGGAGCAGCCGCCCGTCCTGAGCGAGCGTCTCGCCGAGCGCGGAGCCCTTCGAACAGAGCCGGCCGAGATTGGCCGGATGGGTTGGGTCCCCCGCAATGGCAGCCCCGCCCTGGCCGTCAGGCGTGGCGAGTACGCCACAGCCGACGCCGCAATAGGGACAGGTGGTGCGCACGCTGCGCAGGCTCGGATCGACAGCATTCATGGTCGTGCGTGGTCCCTCTTCACGCGGCTTTCGGCCGCGCCCGGCCAAACATCATCTCAGTCCTGATCGGCGCGATCGGTTCGCGCGCGCGGATCAGATCGCGATACCAGAGCGCGTCCTGGGTGTCGCCGATCAGCACCGCGCCGGTGAGCCGTCCCTCGGCGATCACCAGCTTCTTGTAGATGCCGCGCCTGAAATCCTTGAGCACGATCGCTTCGCTGCCGTCGGCGCCGATATAGTCTCCGGCCGAAAACACCGAGACGCCGGAGACCTTGAGGTTGGTCGCGACGACGCTGCCCTGATAGCTAGCGGTCGCGCCGGCCAAATGCCGCGCCAGCACGCGCGCCTGCTCATGCGCCGGCTCGACCAGCCCATAGCAGGTGCCGCGATGCTCGGCGCATTCGCCGAGCGCGAAGATGTCCGGCGCGCTGCTCTGCATCTGGTCATCCACCACGATGCCGCGGTTGACTGCAAGGCCCCCTTCCTTGGCCAGCGCAATATTCGGCCTGATGCCGGCGGCAAAGATCACCGCCTCGGCTGCAATGCGACGGCCGTCGGCCAGTTCGACGGCTTCCACCTTGCCATCTCCGTCGATGCGCGCCGTGTTGGCATTGAGCAGCACCTCGATGCCCTTGCGCTCGACCAGGGACTTCAGCAGTGCCGCAGCCGGCGGATCGAGCTGCCGCTCCATCAGCCGATCCATCAGATGCACCAGCGTTACCGGTGCGCCGGCCCGGGCGAGCCCATAGGCCGCTTCCAACCCGAGCAGTCCGCCGCCGACCACGACGACGCGCTTCTTCTGCGCAGCCAGAGCCAGGAGAATATCGGCATCGCGACTGTCGCGGAATGTATGCACGCCGGCGAGCTCGACGCCCGGAACGTTCAGCCGGATCGGCAGCGAGCCGGTCGCCAGCACCAGCTTGGAGAAGGCTATGCTCTCATCGTTCTCGATTTTCAGCTCGCGCCGTCCAACGTCGATCTCAGTGACCCGGGTTCCGTATTTCAAGGTCACGCCGCGCTCGCGCCACCATGACGCGGCCTTCAGCTCGATCTCGTGCGAGCCGACCTCGCCCGCCAGTACCGACGACAACAGCACGCGGTTGTAGGCGAGCCTCGGCTCTTCGCCGATCACGGCGATCGCGTAGCGGCCGAGCGCCGTCTTCGACAACTCCTCGACCAGCCTGGCTGCGGCCATGCCATTGCCGACGATGACAAGAGGTTCGCTCAACCGCCCTACTCCGCCGCTTCTTTCTTGTCGTAGGCTTCCGCGATCATGTAGCTCGACAGCGTGCCATAGGCCGCGGTCCAGGCTTCGGCGACCTCGGGCGTCCAGGCATCGCCCAAGCCCTTCTCCAGGGTCCAGAGCAGTGCGCCACCGACCACCGGGTAGTGCTCAGCCTTGGCGCCATAACCGACGTGACGTGTGGCCAGCGCGCTCGCCGCCGGCAGGATGGATGGGAGATTGGCGAGGCCGTTGACAACCACCGCGAGCGTCCCCATCAGCTTCTTCCGCTGCTCGGTGAGATCGTAGGGAAACAGGGCGCGGACCTGCGGCGCCACCTCGAACAGGCGGTCGTAGAAGATGATCGCGGCCTGGTCGGAAATCGGGGCGACCTTGGCGAAACTGTCTTGAACCAGTGCGATTTGGGCAGGCGTCATATGGGCGATCCGTTTGGTTTGAGGGAAAGCCGTTAGTCGGACAAAGCGGATGATGGTTCGATCCACCATCCGCTCTGCAACGTCAGATTCGGGCCTCGGCGAGGCTCGCTGCGCCCGCGGATTCCGGCGCGCGGCGCAGGTAGAACCACCAGGTCAGCCCCAGGCACAGCGCGTAGAAGCAGAGATAGACGATCAGCGCGGTCTGCGGGCCGCCGGTCGCCGCGATCGACTTGCCGAAGCCGCTCGGGATGAAATAGCCGCCGACCGCACCGATCGCGCCGATGAAGCCGACTGCCGCGCCGCTTTCGATGCTCGCTTTCTTCAGCGCGCCGGCACGTGCCACATCGCCCTGGCCCTTCACCTTGTGCAGATTCTCCTCGCGGAAGATCGAGGGGATCATGCGGTAGGTCGAGCCGTTGCCGATGCCGGTGGTGACGAACAGAACCAGGAACGAACCCAGGAAGCCGGTGAAATCCTTTACGCCGACGAAATAGAGCACGCCGATCGTTGCAGCCACCATCGCGATGAAATTCCAGAAGGTGATGATGGCGCCGCCGACACGGTCAGCCAACAGGCCGCCGAGCGGACGCGACAGCGAGCCGACCAGCGGGCCCAGGAACGCGATTGCGATGGTGATCGCCGGAAACTGCGTCTTGATGAGCAGCGGAAATGCCGCCGAATAGCCGATGAAGGAGCCGAAGGTGCCGATATAGATGAACGACATGATCCAGGTGTGCTTGCGCTTGACGATCGCAAGCTGGTTCTTGATCGACGCCTTGGCCGAGGTCAGGTTGTTCATGAAGAAAATGGCACCGAACACCGCAATCGCGATCGGCAGCACCCACATCAGGCCGGCATTCTGCAGGTAGACACCGCCGACCGGGCTTGCCTGGTACAGGTTGATGATGCCGAGACCCATCAGGATCGGCGTCAGGAGCTGCACGCTGGACACGCCGATATTGCCGCCGGCTGCGTTCAGCCCCAGGGCCCAGCCCTTCATGCGATCGGGATAGAAGAAGGAGATGTTGGTCATTGACGAGGCGAAGTTGCCGCCGCCGAGGCCGGCGGTCGAGGCGACCAGCAGCATCAGCCAGAACGGCGTATCGGGATGACTGACGAAATAGGCCAGCGCCAGGGTCGGAATGAACAGGATCGATGCGGAGAAGATGGTCCAGTTGCGGCCGCCGAACGTGGTGACGGCGAAGGTATAGGGGAAGCGCATCAGCGCCCCGATCAGGCCAGGCACCGCCACCAGTTGGAACAGCTCGTCGGTCGAATAATGAAAGCCGGCCTGCGGCAGCTTGGTCGTGACGATGGACCAGATCAGCCAGACCGAGAAGCCGATGTGTTCGGCGACGATCGACCAGATCAGGTTGCGCCGGGCGATGGTCTTGCCCGTCGTATTCCAAAACGTCTCGTCCTCGGGATTCCAATCCGAAATCCAGGTCGGGTTCTGTTGGCTCATTCTGCTGTCCTTCAACGATGCGCGCACGCATAGGTGCACGCTCTGGGGAGGCCCCAGGCTGGCGGTTTCAAATGTCAGGTGATGTGAGCTCGGGCGACGGCGTCAGTGGCGTCTGCAAGCTCTTTCATTCAAGCTTCGTGCCAGTCGTCGCAAAACAATTTATGAAATGATATCAGCTACTTAAATGTGCTCATAAATAGATCAGCAGAATCCGGGCGCTCCTAAATTTTGCGATTCGCCCACCTCCTGTGCAACGCACAAGAAGTGGGCAGATCTCGCCCGCGCTACTCCGCCGCCTCAGCGGCTGTCGCGCCCAGCGGCTTGGGAGCCACTCCGGCACCTGGCTTCATTCGGAAATCATAGGTCATCAGGTGCCAGGGCGTCGTCGCGAGCTTGCCGTCCGGCATCACCGGATCGGTGCGCCGCTCGACCTGCGCGATGAGTTCGTCCTTCACGCCGAACACGACGTCGCTGTCGAGATAATCGTCCCCGCTGATGAAGACGTGCGTGACAAGCGGCTCGTGGCCCTTGGCGTCGACCAGGAAATGGACATGCGCCGGCCGCATCGCATGAGGGCGCGTCTGCAGAACCATCGCGCCGACCGGACCATCGGTCGGGATCGGATAGCTGCGGGGCAGGACGGTGCGGAAGAAGAAGCGGCCGTCGCTGTCGGTCATGAAGCGCGCCCGCGACGACGGTCCTTCGCTCTGATAGCCCGGCCGCTGCGAATCGTAGAGGCCCTCATCGTCGGCGTGCCAGACATCCACGGCCGCACCGGCCAGCGGTGCACCGCTGACATCGGTGACGCGGGCCTGCACGAACATCTTCTCGCCCGCGAGCTTTTCGGAAATGTCGGTGCCGTGGGGCATGACCTTGTGCTCGCCGACATAGAACGGGCCGAGCACCGTCGTCTCAGTCGCGCCGCCGCGCTCGCGATGGTTGACCGCGTCGACCAGCATGGAGACGCCGAGCACGTCGGAGAGCAGGATGAACTCCTGCCGGGTGTCGCTGCATTTCTGCCCGGTGCGGGTCAGGAAGTCGATTGCCGCGGCCCATTCGTCGAAGGTGAGGTCCGTCTTACGGACGTAATCGTGCAGCGACTTCACCAATTCCTGCAGCAGGAATTTCGTCCGCGGATTGGACGCGTGCTCGAAGCTCGCAACCACGGCCTCGGTCAGCTGGGCTTCGTTGAATTGTGTCATTGGCGGTCCTCCCTTGCCGCGAGGCTACACCAGGCATGTTACTTCTGTAAGCCAGCTCCCTTGGAATTGAAGCCGATTTTCGGTTATCAGGGGCATGTCGTGAAGAGGACAACGCAACCAAACCCACACGACTGATGGAGACGCCCGATGCTTGCCCCCTCCTCCGCCGCTCCCGAAACCGCCGGCATGTCCAAGACCGCGCTCGATCGGATCGATGCGCATCTCAAGAGCCGCTACATAGAGACCGGCCGTTTCCCGGGCACCCAGCTGCTGATCTATCGGCGGGGGAAGGTGGTTCACAGAAGTTCGCAAGGCCTGGCCGATGTCGAACGGAAGGTCCCGGTCAAGGACGATACGATCTATCGCATCTACTCCATGACCAAGCCGATCACCTCGGTCGCCTTCATGATGCTGGTCGAGGAGGGCAAGGTCGCACTTGACGAGCCCGTCGCCAAATACATTCCGGAATGGAAGGATCTCGGCGTGTTCGTCGCCGGCACCGCGCCCGCGTTCATGACCCGGCCGCCGGCCCGGCCGATGCTGATCCTCGACCTGCTGCGTCACACCTCAGGGCTCACTTACGGCTTCCAGCAGCGCTCCAATGTCGACGCGGCCTATCGCGAGGCGAAGATTGCCGCCGTCGACATGGTCGGGACGCTGCAATCGATGATCGACAATCTGGCAAAGATCCCGCTGGAATTCTCGCCTGGCGAGGCCTGGAACTACTCGGTTTCCGCCGATGTCGTCGGCTATCTCATCGGCAAGATCGCCGACCGGCCGTTCGAGCAATTTCTCAACGAGCGCATCTTCGACCCGCTCGGCATGAGCGACACCGATTTCCACGTGCCGGCCGCCAAGGCGCACCGGCTCGCCGCCTGCTATTCGGCGGACGCAGGTGGTGGCATCTCGTTCCATGCCGGAGAACGCAAGGGTGGCTTCGTGCTGCAGGACGATCCGGCCAGCAGCACCTTCCTTTCGCCACCGGATTTCATCTCTGGCGGCGGCGGCCTGTGCTCGACCGTCCCGGACTATCTCACCTTCTGTCGCGCGCTGATCAATGGAGGCGAGCTCGACGGCGTCCGCCTCCTGGGCCCGAAGACGCTGAAGCTGATGACCTCGAACCACCTGCCCGGAGGCGTCGATCTGCCCACGATGTCGCGCTCGATGTTCGCTGAGGCGGCCTATAACGGCATCGGCTTTGGCCTGGGCTTCTCGGTGACGATGGACCCCAGCAAGACATTGATCCCCGGCACCGCCGGCGAATTTGCCTGGGGCGGAGCGGCGTCGACGGCATTCTGGATCGATCCGGCCGAGGAGCTGATCACGATCTTCATGACCCAGGTGTTGCCGTCGAACGCCTATCCAATCCGGCGTGAGCTTCGCACCATGGTGTATGCCGCGATCAGCGAGAGCAACGTGTAAGGCAGAAGGGCCGACTGTTGCAGCAAAGCCGCGCGCGGAACATCCACGCGTCGAAGCAAGAAGCTTGGCCAATGCCGTTCCTTGCTTCTATGCTGGCCACGATGTGAGCGGCCTCCTTCAACAACATGTGTTGCAAAAGTGACCGCCGCAGCCTGATATCCTGCAGCCTGTTAAAAACTGACCAGCGCGACGCTGGCCTCAGCGGTCTGCTTTTCGTGCTTCGGCTCGCCGAACGAAGGGCGATCGGGCGCAAGTAGAAACGGGACCCCAGTTGCCGAAACTCTCCCTGCCTGTCCGGCTCGCGCTCCTGGTCGCAGGGACCACGCTGCCCTTGATCCTCTTCGCGGGAGGCATCGTCTTTCACAATTACGTGCAGGACCGCCGTGACGCGCGGGAGCGCGTGCTGGATACGGTGCGCAGCATTCGTTTGACGCTCGACGCCGAGATGCAAAGGATGACGGGAGGCGTGCAGGTGCTCGCGCTGACGGATGCGCTGACCTCCGGCGATTTCGAGCGCTTCCGCCCGATTGCACTGGGCTTTCTCGACCAATACGGCAGGGATGGCACCATTCTCGTTGCCGATCGCAACGGACGCCAGCTGTTCTCCTCGACAACCACGGACACGGCGAGCCTGCCGCCGCGCAACAACATGGACATCGTGGAGCGGGTCTTCAGGACGCGGCAGGTGCAATATTCGAACCTGTTCTTCGGCGCCGTGAAGAAGAGCCAGATCATCACGGTGGAGGTCCCCGTGTTTCGCGACGGCGACATGGTTTACGAGATCGTCTTCAGCCCGCCGATCACAATGTTCCAGACCATCCTGGACAAGCAGCTGCCGAGCGCGGACTGGACGCTGTCATTGCTCGACCGCAACGGGGTCGTCTTCGCCCGCATTCCCAATCCCACCGATTCGATCGGCAAGCGCGCTTCCGATTCCGTCTACGACGCGATGATGCGACAGCAGGAAGCGACCCTCTCGACCGTCTCACTCGACGGCGTGGCGCTGATGTCGAGCTTCACCCATTCCGCCCTCACCGGCTGGATCATCGGCGCCGGCATTGCCGAACACTCGCTGGTCGCGCCGCTGTGGCGTAACCTTGCCATCACCAGCCTGATCGGCGGGGTGATGCTTGCGATCGGCCTGGCCTTCGCGGTGCGGATGGCCACCACGATCGCCCGCGGCGAGATGCTGCATGATCTCCTGATCGAGGAGCTCAATCATCGCGTCAAGAACACGCTCGCCATCCTGCAGGCGATCGCCGTGCAGACCTTCCGCAGTGCAAGCCGCACCGAGCGCGAGAAGTTCGAGGGCCGGCTCGGCGCGCTCGCGGAGGCGCACAATCTGCTCAGCAAGGAGAAATGGCAGGGCTCCGAGCTCGACGACGTGATCGCGCGCGTGCTGAAGCCCTATCAGCTGAACAGCCCCGACCGTATCCGGATGTCCGGCCCCGAAGTGCCATTGTCGCCGCGGCTCGCCGTCGTGCTCTCGATGATCGTGCACGAGATCGCGACCAATGCTGCGAAATACGGCGCGCTGTCCAATGACGTCGGAACGGTGGATCTCTCGTGGGAGCTGATTGTCGACAAGGATGCGGTCAAGCCGCACGCCAAGCTCAGGATGGTCTGGCGCGAATCCGGCGGGCCCGTGGTGGCGGCACCGATCCGGCGCGGCTTCGGCTCGCGGCTGATCGAGCGCAGCGCGCGCGACCAGCTCGGCGGCGAAGCCACCGTCGACTTCCTGCCGCGCGGCGTGGTCTACACCATCACCTGCGCGATCGAGCAGTGAGGGCTTTCAGCCGAACCTCTGCAGCGCGGGAAACGTCTCCAACAGCCAGATGCTGAAGTTCGACACCGCGCCGGTCAGAAAGCCGACGCCGGTTGCGATCATCAGCACGCCCATCGCGCGCTCGACATTGACGAGATGGCCGCGCATCCGCGCAAACAGCGTCGAGAATTGCTCGACCATGAAGGCCGCGATCAGGAACGGAATTCCGAGCCCCGCAGAATAGACGGCAAGTAGCCCGGCGCCCTTGGCGACGGTGGCCTCCGCCGCGGCGATCGACAGGATTGCCGCCAGGATCGGACCGATGCAGGGGGTCCAGCCGAAGGCAAATGCAAGCCCCATCACATAGGCCCCCCACAACCCGACGGGCTTCGGGATCGTCAGTCGTCCCTCGCGCATCAGGAGGCTGATCCGGGTGAGCCCCAGGAAGTGCAAGCCCATCACGATGATGACGATGCCCGCCAGGATCGACAGCTCTTGCGACCAGGCCCGGATCAATTCTCCGATCAGCGAGGCGCTCGCGCCCAGCATCACGAACACGGTCGAGAAACCCAGCACGAACAGCGCTGCCGAGATCATCACGGCGCGCTGTGAGGTCGCGGACGGCTCATTGCTCTCGATATGCTCGATCGTGGCGCCGGTCAGATAGACCAGATAGGGCGGGACCAGCGGCAGCACGCAGGGCGAGAGGAAGCTGACCAGGCCGGCAACGAGCGCAGCCGGAATCGACACGTTTTGAATCATGCAATACCCGCAAAGTCCTCGCCGGAGCACAACGCCAGCAGCCGGCGCTGCGCCGCCTCATGCCGCCAATGCAGGAAATACGCAAGAGATGCGGGGCTGGCTACGCTGACCACCCTCCCCTGTGAACCGGGTTATCAGCCATTTCAACCGGGCGAGGCCGCCAGGGCCCGGTTGCTCCGATCACAAACGCGCCATCAATCGTGTCTACCGGACACGGTAACCATCTACTTGACGAGCCGCAGCAGCGGACGCCGGCGCTGGCCTGGCTGAAGCTTGGGATCGCGCAACTTGTTCGGATTGTCCGCTTGCACCATTTCGTCGCACAAGCTCTTGAGATCCTCCTCGCTCAGGTCATTGAGCTTCATTCGGAGGTCGAGCACTGCGACCGAAACCAGATGGGCCGTATCCCGATGACCAGCCACGGCCAGCGCCGCGCGGCATTGCTCGAGGGTGGCAAGCACAGCAAGCAACTGTTCGTCTGAATGAGGCACAGCCATATTCCGTTTCTAGCTGACAACGACGTCCAGGCGGATGGATCCCGCCCCGCCCATGGACCACAGATGCGTCATGTCTTTCCCCCTCTTGTCACCCGCGGCTCCCATAAACCGCCGGGCCCACCACCACATGAGCGCACGTGACGGGCAACTCGATGCGATGCCCACCAAACGCATCTGTCAACCTGGCAAACCGTTCATCATAATAACACGAGGGGCCACCGTGTTCGATTACCATTTCGCCGCCGCACGATGAAAAAGCCTCGATTTCGCGTGTTCCCTTCGAGATACCCTTGAGATCTTGCCCATTTGCACTTGCAATCCCACCGCCAACGGTACGTTGATGCGGCCCAGAGCGGCGAGCCGCCCGCTCCGGCATGGAATGTTGATCAATTTCTGGCGCAAAATCCATGGCGCGGAACCAACGATGTCCGTAATTTGGCGGAATCAGTCTAGCAGGCGGAGAAAGCTTGTATGCGCTTTGTGGTGGAACAGGGCGTTCCTCAGGATGAACACCGGACCGATGATCCGGACCAGCCCGCGCTCGACACGCCCGGCCTTGCGGAGACAGCCGCGCCTGGCCTGCTTGCAAGCGAATCCCCCATTGCCGATACCAGCGCGAACACTTCGGGCGCCAGCAAGCCGCTGCTGCGCGGGCCGGCCGGCAGGTTTGGATCCACCAAGGCTACGACCGCGAAATCACCACTTGCCAGCCTGACCGATTGGGATGCAGCGCGGATCTTCCTGGAAGTCGCGCGCTCAGGCAGCTTCCGCTCGGCCGCCGAACGGTTGAGTCTCTCGATCAACGCGGTGCGCCGCCGGATCGATGATTTCGAACGGCAGGTCGGCGCCACGCTCTTCACCCGGGATGTGCATGGGGCCAGGCTCACCGACGATGGCGCGCTGGTGGTGTCCGCCGTCGAACGGATGGAGGCCGCCTCGTTCGAACTCTTGCGCGCCGGCGACAGTCTTGCCAACGCGGCCTCCGGCGAGGTGAGGGTCGCAGTGACCGAAGGGCTCGGCACGTTCTGGCTCGCGCCGCGCCTGGTCGAATTTCAACAGACGTTTCCAAACATCCTGATTGATCTCCACTGCGCGATGCGCTCCGCCGATGTGTCGCGGCATGAGGCCGACATCGCCATCCATCTGTCGCGGCCGGCTGCGCTCGATGTCAAACTGGTCAGGCTCGGCCGCATGCACCTGATGCTCTTCGCGAGCCGGAAATACCTGGACATACACGGTTCGCCCAAAACGGTTGACGACATCGGAAAACATCGCTTGGTGATACAGGTGGCGGACGAAGCCGCAGCCAACGAAGCCTTCGCGAGCATGTTTCCCGGCTATGACCAGCGTGACCTGGTGGTGATGAGAACGAATGTCTCGAGTGCAAACTACTGGGCCGTCGCCCACGGTGCCGGAATCGGGGTATTTCCCACCTATGCCTGTGCGCTAGGCGGGAAGATCATACCGCTTGAGGTTGATTTGAGATGGTCTTACGATATCTGGCTGACGTATCATGCGACGAGTGGCCGCATCCCTAGGGTGCGCCACATGATCGACTGGCTGGTGGAGGCCTTTAACCCTGGCAAATACCCGTGGTTTAAGGACGAATTCATCCATCCACAGCAACTTAAAACAGTATATATGGGTGAACCCCTGACCCATCTGTTCGGGGGATTTTCAACCGAAGGACGGTATGACTAGATGAACAAATCAGCGGCAAAAAAGATGAAGCAGCGCAGTGCCGGCAAGCCCGACATTGAACTTGGCAAGCGCATTCGGCTGCGGCGCGTTGAGCAGAAGATCTCGCAGGCTGAACTCGGCGAGAAGCTCGGCGTCAGCTTCCAGCAGGTCCAGAAGTACGAGAAGGGCGTCAACCGGGTCGGCGCTGCTCGTCTGCAGCAGATTGCCAACGCGCTCGATGTGCCCGTCACGTTCTTCTATGACGGCGACAGCAAGGCGCGTGAGGTCGAGAGCCTGCTGTTTCTCGACAGCGCCTTCAGCCTGCGGTTGCTGCGCGCCTACAGCAAGATCAAGGACCAGACGGTACAGCGTCAGCTGGTGTCCCTGATGGAATCGATCGCGGCAAACGAGGAATAAGATCGGCCGGATCTGACCTCGTCAGATACGCCACCTCATGCCAGTGAAATATCTTCGCTCGAGGGCGCGACTTGGGGGCGCCAAGCATGATGCTTGCTCGGGCGAGTTCACTGTATTGCTGTCGACAGGATGAGCCATAGCGGCCGGACGCCCCGGCCCTTATCGGCCGTAATGGCCGCACTTGGCGTTGTGGCAATGTTGGCTTCATCGGGCGTGACGTGCCCTGATCGCCATTGCGCAGCCGCCTTTTTTCGTGGCCGCGACAGGCCCGACGCTCTCCCAGAATTGCCGGTCCCGACGATCTCATTTTACGGTTAACGCGCGCTGAATCGGCACCTCAAATCAGGCGCGCCGATCGCGCGGCTTAAAGCGCCTCGATCACCGCCTTGGCGATATCGACCGTGCCGCTGCCGCCGCCGAACTCAAACGGCTTGAGGCCGCCGGCGTAGGCCTGATCCACGGCCCGCTCCATGCGCACGGCAGCCTCCGCAGCACTCTCGATGCCGTGCTTGTCGGCCAGCCAGTCCAGCATCATGGCAGCGGAAAGGATCATGGCGGTCGGGTTGGCCTTGCCCTGGCCCATGATGTCGGGAGCCGTCCCGTGACACGGCTGGAACACGGCACGGCTGTCGCCGATATCCGCCGAGGGCGCCATGCCCATGCCGCCGATCAGGCCGGCGGTGAGATCGGAGAGGATGTCGCCGAACATGTTCTCCATCACCATGACGCCGAAATCCCAGGGACGCCTCACCAGCATCGCCGCGCAGGCATCGACGTAAAGCCGCTCGGTCTTGACGTCCGGATGACGTTGAGCGGCCTCGTCGAACATCTCACGAAAGAAAGCGAAGGCCTTGAAGACGTTGGCCTTGTCGACGCAGGTCAAAGTGCTGCTGCGGCCGCGGGCGCGGCGCCGCTCAGCCAGCTTGAAGGAAAACGCGAACAGGCGCTCCGACGTCTTGCGGGTGATGACGAGCGTCTCGCGCGCCTCCCCCTCGGTCACGACGCCCTTCCCCATCGAGGCAAACAGGCCTTCGGTCGACTCGCGGATCAGCACGAGATCGATGCCTTTGATATCGGCGCCGACGATCGGGCTCGGCACGCCCGGGATCAGCCGCGCCGGCCGCACACCGGCATAGAGATCGAAGTGAAAGCGCAGCTCGATCTGCGGCGCGATCTCGGTGTTGTCGGGATAACGCACCGATGGCAGGCCGCAGGCGCCGAGCAGGATCGCGTCCGCCTCCTCGCACAGCTTCACGGTCGATTCCGGCATCGAGGTGCCGGTCGCAAGATAATGGCCGGCGCCGGCCGGCGCTTCCGTAAAACGGAACGAGAGACCCGCTTTGGCCTCGACCTTGCGCAGGACTTCAAGCGCCGGCCGCATGACCTCCGGACCGATGCCGTCGCCGGGCAGAACTGCGATGTGGAGCGCGTTGGACGGAAGCATCCGAAGGTCCCATGATGAGAAGTCGTCATTCCGGGGCGATGCGAAGCATCGAACTATGGTGCGCAATTGCGCACCTGAGAATCTCGAGATTCCGTGTCCGGTCCTTCCGGACTGTCCCGGAATGACCGGATATCACTTACGGCGTCAGCACCGCGCGGCCGACCAGTCGACCTGTCTGCAGCTCCCGGAGCGCGTCATTGGCCTTGGCGAGCGGCATGGGCGTGACCGGGATCGGCGCGATCTTCTTTGAGCGGACGAGATCGAGCAGCTCCTGGGTCTCGCGGAGATTGCCCACATAACTGCCCTGGATGGTGACGGCCTTGATCGGAATCAGCGGCAGCGCCCAGGGCGCTCCACCCCCGAACAGGCCGACCATCACGAGCTTGCCGCCCTTGGTCAGGCAGTCGAAGCCGAGTTGCGCGGTCGCGGCATTCCCGACCAGGTCGATCGCGGCGCGGATCGGCTCGCCGGCCTTCCTGGTGAGCTGCTCCAGCGCATCGGGCGCCTTGCCGTCGACGGTCGCGAGCGCGCCTGCGGCCTCAGCCGCCTCGCGCTTCCTGGCATCGATGTCGACCACGATCGCGCCTTTGCCGCCCATCGCCTTCAACAGCGACAGCGCCATCAGGCCGAGGCCGCCGGCGCCGAAGATCACGATCGGCGTGGCGAAGTCCTTCTCCACCTTCTTCAGCGCGCTGTAGGTGGTGACGCCCGAACAGGCGTAAGGCGCGGTCGTCACCGGATCGAGCCCCTTGAGGTCGAGCAGATAGCGCGGATGCGGCACCGTCATGTGGTCCGCATAGCCGCCGTCGCAATACACCCCGAGCGAGGCCGGTTTCAGGCACATGTTCTCGTCGCCACCGAGGCAGGTGGCGCATTTGCCGCAGCCGATCCAGGGATAGACCAGCGCGACATCTCCGACCTTGAGCCCGCCTTTGTCGGCCTCGCTGACGTCGGGACCAAAGGCCACGATCTCGCCGGCGCTCTCATGCCCCATGATCCGCGGCAGCGACACGCCGCGATCCTTCAATGACAGCGGCTTGCGGCCATGGCCGAGGTCATAGCCGCCCTCCCAGATATGCAGGTCGCTATGGCACACGCCGGCTGCCTTGACCTTGACCAGCACCTGCGTGCCCACCGGCTCCGGAGTCGGCTCATCCACCTCGGCGAGCGGCGCGTTGAAATCAGTGACCTTGAAGCTCTTCATGTTTCACTCCAATCGCGCTGCGCATGGCGTTGGCGCAGGCCGACAGCTGGCCGGAGGGAACATGTGCTCGCAGGAGAGCCGGTCGGCCCTCCGCAAATGTTTCCTCCAGCTGCATGCGTCCGGTTATGCCGGACTGGTTGATGCTGTCAGGGAAGATTGGCCGGAAAGTCCTTGCGCGGCAAGACGGATCTTGAATCGCCGCGATCATGCCTCTCCGGATCTCAGCGCATCACTCGAGCGGCTCCACAGCCGCCATTGGCGCGAGCCCGAGCTCCTTCAGCGCCGCCGCAGTATGCTCGCCGAGAGACGCGGCGCGATGTCCGGCCGCGACCTTCGCGTCCGACATGCGGAACGGCAGGTTGACCACCTTGAAGGTGCCGCCGTCATCCTCGACGTCCGCCAGCGCGCCACGATGGAGGAGCTGCGGATCGTTCAGGGCCTCCGCCACCGTCCGATAGGCGGAGCTCGGCACGCCTGCGGCATTCAGCGCCGCCAGGCATTCCGCATTGGTCAGCCGTCGCGACCATGCTTCGACGCCGTCCATCAGCGCTCCCCAATTGGCACGGCGATCGGAATATTTCGCAAAGCGGGCATCCGCGACCCATTCAGGGCGACCGATCACCTTCATCAGATTCTGGAACGTCTTCTCGCTGGCGATCGCGATCATCACGTAGCCATCGCTGCTCTCGACCGGCCCGAAGGTCGGCCGCGCGGGCAGCTGAACCGGAAACTGCGACCATTGGATCTCGTTCAGGGTCAGGCTCAGCATCGCTTCGAGCATGGAGCAATCGATATGCTGGCCACGCCCGGTCCGCTCGCGGTGGTAAAGCGCCGAGGCGATCGCGCCGAAGGCGTAGGTGCCGGCCACCACGTCGGCATGATAGATGCCGCAATAGTCGGGCCGGCTGCGCCCGGGCTGATAAGCGAGGTGGGCCATGTCATAGCCTGAGGCGGCATGGATGACCGGCGCATAGGCCGGCAGCTCGGCCGATGGACCGGTCTGCCCATAGCCAGAGATCGAGCAATAGATCAGCCTCGGGTTCACCTCGGCGAGCGCGGGATAGTCCATCTTCAATCGCTGCATCACCCCCGGGCGGAAATTCTCGACCAGGACGTCGGCTGTGGCCACCAGCCGCCGGACCGCTTCAAGGCCATCCGGCGACTTCAAATCCAGCACGACACTCTTCTTGCCGACATTGAGCTGGCCGAAGGCGGTGGAGCAGCCGCCGCGGACCGGCGGCCGGGTGCGCATCGTTTCACCTTCGTCTGACTCGATCTTGATCACCTCCGCGCCCATGTCCGCGAGCATCCGCGCGCAATGGGGGCCGGCAATGGTGGTCGAAAAATCGAGCACGCGAAGGCCCGCGAAGCACCCTGTCAAATTCCTCTCATCGTTCCCACCTATCGTCACGCACAGCTCCCTTGATTCTTCGGAGTTTCCCCATTCGCGCACCGAACGCCCGGCGAGATATGTCTCGCCACCACTTGGATTCACGGCCTGTTAACTCATCGCGCTCGGCGCGGTGGGAGCCTAGTTCGAACCATTGTGCGCCGAAAGCGTTTTGCCCTTGCCGTTGCTGCGGTCTTCGCTCTCCGGTTGATGGTTAGATTTGGACCTTTTCTTGCATAGGTATTCCATGGGGCTTGATCGAGGACATCTCTTGAGGGTGCTGTTCGTAACGACCGAAATGGACGACTTCGTCCGGGTGGGCGGACTTGCCGCCGTTTCTGCCGCTCTTCCAAGAGCACTCCGCTCACACACCGATGTCAGGATCATGCTGCCCGGCTACCGGGACGTGATCGAGCAACTCACTCACATCGATATCGTCGGCCGATGCGAGGCGCTCGCGGAAATGCCAGCCTGTTCGCTCGGACGGTCGGCGACGCGTGACGGGCTGCCGGTCTACGTGCTGCTCTGTGACGAGCTGTATGACCGTCCCGGCAACCCTTACGGCGACGAGAACGGCCAGGACTGGCCCGACAATGATATCCGCTTCGGCAGACTTGCGGCTGCCGCTGCTGAATTAGCTGCAGGCACGTTGGACAAGAACTGGGCAGCCGACCTCGTCCACGCCAACGATTGGCAGGCCGCGCTGGTGCCCGCCTATCTCGCCTGGCGCGGTGTGGACGTGCCTTCGATCCTGACCATCCACAACCTCGCCTATCAGGGGTTGTTCCCGCGGGAGTCGCTGCGGCGGATCGGCGCGCCGGAATCCTCCTTCCACATCGACGGGCTCGAATTCTACGACAAGCTGTCCTTCCTCAAGGGCGGACTGATCTACGCCTCGCACCTGACCACCGTGAGCGCGACCTATGCGAACGAGATCACGACCCCGGAGCTCGGCTGCGGCCTGGAAGGTCTGCTGAAGCGGCGCTCCAACGCCCACGAGCTCACCGGCATCCTCAACGGCATCGATGAGAGCTGGGACCCGCGCTACTGCACCCAGCTGGCCCAGCAGTTCAGCGCCGGCGACTGGGACGGCAAGCGCGCCAACGCCGCCTATGTCCGCAAGCAGTTCGGGCTTGCGGTCTCGCGCGGTCCGATGTTCGGCCTGGTCGCCCGTCTCGTGCATCAGAAGGGCATCGACCTCGTGCTGGAAGCCGCCGACGAAATCGTCGGGGCCGGCGGGCAGATCGTCGTCACGGGCTCCGGCGAACCTGCGATCGAGCGGGCGCTGCTCGAAGCGCATCGCCGCCGTCCCGACGCCATCGGCGTGGCGATCGGCTTCAACGAAGCCCAGGCCCGGCGCATCTTCGCCGGCAGCGATTTCACCTTGATGCCGTCGCGCTTCGAACCCTGCGGGCTCAGCCAGATGTATGCACAGCGGTTCGGCTCCCTGCCGATCGGTCACCAGACCGGCGGCCTGGCGGAGACCATCACCGATGGCGAGACCGGATTCCTGTTCCCGAAGCCGTCAGCGGAATCGTTCCTCGGCGGGGTCCGTCGGGCTTTCTCCGCCTTCGTGAGCACCGAGCGGCTGAACACGATGCGGCTCTCGGCGATGGCCCGCTCATTCAGCTGGAGCCTGTCGGCGGCCTGTTACAGTGCGCTCTATCAGAAGACGGTAGCGTCGTAGTGGCGCCTTGGGCTCTAACGCGAGCGAAGATGGAAAGCCCGGATATGCATCCGGGCTTTTTCTCATGCGACGCAGAGCCCGATGCCTGTAAACGGCCGCGGCCCGTCTCACGCCGTGCGCAGGGCCTCGAGGAAATTCCCGACCTCGCGCTTCAGCCGGCTGGAATCCCCCGCCAGCCATTTGGCCGATGACAGCACACGCGAAGACGCCGAGCCGGTCTCGGTCGCGCCCCTGCTGCACCGTCGGTGGTATTGGCCGAGACCTGCTGCGTCCCGTGCGCGGCTTGTTGAACGTCGCGCGAGATTTCCTGCGTGGCCGCGCCCTGCCCTCAAGCGCAATCTGACTGGCAGTATTCACGCGGCCCGATACGACCGGTCTGGGTACCCCGCCGAACGCGTCAGCAAGCAAGCTCCTCGCGCTCAGCTATTCCGCCGCAACCGGCATGTCGTCGATATGCTCATGCAGCACGACGCCGGAAAGCGGATCGAACTCCCCCGTCCATGGCATGCGTTCGAGCGCGCCTTTTGTGTGCGCGTATCCGGCATCCCAACGCAGTGAGATACCTCGCGCCGTAAAATCGATATCCTTGGTGTGACGCTCGCGGGCGAGCTGTGGCGCGAGCAGCCGGACGACGTGCATGCGCGTCTGACAGCCGTAGCTGATGAGTTCGCGAACCGCCGGGTCGTTCCGCTCGGCTTCCGGAAGGCGCCTGGCGAGTTGGTTGATAATATGGCGCAGACGATGCGCCTGTTGTTGACGGGTGATGTGGCTTGCGATCCGGCTCGAATATTGGACGTCCTTCTGACGATTGAACACCTCGGCCATGGTGACTGGCTCCGCGCCCACGGGATTCCATAAGTGCACCGCGAAGATCAACGAGTCCTTGCGTGGATTGTCGTCGAACACGACTTCGGTGGGCGTGTTCGAGAGGATGCCGCCGTCCCAGTACAATTCACCGTCGATGCGCACCGCCGGGAAGGCCGGCGGCAAGGCGCCGGAAGCCAGGATGTGCCTGACATCGATGATTCCGTCGCGGCTGTCGAAATAGCGCATCCGGCTCGTCCGTACGTGAGCCGCTCCGACCGTCAGCCGCGTCGGTCCGCGATTGATGAGCGCAAAGTCCACCAGTTCGCGCAGCGTTTCCCACAGGGGTTCGGTCGAATAATAGCCGGCTCTCTCCGCACCGAGCGGATAGGAATCGCCGGCGTGCGCCAACGCATTGGGACGAAAGAAACCAGGTACGCCATGGGTCATGGTCGTCCAATGGTCCAGGCGATCGTTGAAGTCGGCAAAGGCCGTCCTGAAGCCCCAGTCCGGATTCTGCTGCATCCGCTTCCAGAATTGCTGCAGCCGCACCAGGCGCTCGGGTACCGGACTGCCCGCGATCAGGCTCGCATTGATCGCGCCGATCGAGGTGCCGATGATCCAATCCGGCTCGAGGCCGGCTTCGTGCAGCGCCTGATAGACGCCGGCCTGATAGGATCCGAGCGCACCCCCGCCCTGCAGGACCAGCACGATCTGTCCCGGCAGCTTCCCGCCATACGCTTTCCGATCTTCGCCGACATTGGCCATGGCCTGCTCCTGATCCTGCCCGTTTCCCGATATTCGCTGGCGAACCCGCTTCGTTACATCGGTACGGCATCAGGTATCTCCGGTGCACGCAACGGAAGCCACGGGCCCGCCGTGTTGACGCGGTGACCATCATTGAACATGCGGCGAACCATCCCGGCCTTGCCCTGGATCGTTCACAGCATGATCGGCCGCAATGTGACTCTGTGCCGTCGGCGCAAAATTTGAAAATGCCGTGTGGCTTCCGACGTCATAGGAGGGAGCTATTGCGATCGGGTACCGCTCGCTGGTCATATCCGCTAGAATGCGACGAGCCAGACCGGGAGCCCATGCCATGGAGATGCATCAAGTCCGGTATTTTCTCGCGGTGGCGCGGCTCATGAACTTCACGCGCGCCGCCGAGGACTGCAACGTGACGCAGCCTTCGTTGACCCGCGCGATCAAGCAGCTCGAGGCGGAGATGGGCGGCGACCTGTTCCGACGCGAGCGGCCGGCTGTGCAATTGACCGAGCTCGGCCTGCGCATGCACCCGCTGTTGAAGCAATGCTACGAAGCCGCGGCCGGGGCGCGATCGCTGGCGTCCTCGTTCAAGAACGGAGAGATCGGCGCCCTCAGGATAGCGCTCGCGCACTCGATCGACCTCGCGCTGCTCATTCCGTTCCTCGAACAGATCCGGCGCCAATTCAACAGACTGGAATTCAAATTTCTCCGCGGCACCAGCAGCGAAGTCGCCGCCTATCTGAAGGAGGGCGTGGCCGAACTCGGCATCGCCGCCGAGATCGGCGAGGACTGGGACCGGCTCGATGTCTGGCCTCTGTTCACCGAGGGCTTTCATGTCGTCGTCAGCAGGCAGCACCGGCTCGCCGGGCGCGACACGATCAAGTTCGATGAGCTGCATTCCGAACAGTTTTTGTCGCGAAGCTATTGCGAACATCGCGAGCGGCTGCAGCAGGCCCTGCGCGAGCACGGACTCGATACCGACTGTGAGCACGAAATATCCTCGGAGCGTGATCTGCTCACGCTACTCGAGGCCGATATCGGCATCGGCGTCGTCCCGCATACCTCGCAAATTCCGCAGACGCTCTCGCGCGCCAGGATCGATGGATTGGACGCGCGACGCACCGTGCACCTTTATGGCGTTGCCGGCCGGGAACGTACCGCAGTGGCTTCTGCTATCATGCGGATGCTGCGCGGCGCGAACTGGCAGCCGCTCCTGAATCAATAGGGGCGACCAGCCTCAGGGCTCAATAGCAGCCGATCGCAGCGCCGCCACCAGTTCGTCGATCTCCATTCGCTTGCGGAAATCGGGGTCGACGAAGCGCGCCTTCACCAGCCCGTCGCGGCCAACGACAAAGACGGCAGGGATTGGCAACAGCCAGCCGTCGTTGCCGTGAAAGGACGGCATGTCCTGATACGCCAGGAGCTCTTGGATTTCAGGCCCGAGCCAGATTGCGAGGTTGAGAGACAGCGAATAGCCGTTGTCGAGATCGGTCAGCACGGGAAACGTCGCGCCGGACTCGGTCTTGAATTTCTGCGTGAACAGCTGCAGCTCCGGCGTGATCGCCACGATCCGCCCGCCGGCAGCATCGATGCGGTGCTGCGCCTGAATGACGGCACGGACATTGAGCCGGCAATAAGGGCACCAATGGCCGCGGAAGAACATCACCGCGACAGGACCATCGGCGAGAAGCGACGACAGGCTGACCAGGCTGCCAGTCTCGTCGGGAAGCAGGAAGGTCGGCATCGGCTCGCCCGGACGGGGCGCGCTCTCGCCACCTCCATTCTCGTGAATTCGGGCCACCAGCCGGTCGACCGCCTCGGCATAGGCAGGGAAGATGACGCGGCCTGCGGCCGCATAGGCTTCCAGCTGCTCGCGCAATGTCCCGTCCATGGCGCGGCACTGCAGAAAGGCTTGCCTGAGCTGCTCGGCATTTTCAGACGAAAGCGCGGTCATGGGCTGCTCCGGCGCGGAAGATCGACGATGATAATTCCCTGCATAAGCCGCCCACAAGGGCGGCTTACGAGCTCCGGCCTGGATCAATTGATATAGAAATTACCGGTCGGGTCGAGCATCCCGTGCGTCGAATAGAGCTGACCGCCGCTCATGAAGAACACGGTATTGGCGGGGACCTTGGTGGCGTGGCGCATCATCGACTGGTGATTGCGATCACCTTGCGCGACCTGCATCGTGCTGGTCTTGCCGGAGCTGTAGACGAAAGCCATTCCGGGCGCGAAGTCGAAGCCGCCTTGCGCGACCGCCGCTGTTGCCGTGACGACGAGAACGGCGGCAGCCGTGAATGTCTTGAACGAACGGGTCATCGGTATCTCCTCTTGGTTGGACGCCCTGCGATGGGCACACCGCCATCAGAGAGCCGATCACCACGTCCGTGAAATGCCGTTACCCAATCGGTTCGATAGCGATGGTGTATCGCGGGCCATCGGATAGCCGCGCGCTATCGCTTCGAAAGCGAGCCGGCATTTCCGTCTTCCTGTCCCCTGATCGATGTTTGCCGCATCGCGACGCCGATTCCAGTGGCGCGCATCACCAGAGGAGACAGATCATGTTTCAGCAGATCATACGTTCGCGGACGCTCACGGCTCGCCTCGTTGTCGCGACTGCAGTGGCAGGCGCGCTGGCATTGGCATCCGCAGCTCAGGCCGGCGAATGTCCCGCCGACAAGGTCAAGGCCAATGTGCGGGAAAAGGTCGACGCAAAGGCGGTCGGCGTCACCGACGTGACCCTCGGCTCGATCGACCTGGAAAAGCAGCCCGCCAACATCAAGGGCCGGGAGTTGCGCTTCCGCAAGCTGACCATCGAACCCGGCGGCATCGTGCCCTGGCATAGCCATGACGACCGGCCGGCGCTGATCTTTGTCGCCCAGGGCGAAATCATCGAATATGCCAGCAACTGCGCCGAGCCGATCGTTCACAAGACCGGCGACCTGCGGCCCGAAGTCTTCGGCACCTCGCATTGGTGGAAGAATCTGGGTACCCAGACCGTGATCCTCTATGTCGGCGATGTGCGCAAGGATCCCGCCGATCACAACATGTGAGTCCGCCCGAGGCCGCAGCGCGCGAGCAGCACATGCTCGCGCGCATTCGCCGCGATGATGCTCCACATCCTCCTCATCATCTCCGAGAGCACCGCCATGACCGACCTTACCGCGTCACAACGAACCTTCGCCGCTGCGGCAAAGGCCCCAAACGCTGCGTTGCGCGCGATCGTGATCGGACTGATCGCATTCCTGACCCTGGTCGATCTGTTCGCGACGCAGGCGGTCCTGCCGGCGCTCGCCACACGCTACCAGGTGATGCCGGCCGCGATGGCGCTTGCCGTCAACGCCTGCACCATGGGAATGGCGATCGCCAGCCTGCTCACCGGACTTCTCAGCCCGCAGATCGACCGCCGCCTCGGCATTTTCTCAAGCCTGGCCTTGCTTGCCGTGTTCACCGCCCTGCTCGCATCCGCGCCCAACCTCGGCGTCTTCGCGGGGCTGCGGATCATGCAGGGCCTCTGCATGGCTTCCGCGTTCACGCTCACACTCGCGCATCTGGGCGAGCAGTGTAGCCTGATGGAGGCCGGCGGGGCGTTTGCGGCCTATATTACCGGAAACGTCGCCAGCAACCTGATCGGACGGCTGACATCCGCCGGTCTCGCCGGCGCATTTGGATTGAGAGCCAGTTTCTATGTCTTCGCCGTGCTCAATCTGGCCGGCGCGCTGCTGGTGTTTCTATCCATCCGACGCATGCCGGCGGCATCCATGCCCAGCCCGCCCCGGTCACCGCTCGGCGCGGTCGGCGCGCACTGGCGCAATCGTCCGTTGCGAGCTGCTTTTGGGATCGGCTTCTGCATCCTGTTCGCTTTCATCGGCGCATTCACCTTCGTCAATTTCGTGCTGGTGCGGCCGCCATTTTCGCTTGGAATGATGCAGGTCGGATTGGCTTACTTCGTGTTCCTGCCTTCGATTGCGACCACGCTAGCCGCGGGCCACGTGGCCGCACGCGTCGGTAGCCGCGCCGCGATCTGGGGCGCACTTGCAATCGCAGCGATCGGCCTGATGCTGATGCTTTCCGATCACTTGCGACCGGTCCTGGCCGGCATGGTGCTGGTAGGAATCGGAACCTTCTTTGCCCAGGCCGTTGCGACCGGCTTCGTCGGACGCGCGGCCGCTAGCGATCGCGGCATCGCCAGCGGCGTTTATCTCGCCTGTTACTTCGCCGGCGGCATCGTCGGCAGCGCGGTGCTGGGTCAGGTATTCGACCGCTTCGGCTGGCCCGCCTGCGTTGCGGGAATCGCGGCATCGCTGGGCATCGCCGCCTTTCTCACAGCGCGCCTCGTTACGCCACAGGATTAGCGGGGACTCTTTGCCGCCTGCGGCTGCGAGAGCGGCGGCTCATCATCATCGGCGATCGCGCGCCACGCCGCTCCGTCGAGATCATCATATTGCCCGCTCTTGAGCGACCACAGGAAGGCGAGCAGGCCGGCAAGGCCGAGCGCGAGCGCGAGCGGCACCAGAATGATCATGACTTCCATGACACGTCCTCCCCGGCGACCTTGCGGGCGCGTAGCGCATTCAACATGACCAGGATCGATGAGCCGGACATCGCCGCTGCCGCAATCAGCGGGGTCACGACACCGCTGATCGCAAGCGGCACCGCGAGAAAATTATAGCCGACCGCGAGCCAGAGGTTCTGCCGCATCAAATGCAGCGCCTTGCGCGCGTAGTCGATCGCGGCCAGCACCGGCGCCAGCGGCCGGCCCAGGAACACAAGATCGGCGGTGGCCTGGCTCAGATGCGCGGCCGAGATCGGCGACATCGAGACATGGGCGGCCGCAAGCGACGGCGCGTCATTCATGCCGTCACCGACCATCATCACCTTGATGCCATCGCGCTTCAGGTCTTCGATGCGCGCGATCTTATCAGCCGGCGTGACGCCGGCGCGCCATTCGCTGACGCCGAGCGCAGCAGCCGCCGCCTTGACCGCGGCCTCGCGATCGCCGGACAGAATCTCGACCGCAATGCCACGACGCTTCAGCCCGGCGATGATCTTGTCCGCATCCGGACGCAAGCCCTGGCGGACCGAGAACAAGTACCTTTCCGCGCCACGGCTGAACGTCACGATCGACGCCTCGGGATCGAGGCCGATTTTCTGCGCGGCCAACGCTTCGGCATCACAGAAGGACGGCCGCCCCAGCCTGATCTCCATGCCATCGACGATGGCGCGCACGCCGTGTCCCGGCTCCTCGACCGCACCGACCAGCGGCGCCTTCGCATTCGCCGCCTGCGCGACGGCCGATGCAACCGGATGATGGCTCGATAACGCGAGCCGGCCCGCCAGCGCGAACACATCGCCCGGAATGTCCGCCGCATTGACCACCTCGAGCTCTGGCAGGGTCAAAGTGCCGGTCTTGTCGAAAATGACGTGATCGGCTTCGGCGAGGCGTTCGATGGCATCCCCCGCATTGAGCAGCACGCCGGACTTGAACATCGCACCCGACGCGACCGTCTGCACCGTCGGAATCGCAAGCCCGAGCGCGCAAGGACAGGTGATGATGAGCACAGCGATGCCGGTGACGACGGCATCATGCCAGCTTGCGCCTGCGAGCACCCAGCCGAGCACGGTAAGCGCCGCGGTCGCATGCACCACTGGTGCATAGAGCCGCGAAGCGCGGTCGGCTAGCCGCATGTAGCGCGAGCGCGCCTGCAGCGCGTTGTCGAGCAGGCGCGTGATCTCCGCGAGCAGCGTTCCTTCGGCAGCGGCGGAGACCCTCACGCGCAGCGTGCCGGAGATGTTCAGCGAGCCGGCATAGACGGCGGTGCCCTGCTCCGCCGGCACATACAGCGTCTCGCCGGTGATCAGGCTCTGGTCGATCTCCGAGCGTCCCTCGACAACCACGCCGTCGACGGCGCAGCGTTCGCCGGGCCGCAGCAGCACGATATCGCCGGCGCGGATCGCCGCCACGGGCACTTCGGAAATCTCGTCGGTGCCGATGAATTTGGTCGCCGTCTCCGCCTTCAGCGCAGCCAGATTGCCTGCGACCGCGCGCGTTCGCCGCCGCATATTCTGGTCGAGATAGCGGCCGACCAGGAGAAATGTCAGCAGCATGATCGCGGCATCGAAATAGGCATGCTCGGCGTGGTGGAAGGTCTCCACCACGGACATGCCGAGCGCCAGGATCACGCCGATGCAGATCGGCACGTCCATGTTGACGTTGCCGGACCGAAGCGCGCGCCAGGCCGAGCGGAAGAACGGCTGGCCCGCATAGGCCGCCGCCGGCAACGCGATAACCGCCGACAGCCAGTGGAAGAAGTCGCGCTGCTCCGGCAGCATGTCGCTGACATTGCCCGACCAGACCGGGATCGACAGCATCATCACGTTCATGGTGGCGAACGCCGCGACACCAAGACAGCGCAGCAGGAAGCGCGATTCCTCGGCCTCGGTGGCTTCTGCGCTCGCCTTCTCGAACGGATAGGCCTTGTAGCCGAGCTCGGCGAGCCGATCGATGAACTTGGCGGGATCGAGCGTCCCCTGCTTCCACTCCAGCGCGACACGGCGGTCGGTCAGGTTGACACGCGCCAAGGTCACATCAGGAAGCGCCGACAGACCGCGCTCGATCTTCGCCATGCAGCCTGCGCAGCTGACACCCTCGACGGCGAGATCGATATGCCTCAGGCCCGAACCGAGATCCTTGACGTAGTGGGAGAAGTCGCGCGTCACCTGCATGACGAATTCCTCTAGTTCAGCAGCACGCGGTTCTTGGAGAGGAACATCCGCTCGCCGCGGGCGTCGCCTTCCAGCACCAAGTCCCACTGGCCCGGCGCGACCTGCCCGGCGGTGCCGCGATAGATTCCGGTGCCGATTTCGGCGAGGTCGACCGCCTGGTCAGCGCGTTTGTCCGTCGGCCGCTCCAGCCGGCCCTGGAACGACAGGCCCGAGACCGGCTTGCCGCTGTTGTCCTTGGCCGCGACCTGCACGATCGCCGCGCCATCCCGGCCGCGTTCGACATGAGCTTCGACCTGCCAGCCGCGCGCGGCCTGCGCCCGCGCCGCCGCGATCTCCTTCTCATAGCCGAGGCTCGCGCTGTAGGCGCTATCCACCTCGGTCCCCGGCAAGGTCGAGATCGCAAGCCGCATCATCACGACATTGACCCCAATGACGGTGCCGAAGAACGCAATCAGGATCAAAAGCACCATGCGACCGGTCAGCGGTCTGGATTGTTCGGAACGGCTGCTCATGCCTTAGTCCCCAGCTCAAGGATTGACGAAATTGTCGGTCGCGGAAGCCACCACGCCGAGCCCGATGTCGGTGACGTGGAACTTGACCGGCACCGACTTCTCCGGATTGTTCTCCGCAGGCGCGGTGACCAGAAGCCGCAGCTCCTCGGTCTGGTCGCGCCCGACCACGATCATCGGCCGGTCGGGCGTGACGGAATCGGCACCGACGACGTGAACGGTGGCATTCGCCGGGCCCTCGATGTCGATCGCAATGAGGCGGTCGAAGCCGTGCTTGTTCAGCACGCGCATCGTATAGGCATTGCGGATCGAGCCGTCGGACAGCTTCACCGCCAGCGGGTTGCGATCGTGCAGCACGTTGACGTCGAGCAGCGAGCGGTTCAGCAACGCATAGAGCATGATGCCGCCGACCACCGCGATGATCGCTGCATAAGCAACGGTGCGCGGGCGCACCGGACGATAGATCGGCGGCTCACCGGCCTCGCGGCGGTGGATGTTGATGTCGTTGTCATAACCGATCAGCCTGGTCGGGCGGCCGATCTTGGTCATCACCGTGTCGCAGGCATCGATGCACAGGCCGCACTGGATGCAATCCATCTGCGCGCCATCGCGGATGTCGATCCCGGTCGGGCACACCGCGACGCATTGCCGGCAGTCGATACAGTCGCCGGCCTTCTCGCCGAGCGCACGCAGTTCGGCCGCCTTCTTGACCGACATCCGCTTCTCGCCGCGATCGTAGCGATAGGTGACGTTGAGCGCCCACTCGTCGGTCAGCGAGGCCTGGATGCGCGGCCACGGACACATGTAGACGCAGACCTGCTCGCGCATGAAGCCGGCGAGCACATAGGTGGTCGCGGTCAGCATCGCGATCCAGACATAGGCAAGCACCGGTCCCTGGAAGGTGACGAGCTGCTTCACCAAAGTCGGCGCGTCGCTGAAATAGAGCACCCAGGCGCCGCCGGTCCACCACGCGATCAGGAGCCAGATCGAATGCTTGAGCACGAGCTCAGAGATGCGTTCGAGCTTCATCGGATCAGCGGAGGCATCCTTCTTCATCCGCTCGCGCCGGTCGCCCTCGATCAGCCGTTCGACGGCATAGAACAGATCGGTCCACACCGTCTGCGGGCAGAGATAGCCGCACCAGATGCGGCCGCCGATCGCGTTCATCAGGAACAGCGCGACGGCCGCGATGATCAGAAGCCCGGTGAAGTAGTAGACTTCCTGCGGCCAGAGCTCGATGAAGAAGAAGTAGAAGCGCCGGTTCGGGAAATCGATCAGCACCGCCTGATCCGGCGCGTCAAGGCCGCGATTCCAGCGCAGGAAGGGCAGGAAGTAATAGACCCCGAGGCAAACGCCCATCAGGCTCCATTTGATCCGGCGAAACGTGCCGGAGACGCTCTGCGGGTAGACCTTCTTATGAGCCGCATAGAGCGGCCCCGAATCGTCGACCGGCAGCAGATCTTCCGGTTTTACCGTTTTATTCATGGCTGGGATTCATCTCGCATTTGCGGCCGAAGGTATGCTCACCTCCGGCCGCCCGTTTGATCCAGCTCAATCAGAACGAAAGTTCCGTTGGACTTCCGTTACTTTCCACCACCCAGCGAGTGGACATAGACCGCCATCGCCTTGATGGTCGCAGGGTCGAGCCGCCCTTCCCAGGCCGGCATCACGCCGCCGCGACCATTGGTAATGGTCTCGATCACGGTCGCCTCGTCCGAGCCGTACAGCCAGATCTTGTCGGTCAGGTTCGGCGCACCGAGCTCCGAATTGCCCTTGGCATTCTCGCCGTGACACGCCGCGCAGTTTTCCGCGAAGATCTTGGCGCCGGCAGCGGCGTCATACCCCTGCCGGGTCGGCAGGCCGGACAACGACCGCACATAGTTGGCGACGTTGACGATCTCCGGCGGCTTCAACATGCCGTCCTTGCCGAAGGCGAGCATCTGGCCTTCGTGAGCTTTCGCATTACCGGAACGCGCGCCGTAACGGATCGTCTGCTCGATCTGATCGAGCGTGCCGCCCCACAGCCAGTCGTCATCGTTCAGGTTCGGAAAGCCCTTCGCGCCGGTCGCGCCGGTACCGTGGCACGGCGCGCAATTGTCGCCGAACACGGTCTTGCCGCGGGCCCGTGCCAGGGCAAGCAGCGCCGGGTCCTTCTCGATGTCGGCGAGCGAGGCCGTCGCGAGCGCCGCCATCTTCTCCCCGCGGATCTTCTCGAGATTGGCAAGCTCGACCGCCACTTCCGCGCGGGAGGAGTAGCCGAGCAGCCCCTTGGTGTTGCTCGATATCAGGGGCCACGCCGGATAGACGATCCAGTAGGCGATCGCCCAGACGATCGTGATGTAGAAGGTGATCAGCCACCACCGCGGCAGCGGCGTGTTGAGCTCCTTGATGCCGTCCCAGGCATGGCCGGTGGTGGCGGTGCCGGAGACGGTGTCGATTTCGCTATGGTCAGCCATGATGATTAATCCTCCCGCAACGGCATGCGCGCCGCCTCGTCGAAAGCGGCCTGGTTGCGAGGCCAGAGGGCATAGGTCACGATCGCGATGAAGATCGCGACGAAGATCGGGGTCCACAGCGTCGTCACCAGGGACGACGCGATATTCTCAATCGCAAGGATGGGCTTCATGATTCTTGCCTTCCTAAGCTCAGCGGAGGTTGGCTTTTTCGTTGTAGAGCTTGAAGTCGACCAGCGTTCCAAGCATCTGCAGGTAGGCGACCAGCGCGTCCATCTCGGTCGGCGCACCCGGCTTGCCGTCGAAATTGCGGACCACCGCCTTCGGATAGCGCTTGGTCAGCGCATCGACATCGGCACTGTCCGGATCGACCTGGGCCTTGAGGTCGGCCGCGGCGTTGGCGATCTGATCGTCCGTATAGGGCACGCCCACCGCCCGCAGCGTCTTCAGGTGATCCGCGATGTTGCTCGCGTTGAGCTCGGTCTCCTTCAGGAAGGGATAGCCGGGCATCACCGATTGCGGCACGATCGCGCGCGGGTTGGTCAGATGGGTGACGTGCCAGTCGTCGGAATATTTGGCGCCGACGCGGGCGAGGTCAGGACCGGTACGCTTCGACCCCCATTGGAACGGATGGTCATACATGCTCTCCGCCGCGAGCGAGAAGTGGCCGTAACGCTCCACCTCGTCGCGCAACGGACGGATCATCTGCGAGTGGCAGAGATAGCAGCCCTCGCGGACGTAGATGTTGCGGCCGGCCAGTTCCAGCGGCGTGTAGGGACGCACGCCATCGACCACCTCGATCGTGCTCTTCAGATAGAACAGCGGAGTGATCTCGACGAGGCCGCCAATCGCGATCACCAGCAGGATGCCGATGACCAGGATGATCGAGTTCTTCTCGATGACTTGGTGTCGTTGCCAGAAAGACATGGTGTGATCGCTCCTCATTCCGCCGGCTGAAGCGCGACGGGCGATTCGACTTCCGCCTCACCGACACGCACGGTCATCCAAAGATTGTAGGCCATGATCAGTGAGCCGATCAGGAACAGCGCCCCGCCGGCGGCACGGATGATGTAGAAGGGATGCATCGCCTCGACGGTCTCGATGAACGAGTACTCAAGGAAGCCGAGCGCCGTGTAGGACCGCCACATCAGGCCCTGCAGGATGCCCGAGACCCACATCGCGGAGATGTAGAGCACGATACCGAGAGTCGCCGTCCAGAAGTGCCAGTTGACCAGCTTGAGGCTGTAGAGGCCGCGGCGATTCCAGGCCCACGGCACCAGGCAGTACAGCGCGCCGAAGGAAACGAAGCCGACCCAGCCGAGCGCACCGGAGTGCACGTGGCCGATGGTCCAATCGGTGTAATGGCTGAGCGAATTGACCACCTTGATCGACATCATCGGGCCTTCGAAGGTCGACATGCCGTAGAAAGCGACCGAGACGACCAGCATGCGCAGCACCGGGTCGGTGCGCAGCTTGTCCCAGGCACCCGACAGGGTCATCAGGCCGTTGATCATGCCGCCCCAGGAGGGCATCCACAGCATCACCGAGAAGGTCATGCCCAGGGTCTGCGCCCAATCCGGCAGTGCCGTGTAGTGCAGGTGGTGCGGACCGGCCCAGATGTAGAGGAAGATCAGCGCCCAGAAGTGGATGATCGACAGCCGGTAGGAATAGATCGGCCGCTCCGCCCGCTTCGGAATGAAATAGTACATGATGGCGAGGAAGCCCGCGGTCAGGAAGAAGCCGACGGCGTTGTGCCCGTACCACCACTGGAACATCGCGTCCTGCACACCGCCCCAGGCGACGTAGGACTTCGAGCCGAGCAGCGAGACCGGCAGCGCCGGGTTGTTGCCAAGGTGCAGAACCGCGATGGTGACGATAAAGGCAAGGTAGAACCAGTTCGCCACGAAGATGTGCGGCTCCTTGCGCTTGATGACGGTCACTAGGAACACGAGCAGATAGGTGACCCAGACGATGGTCAGCCACAGGTCGGAGTACCATTCAGGCTCGGCATATTCCTTCGACTGCGTCACGCCGAGCAGATAGCCCGTGCCCGCGATCAGGATGAAGAAGTTGTAGCCGACCACCACGAACCAGGGGGCGAGATCGCCCGCGAGACGCGTACGGCAGGTCCGCTGCACGACGTAGAACGAGGTCGCAAGCAGCACGTTGCCGCCGAAGGCGAAGATCACCGCCGACGTATGCAGCGGCCGCAACCGTCCGAAGCTGGTCCATGGCAGGTCGAAATTGAGCCAGGGCCAGGCGAGCTGGCTGGCAATGATCAGCCCGACCGTGAAACCGGCAATGCCCCAGAACATCGCCATGAAGGACGCGAACTTGACCGGGCCGAGATTGTAATTCGGCCGGCCGTTGATCTCCTGCGGCGGCAGCTGGGCCGGACGCTCGAAGTAACGGTTGAGGATCACGAATACGGACGCCGCGCTCGCAGCCGCCCCGAGCGAGGCGTGGAACGCGAAGGCCGGATCCAGCGCTTTCGCGGCGGCAAAGACGCACAGGAAAGCGGTAACGGCGAAAATGAGCGCCAGCCCACTTTCACCGATGGTCATTGATTTTGCTGTTGAGGACGCGCTCATGCGGAATCTCGCTGAAAGAAGACGAGACTAGCAACCATAATCGGGCACACGGGGAATTGATCGAAATCAAGATGAGTAAGTAATGGTTATGCCGCTTTCGCAGTAGTCGAGAGCCGCGCAGCCTATTCGTCACGCGTGATGCAATCGTCCGTATCTATACGGGCCGAGTTCGAGTTGCGGTTCGCGACGCGTGCACGCGTCTTGCGGTTCACGGCTTCAGCCCCGACCGATCGGCACCAAACCTTCGCACTCTGACAGAGGCTTTCGGCTTCGGGCGAATGCGGGACCTGAAGTTCCGATCGGCTTGTTCGCGCGATCGTCACCGGAACTCCAAATTCAAAGCCGCCTCCAGCGTGGCGGTTCATGACAATCGTTTCGGTTTCGCTGCGAATCCATCGAGCGATTTTCTGAATCGGCTTCCTAGCGATTAGCCGCGACTGCCAGCGCGCGCACGATGTCTTCACGCGCGATGATGCCGACCAGCCGGTTCTCGCCATCGGTTACCGGCAGGCTGCGAATGCGATGCTCGACCATGAGCTGCAGCACCCGCGTCAGCTTGGTGTCCGGACGGACGTAGATGAACTCCGTCGTCATGATGTCCGAGACCTTGCGGTTCATCAGGTCGCTGTATTGCGGGAGCATCTGGTTCTGCGTGAATGCAAAGCACCTCAGCATGTCGAACTTGGTGACGATGCCGATGACCGCGTCGTTGTCCGTAACCGGATAGGAGTTGAAATCGTCGCGGTCGAGCATCTCGCTCAGCTCGCGCACCGTCGTGTCGCGAGTGACCGTCTTGACGTCCCGCGTCATATAGTTGCCGGCTGTCTCTTCGAGAAATCTGTACAAGGTGCAATCCCGCTCAAATTCGTCGCTACTGGACTTAATGTGACAACAACACGCAACGCCGCGCCCGCGTCACGAGATGCTCGGTGACGCCACCGAGCACCAGTTCGCGGAATCGGGAATGGCCGTAGGCGCCGGCGACGATCAGGCCGGCCGTGATGTCGTCGGCAACCGATTCGAGCTCGGCGGCCACATCCCGCTTCTCAGCCGGCTCGACCACCCGCGCCGACGCGACCACGCCATGCCGCGCCAGCCAAGCGACCACGTCGCCAAGCCGCGATTCGCAGGCCTCACGCTCGATGGCATCCTCCAGGATCTCGACCACCACCACGTCCTTTGCCTTGGCGAGCAGCGGCAGCGCGTCGACGACCGCGCGGCGCGACTCCGGCGTGTCCTTCCAGGCCACCAGCACGCTGCGCAGGTCGAGCCAAGTCAGGTCGTCGGGCACCACCAACAGCGGGCGCCCTGCCTGCATCACCAGATCCTTCGGGCTTGCCGCGGCGAAAGCGTCGGAAATGGCCTGGTTCTGAACGCCGCAGACCAGGATGTCGGCGGCGCGCGCCTGGGCCAGCACATAGCGCGTCGGGAAGTCGAGCGAACTGCGCCAGCTCACGGCAGGCGCACGGGCGGTGACGGCGTCCCGAAAATCCGCCTCGAGTTCGCCGAGTCTGCGTTGCACCGCGGCCTCCCCCTGCCAGATCAGGTCCTGGGCCTGTTCGCCGGTCGTGAAATACAGCGGCGGGCTGAACTGCCCCGCGGCCGCTCCGATCACTTCGGCGCCAAAGCGCTCCGCAAGGTCGCCCGCGACTTGGAGGCGGGCCGCGTTCGGCTGATCGAGCGCGAGGCTCACTATCACGGCAGCGAATGTCATCCCATCTCTCCACGCATTGCTTCCATCTCCTCTTAGAGATGAAATCGGAGCCCGTGATGAGATAGATCAATCTGGACGCAAAGCGCGATGGCTGGCGCCCGGCATCCTGCGGTCAGGCTAAGCCCTGAATTTTGCGAGAAAAATTTACCTTTCTCTCAGGCGCACGTCATCTGCTATAGGATAGCATCTGATATAGGATAGCGGTCGCACCGGGCACGCCGGTGCCAGCAGAGATCGGCGAACAACTGAACCGTGCGCGGCGTAACCCAACCCTTTCCCGATGCGTCCATGCGCCCCGAAGACGCCCGTTCGCTGGGTTTCGGGGCCTGGGACTTCGACCTTGAGACCCGGCAGATGTACTGGTCGGAGACCACCCGGAGGCTGTTCGGGGTCGCTGCCGATCAGCCGGTGACCCTCGACTCATTCCTGTCGCTGCTCAGCGAGGGCGACCGAGCCCCGGTCGAAACGGCGATCGAGCATGCCCGCCTCCAGGGCTCCGGCTTCGATATGTCATTCAAGGTCTCCGACGGCGCCGCGGCAGGCGAACAATGGATCCGCGTATTGGCCGGCATTGTGCCCGACGGGGCCGGAGAGCCGCGATATCTGAGGGGCATAGCGCTCGACATCAATCAGGAAAAGCAGCTCGAGGAAGCGTTACGAATCCGCGAGCGGCACTTGCGCTCGATCCTGGACACGGTGCCGGATGCGATGATCGTGATCGACGGCCAGGGAAGCATCCAGTTCTTCAGCACGGCTGCGGAGAGACTGTTCGGCTTCACCGAGCAGGAGGCGATCGGGATGAATGTCCGGGAGCTGATGCCCGAGCCGGACCGATCACGCCATGACAGTTACCTCGCGCGCTACCACGCCAGCCGAGAGCGCCACATCATCGGCATCGGGCGCATCGTAACCGGGCGCCGCCGCGACGGCACGACTTTTCCCATGCACCTGTCGATCGGCGAGATGCAGTCGGGCGGCCAGCCCTATTTCACCGGCTTCGCGCACGACCTGACCGAGCACCAGCAGACCCAGGCACGGCTCCGGGAGCTACAATCAGAGCTGGTCCATGTGTCGCGCCTGACCGCGATGGGGGAAATGGCCTCCGCACTTGCGCATGAGCTGAACCAACCGCTGGCTGCGATCAGCAATTACATGAAGGGCTCCCGGCGGCTGCTCGCCGGCAGCGACGACCCGAACACGGCCAAGATCGAGAATGCGATGGATCGCGCCGCCGAGCAGGCGATTCGCGCCGGCCAGATCATCCGGCGGCTGCGCGATTTTGTCTCCCGTGGCGAATCGGAAAAGCGGGTCGAAAGCCTGTCCAAGCTGATCGAGGAAGCCGGTGCGCTGGGGCTCGCCGGCGCCCGCGAGCAGAACGTCCAGCTCCGCTTCAACCTCAATCCGGAGGCCGACCTGGTGCTTGTCGACCGGGTGCAGATCCAGCAGGTGCTGGTGAACCTGTTCCGCAACGCTCTGGAGGCGATGGCGCAGTCAAGCCGGCGCGAGCTGATCGCCAGCAACCGCAAGGTTGGAGACGACTTGATCGAGATCGCTGTCTCGGATACCGGAACAGGGTTCCACGAAGACGTCATGCCCAACTTATTCAAGACCTTTTTCACCACCAAGGACACCGGAATGGGAGTTGGCCTGTCCATCAGCCGCTCTATCATCGAGGCTCACGGCGGACGCATGTGGGCCGAAAACAACGACGCTGGCGGCGCAACCTTCCGCTTCACGCTGCCCGCGGCGCCCGACGAAGGTTGAGCGACAATGGCCGAAAAGGCGAAGGTCTATGTGATCGACGACGACGAGGCGATGCGGGATTCGCTCAATTTCCTGCTCGACTCCTCGGGATTCGAGGTGATCCTGTTCGAGGACGCGCAGAGCTTTCTCGACGCGCTCGCAGATCTCTCGTTCGGATGCGTGGTCTCGGACGTGCGGATGCCCGGAATCGACGGCATCGAACTCTTGAAGCGGATGAAGGCCGCACACTCCAGCTTTCCGATCGTGGTCATGACCGGGCACGGTGACGTCCCGCTTGCGGTCGAGGCGATGAAGCTCGGTGCGATCGACTTTCTGGAAAAGCCTTTCGAGGACGAACGCCTCGTCGGCATGATCGAGTCGGCGATTCGCCAAGCCGAGCCAGCCGCCAAGAACGAAGCGGCCACCCAGGACATCCTCGCGCGCATCGCGACGCTGAGCCCTCGCGAGCGTCAGGTCATGGACGGACTGATGGCGGGCCTGTCGAACAAGCTGATTGCGCGCGAATACGACATCAGCCCACGCACCATCGAAGTCTATCGCGCCAACGTCATGACCAAGATGGGTGCAAACAGTCTGTCAGAACTGGTGCGCCTGGCGATGCGCGCCGGCGCGCTGAAGGATTGAGCCAGATCAAGCCGATCTTCCGGATTCCGATGCATGTTGAAAATTATCCCTTCAACCTGCGCGCGTCACTTGCAATGTCGGCTATCCCCAAACCGAAGGTCTATGTTGCCGACGATGACGTGGGCGTCCTCAGCTCGCTCCAATTCCTGCTGGAGACCGACGGCTTTGACGTGCGAACCTTTCGCAGCGGAACGGCGCTTCTGAACGCGCTGGACCACGTCCCGATCGACTGCTTCGTGATCGATTACAAGATGCCCGATATCAACGGGGTGGACTTGACCAACGACCTTCACAGGCGGGGCGCGACGGCACCGGTGGTTTTGATCACCGGCCATTATGACGACAAGCTCGCCGCGCGGGCTGCAGCCGCGGGCGTGTACGACTTCCTGTTGAAGCCACTGTTGGATGAGAATCTCATCAAGCGCGTGCGGAAAGCGATCGCCGACCGGCAGGCTGCTACCGGTCACGATCCGGCCGCCTGACCAGCTCCGTAGATCTACGTAAGGAGACCTCCTTAAGATATCGCGCTAAATTTCCTTAACAGGTGCAGCACTGTACCCATTCACCATCCGCCGCAAAGGAGATGGTCATGCTCAATCAGTCGCTCACCGGTTCGGTCGTCAGCACCAAAATCAGCCCCCCTGCTCCAGCTCCTGTCATCAACCAATTTGCCGAGATCACGGGCCATGCCGGGCTGATCGCGACCGAATTCTCCTACAAGAAGGACGAGGAGATCTATGGTGAGGACGAGCCTGCCGAATACGTCTACCAGGTGATTTCGGGTGCCGTTCGCAGCTATAAGTTGCTGTCCGACGGCCGCCGCCAGATCGGCGCGTTCCACCTTCCCGGCGACGTGTTCGGCCTGGAATCCGGCACCGCGCACCGGCTGGCCGCGGAAGCCATCATCGACACCACCGTTCGCCTGGTGAAGCGCCGCAGCCTCGAGCATGCCGCAAACGTCGACGTGGCTGTGGCCCGCAAGCTCTGGACCATGACGGCCAATGACCTGCGTCACGCCGAAGACCACATGCTCCTTCTGGGACGCAAGACCGCGATGGAGCGGGTTGCGACCTTCCTGCTGGAGATGGATCGCCGCCTGGCGGTCGCCGGCATGATGGCGCTGCCGATGTGCCGGCGCGACATCGGCGACTATCTCGGCCTGACCCTCGAAACCGTCTCGCGGGCGCTGTCGCAGCTGCACAGCCAGGGCATCCTCGGCTTCTCGGGTGCACGCCAGATCGTGCTGCGCAACCGCCAGCGCCTGCACAGCATGGACGCCTGAACCCCTTCGGGTTCAGCCAGCCCTCCTACTGTCGCGCTGCCGTGTCTCCGGCATCAGCAGCGCGATCAGCAAAAGCCCCGCCATCGCGACCCCCGCCAGGCCGGCAAAGGCGGTGGCGCTGCCGAATTTGTCGCTGACATAGCCGGCAAGCACGGTCGACAGCGACGCACCGATACCGGTTGCCGTGCCGACGACACCTTGCGCCAGATTGAAGTGGCCGCTGCCGAAGGCGACGTCGGCCACGATCAGCGGCACCATCACGCTGAACACCGCAGCCGTGATGCCATCGAAGATCTGCACCGCGACCAGCAGATAAGGGTCGTGCACCACCGCGAACAGCAGCCCGCGAAAAACCAGCGCACCGAAGCCCAGCAGCAGCAGCGGCCGCCGGCCCCAGGATTGGGCCACGGCGCCGACCGACGGTGAGGTCAGGGCCACGATCGCCTGCGGGACCACGATGCAGAACGCGATCAGCACGGTGGCCCATTCGCTGGAGCGCGTCGTCACCACGCCCGCCATCAGCGGCAGCATCGCCGCGTTGGCAAGTTGCAGCATGAAGACGCCGCAGGCAAAGATCAGCAGCGCCCGCTTGCGCATCAGGCTCAACAGGCTTGCAAACCAGGCAGCCTCCGCCTCAGGCGGATCCGCCACGCCGTGCGCCTGCGCGATATTGATCTCATTGTCGCAGATGCGCGACAGCGCGATGAGGGTCGGGAACGCCAGAACAAAAGTGACCAGGAACACCGACCGGCTGGAGAGCAGATAGCCACAGGTCCCCATGACAGCGGCGGCAACGCCGCTGCCAAGCGAAGCGAAACGGGCATTGCGGCCGAGCCGCCGGGCCATGCCATGTGGCCCGACCAGCCCGAGGCTGATCGCGGCGATTGCCGGCCCCAGCACACAGCTTGCGGCCGCATGCAAGGTCGCGGCGATCGCAACCACCGGAAAGATCGGCCAGGCCGCATAGGCGAGCGCCGCGCAGCCGATCGTCGCAACCGCGAGCCCGGCAACGAGCCGCTCGGATTTCGCAGCATCGATGATCGCGCCGCCCGGCATCTGGCCGATCAGCCCGACGATGCCGCCGATCGACAGCACCAGGCCGATCTCAGACTGCGTCCATTTCTGGGTGGTCAGATAAACCGCGATGAACGGCCCGAACCCCGTCTGCACGTCGGCAAGGAAGAAGACGAACCAATCGAGACCGCGCAGGCTCTGTCGCGAGGGTTCCGGCCGCGGCGCAGGCGGCTGGCCCATCTCGGCGCTGCGGCGAGCGCGATCCTCCGCATCTTTGCGGAGATCGGGATCACCCCGGGCAGCGGATCTGGATGGCCGCGCAATCAGCATGGCTCTCCGTGTCTCATGATGTCGATCGCGGGACGCAGACGTCCCGCCGCCGGTCTGACGCGAGCACCGCGCCGGACCGGCGATATGACGCACAAACTCAATGATCAAAAAGCCAGGGCGACAGCTTGCCGGCCGCGCCCAACACAACGACCGGCTTGTCTTCCTTGTACTCCGGCGCGGCCTTGACCTGTTCCTTGGTGAGATCAAGCGTGACGTGGTCGCTCTTGTCGGCCAAATGCGCGAAATTGAGTGCCGTCCAATCGACGACGATCTTGCGGCTGCCGACGCCGAGGAAGCCGCCGAAATCGATCACCGCGGCACGAACCGTACCGGTCAGGTCCACGATGACATCGACGATGTGGCCCATGTCTTCGCCGGTTGAGCTGCGCACGTCCCGGCCCAGGACGCCGTGCGCATCCTGCGCCCCGAGGATCGTGACCGACGGCGGCGGCGCGGGCTCTTTCGCAGGCGGCGCCGGCGTAGCCGGAGGCGCAGGAGAAGGTGTTGCGATCGGTGCCTCGTCAGCGCGCAACGATGGCGCCGCGGCGGCCGCGAGCAGCGTGACGACGAGGATGCGACCCATCATGCGCATGCGCTCTCTCGCCTCCCTCAATGCGCAAGCACGATCGAAATCTGGATCTGGCCGCGGCGACGCAAGACCTCGAGCGAGACATCTTCGCCGTGACGGCGCAGGCACATGTCCACGGTCGAGGATCCCAGCTGCAGGTCGCGCAGCACCACCCAATCCAGGAATGCGGGCAGCCGCGGATTGCGCAGCCGGATCTCGCCTCTGACGGCGTCGAATTCCAGTCCGAGCGCGGCCTCCAGTAACGTGAATGAGGTCGCACTGGCCCAGGCTTGCGGCGCGCAGGCCACGGGATAAAGCGTTGGCCCGCGGTTCTTCTCGCGCCGGAAGCCGCAGAACAATTCCGGCAACCGGCGCAGATCCATATAGGCGGCGGCGTCGAACAGGCCCTTGAACACCTGCTCGACCGCGTGTTTGAGACCGTAGCGAGCCAGTCCCAGCGCAATCAGGGCATTGTCGTGCGGCCAGATCGAGCCGTCGTGATAGGACATCGGATTGTAGCGGGCCTCACCATGGGCAATGGTGCGAATGCCCCAGCCCGAGAAGAAGTGCGGCCGCATCAGATCGGCGGCGACTTTGTGGGCGCGATCCTCGCGCACCATGCCGCTGAACAAGAGCTGACCCGCGTTCGAGCTGCGCACCCGGCACGGCTTTTTCTCGCCATCGAGCGCGAGCGCATAGGTGTTCAGTTCCTCGCACCAGAAGGCATCCTCAAAGCGGCTGGCGAGACTCGCGGCCTCTGCTTCAAGCCTGTCGGCGATATCGGTCTTGCCCAGATGCCGCGCACTGCGCGCCGCAAGAAGCTTGCCCGCGAATACGTAGCCCTGCACTTCCGCGAGCGCGATATAGCCTTCCGCCAGCCGGCCGTCGGCGTGAAACACCGCGTCGTAGGAATCCTTCCAGCCCTGGTTGGCGAGCCCCTGCTCCGAGGCGCGCTGATATTCAATAAAGCCGTCGCGATCGGGATCGCCGGGGCCATCGATCCAACGCAGGCCGGCCTCGATCGCCGGCCACAATTCGCGGAGCGTATGGATATCGCCGGTTCGCTCGTAATACAGTCCGGCAAGCAAGACGAACAGCGGCGTCGAATCGACGCTGCCGTAGTAGCAGGCGAACGGCACCTCCCGCAGCGCCGCCATCTCGCCGCCGCGCATCTCGTGCAGGATCTTGCCGGGCTCGGCGTCGGCGAGCGGGTCGGTCTCCTTGGCCTGGTAGAAGGCGAGCCGGCGCAACACGCCGCGGGCGATGCGCGGATCCACCCACAGCATCTGCATCGCCGTGATCAGGCCATCGCGTCCGAATGTGGTCGAATACCAGGGAATGCCGGCATACGGATAACGGCCCTGCGCGGTGTCGGTCATCAGCATGTTGAGGTCGGCCATGGCCTGGCACAGAACCTCGTTGAAGATGTCGTTGGAGGTCTCGATGCTGGTCGCACCGCGGGTACACGAGCGCATCTCGCGCCGGTGGGCGAGCAGGCTGGGGAAGAACCGCCCTGGCTTCTCGCCCGCCCGCGCATTGCAGGAGATCGCAACGAAGACGGAGCGCGATTCGTGCGGCGCCAGATCAAGATGAAAGATCGCCATATTGACCGAGAGCCGCGTCGGACGCGGATCGAAATTGAGGGCCGTGGACCGCGTCACGCCGTCGAGCCCGCGATATTCGAGCCGCACGCCCGCGGGTCCCTCGAGCTTGCTCGAACCGACGCCACGCCGTTGCCGTACAGCGCCCCGGACCTCGAACAGGTCGGCGAAGTCATTGTCGAAGTTCAACTTCAAATCGAGGCTGGCGCGCCGGTCGCCGTGATTCTGCACTCCGATCCGCTGATAGGCTGTTCCGCGCCACAGGAAAATCGTGCGCACGATGTGCAGCATGTCCTTCGACATCACCAGCCGCCCCTGGTGATAGATGTCGGGATTTGTCAGATCGATCGTCAGCGCCGAATTGTCATCACGCAGGCTTGATCCCAACAGCAGCGGCTGAACGTCATCCAGCATCAATTCCAGCCGCGCGAGATAGCGCGTATCGGAATTGAACAGCCCGTCAGGTCCGCCGGCCGAGGCCCCGATGTCGCCGTGGCCATCCAGCACGATGAAGGTATCGTCATGCTTGAGCGAGCGCCGCGGCCGTGCCGCAGGCCCCGTCATTGGAATATAGAACGGCTGCTCCTCAACCGGCTCGTCGGTGTGCGCGGTCGATATAAGCATGCTCGCGAGTTCAGCCGACATCTTGACCTCGTGCATTGTTGGATTGCGCTTTTCAGCGGGCGCAATGACGCGATGCAAAGAAGCGAGGTGCCCCCTTCTACACCAAGCTTCTGCGACGTGTATCCGTCAGGCAGCGAATTTGGCAAGCCGGGTCATTTCCTGGGTCACAAGCTCGCGATATGGACCCTCGCCCTGCATCAGACGGTCCGGCGGACCGTCCTCGAGAATCCGGCCGGCCCTCAGCACCACCACGCGGTCGAAGTTCCGCAGCGTCGCAAGCCGGTGCGCGATCGCAATCACGGTGCGGCCGCGCATCAGGCGGCCAAGCGCCTCGCGGATAGCCTCTTCCGACTCGCTGTCGAGCGCGGCGGTGGCCTCGTCGAGCAGCAGGATCGGTGCGTCCTTGAGGAAGGCGCGCGCAATCGCGATCCGCTGGCGCTGGCCGCCCGACAGTTTGACGCCGCGGTCGCCGACCATCGTCTGCAGCCCGTCAGGCAGGGCATCGACGAAATCGCAGCGCGCTGCGATTGCTGCCCGCAGCACCTCGTCGTCGGTGGCGCTGGGGCGGCCGTAGCGAATGTTCTCGAGGATGGACCGGTGGAACAGGGATATGTCCTGCGGCACCACCGAGATCGCCTCGCGCAGGCTCTGCTGTGTGACCCTGGCGATATCCTGGCCATCGATCGTGATGTTGCCGCTCTGCGGATCATAGAACCGCTGCAGCAACGTGAACAGGCTCGATTTGCCGCCACCGGATTGGCCGACCAGCCCGACCCGCTGTCCGGGCTGCAGCCGCAGCGTGAAGTTCTCGAAGATGCTCTGGCCGCCGGGATACTGGAATATGATGTTGTTGAAGGCGATCGCGGCGCCACTCTTCATCAGCGGCTCCGCCTCGGGGTGATCGCGCAGCTCATGCGGCTGCAGCAGGGTGGCGATCGCCTCGCTCATGCGCGCGACATGCTGGGTGACATCGACCAGCGCCACCGCAAGATCGCGCGTTGCATTGAGAATGCAGAGACCGAGCGTGCAGACCAGCACGACATCGCCGGTGGTCGCGCCGCCCTTCTGCCACAGTGAGATCGCCCAGGCCATCACGGCAATGGTGAGCACGATGGTGACGCTGGCATGCATGATGCGCAGCTTCTCGAGGTAGCGAAGGCTGCGGCCCCGGGCGACGAGTTCCTTGTCCACGGTGGCGTCAAACCGGTCATGCTCGTGACGCAGACCACAGAAGGCCCGCACCAGTGGCATATTGGAAATGACGTCCACCATTTCGCCGTCGACGATCGCAGCCTTGTCGGCAAAATCGTCGTGGAGCGGCTTGCCTGCAGCCGCCAAGCGGAACATCGCAAATACCATGGCGCCGGCGATCAAAAGCAGGCCTGCGGCCATGGCGACGCTGACGGTTCCAATCAGGCAGATGGCCGCGATCGTGGCAAGGCACGGCGGCAACACGTTCCAGACGAACATGTTTTCCACCGTGAACACGGCATTGGACGTCGCAGTGATGCGGCTCGACAACATGCCTGGAAGCCGATCGCCGAAATAGCTCGGGGAATGCCCGGTGAGATGGCGGAAGATGTCACGGCGCAGATCGCCTGTAACCCTGACGAATGTGAAACTCGCGATCCAGCTCGCCACCCGCCACAAGATGTTGTCTGTCGCAATCAGCGCCATCAACAACGCGAAGGCCGTCCAAACCTGACCTCCACCGCCTGATCCTGCGGACAGGCTGTCGACCAGGAATTTAACGCCATATTGCGTGCCCACCGAGCAGGCAACTGCACCCACAACAGCCGACAGGATGATGAGGTGTGATGCGGGGCGCCTACGCAGATAGCGCATGACGAAAGGAAAGGGTCGGTGCGCGTAGCCTGAAAGCTGGTCCATGTGATTTCCGTTGGAACACGGCGGAAGGGGGCGATCCGATTCAAGCGAATGAACGACGACTGATTTATTCGGTTCCCACCGTATCTCCATCCAACTGCCAACGTTGTCCAAACACCACCCGGCTTGAGTAGCCGAGATGGCAGCAATGAGAACTTCGGAAGGACACGATGTGGCGAAGAAACAATGATTGTTGAAGGGAACTTCGCAGATGCGAGGACGTTCCTGCTCTCGGCGGTGCCGGTGCCAATCGGAGGGGGATCTTCATTCATGATCAGAGACGGGAGACGGTGAGATGCGCATTGCGCAGATTGCTCCATTGACGGAGGCTGTGCCTCCGAAACTCTATGGTGGCACCGAGCGGGTGGTTCATTGGTTGACTGAGGAGCTGGTTGCGCTGGGCCATGATGTCACGCTGTTTGCAAGCGGGGACTCACAGACATCGGCGAAATTGTGCGCGACCTGGCCGCGAGCTCTGCGCCTCGACGGCTCGGTCCGTGATCCCAACGCCCTTCACATGGTGATGCTGGAGAACGTGCGACAGCGATGTGATGATGAAGAGTTCGACATCCTGCATTTCCATCTCGACTACTATCCGTGGTCGCTGTTCTATCGCCAACCGACGCCGTTCCTGACCACGTTGCATGGCCGGCTCGATCTGCCTGAGCACCAACCGGTGTTCTCGATTTTCAAAGATCTTCCCGTCGTTTCAATTTCGGATGCGCAACGCCGTCCCGTGCCAAACGCGAATTGGGTCAGCACCGTGCTGCACGGGCTGCCGGAGACTCTGCTGACGCCGAAGCCGGTGAGGCCGAGCTACCTTGCCGTGCTTGGCCGCATCGCACCGGAAAAGGGCGTCGACCGAGCGATCAAGATCGCGATGCGCTGTGGCGTTCCGCTCAAGATCGCCGCCAAGGTGGATCGTGCGGATCAGGATTATTATGATCAGCTCATCTCCCCTCTGATCAACGGCAATCCGCTGATCGAGTATGTCGGCGAAATCGGCGATCACGAGAAAGCGGAATTCCTCTCCGGTGCGATCGGACTGTTGCTGCCGATCGACTGGCCGGAGCCGTTCGGCCTCGTGATGATCGAATCGATGGCCTGCGGCACGCCGATCATCGCGTATAACCGCGGCTCAGTGCCGGAGGTGATCGATGACGGCATCACCGGCTTCGTCGTCGAGGACGAGCTCAGCGCGGTCGCGGCCGTCGGCCGGCTTCCCGACCTGAGCCGCGCCCGCGTGCGCGAGCAGTTCGATCGTCGCTTTACCGCCCGCCGCATGGCGCTGGATTATCTGGCCGCCTATCGCAGCCTGATGAACCAGGCGGAGCCGCGCATCAAGCTCGTCTCTAGCGCCGAATAGACCACATGCCGTACAAATGACAGGCCGGATCATCAATGATCCGGCCTGTCGTGCTATGTTAAGCGTGCGGCGATCGCCGCGCCTGCCGCCGCAGTGCCGAGGGAGCCACCGACGTCACGGCTCGCCTGTCCCTCCGCGATCGCCTTCGCCACCGCCTTTTCGATCGCGTCGGCTGCAGAGATAAAACGCGGAGCACCGATACGCTCGCCATGCCAGGACAGCAGCAAAGCGGCCGAGAGAATGAGCGACACCGGATTGGCGACATCCTGTCCGGCGATATCGGGCGCCGAGCCGTGGGCGGCCTGTGCCATGGCGTAGTTAGCGCCCCTGTTGAGCGAGCCGCCAAGGCCGAGGCTGCCGGAGAGCTCGGCGGTGAGATCCGAGAGGATGTCACCAAACATGTTGGTGGTCACGAGAACGTCGAAGCGGCGCGGCTCGCGCACCACATGCGCCATCATGGCGTCGACCAGCACCTCCTCGACCACGAGCCCCGAGTAGCCGAGCGCTATCTCCCTGCAGATGTCGAGAAACAGGCCGTCGCCCATCCGCAGCACATTGGCCTTGTGGACGATGGTGAGGTGCTTGCGCCTGACCATCGCGAGCTCACAGGCAACCCGCGCGATCCGTTCGCAGCAGTGCCGGGTGATCCGCCGCAACGACACCACGACATCAGGCGTGACCTTGAACTCGGCATTGCCCTCCTCCATATTGCGATCGGCATAGAAGCCTTCGGTGTTCTCACGCACCACCACCAGATCGAATTCGCCGACGCGGTGGGGGCGGCCGGCATAAGTGCGCGCCGGACGGATGTTGGCGAACAGATCGAGGTTCTTGCGAAAATAACGTGATGGATTGATCTCGCCGCGCGCCTCGTCCTTGAAGTCGAAGGTCGCGGTCGGCCCGAGGATCAGGCCATCGGCGGCCCGCACGATCTCGAGCAGGTCGGGCCGCACCGTGGTGCCGAACTGCGCAAGGCTCGCATGTCCGACAGCATGCTCGTCGAGCATCAGGCCCAGCTGAAACTGTTCGGAGGCGGCACGCAGCACGTGCGACGTCGCCGCTGCAATCTCCGGCCCGATGCCGTCACCCGGTAGAACAACGATCCGCATCGCTCACTCCTCCGCGCCTGAAGCTGCGGTCGTTTGAGCATGACGACGGGCGGGACGCCAGCGGTGCCGGAGCTACCTCAGCGCATACCGCCATGCGCCGGCATGACTTAAGAGACCGGGCTGTCCGGTGTACACGCTCAAGGACGCGATCCCGCGGAGCAAAGGCCCAAGGAAAAACCAGGGATGTCCAATCGCCACCACGCCCAGCGGCACGGAAATCCCGGTGACATCTCCGATGGCCTGCCCGAGGGACGCAGGAGATGGGCGGTCGCCGCGATCTTCACCGCGCTCGCGATGGCTTCGCTCGACACCGCAATTGCGAATATTGCCTTGCCCGCGATCTCGGCGGATCTGCATGTCAGCGCGGCTGATGTGGTCTGGGTGGTCAACATCTATCAGATCGCGCTGGTCGCGACCTTGCTGCCGCTCGGTGCGCTCGGCGAGATCGTCGGCCATCAGCGGATCTATCTCGGCGGCCTCTTGCTGTTCACGCTCGCCTCGGTCGGCTGCGCGCTGGCCTGGTCGCTGCCCAGCCTGGTCGTCGCCCGCGCGCTGCAGGGCTTGGGCGCCAGCGGCATCATGAGCGTGAACACCGCGCTGGTCCGCTTCGTCTATCCCGGCAAGATGCTGGGCCGCGGCCTTGGCCACAACGCGCTGGTGGTCGGGATTGCCTTCACGTTCGGGCCGACCATCGCATCGGCCATTCTTGCGCTCGGCTCCTGGCCGTGGCTGTTCGCGGTCAATCTGCCCTTCGGTCTGGTCGCGATCGTGATCGGGCTGAGGATGCTGCCGCGAACGCCGCGCGCCGAGCATCGCTTCGACTTCTTGGGTGCCGCCCTGGCCGCCGCCTGCCTCGGCCTCTTCATCACCGGGATCGGCAGCGCCGCCCACGGAACCGCCCTGCTCGTGGTCGCGCTCGAGCTCGCAGCCGCGCTTATACTCGGGGTGATCCTCAACCGCCGCCACGCCAATCACCCGGCCCCGATGCTGCCCATGGACCTGTTCCGCCGCGGCATGTTCGCGCTCTCGGCTGCGACCGCCGTGTGCTCCTTCTCGGTGCAAGGTCTCGGCTTTGTGTCGCTGCCGTTCTATTTCGAGGACGTCCTGCAGCGCTCGCAGGTCGAGACCGGGTTCTTCATGACGCCCTGGCCGCTGGCGGTTGCCATCATGGCGCCGATTGCCGGCCGGCTGTCCGACCGCTTCCCCGCGGGGCTCTTGGGCGGCATCGGCCTCGTCATGCTCGGGACCGGCATGGCACTGCTCGCGCTGTTGCCGGACAATCCGAGCATTCCGAACATCGTCTGGCGCATGCTGATCTGCGGCGTCGGATTCGGCTTCTTCCAGGCGCCGAATATGAAAGCCATCATGTCGAGCGCGCCGCCCCATCGCAGTGGCAGCGCGAGCGGCATCGTCGCCACTGCTCGGCTCACCGGCCAGACCACCGGCGCGGCGCTGGCCGCGCTCTGCTTCAGCCTCGCCGGCCACGAAGGCGCAACCTTGGCGCTGGCGCTGGGCGCCGGCTTCGCCGGGCTCGGCAGCGTCATGAGTTTTCTGCGCCTCGCTGTTGCGCCACCGCGTGCTACATAGGCGGCAGCTGTTTGCACGCACACGAGGTGCCGACACGACGGCCAACACCGCGAGATCAAATCTCTTCCCAACTACAAACGCAGATTCTTGATTTGAAGGATTCCAAGGTTCGGGCCACAGTGGCCGCAGTTCAACTGGCGCGTTGAACGAACCGGGGATATGCGATGGCAAACCTGACGATCAATGGAAAATCCTTCACGCTCGATGTCGAACCCGATACGCCGCTTTTATGGGCGATCCGCGAAAACGCCGGACTGACGGGAACTAAATATGGTTGCGGCATCGCACAATGCGGTGCCTGCACCGTGCATATGGATGGCGCGGCCGTACGCTCCTGCGGCGTCAGCGTCTCCGAAGCCGAAGGCAAGCAGATCACCACCATCGAAGGTCTCGCCAGCGAAGGCGTCCTGCACAAGGTGCAGCAGGCCTGGCTCGACAATGACGTTCCGCAATGCGGCTATTGCCAGAGCGGCATGATCATGGCGGTTGCGGCACTCCTGAAGGACAATCCGAAGCCGACCGACCAGGACATCAACGACACCATCACCAATATCTGCCGCTGCGGCACCTTCCAGCAGGTGCGCGACGCGATCCACGCCGCGGCGAACGCGTGAGGGAGGCCATCATGAATCAGCACGTGACGCCTCAGCTCAACCGTCGCGCCTTCGTCATTGGCACCGCCGCGCTTGGCGGTGGTCTTGCACTCGGGCTCGACATTCCATTCGGCGGACCTCAGATCGTTCGCGCCGCCGATGGCACGCCGGAGGTCAATGCCTGGGTGGTGATCCGGCCCGACGACACCGTCGTGATCCGGATCGCCCGCTCCGAGATGGGCCAGGGCACTCTGACCGGGCTCGCGCAGCTGGTGGCCGAAGAGCTCGCTTGCAACTGGAGCAAGGTGACGACGGAGTATCCGACGCCCGGGCAGAACGTCGCCCGCAAGCGCGTGTGGGGCGATTTCTCGACCGGCGGCAGCCGCGGCATCCGCACCTCGCAGGAGTACGTCCGCAAGGGCGGCGCCACCGCACGCATGATGCTGATCCAAGCGGCTGCGAACGAGTGGAAGGTGCCGGTCGCCGAGTGCACGGCTGCCAACAGCGTCATCACCCATTCGCCGACGGGCAGGACCACGACCTACGGCAAGGTCGCCGAAGCCGCCGCCAAGCTTGCCCCGCCCACTGACGTCAAGCTGAAGGATCCCAAGGACTGGACCCTGATCGGCAAGGGCGTGAAGCGGCTCGATACGCCCGACAAGGTCACGGGCGCGATGACCTACGGCATCGATATCAAGCTGCCGGGCATGCTGAATGCCGCGATCAAGGACTGTCCGGTCACCGGCGGCAAGCTCAAGAGCTATGACGAAGCCAAGATCGCCGGCATGAAGGGCGTCAAGAAGGTGGTTGCCGTCGACGGCACGGCGGTGGCCGTGATCGCCGACACCTGGTGGCATGCGAAGACCGCGCTCGATGCCTTGCCGATCGTCTGGGACGAAGGCCCGAACGCCAAAGTATCCTCCGCGTCGATCGCGCAATGGCTCGCCGAAGGCCTCGACTCCGGGCCGGCCTATGTCGGCAATGAGAACGGCGACGTCAAGGCCGCGCTCGCGGGCGCCGTGAAGAAGGTCGAGGCGGTATACAACTATCCCTATCAGAACCATGCCAACATGGAGCCGCTGAACGCGACCGCACTCTACACGGCCGACAAATGCGAGGTCTGGTGCGGCACTCAGAATGGCGAAGCGGCGTTCGCCGCGGTGCTGGAAGCGACTGGCTTCCCGGCCGAGAAGTGCGAGGTGCATAAGGTCATGCTCGGCACCGGCTTCGGCCGGCGCGGTCAGACCGACTATGTCCGCCAGGCCGTGCAGATCGCCAAGCAGATGCCGGGCACACCGATCAAGCTGCTATGGTCGCGCGAAGAAGACATGACCCATGGCCGCTATCATCCGATCACCCAGTGCAAATTGACCGGCGGCTTCGACGCCGACAACAACCTCACCGCCCTGCACATCCGGATCTCCGGGCAATCGATCCTGTTCAGCCTGCGCCCCGAGGCGCTGGTGAACGGCAAGGATCCCGCGACCTTTGCCGGGTTCAATGCCTCGGGCGATGCTGTCATCGGCTATTCGGTGCCGAATCTCCTGATCGAGCATTCGATGCGCAATCCTCATATCATCCCAGGCTTCTGGCGTGGTGTGAACGTGAACCACAACGCGATCTATCTGGAATGCTTCATGGATGAGCTTGCCAATGCGGCCGGCCAGGATCCGCTCGAATTTCGGCGCAAGCTGATGAAGGATCATCCGAAGCATCTCGCGGTCCTGGAGGCGGTGGCCGACAAGATCGGCTGGGGCACGGACGCGCCGCAGGGCGTCTATCGTGGCCTGGCACAGCTGCATTCCTACGGCAGCTACGTCGCGGCGGCCGCCGAGATCTCGGTCACTGATGGCAACAAGATCAAGGTGCAGCGGATCGTGGCGTCGACCGACCCCGGCTACGTCGTCAATCCGGCACAGGTCGAGCGGCAGATCGCGGGCTCCTTCGTCTACGGCCTCAGCGGCCTGTTCTATGGCGGCTGCACCGTGAAAGACGGCCGCATCGAGCAGACCAACTTCGACACCTACAACTCGATGCGCATCAACGAGATGCCGAAGGTGGAATCGATCCTGATGCCGAGTGGCGGCTTCTGGGGCGGGGTCGGCGAGCCCACCATCAGCGTCGCCGCGCCGGCGGTGCTGAACGCCTATTTCGCGGCCACGGGGAAACGGATCCGCTCGGTGCCCTTGCGCGACCAGAACATCAGCTTTGCCTGATGCGAGATGGCGGCGACCTCGTTACAGGCGGCCGCCGCCATTGATAGTATGAAGTCATGTCAATGATCTCACCGCCGCGGGCGACGCGGAGACAAGCCGCAGGCCTCCTTGCCGCGAGCGCCATCGCGCTCGCGTTGCCGCATGTCGCGCGCGCGCAAGCTTCCGCGCGCATCGTTGTGATCGGCGGCGGCTTTGGCGGCGCCAGCTGCGCGCGGGCGCTGCGCAAGGCTGATCCACGGCTCTCCGTGACGTTGGTCGAGACCAACGCGACCTTCACCTCCTGTCCCCTGAGCAACGAAGTCATCGCCGGCCTTCGCGACCTGTCTGCACAGCAGTTCTCCTACGACCGGATCGCGGCCGACGGCGTGCGCGTCATCGCCCAGGCGGCGACTGCGATCGATGCGCATGGCCACAAGGTGACGCTCGCCGACGGCAGCTCGCTTTCCTATGACCGCCTTGTGCTCTCGCCCGGCATCGATCTCGATTTCACCGCGCTGCAGGGCTACGACGAGGCCGCCTCGACGAAGATGCCGCATGCCTACAAGGCCGGCGAGCAGACGCTGCTCCTGCGCCGGCAAATCGAGGCGATGGAGGATGGCGGCACGGTCGCGATCGCGGTTCCCGCCAATCCCTCGCGCTGCCCACCCGCACCTTACGAGCGTGCCAGCCTGATCGCGCACTATCTCAAAGCGCGCAAGCCGCGATCGAAAGTGCTGATCCTCGACGCCAAGGACACCTTCTCGCAGCAGAAGTTATTCGAGCAGGCCTGGGAGGCGCTGTATGGCAGCATGATCGAACGCATCTCGCTGTCGCAGGGAGGACGGGTCACCGACGTTGAGGTTGCGACCGGCACCGTCATCACCGAGTTCGGCAACTACACTCCCCAGGTGACGAATATCATCCCACCGCAGAAGGCCGGGCGCATCGCCTCGCTCGCCGGCGCCACCGACCACACCGGCTGGTGCCCCATTGATCCCGTCACTTTCGAATCCAGGCTCGTGCCCGACATCCATGTCATCGGCGATGCCTGCCTCGGCGGCGGCATTCCGAAATCAGGCGCCGCGGCGCGGGCCCAAGGCAAGGCCTGCGCTGCCGCGATCGTCGCGCAGCTCGCGGGCAAAACGCCGGAGGCGCCGACACTGAACGGCATCTGCTACAACACCGTCGCGCCGGGTTATGCGTTCTCGCTCGCCGGCGTCTATCAGCCCAAAGGCGACATCTTCGCCGAGGTCGAGGGCGGCCGAACCAGCCCGGTGGATGCGCCGCGCGAGATGCGCGCCAAGGAGGCGCAGGACGCGGAGGCCTGGTTCAAGAGCCTGACAGGTGACATCTTTGGCTAGGCGTATGGCTGCGATCGCCTGCTGTTTCCTGGCAGCCGCCCTGCCCCACGTCGCGGTTGCGCAGGCACTCGCGTCCTACAGCATCGCTGGCGACGGGATCGCAGAATCCTTGACGGGACAGCCCGGCGACGCCGTCCGCGGACGCGCGCTGGTCGCCGACCGCAGTTCCACCTGCATCCTCTGTCACGCCGCTCCGCTGCCGGAGGTGCGGTTCCAGGGCGACCTGGCCCCGAACCTCGCGGGCGTCGGCAGCCGCTGGAGCGTTCCGCAGCTGCGCCTGCGCCTGGTCGATGCCTCGAAGTTCAAGTCGGACACCATCATGCCATCCTATTATCGCGCGGACGGGCTGACGCGGGTCGGCCGCAACTGGCAAGGCAAGCCGATCCTGGGCGCGGAACAGATCGAGGATATCGTGGCCTATCTCGCAACCCTACGTGACTGAGACCATATGAAGCGCATGGCCAACATGTCAGACATCTCGCGCCGTCACGTGCTGCAGCTGGCAGGAAGCGCCGCGCTGTGCGGCGGCTTGCCGATCGTTACCGTGCGCCCGGCGCAAGCGACACCGGCGATGCTGTCCTCGGCAATCCGCAACCTGGTCGGCGAAGCGACCGTGCAGCAGGGCAAGGTCAAGCTCGACATTCCGCCACTGGTCGAGAACGGCAACACCGTGCCGATGACGGTCAGCGTCGACCATCCGATGACCGAGGCCGACTACGTCAAGAGCATCCATGTCTTCAACGAGAAGAACCCGCAGCCCAATATCGGCAACTTCTACCTGACGCCGCGGGCCGGACGGGCGCAGGTCGCGACCCGCATCCGGCTCGCCGACAGCCAGAAGGTGGTCGCGATCGCAAAATTGTCCGACGGCTCGTTCTGGCAGACCAGCGCGGACGTGATCGTCACGCTCGCCGCCTGCACCGAGGAGGTGCCCTGATGGCAGCCCTGGTCAATGTGCCGCCGAAGGCCAAGCGCGGCGCCGTCATCGAAATCAAGGCCTTGATGAGCCACATCATGGAGCCGGGCTATCGACGCACCGCAGCCGGCGAGCTGATCCCGCGCGACATCATCACGAGCTTCAGCTGCCGCTTCAACGGCGCCGAGATCTTTCGCGCCGACCTGTTCCCGGCGATATCAGCCAATCCCTTCATGTCGTTCTTCACGATCGCGACCGAGAGCGGCAAGTTCGAGTTCGAATGGATCGGCGACAACGGCTTCGTCGCCAACGCTGCTGCTAACATCACGGTCGAATGATGCGGTTGCGCGCGGCCGTTCTCGTGTTGGCTGCGCTCGGCGCCCTGCCCGTGCTGGCCGCCGAAATCCCTGCCGCGGACCGACGCTCGGGCTATAGCTTCATGTCGTCAGACAGCAAGGCGATGCAGGACGACGACACCGCCAATCCCGGCATGCTGGCCGTGCTCGAAGGCGAAACGCTGTGGCAGGCCAAGCAAGGTGATGCCGGCAAGGCCTGCGCTGATTGCCATGGTGATGCTCCGACAACCATGAAAGGCGTCGCGGCGCGCTATCCCGCCTTCGATGCCGCGCTCGGCCGCCCGGTCGATCTCGAGCAGCGCATCAATATCTGCCGCAGGGATCACCAGCAGGCGAGCCCGTTCGGCAACGAGAGCCATGAGCTCCTCGCCCTGTCCGCCTATGTCGCGCAGCAATCGCGCGGGCAGCCGATCACCACGGGGGACGATCCCGCGCTGGCGCCGTTCGTTGCCAAAGGACGTGAGCTGTTCATGCAGCGGCAGGGCCAGCTCAATCTCGCCTGCACCAATTGCCATGACGATAACTGGGACAAGCACCTCGCGGGCTCCGCGGTCACGCAGGGACAGCCGACCGGCTACCCGATCTACCGGCTGGAGTGGCAGGCCATGGGCTCGCTCCAGCGACGGATCCGCGGCTGCATGACCGGCGTGCGCGCGCAGGCGTTCGACTTCGGCTCGCCGGAGATGGTCGCGCTCGAGCTCTATCTGATGTCCCGCGCCCACGGCATGCCGCTGGAGACGCCCGCGGTGCGGCCTTGAGCGCTACGCGTTCTTTTTTCGGATTCGTTTGGCCGGACTGATCGGCGGGGTGGTGGCCGGTTTCGCGCCGAGAGAGGCCTGCTTCAGCCGCGGATCGGCGGCGACGAAATCGATGAAGGTCCGCACCTTGGCCGAAAGATATTTCCGGCTGGGATAGACCGCGAACAAGGGCGCCTCGATCCTGATCCATTCCGGTTGGACCGGCTCGAGCCGCTTGCGCGCGAGGTCCTCGGCGATCAGCCATTCCGGCAGGACGGCCATGCCCATGCCGGCCAGCGCGGCCAGATGCAGCAGCGTCTCATTGCCGCTCGACAGCACCTCGTCGAACACGATGGTCTCCTCGCCGTCAGGCCCCTCCACATTCATCGTGCGCGCCGGATACAGCGCATATTTGAGCAATGCGTGCCCGTTGACGTCGGCGAGCGATCTCGGCCGTCCGGCGCGAGCGAGATAGTCCGGCGCTGCGACCAGCAGCATCGGCATCGTTGCGAGCGGACGCGCGATCAGGCCTTCGGCGAGCGAGGGGGTGACGCGGAGCGCGAGATCGAAACCCTCATCGATCAGGTTCACCAGCCGCCCGCTGAGATCGATCTCGAGCTTCACCTGCGGATAGCGCGTGCGGTAGTCGGCAAGCAGACCGACGAACAGCGGGTTGGCGAACCAGACTGGCGCGCTCAGCTTCAGGGTGCCGTGCGGGATCACGGTTGCCTTGCTGACGACAGCTTCGACCTCGTCGAGCGAGTCGAGCATCTGGCGCGTCTGCTCGAAGTACAGCGCACCGGCTTCGGTGAGGCCGACCCGCCGGCTGGTGCGATTGAGCAGCCGCGTCGACAGACGCCGCTCCAGTTGCATCACATGCTTTGAGGCCATCGCCGGCGAAAGGCCGAGCCGCTTGGCTGCCGCGGCAAAGCTCCTCAGCTCGGCGACCGCACAGAACACCCTTATACCGGCCAGCGCATCCATGATCATCAACTATCAGGAAATGATGCCTCAACGGATAGCACAATGATCAAACGGCAGGAAATCATCAAATAGCGGGACGTCAACCCTTCCGGAGACCACCATGTCGACCACCACGCTTGCTCCCGCTCAATCCTCGCTTGCGCTCCGCATCGGCCTCTGGATCGCGCAAGGTCTGATCTTCGTCGCCTTCGGTTCGGCCGGGTTGATCAAGCTGTTCACGCCGATCCCGCAGCTTGCGGCGATGATGCCGTGGGCCGGCGACTACTCCGAGACTTTCGTGCGGGTGATCGGCCTGATCGACCTGGCCGGTGCCGTCGGCATCCTGCTGCCGGCGCTGACGCGCATCATGCCCGCGCTCACCGTACTGGCCGCCCTCGGCTGCGCCGTCCTGCAGGTCTTTGCCATGACGTTCCACATCTCCCGCGGCGAAGCCGCCGTCACGCCCATCAACCTCGTACTGCTGGCGCTCGCCCTCTTCGTGCTATGGGGACGCAGCCGCAAGGCGCCGATCCTGCCGCGAACCTGACGCTCTCCTGGCCAGCACATACCGGCGATCAACACTCATCGTCGGCACTTTGTAACGACGAGGCTCCTTTCGATGAGCGATCCGACAAACGATCTTTCACGGCGCGGCTTCCTCGCCGGAGCACCGGCGGCGATCGGGACGGCGGCGCCAGCCGTCCCGATTCCCCCTCCCCGTCACGCAAGCCATGGGATCGTCATCTTGATCGATCGCAACGATCCGCATGTCATGGGACACGCCATCAGCTACTCCGCCAATCTCTCCAAGCACTTTGCCAGTAAGCGACAAACACTGCCGATCGAGGTGGTCGCCAATGGCCAAGGGATCGACATCTTTCGCGCCGATAGATCACAGCTGAAGGAGCCGCTGGCGGCGGTGCGCCAGATGTATCCCAACATCGCCTTCAGCATGTGCGCGTCCTCGAAAGCGATCGCCGAAGCCAAGGAGAACATCACGATCCAGCTGATCGATGGCGCGCAGCTGGTGCCGTTCGGAATCGGCCGCGTCGCCGAGTTGCAGATGAAGGGGTGGGCTTACATCCATGGCTGATCAGATCGCTCCGCTCGGGCCGCTCCGAGCGCGACGGCAGCTGCTGCTGAACGGAGCCGGGTTCGGACTCACGCTGCTCCTCGCCGCGCGTGTGCGCGCCGAGGAGCCGAACCCGCCGGTGTTCGGCACGGCGCGCAGCCAGTTCATTATTGTCCGGCCCCGCACGCCCTTGGCGCCGCTCCGGCTCCAGGACCTGGCCGGCAAGGAGGTCGTGCCGGCGACCAAGCCGGGCCACGTCACGTTGGTCAATCTCTGGGCCACCTGGTGCGCCGCCTGCAGGATCGACCTTCCGGCCTTGGCCGACCTGGAGCGGCAGCGGATTCTCGGCCTCGACATCTGGACCATCTGCACCGACGCGCGCGCCCCAAAGGACATCCGCCGCTATGCCCAGGACGTCGCGATGCCCCGGCAATCCTTTGCCGATCCGCATTCATCGGCGACCAACGCGGCCGATAGAAACGCTTCGAGGTTTGCATTGCCTGCGATGCCGATCACCTATCTGATCGGGACCAGCGGCCTGATCGAGGGCTACATCACCGGCGCGCCCGAATGGCTCTCGCCCGCCGGCGATGCACTGCTCCGCTACTATCTGGATCGGCAGGATTGAGCGTTGGTAGCGAAGCCGGCCGCGCTGCTGCGACCGGCTCGAACACGAGTTCGTCTTTGGGCGCTACTCCGCAGGCGCGGCCACCGGCATCTCCGGATGCGAGACGTAGTGCGCGCTGGCGCCGACCTTGCTCAACCAAAACAGCCCGGCCGCGACGACGGCATAGGCCAGCGCCACGGCGGGGGTCACGCCGAGGCCACCGCCAACGCCGACCGCCTCACCATGCATGAAGCCGAAATAGGTCATCACGGCGCCGGCCAGCGCGAAGGCCGACGCCTTGGCAAAATCGCGCTCGATCACGAACACGCCAATGGCACCTAACACGAGGCCAGCGAGGATCGAGCCTCCACCCATCACTTCGAGCCCGTGATAGAGCACACCCTGCTGCGGCAAAGCGGCGATCGCCGCGGTCTTGACCGCGACAGCCTTGTCCGGCGCCATGCCGCCGACCGCCTGCGCCGCCGTCAACGTCGACGCCAGCATGGTGTCGATCTGGAGCTTGGCCCAGGCCGCCAGATGCGGCGTGAAGGCGAGCACGATCGCCGGCGCATGCTTGACCGGCGTGGTCTGGAACGCCTGTGCCCCGATCAGCATGCCGATATAGAGCAGGATCGGCGAGATCGCCACGACAGGCACCAGCGCCAGCAGCACCGAGATGATACCGAGCCATGACAACAGGATCACCATGAGTCCGGTCGCGGCGGAATAGCCGATCCGCCCGCCCATCGCCTTCCAACCGGGATGGCCAATATAAACAGCGTTGATGAAGGGGTTACCCATCAGGCAGCCGATCAGGCTGACCACGCCATCGGCCGTCAGCACCCGGGTGGTCGGATACTCATCGCCGGCGGCTTCGGCGCTTTCGACATTGTCCATGGCCTCGACGAGATCGTAGATGCCGAACGGGATCGCGGTGACCAGGATGACGCCGAGATATTCGAAGCCGGAGAACACGGTGTTGAAGGCCGGCACCGGCACCGAGAAGCCGAAATTGGCGAAGGCGTCACCGACACCCTTGAGGCTGAGGCCGCCGAGCCCGAGGCCGAACAGGTTGGAGCCCCAGCCGATCACCATGCCGGCCGCGATCGCGACCAGGCCCGCAGGCAGCCCCTTCGGATATTTCACCCCGCCGAACCAGCTCACCAGGATGATGGCGAAGCAGACCAGACCGATCTGCGGCGTCATGTACATCTCGAGCGCCGGACGCATCGAGATGAAGGTGATGGAGACGCCGGCCAGGGTGCCGAGCAGCGCGGCGCGCGGCGTGATCTGCCGGATGTAGGGCGCGACGAAGCCGCCGATCATCAGGATGAAGCTCTGGAAGAACACCCAGACCAGGCCCGCCGACCAGCCTTTCATGGGATCGCCGGTCTTCAGCGTGATCGGCAGCATGATCACGAAGGTGACGATGAACATGTGCGGCACGCTGACGCCAGAGGGCAGCGCGCAGACGTCCGTGCGGCCGGTCTTCAGCGCCAGACGATAGGCCAGGAACGCGTAGTAGAACGTCGAGAGGCACATCATCAGCCCCAGCGCCGGCAGGATGCGACCGAACACCAGGCTGTCAGGCATCTTCAGCACGAAGCGCAACAGGCCGGTCAGCACCAGCATGTTGACGAGGATGTTGGTGCCGAAGCCGAAAAACGCATTCCAGTCGCCTGAAGTCCATAAGACCGGCTTGAAATCCGCGCGCACCGCGCCTGCCGTCCCACTTGCGCTCATCGCATTGCTCCCCGTGCTGTTTAGGCGTTCAACGTCTCCAAACTCATCGCTGCCAGAACGGCGGTGGAATCGGCGACCCAGCCGAAGATGCCGCCCTGGGCCTTGATCATCCGTAGGCCCATCTCGTGAAATTCAGGGAAGTAGGAGGCGCAGCCGTCCGAGATGACGACGCAGCGATAGCCGCGGTCATTGGCCTCGCGCACGGTGGTGTTGACGCAGACTTCCGTGGTCACGCCGCACACCAGGAGATTGGCGATCTCTTGCTGCTTCAGCACGTCGCCGAGCTCGGTGGCGTAGAACGCGCCCTTGCCCGGCTTGTCGATCACGACTTCGCCGGCGACGGGATAAAGCTCGGGAATGATGTCGTGGCCCGGTTCGCCGCGGATCAGAATGCGCCCCATCGGCCCCGGATCGCCGATGCGCAAGGACGGTGCGCCGCGCTCGACCTTGGCGGGCGGCGCATCGGAAAGATCGGGCTTGTGGCCTTCGCGGGTATGGATGACCAGCATGCCGGCGTTGCGCGCCGCGGTCAGCAGATCGGCAATCGGCTGCACCGCGCGCGCAAGCTGCGATACGTCGTTGCCGAGTGTCTCGCCGAAGCCGCCGGGCTCCATGAAGTCGCGCTGCATGTCGATGATGAGAAGCGCGGTCTTCGACCAGTCGAGACTGATCGGCTCGGGCTCGGCCATCACCGTGCCTGTGGCGGCTAAGAGTGAGCTCGTCATGGCCGACGCTTCCCCCGCGCAAGAGATCTCTCAAGGCACGGTCAAGCAAGCGCTATGCCATTGTGTACAATGCAGCAGAGCGCACCAGGGATTAGAAAGCTGTTTTCAACTCAAGTGCTTACGGCCGTTTCTGGCGTTGCTTCTTCAATATGCAGCCGGGGAGATCAAGGCTTTGCGCTCATTTCTTGAGCTATCATGCATGCAAGGCCGCAGCATTGCCCAAAAGCCATGCTGCAAAAGACAACGGAGGTGTCGCGACGCTTTACTGCATCACGATGCCGCTCTGTCCTGGGCGTGACCTTCTGGATCGTCATGCTTTCGATCATGTGGCGCGCATCGGGCTCGTCGCCTCGTCGCACGGGGACCGACGATGCTAGATCGATGACTTGGGAAACCCCGCTGCGAGATGGTCAATGAGCGCTCGGACAGCGCGAGGCAGACCACGGCGCGTGGTGAAGACGAGATGCACGATACCCCGGTGGCCGCGCCAGTCTGAAAGGACATGAACGAGCTTGCCTTGGCCAAGCGCCTCCCGGCAGAGCTGATCCGGCAGCAGCGCGACGCCGAGTCCCGCGACCGCCGCATCGCGTACCGCGCCAAAGTCGCCGCATCCCATGCGTGGTTCATGCCTGTGAACACGAGCGCGTCCGTCATCCGTCTCCAGATGCCATTCGACCAAAACATCGTCATCGGACGTCGCGAGCGTCGGAAGCGCAGCGAGATCGTCCAGGGTCTGCAGCCGGCTTGCAAGCTGCGGGCTCGCCACGAGGATGCGCGTGGATGTCCCGAGCGACCGCATCGTAAGAGCTGCGTCACCGACGAGCACAGAACGAACACGCAGGGCCACATCGATCCGCTCTTCGATCAGGTTCACGGGCCGATCAATGGCGATGAGTTGCAAGCGCACCTTGGGATAGCGAGCCAGGAAGCTCGACACGAGCCCGGATATTTCCGCCACCATGCCGGTCGGGCAGCTGAAACGAATGCGGCCATGGGGCTCTGCCTGCGCTTGCGTCACGAGTGCCTCGGCCTGTTCGGCCTCCGCCAGGATTGCACGGCAGCGCTCGTAGAAAGCCTGGCCCAGTTCGGTGACGCGAAAGCGTCTGCTCGATCGCTCGATCAGGCGCAGGCCCAGACGCTCCTCGAGCCCGGCAATCCGCCGGCTCAGTTTTGATTTGGGCTCGCGCAAGGCCCTCCCGGCGGCAGCAAATCCGCCATGCCCAACCACCTGGGCAAAATAGGCGAAGTCGTTCAGATCGGCCTTGATCATCGTTCCTTTCATAGAACGCTGCGTACCATATCTCCCAACTACTCGCATCATCGTTCTGCTCATATCTTCAACGGTAACGACGCTTCTGCCGCAGGCTTCAAAGGAGACGGACGATGACCAAGAGATTCAACGACAAGGTTGTGGTGGTGACCGGGGGCACGAGCGGCATCGGCCTTGCGACCGCGAGGGCTTTTGCGGCCGAGGGCGCCTCGGTGTTCGTGACCGGCCGCCGTCAGGACGCACTTGACGCCGCGGTGAAGTCGATCGGCGGTCGCGTGACGGGCGTGCGCGGCGATATGGCGAATCTCGCCGACATCGACCGGCTCTACGACACCGTTCAGCAGAAGCATCAACAGATCGATGTGATCTTTGCCAAGAGCAGGCAGAGAGCACGAAGACTTATCTCGCGGGACTGATCCCGACCGGGCGCGTCGGCCAGCCCGATGAGATCGCAAAAGCCGTGCTGTTCCTGGCCTCAGACGACGCGAGTTTTGTTAACGGCGTCGAGCTCTTCGTCGACGGCGGGCAGACCCAGATCTGAAGCGGGCCGCGCAGCACGCCTTACAACTGATGGAATCGGAGCAAGACGATGACCGAAACTCGTGAAACAGCAGATCGCATCCACGAACTGCTTCACCGCAACCTTCAGGACGTTTTCGGCGAGGCCGACGCAAAGCGCCGCCGCGCTGCAATCGCTGAGCTCTGGACGGAGAACGGAGTCTTGTACGTCCCGACGGGCGTCTTTGTCGGCCGCGACGCGATCGACAAGTTCGCAGGTGAACTGCGCGCAACTCATCCCGATTTCATTTACACGCCGATCGGCGAGCCACAAGCGCTTCACAACGCTGGACGGCTGGCCTGGGGATCTGGTCCGCGCGGCGAAGCGTTCGATTATACCGGATGGGATGTCATCATCGCCCAGGATAATAGGATCGCCGCCCTTTATGTATTCCTTGATCCGCCGGGCAAGTGAAGATCGCCCCAGCGGGAAGAGTCGGTCGCAGCTGAGCGGAACGCGGGGCGCGAGCATAAGCTCCTGCGTTTCACACAAGCCAGTTCGGATGATCGTCGCGATTTCGGAAAAAAATAAATCTATTGCGATTTTCCAGAAATCATGATTGTATACGCGCATCCTGCCTCACTGCGGAGGGGCGTTGCGCGCGATCGTCACGACACGCGAGGCGGGGAGCGATGGCCGCGATGGAGCCGCAGCGTGTCTTTGGGCGCGCCGACGAACGGCTTTGCTGCGGACGTGAAGTCGCAGCGTCCCGATACCCCGACGCTGGTATCACCGCGCAACGCGCGCAAGCGCGTTGTCGCTAAGCGACGAGGCTTCGCCTCGCGCGGAGGTGGCCAACAAGCCCGGCGCACCAGGGAGACTGCGTATAAGCGTTAAGACCGTCGCGCAGGGAATGCCGGATGTTCGGCTAAACCTGTGGTACCTGCCGCCTGCATTTTTTTCGCAGGCGGGCCATGGGTGAGGCCTTCACCCGGCATTCCCTGCGCCCTCTGCTTGCTTGCGAGGGGCGACTGATTGCAGAGCTCGGGCACGGTGTGCCGCGGGAACGTGCTTGTATGTCCGCTGCTGTTTGAAACGTGAATCCGCATCCTCTTCTGCTGTCGTCCCGGGCAAGCCGCGACGCGCGACAGCGCTTCGCGGCGCCGACCCGGGACCCATACTCCGCGGCGGATGTTGCGTGCGAGCTAGCCAACGCGCCTGCCCCAAACTACTCCCTGGGGTTATGGGTCCCGGCGCCGCGTGCGCAATTGCGCACTAGGCCGGGACGACAGCGGTGTTCGTGGCCTCAGCTCAACATCTCACGAACATCAAGACGCCAGCTGCCGTGAGGCCGGCTTGCGCTCGATCGGATGAATGTCGATGCCGCGCAAACGGCCGAGCCGCAGCACATCCATCGCGAGCGTCCGATCGATCCGGTCGCGGTCGAGCACCCGGATCAGGTCGTCGACACCATTGATCTCGACGCCATCGAGCCTGATCACGACGTCGCCCGGCAACAGGCCGGCGCGCGCCGCCGGACTGTCCGGCTCGATCTGCATCAGCAGCGCGCCCATCTTGTTGTCGACACCCGCCAGCACCGCATGGCGCCGCGGGACCGGCGCGGTCTGCCCGGAGACGCCGATATGGGCGCGGCGGACATAGCCGTGACGGATGATCTCCGACAGCACGAACTGCGCAGTGTTGCTGGCGACCGCAAAGCAGATGCCTTGCGCGCCCTGGATGATGGCGGTGTTGATGCCGATCACCTCGGCCGCCGACGACACCAGCGCGCCGCCGGAATTGCCGGGGTTGAGCGCCGCATCGGTCTGGATCACGTCCTCGATCATGCGTCCCGAGACCGAACGGATCGAGCGGCCCAATGCCGAGACGACGCCGGCGGTCACGGTCGATTCGAAGCCGAGCGGGTTGCCGATCGCGACCACCAGCTGGCCGCGTCGCAGCTTCTTGGAGTTGCCGAGCGAAGCATAGCGCAAGTCGCGCGCATGGTTGGCACGCAGCAGCGCCAGATCCGTATCCGGATCGACGCCGAGCACCTGCGCATCGGTGACAACGCCTTCGGTGTCTCGCAGCCGGATCGCTTTGGAGCTGCCGACCACATGGCTGTTGGTCAGCACCAGGCCGTCCGGCGAGATGACGATGCCGGAACCGAGGCCGCCGCGCTCACCGCGACTACCCGCTTTCGGGCCGGTCTCGACGCGCACCACCGCGGGTCCGACACGCTCGGTGACGTCGATGACGGCATTGGAATAGGCGTCCAGCAGCGCCTGATCATCGGCGGGGGACGCGTCAGACGCTTGCGCCGGCGACACTCCGTCGCCGGCGACATCAGAGGTAAAGTCCAACATGGCGATTTTTCCTTCGCCACATCAGATGGGTAAGTGCCACCTCTCGTGCAAGAGACGACTTTGGTCGCGGCGAGCACAGTTCGGTCACGACCGCATGATGCGTGCTGCGAGGTAGAGCTCGATCAGCCGGCGCGTCTCATCAAGCACGGCTGCGTCGGCCCATTCGGCATTGACCGCGATCACCTTGACAAGGCCGAGCAGCATTTTGGCTCTGAGCTCAATCTCCGCCGGCGCCAGATCCGGGTTTGCGGCGCCAACCACCGCGCCCAGGCGATCCAGCATCAGCGCACGAATGCGCGCGCGCTGGGCGCCGGTGTTGCTGCGCGCCTCGACCAGATTGACGGCCGCGGCGCGGTCGTCGGCACGCGCCAGCATTGCATCGAAAATGCCCCCCGCCAGTTCCGCAGCGGACAGCGTGGATGCGCGGTCGGCCAATTCCGACAGATCGTGGTCAAGGCGTTCGCCGTAGCGGGCGAGCAGCGCATCGGCCAACAGCTCCTTGGTCGGAAAAAATCGATAGAGCGATCCGATCGCGGTGCTGGAGCGCGCGGCGATCTCCGTCATGGTCACCGCGTCGTAATCGCGCTCGGCGAACAGGGCGGTCGCCGCGTCCAGGATGACCGCGACGCGCAGATGCCCCCGCTGCCGCGTGGGCTGCGTCGCCGGCGGGATCGCTCTTGTTTTTTGCGAGGACATCCTCAACTATCCTATTTGAGGGTTTCCTCAAATATAACCCATCCGTCCCGGCGGTCACCTCCTCCGATCACCGGACCAGCAGAAAGCCGCGCCGTCATGATCAAACTCGACCCGAAAACGACCGCTCTGGTCCTGATCGATCTCCAGAACGGCATTGTCGGCCTGCCGCTCGCGCCTCGGACCGGCCCGGACGTCGCGCAGCGCAGCCTCGAGATGGCCGGTCGCTTCCGCGCCGCCGGATCACCGGTCGTGCTGGTCAACGTGGGCTTTGCGGCCGACTTCGCCGACGCACTGTCGCAACTGGTCGATCAACCGATGGCCCGGCCCGAAGGCGGCCTGCCGGACAGTTGGAGCTCATTGGTCGATGGCCTCAAGGAGGCTGGCGATCTCACCATCACCAAACGGCAATGGGGCGCGTTCTACGGCACCGAGCTCGATCTGCAGCTGCGGCGCCGCGGTGTGAAGACGATTGTACTTGGCGGCATCGCGACCAATTTCGGCGTGGAGTCCACCGCGCGCCAAGCCTGGGAGCACGGCTATGCCGTCGTCATCCCTGAAGATCTCTGCACCAGCGTGTCTGAAGAGCTGCACCAGATGACAGTGCGCAACATTTTCCCGCGCATCTCGCGCGTGACCCGAAGCAATGATCTCGCCTTCGCCGCCTGAGCGGTCCACGCCTGGCAAGAAAAAATCCATCACGGCGAGTTCGCTCGCCGCGATGGATCGATGGTCGAATGTGGCGCGTGCGCCTTAAGCGCGACGGATCAGTCCGCCGCCCCCGTGACCTTGCCGCGCACGGTCTTCACCGTATCGGCCGTCACCGGCGAGGCAGCATTGCCCCAGCTGTTGCGGACATAGGTGACGACAGCTGCGATCTGCTCGTCGCTCAGGCGGTAGCCGAACGACGGCATGGTCGGAGCGGTCGGATGCGTCGCGGTCGCCGCCCCCTGCCCGCCGGTGACCACGATGTGGATCAGCGAGGCCGGATCGTCCTGGGTCGCGACCGTGGCGCCCGCGAGCTTCGGGAACACGTTCGGAATGCCCTCGCCGCTGCGGACGTGGCAGGCCGCGCAAGTGTCGACGAAGATCGCTTCGCCCACCTTCATCCGGCTGTCGCTGGCGGCGACCGGACTTGGCGCCGACGGACCGGCTGCGCCGCGCTCCTTCAGGTACACCGCCATCGCCTTCAGGTCGGCATCCGGCAATTTGGCGGTCGAGTTCTCGACCACGTCCTTCATCGGACCCGAGGCGATCACGCCACGCGCCTGTCCGGTCTTGAGATATTGCACGATCTCCTCGACCGACCATTTGCCGAGCCCCGCCTGCGCATCATTGGTGATGTTGGGCGCGGTCCAGTTGTCGACCACCCCGCCCTGCAGATAGCGATCGGCCTTGTTGGCGCCGAAGGCATTCAGCGGCGTGTGGCAGGCGCCGCAATGGCCGAGACCTTCGACCAGATAGGCGCCCCGATTGTACTCCTCCGATTTGTTGGCATCGGACTTGAACTCGCCGGGCGTGAAGAACAGCCCGTTCCACACCGCCATCGAGCTGCGGATGTTGAACGGGAACGGCAGCGTGCTGCGGTTGACACTGTTCGATACCGGCTCGAGCGAACGCAGATACGCGAAGATCGCATCCGAATCCGCGCGCGTCACCTTGGTGTAGTAGGTGTAAGGAAACGCCGGATACAGCCGCGTCCCGTCGGGACGCCTGCCGTCGTGCATGGCGCGGGCGAAATCGTCGGCGGTCCAGCTGCCGATGCCGGTCGTGCTGTCGGGCGTAATGTTCGGCGTCACGATGGCGCCGAACGGAGTCTGCAAGGCGAGCCCGCCGGCGAACGGCGTGCCGCCCGGCGCGGTATGGCAAGCGACACAGTCGCCGGCCGTGACCAGCGCCTTGCCGCGCGCGATCTCGACCAGATTGTCGGGATCGGCCAGCGCCGCACCGGGGGCGACGAGCAAGGCCAGCGTCAGCAGAGGACGCAGCCGGGAGCGCCGCTTGGTAGCGTCTTTCTTCACGATCGAGCTCATTGCTGCACCAGTGCCCCAGGCGATTTCAGATATTTGTTCTGGATGGCGTCGAGCGCCCAATAGGTCAGCGCGCCGACAGTCCCGGTCGGGTTGTAGCCAGCGTTCTGCGGGAATGTGCAGGCGCCCATCACGAACACATTGGCCACGTCCCACGACTGCAGATAGCGGTTGACCGCGCTGGTCTTGGGATCAGCGCCCGTCACCGCGCCGCCGGTGTTATGCGTGCTCTGATAGGGCACGACATTCCAGGGCGTGGTGAGGCGGTTGAGCTGAGTCGTCTTGGCGCCCATCGCCTTGGCGATCTCCTCGCAACGCTCGGCCATCCAGTTCGCCATCTTGATCTCGTTCGGCTGGAAGTCGAACGTCATCCGCATCAAGGGCCGTCCGAGCTGATCCTTGTAGGTCGGATCGAGGTCGAGATAGTTGGCGCGGTAGCTCATCACGCTGCCCTGCGCGCCGACATTGGTGACGCGCTGATAGGTGTCGCGCACCGCCTTCTTCCAGGCGGAGCCCCAGGTCGGGGTGCCGCGCGGCGTCGGGCGATACATGATCGGCCGGCCGTTGGTGTAGGCATTGGTGATCGAGGCACCGCCGACGAAGCCGTGCGGACCGTGATCGAAATTGTCGCTGTTGTAGTCGTCGAGTGCTGCGCCAAGCGAACCGGCCGCCGCGAACGGGTTGAAGTTGACGTTCTCGAAGAACGCCGTTGCGCCCGATCCGGTCTGATAGGCGTAGTTGCGGCCGACCACACCTTCGCCGCTGCTGAAATCATACGGCTTGCCGATGCCCGACAGCAGCATCAGCCGCACGTTGAACAGGCCATAGGCGCAGAGCAGCACGAGGTCGGCGGGCTGCTCCCACTCCTCGCCATTGGCGTCGATATAGGTGACGCTCTTGGCCATCTTGCCGTCACCGCTGAGGTTGACCTTAGTCACCTCGCATTCGGTCCGCGCCTCGAAATTCGGCTCGCGGACCAGCGCCGGCAGCACACAGGTCTGTGGCGACGACTTCGAGTAGTTCGAGCAGCCGAAGCGTTCGCAGAAGCCGCAATAGGTGCACGGCGCCATGCTGCATCCGTACGGGTTGGTGTAGGCGGTCGAGAGGTTCGCCGACGGCCGCGGGAACGGGTGCAGGCCCATGCCGCTTGCTGCCTTCGTGAACAGCTCCTGCGAATAGCCCTGCTTCATCGGCGGGGTCGGATATTCGCGCGAACGCACGCCCTCGAACGGATTGCCGCCGGGCTGGACCTCGCCCTTGAGATTGCCGGCCTTGCCGGAGATGCCGAGAACATATTCGAACTTGTCGTAGAACGGCTCGAGCTCGTCGTAGCTCATCGGCCAGTCCTGGATCTGATTGCCTTCAGGCAGGAAGCCGGCACCATAGCGCTCGGTCAGGTGGCTGCGGATGCGGAGGTCGTCCGGGAGGAAGCGCCAGGTCTGACCGTTCCAGTGCGACCCGGCGCCACCGACGCCGTTGCCCGGCAGGAAGCTGCCCCAGCGGCGGATCGGCAGCGCGGCCTGCGACGAGTTGTTGCGCATGGTCAGCGTTTCCTGCCGCGGGCGCAGGAAGATGTCGTGGCGGACAGCGTAGCGCAGCTCGTCGGGGGCGGTACCGATGTTGAAATCGGTGGCGGTGTCGCGCCAGGGGCCGCGCTCGATCGCGACCACCTCGAGGCCTGCGCGGGCAAGCTCAAGCGCCATGATCGAGCCGGTCCAGCCAAGACCGACGATCGCAACATCCTTGCGTGGAAGACGGCGGGCCATATCAGCGTTCTCCCCAGGCCTGGCGGCCCTGCATGCTGACCGGAGGCAGCGTGTACGGTTTGTTCGGATTGTCGATCACGTCGCGGAAATCGTAGCGGACGCCGGGGAAGCCGATCAGCTTCCAGCCCGCCATGTCCTTGTTGCCGCCATAGATCGGATCAGCGAAGAAGCCCTCCATGGTGTTGGCATAGACGGCGTTGAACAGCATGCGGCTGGAGAAGCCCTCGAATTTCACGTCGCCCTTCTCCATGCCGGAGAGCAGCTTCTCCTTCTCCTCATTGTTGAGGTCAGTGAAGACGCGGCCACCGAAATTGGCCTTGCAATAGGCTGATAGCGCCGCAAGTCCCTGACGATATTGCTGGCGCGGCGTCAGCGGCGATTGCAGCCCCTGCGTCGGCAGCGGGTTGGAGGAGAATGGCCCCTGCATATAGAGCCAGTCATGCCCGCCATAGGGGCCGGTCAATTGCCGGTCGATGAAGGTGGTGACACCGGCTTCCTTGGCGCCCGGCCCGAGCTCGTCCGCCGGAATCAGGCGGTCGACGATGGCGTCGACAGTGGCTGCTTCATCCGCCGTGAAGAACAGCCAGCCGCCTGGGACCACCGGCGTGACCGGATAGACCTCGTTCGGACGCCACGGCAGCACCTTGGTGACCACCTTGGCGGTCGCGCCGGATGTCGTAATCAACAGCGCAGCGGTTGCGAGCAGGCTCCGGCGTGACATGCCGGCATGCTTCGGCTTCTCCGTTGGCTGCGCGAACTTTGCGCGCATCAACGAACGATCGTCGGTTTGCATCATCTGACCCCCAGCCGGGCCTCGATGGATGGCCCGGTCGTGACGCCTTCTTTAGACGGATTCGTAAACAAATCTGTTGCGAACCGAATGCAATTCACTCATGGCGCTCTGCGCCCTAACGCCGCGCGCCCGACAAGGTGCACACACTGCTGCCCATCAGTTCCAGATTCCGGGGCTACCCGTTGGGCCATGGCATCCTGCGATTCAAGCGCGCCGGATTCATCGGTGCCGCTACAACCGCCATGGTGCAGCGATTGATTTTGCGACATTCCGATGTGCTAGGAGTACTGCCGGCAGAGACCAATGGGGGACGAAATGCGCGCGCGGAGCCGGCTGGTTGCATTTTCTTTGATTTTTAGTTTGCTGGCCACGGTCGACCCGGCCGCAGCCGCAAGTGCAACGATAAGGGACGGCGACACCATCCAGCTTGGTGACGTCGTGTTTCGGCTCGACGGCATCGACGCGCCCGAATTGGACCAGCTCTGCATCGACGACCACGCCGATTCCTGGAGCTGTGGCGTCGAGGCGCGGGACCAGCTCGTCAAGCTGATCGGCGGCCGCTCCATCCGTTGCGATGATCTGGGTGCGGACAAGACGCGGAAGAATCGGCGCATCGGCGTCTGCACCTTTGAAGGCGATACTGTGAGCCTCAACCAGCAGATCGCGCGCGCCGGCTATGCCGTGAGTGCCGAGCCCGCGGCGAAGGTCCACGTCAAGGACGACGTGGCCACCGCCAAGGACGGCGCGCGGGGTATCTGGAAAGGCTGCTTCGTTGCGCCAAGCGAATTCCGCAGCGACAAGAAGGACGGCCCGCTGCTCGGCGCCGCCTGCCGCGCCGACCGCGACCGCGAAATCCGCGCCGTGCTGTTCCCCGATTCGCCCACGATGCCGCCGAACTGCAGCATCAAGGCGAAATTCGCGGTGCGGGCGCGGCTCACCGGCAATGTCGGCGTCTACCATCTGCGCGGCTGTCCGAGCTATCCTGCCCTGGACAACCCGGACCGCTGGTTCTGCTCGGAGGATGACGCCCGCGCCGCCGGCTTCCGCCGCGCCTTCAACTGCCGGGCACCGAAGAGCAAGTAGGCGTGCAACGCGTTAGCGCTGCATCTGCATCAGCTGATCCATCGGCATCATGTTGTGATTCAGATGCGACATGATCCAGAACGAGCCGCCGACCACGAGAAACACGATCAGCAGACCGAAGGCGAGCGCCAGCACGTTGTTGGTGTTGTCCGGCCCAGTCGTGATGTGCAGGAAGAACACGAGGTGCACGCCCATCTGCGCGATCGCCAGCACGATCAGCGCGACGGGGATCGACGGCTGCCAGACCAGGTCGGTATTGGCGATGAAGAACGACGTCGCCGTCAGCAGCAGTGCAAGCCCGAGGCCGATGACATAGCCGAGCACGCGCGAGCCCAGGTTGACGGACTCCTCTTCTCCCGGTGCGAGATCGCCGTGATGGCCGTGCGGCTCGTCATACGCTTGCTCGCTCATGCCGCGGTTCCCATCAGATAGACAACGGAAAAGACAGCCACCCAGATGATATCGAGCGCGTGCCAGAACAGCGCAAAGCAGAGAATGCGGCGCTGGATGTCGGCCCGGAAACCCTTGGCGACCACCTGGGCCATCATGGTCAGGAGCCAGAGGATGCCCGCACTGACGTGCATGCCATGGCAGCCGACCAGCGTGAAGAAGGCGGACAGAAACGCGCTGCGGCTCGGTCCGTCACCGCGTCCGACCAGATCGATGAACTCGCGCGCCTCCAGCACAAGAAAGCCGGCGCCGAGCACGGCGGTCACCGCCATCGCGATCTGAAACCACAGCGCGTTGCGCATGTCGGCGGCGATGCTCGCCATCCCGCAAGTGAAGCTCGACAGCAGCAGCAGGATGGTCTCGATCGCCACGTTCCTCTGGTCGAACAGCTCCGCCGCGCCGGGACCGTCCGCAGTCTGTCCCACCAGCACGGAATAGCTTGCGAAGAAGCAGGAGAACATCACGATGTCGGAGAGCAAGAAGATCCAGAAGCCGAATCCGGTCACGATCCGCTTTGGCGCCGGCCCCTCGTGCTCCGTGGCGCGCAGATGATGCGGATCGGCGCCGGCGCCGATGGCCTCGACGGTTGTCACTGACATCACGGAACTCCAGCTGACGCACCGAGACTGCGACAACACGTCGGCCGCGTCCGTCCAGAGAGCAAGTTGAACAGCGGCAGTTCACCGGACATTCCGCGCTCCACTCTCAGGCTTCGCTTCGTTTTCGGTCATCTGCGGCCCTGGCGCCGGCGCGATCTTCTGCGTCGCGATCTTCCCGAACAGTTCGGGGTCGTCGAGCCGATAGGTCTTCGGCGTCTTCTCGATCGACTGTTCTGCAAGCGTCTTGTAGGCGGTCTCGTCAAGCACATCGGTGCTCTTCGCGGCCGACTGCGCCCAGTCCCCGAACGCGACCTGCGACACCACATGGGTGTCGAACATCATCTCGGGAAAACCGTCGCCGCTGAATTGTGATGCGAGGCCCTTGAAGGTCCCCGCTTCGTCCGCGCGCAGGTCGAGGCGTGTGACCATGCCGTTCATGGTGTAGATCATGCTGCCGAGCTGCGGGATGAAGAAGGCCGTCATCACGCTGCCCGACGTGAGCTCGAGGTGCAGCGGCGAACCGACCGGCACGGTCAGATGATTGACGGTTGCAATCCGCTGATCGGGATAGAGGAACAGCCATTTCCAATCGAGCGAGACGACCTGGATGCGGATCGGCGCCCCGGTGCCCGGCACCGGATTGCCGGGATCGAGCTGATGCGAGCCGATCCAGGCAACGCCGCCGAGCAGGATGATGGTGAGCGCCGGGATCGACCAGACGACCATCTCGATGCGGCCCGAATACGCAAAGTTCGGCAAACGTTCGGCCCTGGTGTTGGACGCGCGATACCAGAACGCAAAGATCAAGATCGCGATGATCGTCGGGATGATGATCGCGAGCATGATCGCGACCGAGTCGATCAGGAGGGTCTTTTCGGCTGCCGCGACCGGTCCCTGCGGATCAAAAATGTTCATGCGTATGCTATTCCCGCGGCCAACCCCGCCGACAAACGTGCCGGCGCGCGGCTGGTTCCTATGGGTCTCTGAGACCGGGCCCCACTCGGTCGGCCCCGCAGAAAAATCGACGTAAGGGGACGGAATAGAAGCGGGCCGTGCACGTCATTATCCGTGACACCCGACACGGAGTTTGAAATGCCGAGCCCCTTCCCGCATCCGCCACGCCCGCCGCGATTTCGCGGTCGGCCAGGCAAGGCCGCCCGCGCACGATCCGCAAAAGCCCACCTCAAGTAATTCCCGGAGCCGATCCATGTGGCGTTGTCTCAGGCCCACTCCCAGACATGCGATCTTTGCGGTGCGCGTCCTGATTGCATTCGCGATCCCTCCATTGGTGTTTGCGCAGGAAGCCCATCCTAGCCATGCGGTTGCCGCCTCGACCGAGGAGCGCGCATTTCTCGACGAGAACGACGCTGCGATGACAAAAATGATGAACGGCATGGCGGCCAAGCCGTCCGGCGACATCGATCGCGACTTCGCCGCCATGATGATCCCGCACCACCAGGGTGCGATCGACATGGCCGTGCTCGAACTGCGCTACGGCAAGAACGAGCAGCTCAGGCGCATCGCGCAGGAGATCATTGTCGATCAGTTGCAGGAGATCGCCGCCATGAAGCTTGCGATCGGCGAAAGCGTGACCGAGACCGCGCCGGCCCCGACGCAGCCCGCGCCTGCGGCAGCCGCCACAACAGCTCCCCGCCACCACTCCGACATGCAGATGAACATGTCGCCCGATCAGATGAAATAGGAGCAGATGATGAACGTCCTGAAGAACGCACTTCTGGCCGGCACCGTATTGGCGCTTTGCCCTGCCGCGTGGGCCGGACAGGCACCAGGCGCCCTCGCCGCGCCCGACGTTCCGGTCAGTCATCACGACCGCGTCTATGCCGCCGAGCAGTTCTCCAACACGGTCTCGGTCACCGATCCCGTCGACAACAGGCTGCTCGGCGTGATCAAGCTCGGCGATCCGCAGCCGGCGAATTTCAGCCCGCTCTACAAGGGTCAGGTGCTGGTGCACGGCATGGGCTATTCGCCGGACCATCGCACGCTTGCCGTGGTCTCGATCGGCTCGAATTCCGTGACCTTCGTCGACACCGCGACCAATTCGGTGAAGCACATCACCTATGTCGGTCGCTCCCCGCACGAGGCCTTCTTCACGCCCGACGGACGCGAGGTCTGGGTCACCGTGCGCGGCGAAGACTATGTCTCGGTGATCGACGCCAAGACCTTCGACGAGAAGACCCGCATCAAGACTGCGAACGGTCCCGGCATGCAGATCTTCTCGCCGGACGGCAAATATGGCTACGTCTGCTCATCCTTCACCCCGGAGACGGCGGTGATCTCGGTTGCCGAGCACAAGATCATCGCCAAGGTGAAGCAGGAAAGCCCGTTCTGTCCGAACATCGCGGCGACGCCGGATGGCAGCCAGGTCTGGTTCACGCTGAAGGATGTCGGCCGCACCCAGGTGTTCAATGCCAAGCCGCCGTTCAACCTGCTCAAGACCATCGACACCGGCCCGATCACCAACCACGTCAACTTCGCGCACACACCGAAGGGCACGTTCGCTTATGTGTCGGTGGGTGGCCTGAACCAGGTCAAGGTGTTCCGTACCGATGACTTCTCGGAGGTCGCGACCATTCCGGTCGGCAATCTGCCACATGGCGTGTGGCCATCCGCCGATGGCAGCCGAATCTATGTCGGGCTGGAGAATGCCGATGCGCTGGCGGCGATCGACACCACCACCAATACGGTGATTGCCAACATTCCGATCGGACAGGCGCCGCAGGCCATCGCCTATGTGCCGAATGCCGCACCCGATGCGGACAATCGACAGAATCTGCAGCCGCTCGGCGTCGGCGGCCAGGTCGCGCACCTGACGCTCAGCCCGAAGGACGGCGCCAAAGGCAGCAATGCGCCGACCACCGTGTCGCTGTTCGATCAGGGCCTGATCCAGATCCTGCAGGCCTCGGTGACGGGACTGCAGCCAAAGCAGAAATATGTGCTGGCGCTTGCCGATCGCGCTGATGGCACCGGATCGCTGCAACCGCTGTCATCGTTCATGACAAATCCGGCGGGATCGGCGATCGTCAATGCGGCCGGTCCGATCCGCCAGATCATAGCGCAGCCGCAAGGCGCCGAGCGACGCTATCTGGTCATCGCCGAGGGCGAGCCGGCCACTCCGGGCGCCGTGGTGCAAGTCCAGGGCGAGTAAGCAGGTGAAGGTGGTGGAGCTTGGCTAGATGGAACAGATGCTGCGGGAAGTCGAGCCGCTGATCCCGGCGCTCCGCCGCTACGCCAGGGCGCTGGTGCGCGACCGCGCCAGCGCCGACGACCTGGTGCAGGATTGCCTGGAGCGGGCCATCAGCCGCTGGTCGCAGCGCCGCGAAGGCGAGGTCCGCGCCTGGCTGTTCACGATCCTGCACAATCTTGCGGTCGATCGCTTCCGCCGAATCAAGACGCGGGGCGCTCATGTTTCGCTCGACGAAACGCCTGAGAGCGAGTTCGGCGAGGCCGCCGCACAGGACCAGAAACTGATGTATCAGGAGGTCATGAACAAGCTCGCGACGCTGCCCGAGGACCAGCGCGCCGTGCTGCTGCTTGTCGCGGTCGAAGACCTCTCTTATGCAGAAGCCGCAAAGGTCCTCAATGTCCCGGTCGGCACCGTGATGTCGCGCCTGTCGCGGGCGCGCGAGCGGCTGCAGCGGGAGATCGAGGGACCGGCGACGCCGCTTGGAAACATCGTGACATTTCGGAGCGTGAAATGAACCTGCGTCCGATCACCGAAGATGATCTCCACGCCTATGTCGACCATGCACTTGCACCGGAACGGCGCGCAGAGGTCGCCGCCTATCTCGAAGACCATCCCGATATCGCCGGACGTATTGCCGGCCACGCCGATCAGCGGCAAATGCTGCGCGCGGCGCTGGCACCGATTGCGGCCGAACCGCTGCCCGCGGCGCTCAATCTCTCCCGCATGATCGAGGCGCGCACGCGCCGGCGCTGGCCCGTGCAATGGGCCGCCGCGGCGGTGCTGCTGCTCTGCCTCGGCGGCGTCGGTGGCTGGGTGGCGCGCAGCTCGCTGCAGCCCGCACCCGGCGGCCTGGTCGCGCTCGCGCAGGAGGCTGCGGATTCCTACCAGGTCTACGCGCCGGACCATGTGAGGCCGGTCGAGCTGCGCGCCTCGGACACGGCGCAGCTGACGGAATGGATTTCCAACCGGCTGCATCAACCGGTCAGAGTGCCGGACCTCGCAGGTTCAGGCTACCGGTTGATGGGCGGACGCCTGGTCCCGACGTCACACGGCCCGGCCGCGATGCTGATGTATGACGACGACCATGGTGACCGACTGGTGATGCTGACGCGACCGATGAACAAGGCCGATCAGAACGCGCCGATGACCGCGCAATCGACCGGCGAAGTCACAGGTATCGTCTGGGCCGACGACGGCGTCGGCTACAGCCTGGTCGGGCGGGTGCCGACCCAATCCCTGCGTCCGATCGCCAATGAGGTGCGCAGGCAGGCGCGCACGATCTGAGCGCCGCGATGCGTTAGCGGCTGACGCGCCAGATCGTGCCGTTGCCGTCCTCGGAGATCAGCAGGCTGCCGTCGCGGGCGACCGCGACGCCGACCGGCCTGCCCCACACGTCGCGGTCGTTGATGACGAAGCCGGTGACGAAATCTTCATATTCGCCAGTCGGCTTGCCGTCCTTCAGGTGGATGCGGATCACCTTGTATCCGGTCCGCTTGGATCTGTTCCAGGAACCATGCTCGGCCGCAAAGGCATCGCCGCGATAATCGGCAGGAAACAGGCTGGCATCGTAAAAGGTCACACCGAGCGAGGCCGAATGCGCCTGCAGCAGCACGTCCGGAATCGTGATCTTGCCCTTCAGATCAGTTCGCGCGCCCTCGTGCCGCGTATCCTGATTGTCGCCGATATAGTACCAGGGCCAGCCATAGAAGCCGCCCTCCTTCACGCTGGTCACATAGTCCGGTACGAGGTTGTCGCCGAGACCGTCGCGCTCGTTGGTCGAGCACCACGGCATGCCCGTTGCCGGCTGGATCGCAAGGCCGACGCAGTTGCGGATGCCGGTGGCATAGAGCTTCTGGTTCTTGCCGTCGGGATCGAAGGCGAGCACGCCGGCACGATCGGTCTCTTCACCCCAGGCCGCGCCGAGCGCATGCGCGCCCGCCCAAGCCGCGACCCCGCCCGGCGGCTCGCCCATCCCCTCCCCTGCATTGCCGGCCGAGCCGACCGAGACCAGCATGCGCGCCTCGTCCGGCGTGAACACGATGTCGCGCGTGGAATGGCCGTAGCCGGAGGGCAAGTTCGACACGACCGTCTCCGGTGCGCCGGACGCCTTCATGTCGCCGGCGCGGTAGGGAAAGCGCACGACGCTGCCAGTATTGGAGACATAGACCCATTGCGGGTCCTTGGCTGGATAGAACGCGATGCCGAACGGATGACCAAGCCTGTCGGCGAAGATATCGCTCGCGGCCGGCTTCGCGCCGTCCTCGCTCGGGCGCAGCACGCGAATGCGGTTGGCGCGCGTCTCCGCGACGAAGATGTCGCCATTCGGCGCCACCCGCATGACGCGCGGTCCGCTGAGATTCTCGGCGAACAGCGCGACCTTGAAGCCTTCCGGCGCCCGCGGCGTGACAGAAGCGGGCCGCGTCACCACGCGCGAGACATTGGCGGCCGATGGCGTTGCGCCCGGCTTCGGCAGATCCTCAGGACGGATCAGGCGGATGGTCCCCGGGACGTCGTTCTGCCAGCTGCCGAACGCATCCTTGCCCTTGAGCACAACGGGTTCGGCCGCGGCTGTACCGATCACCAACATCAGTGCAATCGCGAGAGCTGCGGTCGCGCCCTTGATCATATCGTCCTCGCCAACACCGGTGGCCCTAGCTGGGTCCGTCAAGACGTCGTTATAGCCGGCGGTTCCTGGCGCCGGAATCACATCTTCGGACAGGGCCGCCGTGACTGGTTTACGAGAGCGCGCCAAGCACGCCGCGGGTGGCCTGGTCGATCTCCTCGACATAGCGGCGGCGGGCGAAGGATTCGGTGAGGAAGCCGATCACCTTGCGGCTGTTCTCGGATTCCAGCACCGCAAGCACCTCGGCCCCCTCATCGTCGAAGATCTTCATCGCGGTCTTGACATTCATTTCGGGCAGCAGCGCGACGTCGATATATTTGGCGAGCTCGACCACCTGGATATCGTCGGCGATCGAATCGAGCTCGCCGGAGAACAGGTCCGGCAGCGACACCAGCCCGCAATAATCGTCACTGTTGTTGACGACGACGATCGCCTGGCGCGAGCCGAGCACGAATTCGCGCCGCGCAGCCGCGATCGTTGTGGAGGTCGGACATTTGGCGACGTCGGTTCGCATCAGGCGCTCGACAGTCAGGTTGCGCAGCCAGCCGACGTCGTTGGCGCTGCGGATGGTCTCGCCGCGCAGATGCAGGCGCCAGGTCGAGAACGAATGTCCGAACATGAAGCGGACGCAGATGCTGGTCACGATGCAGGCGGCCAGAACCACCGCGGTGACGTCAACATTGCGCGTCATCTCCAGCACCAGGAATGACATCGTCAAAGGGCCGCCGACGATCGCCACGCCGAGCGTGGCCATGCCGGTCAGCATCGCCACCATCGGATCGACAGCGAAGCTTGGAAAGGTCATGGCCAACAGCGCGGCGAACAGCTTGCCGAGCAGGCTGCCGATGAACAGCGAGGCGAAGAACAGTCCGCCGCGGAAGCCCGAGGCCAGCGAGATCAGGCATGCTGCAAGCTTGAGCACGATGATGGTGGCGATGACGGTTGCCGCCATCTCGCGATGCAGGTCGAGCAGCATCGCACCGTGACCGGCCGCCAGCACCTGCGGCGTCACGATCGCCATCGCGCCGACGCAAACGCCGCCGACCGCCGGCCTGAGCCAGACCGGGATGCGCACAAATAGCCGCTCGACCGCTGGCGAGGAGCGCATCACGATGATGCCGATACCGCTCACGAGCAAGGCCAGAACGATGAGGGCCAGATATTGTTCGAGCCCCACGGAGCCGACCTTCGCGACCTCCAGCGAATAAGGCGCGCCGGCGAGATATTGCGAGGTCAGCGCGCCGGCCAGCGAGGCCGCCAGGATCGGCGCGGCACTGCCAACCGCATAGACACCGACGATCAGCTCACAGGCATAAAAGGCGCCCGTGATCGGCGCGCCGAATGCAGCGGCAATCGCGGCAGCCGCGCCGCAGCCCACGATCAGCCGCAGGTCGTTGCGCCGGAGCGTCATATATTGTCCGAGCAGCGACGCCACGCCCGCGCCGATCTGGGTGTAGCCCGCTTCCAGTCCGACCGAAGCGCCGGAGCCGTTGGACACAAGCGTCTGCCCGGTCACCACCACGCTGTCGCGCATCGACAGACGGCCGCCGCGTAACGCATTGGCCTCGACCGGGTCGACCGCCGGTGCGAGCCGCCAACGGCGGCGCAGCCATTCCATGATCCCGAGCGCCAGCCCGCCCAATGTGGGCGCGATCAATGCAATCACTGGATTGATCCAGGAATTGGCGCTGAGGCGAACATCGATCGGAATGCCGTAGATCGCGACATGCGCAAGCTGCGCCAGGAGGCTGATCACGGTCACGGTGATGCCGGTCACCACGCCGATCACAAGCGCCAGCGGGATCAGGTAGAATTCATTGCTGCGCAGCAGTGCGCGCAGCCTGGTCACAAGCCGGTTATGCCCCTTGCGATCGATGATGTGCGCGAATGTCGACAGCACGAATAGCCATTTATTCCATGGACAGGCCTGTCTGTGGCCATAACCTGTCGTGTTGCAGCGGACAAGCGCCAACTCCCTTGCGAACTGCAGAGGTGGTTTACCGATCGCAAGCGGCGACCACCATCCGGACGGACTACGGCATCCGACACCGCATCACCATCTAAGATGCAGACCGCGCCGTCACCGCTACTTTGAATTGAACAAGAGCTTTACTCGCACGCGATCCACATCAACACCGAAGGACGGGACCCGTTGCCTTGTCGCACGAGCCCCGATCTGCCGGCCATCATCCCGGCCTGACGACGGAACACGATCTGTTCCCGGCCTCACACGGTGGCGCAGCGAAGCCGTACCAGCATCGCGGCGCATCCCTCATCCCGCTTTGGCCAGCATAAGCGCGCCCGCGCTGAGAATACGGTTGAGGCACGGATATATTCGCGTGCTCCACGGCACTGCACATCAACGTCACCGCATCTGCAACATCGCAGAATGCTGCAGCGGATTCTTGGTCCGGCACGACAATTCACTATTCACCCAACCCTTCACGTGAAGTAGGAGAATGCCAGGCTGGTATGCCAGGAACCGACCCGTCGCCAGCACCGCCTTGCGAGGTGGCAGCGAGCCAACATCAACGCGGCAAGAGACCGCGCCAAAGCGGGAGGATGCATGTGGAGGATGTCGCGGCCTGATCAGAGGTCGGGCGGCCCGCCGGCGCTTCGATTGGCAACGGGTTGCGACGCTCTGCAGACAAAATCTCCTCGATCCCCGTTGGCATCGTCAAGGCTCGGCCGCGCTGGGCCAAACCGATCAGCACCAACAACAATCTTGCCGTCCAGTCAAAGGAGCCCACGGGACGCGGATCGAACGTCGAAGCACAGAAGAATGAAAACAAAAAGGGAGGGATATGATGAGCTTAAGATGGGGAGTTGTGGCAGCGCTCCTTGCAGCGGTGCCACTCGCAGCCCAGGCAGCCGAACCGATCAAGCTTGGTATGGTGGTGCCACTGACCGGACCGATTGCCGATGCCGGCCGCTATGGCATGCAGGGAGCGAAACTCGCGGTTGAGGAGATCAACGCTGCAGGCGGGGTCCTGGGCCGGCCGATTGAGCTCATTATCGAGGATGATCAAACTCAAAATCCCACAACGGTGCTCGCCTTCACCAAGCTCGCCGACAATAAGGATATCATCGCTTTCCTGGGACCAACGCGCAGCACCCAGATCCAGGCCATCGCTCCGAGCGTGCTGCAGGCGGGACGACCGGTCATGATCGGTGGCACCGACCCGACGCTGACCAAATCCGGCAATCCCTGGTTCTTCCGCTTCCGCCCGAACGACACTTACACCGCGCGCGCGATGGCCGCTTTCGGGGTGGAGAAGCTCGGCAAGAAGAACTGGGCCATCGTGCACGCGACCGACGCCTTCGGTTCCAATGCCAAAGGCCTGTTCACGGACGCGCTCAAGGCGCGCGGCATCACGCCGGTCCTTACCGAAGGGCAGCCGAACAATTCGCCGGACTACACCGCCGTCGCGCTGTCGGTGAAGCAGTCAGGCGCCGACATCCTTGCCACGTTCATCACCTTTGAGCCCGACGTTGCGATCTTCGCCCGACAGCTGAAGCAGCTCGGGGTCAATCCGGTCTGGCTCGGCTCGCCCTCGATCACCACGACAACGGCGCGCAAACTCGGCGGCCCGACCTTGTTCGGGACCTATGCCGTGGCGGATTTCCACCCCGACGCCAATCCGGAAGCCAAGGCCTTCGCGGCGAAATACACCGCCGCCTACAAGACCACGCCAGACTTCTTCGCGTCCTGGCCGTACGATGCGGTGCACGTTCTCGCAAAAGCCATCGGCGCCGCAGGCGACACCAGCCCGGAGAAAATCCGGCAGGCGCTGCTCGCCGTCAGGGACTACCACGGCGTGGAAGGCACCTATAATTTCGACGCCAACGGCGACGGCCTGCACGGCTACAACATCGTCAGGAACAACAATGGCGACATTATCGTCGAGCAGCGTATCGACTTCAACGATTGAAAAAGAGGACACAATGAAGCGAATCCTGGTGCTGCAGGGCGCGAATATGTCGGCGCTCGGCAAGCGCGAGCCGGAGATCTATGGCACGACCACGGCCGTCGAGCTCGACGCCCTGATGCACAAGCATGCCGAGGAGCGCGGGCTGAAGCTGGAGATATTCTACACCCACCATGAGGGCGATGCGATCAGCCGCGTCTACCAGGCCGTCGAGGACGGCATCGAGGGCGTGCTCATCAATCCGGCGGGCTTTCTTCACGCCGGCTTCGCCTTGCGCGACTGTCTGCATGGCATTCAGCCACCTGTGGTGGAGGTCCACATGACCAACATCGACAAACGCGGCCGGCGATCGGTGACTGCCGAAGCCGCCCAGGGCGTGATCACGGGCTTCGGCATCCGCTCGTATCTGCACGGGCTGAACGTACTCGGCGAGTTGATCGATGATCGCAGGTCGGTCGTCGCGACTTGATCGGCATGGAATTTTGAGGAAAGGAAGAGCATGATGTTGCGACGGGATCTTTTGGCCGCCATGGCCGGACTGGGGGCGGCCGGGATTGGCGGCTCGGCGTTTGCGGCGGAGCCCGCCGCCATACCGACCATCCCGGGGCCCGATCCGGACACCAGAACGCCGAGCTACAGGGCGCCCGCGGGCAGCGTCGATACGCACACTCATATCTTCGGCCCGGCTGCGCTCTACCCCTTTGCACCGAAGCGCCCCTACTCGCCGCCGGATGCGCCGCTTGAGATGTTTCGCGCGCTGCATCAGAAGATCGGCATTGATCGCGCGGTGATCGTCAACGCCACCGTGCACGGTACCGACAATCGCGTGGTCACCGACGCCATCGCCCAAAGCGGCGGCAAGTACAAAGGCGTCGCCAACATCAACAACGAGATGTCCGACGCCGATCTCGCAGCGCTCGGCAAAGCCGGCATTTGTGCCTGCCGCTTCGCCTTCCTGCGCCGCCTCGGGGGCGTCGGCGACATGAAGCTGTTTCGAACCCTGGTCGACCGTGTCGCCGCAATCGGCTGGCATGTCGACATCTATCTCGAAGCCGGCACCATCCAGGAGTTCGTTCCGATCCTCAAATCGCTGCCGGTCACCTATGTGATCGATCACATGGGCACGATCAGCGCCGCCAAGGGACTGGACGACCCCGAGTTCAAGGCGCTGCTGGACCTGCAGGCCAGCGACGAGAGGTGTTGGGTCAAGATCACCGGCCCTGAGCGCGCGTCAGCTTCCGGCCCCCCGTTCCACGACGCCGTCCCCTTTGCCAAGCGCCTGATCGACAACGCGCCGGACCGCGTCATCTGGGGTACTGACTGGCCACATCCCAACGTGAAATTCATGCCGAACGATGGCGATCTGGTCGACCTGATCCCGCTCTACGCACCGGATGCCGAAGTTCAGCACAAGCTGTTGGTGCAAAATCCCGAACGGCTGTTCAGGTTCGCCCCTCACGCCAATGACAAGGGTTGAGATCGCGCGCTGCGCTTGGAAGCGCGATGGCGGCTCCAGCTCGACATTCCAGAAACGACAGGACTTCTGATGACCACATCGACCTTGACCGCTTCGAGCAAGAGCGGATCGCGACGCGCCTGGTGGAAAGAGCTGTGGGTCCAGGTGCTGATCGCGATGGCCGCAGGCATCGTGCTCGGCGCCGTCAGGCCCGAGCTCGGGGCTCAGATGCAGCCGCTGGGCGATGCCTTCATCAAGGCGATCCGGATGCTGATCGCGCCGATCATCTTCTGCACCGTGGTCAACGGCATCGCGCACATGGCCGACATGGCCAAGGTCGGGCGCGTCGCGATCAAGGCGCTGATCTACTTCGAGGTCATCACCACCTTCGCGCTGATCATCGGGCTTGCCGCGGTCAATATCTGGCAGCCGGGCGCCGGCATGAATGTCGATCCTGCCTCGATCAACACCAGCGTGGTCGAGCCCTATGTGAAGCAGACGGCAGCGGTCGGCTTGGTGCCGTTCCTGCTCAACATCATTCCCCAGACCTTTATCGGCGCCTTCGCCGAGGGTAACATCCTGCAGGTGCTTTTCATCGCCGTGCTCTGCGGCTTCGCGCTGATCTGGCTCGGCGAGCGCGCCAAGACCGTCACCGATGTGATCGACGTCGGCGGCCAAATGATCTTCGGCGTGGTCCGCATCGTGATGTGGGCGGCCCCGCTCGGCGCCTTCGGCGCGATCGCCTTCACAGTCGGCAAGTTCGGGCTCGGCTCATTATCCTCGCTCGGCCGGCTGCTCGGCGGCTTCTATATCACCTGCGTCATCTTCATCGCGATCGTGCTCGGGCCGATCGCGGCGCTGTCCGGCTTCAGCCTGTGGAAGCTGATCCGCTATATCAGGGACGAGATCCTGGTCTGCATCGCCACCACATCATCAGAGACCGTATTGCCGCGCATGCTCGCCAAGATGGAGGCGCTGGGCTGCGAGCGCAGCATCGTCGGGCTGGTCATCCCCACCGGCTACTCATTCAATCTCGACGGCACCTGTCTCTATCTCGCGACGGCGGCGGTGTTTCTGGCGCAGGCTACGAACACCCATCTCGACATCGAGCACCAGATCGGTCTCCTGATCATCCTGCTGGTGACCTCGAAGGGCGCGGCCGGCATCGCCGGCGCGGCCTTTGTCGTGCTGGCCGCCACGCTGGCCGCAACCGGCACGATCCCGGTCGCCAGCGTCGCGCTGGTGCTCGGCATCCACCGGCTGATGTCGCAAGGCCTGACGCCGACCAATTTGATCGGCAACGCGGTCGCCACCGTCGTGATCGCCCGCTGGGAGAATGCGCTCGATACCGAGCGGATGAAGCAGGTGCTGGATGCCGGACAGGCCGGCGACATCACGGCCTGACGATCAAAAATTTCGACAATCAAAAAACTCAGGGAAACGCCACATGACACGAGACTCGCGACGATGCGCGCCTGCAGCCGGCCTGGCGCTCGTGCTCCTAATCAGCGCCCTCGTGCCGGTTCAGGCCGGCGGCGACGATCCCGCCCACATCCTGGTGCCGACCGGCAAGCTGCGCGCCGCGCTCTACCCGGGCACGCCGACGTCGATCCTGCCCGACCCGGGTGGCCAGCCGCGCGGCGTCGGCTACGAGATCGGCAAGGCGCTCGCGGACAAACTTCATGTCCCCTATGAGCCCGTCGTCTACGCCAAGAATGCCGAGGTGCTGGAGGCCGTGAAGACCGGCGCGGCCGACGTCGCCTTCACCAACGCCTCGCCTGCGCGCGCCAAGCTGATGGATTTCGCACCGGTCTATCTGCGTATCGAGCTCGGCTATCTGGTGCCGGACGGCTCCGGCCTCAAGGAGGTCGGCGAGATCGACGCGGCCGGCCGCAAGGTCGGCGTCACCACCGGTAGTTCGTCGGATGCGGAGCTCAGCCGCGATCTGAAGAACGCCACCGTGGTGCGCATCCCGACCATCAAGGACGCGATCGAACAATTGTCGGCCCACCAGATCGACGCCTTCGCCACCAACAAGGCGACGCTGTTCGAGATGGCCGAGAAGCTGCCGGGCTCGCGCGTGCTCGATGGCCGCTGGGGCGAAGAACGACACGCAATTGCGATCCCGAAGGGCCGTGACGCCGGCCTCGATTTCCTGCGCGATTTCACCGCCGATATCACATCATCCGGTTTGGTCGGTGCGGCCGCGGCGCGTGCCGGGCTGAAGGGCGTCATCGCCTCCGAAAAATAATTTGGGATCGTGTCGGCCGAGGCGCCTTCCGAACTGACAATCATTATCAGGCGCGGGCCATGCCATTGCTGCAATGATGCAGATCAATCGGCGCATGAAACAAAATTAATATCAATGCGCTTGGCCAAGCCCTCATCGATCGCTAATTCAATCAAGCACGGAGCCGACGTGCATCTCTGTCGTAACTAACAGTTACAAATAGCTACAAATAGAAACGGCTGGCATAAGCAGAAACGGGAGGGTCTACGCGCAGGGAGCGTTTGCCGCTGAATTGGCGGAGTCATTCCGGAGACGACGATGAACAAGCAATTGCTTCTCAAACTGCACCGCTGGATCAGCCTGACTTTCGCGGTGCCGCTGCTCCTGATCATCGTGACCGGCTTGATTCTGGCATTCGAGCCGATGGTCCAGGTTGCTTCCGTCAAGTCGCAGACGGTCGACGCAGCCCGCGTGATCGAGCTGATCAAGCAGTACGATCCCGACGGCAAGGCGCGCGGCATCACGATCAATGCCTCGACCCAGCATCTGACGTTGCAGGGCGCGCCCGGCGCCGAGATCGACCTGACCACCGGCGCCACGACCTCGCGACCCGCGCTATCAAGCCTGTTCATGTGGGCACGAATGACGCATGAGCATCTGATTGCGATGTCCTGGCTCGTGATCGCCTCCACCGTTGCGATGACCGTGGTGATGCTGATCGGCGTCCTGATGGGCCTGCCGCGGCTGCGCAATACGCTGTCCGGCTGGCACAAGGGCATGGCGTGGCTCACCCTGCCGCTGATCCTGCTGAGCCCGCTGACCGGGCTGTGCATGGCGTTCGGGCTGACTTTCCAGAGCGGCAGCACGGCAGCGCCCGGCCAGCGCATCTCGCTGCCCGAGGCGGTTACCATCCTCGCCAAGGATCACGATCTCGCGGCGGTCAGTTCGATCGGCAATCGCGGCGGACGGATCATGGCGCGTATCTTCGAAGGCGATGAGTTGCGCGCCTATGCCGTCTCTGCCGACGGCCTGACGGCGCTGCCGCGCAATTGGCCGCGGCTGTTGCACGAGGGCAATTGGTCGCTGCTCGGCAGCGCCGCCAACGTGGTGATCTCGCTGGTTCTGCTCGGCCTGCTCGTCAGCGGTGTCCTGATCTGGAGCCGTCGCCGGCTGCGCCGCCCAAGTCGTCAGCACGGCCTGCGCGCAAGGCCGGCGATCACATCTTCCGTCACCTCATAGGAGCAGCATAGGCACAACGATCCGGGCGAGCACGGATGCGCGGGTCTTGCGAATCGGTCATGAGTTCAGCGCGGGCGCCTGTTGCGTCGCGTCCGGGTCACGCGTGCACGCGGCGTGCGATCAGCCGCTCCATAGGCCGCAAGGAAGACCTTGATGCCGCCATCGACCAGCGCGCGATATTCGGCCGGGCTCGGCGACTGCATCGACAGCGACCATTTCAGAATCAACCGGCCCTGGATCAGCGACAGAAACTGCATGGCGGCAAGCGCCATGTTCGGAATGCGCAACAGCCCCTGCGCCTGCGCGGCGCGCAGAAACGCCGCAACCTCGGCATCGCAGCGGTCCGGGCCGATCTTCATGAAGGCATCAGCAATCGCGGGATATCGCGACGCGCATGACATGATCAGCCGATGCATCGCGAGGCCCTTTTGATCCATGAAAAAGGACAGGAAGCTCCGCGCGATCGCCCGCAGCTCCTTCTCCAGCTCGATCGGGCCATCATGCGGCACCCACAACGGCCCGCCGAAATTCCGGCACTCGTCCTCCACCAGCGCGAGCAGCAATGTCTCCTTATCCTGGAAATGAGAATAGAGCGTCGCCTTCGACACGCGCGCGTGGCGCGCGATCGCATCGACGCTGGTCGGATCGAATCCCTGTGCGAGAAACAGCGCGCGCGCACTGTCGAGAATCTGGCTGTGCTTGCGCTCCGCACGCGTCGTCTCGATGGTATCGGGCTCGTTCGCGCCCCATCGAGACGCTCTTAGTTGGGCTTCGGATGTGGGCATGTTGCTCATGGCAGCGTTGTGACTTGACTTCATTTAGGCCGCAAAGCATGTTGCCGCAACAGAAACAGAACGGTTTAGTTTTATGACTGCTCCGCCTCACCCCTCCGTCGCACCACGCGCGGCCGATGCGCTGCGAATATGCGGCCGCTCGGCAGGGGTCCTGCTGCCCGGGATGGTGCTGGCATCGTGCGCGCTCGGCCCGGATTTCGTCGCACCCGCGGCGCCCGACGTCACCGGCTATGTCAGCGAACACCGCCTGCCAACGACAGCGAGCGCTGCGACGCCCGGCGGCAACGCGCAGGGCTTTGCGCCCGGCGCCGATCTGTCCGGTTATTGGTGGACATTGTTTCGCTCGCGGCAGATCAACGCCTTCGTCGAGGAAGCGATTCGCAATCATCCCGATGTTCGGGCCGCCCAGTTTGCGCTCCGCGCAGCGCGCGAAAACGCGCTGTCCCAGCAGGGATCATTGTTTCCGCAGATTTCCGCGACCGGATCGGCGGAGCGCGAGCAGGTCTCCACCACGCAGTCCGGGCAGTGGCCGGGACAGACCTCGGTCTACACGCTCTACGGGGCCTCGGTCAGCGTGTCCTACGCGCTCGACCTGTGGGGCGGCACGCGACGGCAGGTCGAGGCGCTGCAGGCGCAGGCCGACTATCAGGCGTTCACTCTCGAGGCGACCTATCTGTCGCTGACCGCCAATGTGGTGACGGCTGCGATCTCAGACGCATCGCTGCGCGATCAGATCGCCGCGACAGAGGAAATCATCAAGGCCGAGACCGATCAGCTGAGCCGCATTCAGCGCCAGTTCGACGTCGGCGCGGTGACCAAGGCGGACGTGCTGTCACAGGAATCCACGCTGGCGCAGGCCAAGGCCACCTTGGCGCCGCTGCAGAAACAACTGGCGCAACAGCGCAACCAGCTGATGGCCTATCTCGGCCGGCTGCCGAGCCAGGACCGCGGCGAGCACGTTACCCTCGCCGAATTGCGACTGCCCGGCCGGCTTCCGGCTTCGCTGCCCTCCTCACTGGTGCGGCAGCGCCCGGACATCCGTCAGGCTGAGGCGACTCTGCACAAGGCGACTGCCACGGTCGGCGTCGGTGTCGCCGATCTCTTGCCGCAGGTCACGCTGTCGGGCAGCTATGGTGCCTCCGGCCCGGAGCGGCTGTTCACCCCCACCACGCTCGTCTGGGACGCGGCCTCGAGCGTCACGCAGAAGCTGTTTGACGGCGGCACGCTCTATCACACCAAGGAAGCCGACGTCGCGACCTTCGAGCAGGACCTGTCGCTGTACAAGAGCACGGTGATCACGGCGTTCCAGAACGTCGCCGATTCCTTGCGCGCCATTCAATATGACGCCGAAGCGCTGAAGGCCGATGCCGCGGCCGAGAAGGCCACCGCCGACAGCCTCGCAATGTCGATCGAGCAGTTCAGGACCGGTGCGATCCCCTACGCGACCGTGATCACTGCCCAGCAGAACTATCTCAACGCGCGCGTGACCCGGATCAAGGCGCAGGCGACGCGCTTCACCGACAGCGCCGCCTTGTTCCAGTCGCTTGGCGGCGGCTGGTGGAAGCGCAACGACCAGACGCCTGATGCGCTGCCGCGCGCCAACCCCGGCTATTTCTCAGGTCCCGACCGCAACTCGCAGGAAGCAATGCGATGATCAAACGCATGACAATCATGCTCGCCGTGATGGGCATCTTGTTCGGCGGCCTCTACGGCTTCCAGGTCTTCAAGGGCGTGATGATCAAGAAGGCGATCGGTGCCATGGCCAACCCGCCGCAAACCGTCTCGACCGTTACCGCGGAGACCGCGCCCTGGCAGTCGTCGCTGACCGCGGTCGGCTCGCTGCGCGCGGTCAACGGCGCCGATCTGGCGCTGCAGGCCTCCGGGATCGTGCAGAACATCCAGTTCACCTCGGGCGATACGGTCCCGGCAGGCCAGCCGCTGTTGCAGCTCGTCGCCACCGACGATATCGCCAAGCTGCAGTCGCTGCAGGCCACTGCGGAGAACTACGCGATCGTGCTCAAGCGCGACGAGGAGCAGATCAAATTCAATGCCGTCAGTCAGGCGACGCTGGACAGCGACAAGGCCAATCTGAAGAACGCCCAGGCGCTGGTCGAGCAGCAGAAAGCGATCGTCGAGCAGAAGACGCTGAAGGCGCCGTTCGCGGGCCGGCTCGGCATTCGCGCCGTCGATCTCGGACAATATCTGAGCGCCGGCACCAGCATCGTCACCCTGCAGAGCCTCGACCCGATCTACCTCGATTTCTATCTGCCGCAGCAGGCGCTCGAGGTGATCAAGATCGGCCAGGACTTGATGACGACGGTCGATGCGTTTCCCGGCGAGCGCTTCACCGGACAGATCAGCGCCATCAACTCGAAAGTGGACTCGACCAGCCGCAACGTCCAGGTGCGCGCCACGTTGCGCAACAGCCCTGCCCGCCTGCTGCCGGGCATGTTCGCCAAGGTGGAGATTGCCGTCGGCAAGCCGGAGCAGCTTGTCACCGTGCCGCTGACGGCTGTCGTCAACAACCCCTATGGCGATCTCGTCTATGTCGTCGATGATCTGAAGGACGGCCAGGGCACCGCACGGCAGATGTTCGTCAAGACCAAGCCGGCCAAGGGCGACCACATCGTGGTGACCGAAGGCGTGAAAGCGGGCGAGACGGTGGTGGTCGCGGGCCAGCTCAAGCTGCGCAACGGCAGTCCGGTTAAGATCGACAATTCCCACGTGCCGGTCGCCGAGGCCGCGCCTGATATCGTCGACCAATGACACGAGCAGTCTCGTCAGCGGTGAATTGAGAGCAAGCTCCCATGCGTTTTACCGATATCTTCATCCGCCGGCCGGTGCTGGCGCTCGTGGTCAGCGCCCTGATCGTCGTGCTGGGCCTGCGCTCGATGACGACGCTGTCGATTCTGCAATATCCGCGCACCCAGAACGCCATCGTCACGGTGTCGACCACCTATGCCGGCGCCGATTCCGACATCATCGCCGGCTTCATCACCACGCCGCTGGAGAACGCAATCGCGCAGGCCAACGGCATCGACTACATGACCTCGACCAGCGTGACCGGCACCAGCACCATCACGGTGAACCTGCGGCTGAACTACGATTCCGGCAAGGCGATGACCGAGATCAACGCCAAGGTGAACTCGGTGCTCAACCAGCTTCCCTCGGGCACGCAGCAGCCAACATTGACGTTGAAGGTCGGCCAGACCATCGACGCGATGTATATCGGCTTCGCCAGCGACGTGCTGGCGCCCAACCAGGTCACCGACTACCTGACCCGCGTCGTGCAGCCCAAGCTGCAGGCGGTGGCGGGCGTGCAGACTGCCGAGCTGCTCGGGGCGAAGAAATTCGCTTTGCGCGCCTGGCTCGATCCGGCCAAGCTCGCCGCCTACGGCCTGACTGCGAGCGATGTCTCGACCGCACTGTCCGGCAACGACTACATCTCCGGCCTGGGCACGACGCGCGGCCGGCTGGTGCAGGTCGACCTTGCCGCAGCGACCAACCTGCACTCGCTGGAGCAATACCGCAATCTGGTCGTCAAGCAGGTCAATGGCGCGATCATCCGCCTCCAGGACGTCGCGCGCGTTACGCTCGGCAATGACGATTATGACTCCGCCACCCGCTTCAACGGCAAGACCGCGGTCTATATCGGCATCCAGGTGGCGCCGACCGCCAACCTGCTCGACGTCGTCAACGGCGTGAAGGCGGTGTTTCCGGAGCTGCAGAAGCAGCTGCCGAACGGCATCAACAGCGAGATCATCTACGATTCCACGGACTTCGTGAACTCTTCGATCAGCGAGGTCGTCCACACCCTCGCAGAGGCGATCGGCATCGTCATTGTCGTGGTCTTCATGTTCCTCGGCTCCTGGCGCTCGGTGCTGATCCCGATCATCGCGATCCCGCTGTCATTGATCGGCACCTTCGCACTGATGCTGCTGATGGGCTTCTCCATCAACCTGCTCACGCTGCTCGCTCTGGTGCTCGCGATCGGCCTGGTCGTCGATGACGCCATCATCGTGGTGGAAAGCGTGCACCGCCTGATCGACGAGGGTGAAACACCCATTGAGGCCGCGATCCAGTCGGCCCGCGCTCTCGCAAGCCCGATCATCGCCATGACGGTGGTGCTGATCGCCGTCTACGTTCCCGTCGGCTTCCAGGGCGGCCTGACCGGCGCGCTCTTCACGGAATTCGCGTTCACGCTGGCCGGCGCGGTGACTGTCTCAGCAGTGATTGCGCTGACGCTGTCGCCGATGAACTGCGCCTGGCTGTTGCGGCGGACCGAGCGCGACGCCACCAATCTCGAGGCACGGCTGGTGCGGGCGATCGATCGCGTGCTGGAATGGCTGGCCGCCGCCTACCGCCGCAAGCTCGAGGCCATGTTTCGGATGAAGCCCGTGGTGGCGGTGTTTGCCCTGCTGCTGCTCGCCATGATCCCCTGGCTCTATTCGAGCTCGACCAGCGAGCTCGCGCCCGACGAGGATCAGGGCGTCGTGCTGTCGCTGACCTACGCATCGCCTTCGGCGACGCTCGAGCAGCGCCTGTTCTACGATCAGCAGGTCTACGACCTTGTGGCCCACCGCCCGGAAACCAAGACCGTCTTCCAGATCGACACCGCAACCCAGGTGATCGGCGGCTGGGTGCTCAAACCATGGGATGAGCGCAGCGCCACCACCAAGACCCTGCAGCCGGAATTCCAGCAGATGCTGAATACCATCGCCGGCACCCGGTCGGTCGCGTTCCAGCCTGCGCCCCTGCCCGGCAGCAACGGCCTGCCGATCCAGTTCGTGATCGGCACCACCGGTTCGTTCAACGAGCTCAACGAGGTCGCGCGCGATTTCATGGCCAAGGCACTGGCGAGCGGTCAGTTCATCTTCCTCGACAACGACCTGAAGATCGACAAGCCGCAGACCACTGTCGTGTTCGACCGCGAGAAGGCCGCCGATCTCGGCCTGAAGATGAGCGATCTCGGCGGCTCGCTCGCCACCATGCTCGGCGGCAATTACATCGACTATTTCAGCCTGGACGGCCGCTCCTACAAGGTGATCGCGCAGGTGAAGCAGAACGACCGCCTCACCACCGAGCAGCTGCTCAATTACTACATCCGCGCCAGCGACAACACCATGGTGCCGCTCTCCACCGTCGCGCGACTCGAGAACAAGACCATTCCGGAATCGTTGAACCACTTCCAGCAGATCAACGCGGCGACGATCTCAGGCGTTGCGATGCCGGGGGTGGCGATGGGCGATGCGCTGGCGACCTTGAAGGATCTGGCGAAGTCGCTACCGGCGGGCTACTCGATCGACTACGGCGGCGCCTCGCGCCAGCTCGAGCAAGAGTCCGGCGGCTTCGTCACCACCTTCGTGTTCGCGCTGATCATCATCTTCCTGGCGCTGGCCGCGCTGTTCAACAGCTTCGTCGATCCCGTGATCATCCTGGTGTCGGTGCCGATGTCGCTCGCCGGCGCACTGATCTTCATCAGCCTCGGCATCGGCGGCGCCAGCATCAACATCTACACACAGGTCGGCTTGGTGACGCTGATGGGCCTGGTCAGCAAGCACGGCATTCTGATGGTCGAGGTTGCCAACGAGCTCCGCGCGGCGGGCAAGGACCGCAACCAGGCCATCATCGAGGCCGCGGCGATCCGGCTGCGTCCGATCCTGATGACGACGGCCGCGATGGTGCTCGGCGTCATCCCGCTGATCACGGCAACCGGGGCCGGCGCGGTGTCGCGCTACAATATGGGCCTCGTGATCGCGACCGGGCTTGCCATCGGCACCCTGTTCACGCTGTTCGTGGTGCCGGTCGCCTACGCGCTGATCGCCCATCGCGGCGCGCACCAGGCGCACGCGTCCGAGGCCGTGCCAGCCGCTGCAACGCATTGAACGACAGTCTCTCAGACAGCCAACGAACAAAGGGGCGCCCAGCAGCGCCCCTTTGTATTTATAAGATATTCAATGACTTATAACGATTTCTTGCAGATTCCTCTCCGCCTTATTGACAAACGGAATACGATAACGATATATCGTTTGTATCAAACGGAGATCATATCACATGAGACATCACCATCATTGGGGCTTCGGACGCGGCCGGCATGACGAGCGCGACGACAGCGGCTGGGAGCGCCGCGACTGGCACGGACGCGGGCGCGGCTGCGACGAGGCCGCCGAGGAAGTTCGCCTTGACGTGCGCCTTGGCGGGCGTGGTCCCGGCTCCGGCCGACATCGCGGTCCCGGATTCTTCGGTCGCGGCGGGCGCGGTCCGCGCGAGGAATTCGGCCGCGGCGGCGGACGCTTTTTCGGACCGGGCGACTTGCGCGCCCTGCTGCTCTGGCTGATCGGCCAGAAGCCGCGCCACGGCTACGATCTGATCAAAGCGGTCGAGCAACTGGTCGGCGGCGCCTATTCGCCCAGTCCCGGATCGGTCTATCCGATCCTCAGCCTGCTCGAAGACATCGGCCAGATCGAAGCCACATCGAGCGAAGGCGGCAAGAAGCTGTTTGCGATCACGGATGCCGGCCGGCAGGTCCTGAAGGACGAGGCGGCCGCGATCGAAGGCCTGTTGAGCCGCTTGCGCATCATGGCGCGGACCATGGGCGGCATGCGGCCGCCGGAAGCGGTATTTCAGGCCATGCAGACCTTGAAGATGGCGCTCGCCTTCCACGCAGCCGGGTGGAGCGAGGACGAGACCTGGCGGGTCAGCCACATCCTCAACCGCGCCCTCGCCGAGATCGAAGGCGACGCGCAGGATGGCAGCGAGCCGACAGTGTGAGGCCTCGCAATCGCGGGATCGAAGCCGTCCTTGGGAGGCGCGGAAGCAATCCAGACTCCTCGCGCAGTCCTGGATTGCTTCCGCCGTCGCCCATCGGGCTAGGGCGGACAAGTCGCTTCGGTCGCAATGATGTAGACGCGCAGCGCTCCTGCCGCTCGCGGCGCGTGAGAGCAGAGAGAAACACCCGCAAGAACCTTACGCCGGCTCCAGCACCATCAATCCAGTCGCGGTGTTGGAGATCGGGATGTGGTAGTTCGCATGCTCCTTGCGCACCTTTTCCGGCAGCGCGCCGCGGGCCACCATCCAGTTCAGCAATTCGACGCCCTGCGTGCCTGACAGCTCGACCAGCTCGGTGGTGGAATATTTCGTCGCCCAGGCCGGATCGTTGACCATGCTGTCCATGAACTTCTCATCAAAGTCCTTGTTGATGAAGCCGGCGCGCTCGCCGTCGAGCTGATGCGACAGGCCGCCGGTGCCCATGATCACGACCCGTTGGTCCTTCGGCCAAGACTCGATCGCACGCGCCAGCGCCTGCCCGAGCTTGTAGCAGCGCGCCGCCGACGGCAACGGCGCCTGGACCGTGTTGACCACGACAGGCACGACGCGGACCGGCCATTTCTGATCCGGCCAGCACAGCGCCATCGGCAGCGTGAAGGCGTGATCGACCACCATCTCCTGGCAGGTGGTGAGGTCGAAATCATCCGCCACCAGATGCTCGATCAGGTGCCAGGATAATTCGGAATCGCCCTTGAAAGGCGCGGTCTGCGGAATGCCCCAGCCTTCATCGGCGTTGCGATATTCGTCGGCCGCCCCGACTGCGAAGGTCGGCATCTTGTCGAGGAAGAAGTTGAGCCCGTGATCGTTATAAACGAGCACGACGATATCCGGCTCCACTTTGCCGAGCCATTCGCGCACGTGCGGGAAGCCATCGAAGAACGGCTTCCAATACGGATCCTGCTGCAGGCCCTTGGCAATCGCGCCGCCGATGGCGGGCACATGCGAGGTGGTGATGCATCCAACGATTTTTGCCATAACTAATCCCCCCTACCCGCGTGCCGCCAACAGCTTGGCCTTGAACTGGTCCTTGGTGAGCCCGGTCTGCTGGGCGCCGATGTCCTGCATGTCCAGCCCGAAAATGCCGGCGAATTTGGCGAGGTAATAGGCGTTGCCGCCTGCCTCGATCAGCTGCAGCACATTGCGGCTCCTGATCGCCTCGCGCTGTTGCGCATTCAGACCGTATTTGGCGCAATAGCCGTCCTCGTCCGCGACGAAGGCGCGGCGATTGGCGGCGTCATTGAACGAGTAGCACATCTTGTTCAGCGCATAGCCTTTGCGGGCCTGCTCACCGTCGAAGATGGTGGTACCGGGCACGGGCTGCCGGGGGGGCGTCCTTGGCATTGTCCTCTCCCATTGGTGTTGTGGCGCGCGCGATTTGAGCTGGATCAAATGCGGCGCGGCTCATCTCTGCACTATCGGCACACGACATCCGGTAATAAAGGCTGCCCATTCGATCTGATCCATGAGCCAATTCGATCATTTGGACCTCGACGGCCATCTGCTGCAGCTGCTGCTGGCTGTGATCGAGGAAGGCTCGGTGACGCGCGCCGCGCAGCGGCTCGGCGTGACCCAGTCGGCCGTCAGCCATCTGCTCGACAAGCTGCGCGCGATCACCGGCGATCCGCTGTTCGTCAAATCCGGCCGCGGCATCGTGCCGACCGCGCATGCGCAGCTGCTGGCCGTTCGCGCCCGCGCCCTGCTCGATGGGCTCAGAAGCTTCTCACACGCCTGCGCGTTCGAGCCGGGCCAGATCTCGCAGACGGTCACGATCGCGGCCAATGATCTGCAGCGCGATCTTCTGCTGCCATCCTTCCTGCGCTATGTGCGCGCGCAGGCGCCTGGGCTGCGCTTGCGCGTGATCCGTTCCGGCGCGCCCGCGCCGGAGATGCTGCGCGAGGAGCGCTGCGAGCTCATCATCACGCCGCGGCCACCTGAGGGGACCGACATCCTGCAGAAGCGGCTGTTCACCGACAGCTACCGGGTGTTCTACGACTCAGCGCAGCGGGAGGCGCCGGCAACGCTGGAAGATTATCTGGCCGCCGACCACGTCACCGTGCTGTATGAGCCGATGCGACAGCTCGACATCGACGACGTGCTCGCCGACCGCGGCATTGTCAGGCGCTTCGCAGCCCAGGTGCCCGGGTTTGGCGGCATCGGCCCGTTCCTGCGCGGCAGCCGGATGATCGCAACGCTGCCGAGCCTGTTGCGCGCGCATATGCTGCGTGGGCTCGCGGTGACGCCCGTGCCGGTCGAATGTCCTGACATGCCGATGTACATGGTCTGGCATCTGCGCCATCACGACGACCCGATGCATCGCTGGCTGCGCCAGCAGCTCGAGCTCGTGGTGGCGCCGAGCCTTGCGGCGGCCGCGGAGTATATGCCGGCGATGGCGTGAGCCGCGTGCAGCCGGAAGTGAGCCCGCACCGGATTCCTGCTCGCACACGCGCGGCTCCATCGCCTCAGCCCTTGTCGCTGCTGCCTCGCAGGGATACACTCGCATGAGTTGAAGGTCGGCGCCTGTGATTGATCCGCGCTGACCGTGAAGCGCTTTCGTCCGCACTGCCCGACACGCCGTCACTCTCGATGAGGGTCTAAGATGACTCGCTCGAGCCAGGATGAGATCGACGTCGCCAAGCTGACGCTGGACGCCGTGTCGCAGCGTGAGGATGCGACAGCGCTCGCCTGGGTCGGCGAACTCGGACTTCCGGCCGTACAAGCTCAGGAGATCGTATCGTACCTCGTTGCCGACGCATTCGAGACGCGAGTGATCGGCGCCCAGCTGCTCGCAAACTGGCTGCCGCAGCAGAGCGGCGATCTCGTTTCGGCTGCCGCAATCTGGAGGGGCCTGATCGAATGCCTTTCGGCCTCTGCGCTCGCCCCAGGGCTGCGCGCCGAACTGCTCGTGACCTCGATCATGAATTATGGCGCGAATGCCTTCAATGCCGGTGACGGCGAGACATTGATCGCGCATGCATCCGCCTGGTCGGCGTTGCTCGGTGAGCAAGGCCGAAGTGACGCCGCGTCCGATCTGCAGGTCAATGCCGCAGAAGCCCTCTTGAGTCAGGGTTATTACGAGCGCGCGCGTGACCTGCTCGCGGCAGTTCGGACCTCGGGCGTTTCCGCCGAGTCGGCCCCGGTCGTGGCGCGGCTTGATCAGAAGCTCGACCAGATTCTCCGCCGCCCAGACGAGACGGTCGGGACATTCGATCCTGAACGCGTGCTGGCGTTGACGCGGCAATGGCTGCAGGCCGATCCCGCGCAGGCCCGAGCGCTGGCGGAGACCGGCTTGCGCGTCGATACGACGATCGAACAGGCGATGGAGAACGTCGATCTCGCCGCCTTTCCGCAGCCGCCGCGCGATCTCGAAACGCTCGCGCGCGAGGCGGCCCGGCTGGAGACGAGCCGAACTCCGATCCACCATCTGCTCGCCGTCTGCGAGGCCTGCATGTCGACGCTCATCTCGGCGGGCCACGATCAAGCCCAGTTGAGCGCGCTCGGCAACATTTTGCCGGACGTCATCCGGACGGCGGACCGGCTGAAGATGTGGGAAGACGCGACGACCGCGCGTTGGATCGAGGCCATTGCTCTGAAGCGGCTGGGCCGCAAGCGTGACGCTCTGACGCGGCTCTTGGACATCGCGGAACGAATCGATGAGCGCCGGCTGTTGATCGTCGATCCCAAGCTGCGCGCCGGCGTGTCCGTCTATCTCAGGCACCTCTCTTGGGTCACGGCCGAGATCGCATTCGACCTTCGCGACGACGCGGCGGCGTTGCACGCGATCGAAACCAGCAAGGCCCGCATCCTCGCCGAGCTGCGACCGACGGTCTCGTCGCGCCAGCCCATGACTCCGGCGACATTTCTCCAGTCTGTTCGTGACCTCTTGGCCGAGCGCAAGGCCAAAGGCCGCCGTCACCTGGTCGCGTTCCTGGCGGACACGACCGCGCCTCCCGACAGCCCGCCGGGCGAGGTCGGGACGCTGGCGCTGCTGGTGCCGTGCGAGGGCCCCTGCACCTTCGCGCGGATCAGGCTCAGCGCCATTCAGATCGCAGCGGCCATCAGCAAGATCCAACTTCTGGTCGCGGGCGGCGGCAGCCTGCGCCGCGCGGCGAAGATCGATCCGGCGCATCCCGAAGCGCGTCCGTTCGAGCCGGTGATCGAGCTGCTCGCGCCGCTGGTCTCCTGGCTCGAGCCGTTTTTCGACGACGGCACCATCGCCGCGGAGCGCGACACGATCATCGTGAGTGCCGACGGCCCGATCCACAACGTCCCACTCGGAATGCTCCCGGTCGGCGGCGAGCCGCTGTTGGCGCGCGCCGCGATCGTCAACACGCCCACGGCGGCGCTGCTCGTCGGGCGCACGCCCGCGCCCGTGCCGGACCGCGCCATCTGCTACACCGCGCCGGCACCTGGCGAACGCGAGCGCCTTGGCGGCGTGGCGCAGGAGGGCCTCAGCGCTCTAAGTACCCGCATGCCCACGCGCATGGTCGACGGCGCACAGCTCGGCCGCGACGCCCTGCGGGAGGCTCTGCGCCGGACTGGTCGCGACACCGGCGAGACCCTGCTGTTGCACTTTGCGACCCATGGGGACGTGCAAGTCGCCCGGCCGTTGCGCGAGAGAGGACTGGCATTGCGCGGAACGGATGAGGACTGGCTCACCGCTGAGCAGGTCTCGGCGCTGCGGCTTTCGGCTGCGCATGTGAGTCTGCGCGCCTGCGTCTCGGGCGTGGTCACCGAGATCACGTCCCGCGAAGCGCTCGGTCTGGTCTGGGCCTTCTTCGGCGCCGGCACATCCTCGCTGATCGCGACGGCCTGGAACGTCGACATTCCGTCGGCCGGACGATTTTTCGCCCGCTTCTACGATGCCTGGCTCAAGGGCGAGATGAACAGGGCCGCCGCCTGTCGTCACGCGGCCTTGGCGCTGCGCAACGAAGGCGGCGCCTTCGCCCATCCCTACCACTGGGCACCATTCGTCCTCAGCCTCGCCACCCTGGAAGGAGATGCCGCATGACCACGCAAGCCGCTGATGTGAAGGATCGCATCGCAGCCCTCAACGACAAGCAGGCGATCCATATCGCGAACTCGCTCGTGCAGGCGGCATTTTCCGCTCCGACATTTGCCGATCTCGATGATCGCGCATTGCTTGGCAAGATTACGAACAGTGTCAAAGCGTTCGACCAGCGCGGCGAGCTTGAGGCGCTCGGGGCCGACCCGGACTGGACGAGCCAGTCGATCGGCGGCCGCGCCGCCGGCGATCTGGCGCGGCAGGGGCTGCAGGCCCTCTCCGAGCAGCCGGGCGGCAGGGAGCTCGTGGCACGCGCTTTGGACGAATTCTTCGATGCCCAAGCGGATTTCGGCATTCTGACCGGCGCGGCGGCGATCGGATTTGTCTGGCTGATCCTGTCCGGCGGGATCGAGTTCAAGATCGGCTCCTTCTCCTTCAAGAAGGCGGGCCTCTCGTCGAAGGACCAGGCGAGCATCGCACCCGCATTCATTCGCGAGATCGGCTCACACTTTCGCCCCGCAGCCGCCCGCGAATGAAAGCCGCGCGACCTGCGCGCCGCGCCTTGAAGATAGACCGCGGCCACAGGGCTGACGAGCGCGAAGCCATCGCAGCCAAGGAGAACGCGCATGTCGAACGTCATTCTGAACTATGGTCCTCCGCCTCTGACGGAGGAGGCGGCGGATGCCGCGCTCGATCTGATCGATTTCATCGCCGCGCAGGTCCGCGGGGTGGATCTGATCGACGTCACGCCAACAGTGCGGCCGCTCTGGCGGCAGCACTTAGCAGGCTTGTTTCAGCAGCTTCCGCCTTGGACGCGAAACTGGTACGCAAACGCGCCGCTGCTCCTGGCCACCACCCGGGCGCAATGGCCCCTGCTCGATCCGATGCTGCGAAGCACCGTCCTGCAGCAATGGGCCAACGAGCTCCCCGCGATGCTATGGATGCTCGAACCGGTGCTGGCGCAGGCGCAGCAGTTCGAGCATCAGCAGCAGCAGCTGGCCCAGGTTCTCGATCATATCGCCCAGATGAGAGTGGAGATGATGAAATCGGTGGCCGACAATATGCGTGAGGAGCCTGTTGCCGAGCCGCGCGGGCCGACCGCGCCGACGCCCGCACCTGCACAGGCGGACCAAGCCGCAAGCGAGCGCGCAGCGATCAACGAGCTCGAGAGAATGCGCAATGCGAGCCACAACCTCGGGGTCGGCATGGTCAAGATGACGAATGCCACGATCGGACTCATGAACGCGATGAGCGGGCGCGTCCGGATCGGTTGAGAACGACCGGACGCCAGATCGGCTGCGACGGCGCTATTAAAGAGCTCATAGCGAGCCTGGTGGACGGTCCTGACGTCCGTACTGTCAAAGGATACGAACGTCAGAACCGAGAGCTCAGTTAGTTAGAACGTGGTCCAGATGTAGGCCAGCAACGTGTTGTTGTCCCGCGCGTTCGTTCCCATGCCGTCAAAATTGAACTTGGCGCCGTTGAACTTGTTATAAGCGGTATATTGCAGGCCGATCCGTGAATTGAACCACGGCCATATCTTCGGCGCGTTGTTCTTGCCGAAGAACTGATAGGCGATCTCGACGGTGTAGCCATCAGTATCCGGCTTGAAGGTGCTATGACCGGCATAGAGGAGCGAATCGGCGGTCCCCCAGGTGTTGAAATAGCCGCCGGTCAGGATCACCTTGCCGTCGGTGCCGTAGGTGAGCGCGGCGTTGACGCGGAACGTATTCAACGTGTTGGTCAGGTTGGCGGACACGCCGTTGGCGAAGCTGGCGGCGAGATCCTGTTTCTCGTGGATGTAGGTCCCTCGCAGGGTGAACCAATAGCCGTCCCCCTGGTATTGGTACTGCGTGTCGAAGCCGATATCGGTGAAGCGATTGGTCCCGGGGCCGGGAGCGCCGTAGGGAAGCGCCGTATCGGCGATCAGGCCGAAGGTCCCGACCTCGATATTGTGCTTGCCCCATTGCTGCTCGAAGGCGGCCCTGAAATAGGGTGCGATGGCTTGCGTCGGCGTGGTGTTGGCTGGCGCGATTCCGAGCGTATCGAGCGTACCGGGCCTGAGCGTCTGGTAGCCACCAGCCTCCAGGTAGAGCTGATCATTGATGAACGCATAGGCGCTCACGCCAAGCACCTGGGCCGCGAAGCCCTGGTCAATGCGTGTCTTGGCGTCAGGCGTATTGGCGAGATTGGTGGCGACGAAGGGAAAGCCCCATGCCGGGGTCGAATTCCAGGGGTCTTGCACCGTCGGATTGTTGTTGACCGATACGCCATAGACCACCGGCATGCCTCCGATATTGACCGTGTTGGCGTAACGGACGTCGAGAAGGTCCCAGGAGTACTGGTGGGGCAGCGGCGGGCCGAACGGCTGCGCATTGTAGGTGAACTGGGCAAAGGCGCCGACGTGATCGGTGATCGCGCCACCATAGAAGATGCTCGCGGCCTGGACCGGCTCGAAATTGTCGTTCGCCTTGAGATAGGGTGCCGATCCCGCCGTGTTCATCGGCGTCGCGGTGTGGGTGAAGCTGGAAATGACCTGCACCGACACCGGGGGCACCCATTCTCCAATCTCTTTGATCGGATCGGAAGGCGTGGCCTTGGTCGGAAACGGCGAATATCCAGGCTTTCCGTTCGCTGCCGCGGTCGCGTAGCCGAGTGTGTAGCCGCCGATCTTGAAACGGCGGCCGAACGGGGTGAGCTGCGGAAACTCGGTGTGACACGCGCCGCATGCAAGTCCGGTCTGTCGCGCGAAGCTCGGCAGCGCGGACGCAGGATCCGGTCGAAGCATCGCCGCGGCTGACATCACGACGAACAGGATGAGCAGCAGACGCGTCAAGACGCGCCCGCGAGAGTGGCCTTCTCGTGGCATGGAGTTTCCTCCGAAAGGTATTGATTCTGGACGCGCCGGGCTTCCGCCAGTTCGCCGCCCCGCAACCCGTCGGTCTCACGGACCGCCGCGTTCACGGAATTGTTTCAAGTTGTTTACGAAAGCCGGCGTCGATGGGCCGGAACCCGTTGGAACCCTGCGCCTTTCTGTGATCCTTTCGTGGGCGGGTCGGCCAGCTATGTTCAATACCGCATCACAATGACGTCGCTTTTGACCACGTCGGTCAAGACGGCACGCGCCTTCGTGTGACGTTGACGACGCCCGCGTGGCAAGTGATGCTAACTAGCGGAGCAGACAGCAGAAGCGGGCAGCACCGAATTTCCGCTTCGACCCGTGTCTGCACCCCGCGAACGAAACGGCTTCCGTTCCCGGCTGCGACGAATCGTGGCGTTGGCGGGATCGCCACAAGGCGCGGCCGCGGCGAACGACCACACCCTGGCACCTGCGATGTCATCACTCATGCAATCTGCGAAGCCTTCGCATGATGAGCCACATGGCATCGACATGCATTTGCATCTCGTCGACGCCCGTATTCCAGCACCTGAACTAATGGTAACTAATTTACCGCGGCGGTGCTTGAACCTCACTTGATTGCGCAGTGCACTGCGTGGCTGCACGCCTGAGGGGCGCAGAGCGTGGCTTGTGATGGCGTGATCTCGACGCGCAGCGGACTCACGCAAACTGCGCGAGGCCGTGGCCGACGGACCAGTTCTCTTTAGCTGCCTCAAGCACGGTCACGAACACGTCCTCGGGCCGGATGCCCGGACTTTCGCGCAGCAGCTGTGCGATACGCCGAAACAGCGCCTTCTTCTGCTCCGCCGTGCGGGTATCGAACACGGTGATCTGGATGAACACGAGGTCGTCGCTGCGGTCGACGCCGAAGGCATGGCCGAAGCGGAAGTTCGCGGCGTCGTGCTCGGTGATGGTCATGAACTGATCGTCGTCGGGAACGTCGAGCGCATCATGCATCGCGCGATAGAGGCTATCGAAGATCGCCTGGCGGTAGGCGACCGGTTTTCCGGCACGCAGTGCAATGTGGATGATCGGCATCAAGGGTCCTTTCATGTCTTCCGTCTCCACCCTAGAAGCCACTCCGTTATTTTAGTATCTTATCGATATTGATATCAGCGATAATGATCGAAAATGACCGAGCGCCCCCTCGACCTGGATGCGGTCCACGCCTTCGTCCGCATCGCCGAGCTCGGCAGCTTCACCCTCGCGGCCGACGCAATGCGAACGACGCAAGCGGCGGTCAGCCTGAAGTTGAAACGGCTCGAAGACAGACTTGGCTGCCGACTGATCGAGCGGACGCCGCGTTACGTGCAGCTGTCCGAGCGGGGCGCCGCCTTCCTCGATCACGCCCGCGAGCTCCTTGCCGTCCACGACCGCGCGCTCGCCCTGTTTGCCGGCGCCCGGCAGCGCCTCACCATCGGCATCAGCGATCATGTCGCGGGGCCGGAGCTGCCGTTGCTGATCGCGCGGATGAACGCGCAGGACCCGCGACTGGTGATCGAAATCCGGATCGGATCCTCAGCCGACCTGCTGCAAAGCTTCGACCGCCGCGAGCTCGACACGGTGATTGTCCGCCTGCATGCCGGGCGCAGCGACGGGGACGTTCTGACCGACGAGGATTTTGGCTGGTTCGCAGCACCCGGCTGGCAGCATCGCTTGGGCGAGCCCCTGCCCCTCGCCACCATGGCCGAGCCCTGCGGCGTGCGCGCGCTCGCAGGGCAGCTGCTCGATGCGGCCGGCGTGCCATGGACGGAAATCTTCGTCGGTGGCGGCGTCGCGGCGGTCGCTGCAGCGGTGATGGCCGGGCTCGGCGTGGCTGCATTGGCGCCGCGCATGGTGCCGTTCGGCGCGGTCGACGTTGGCGCCAAGCTCGGACTGCCCGATCTACCGCGCTTGCCGGTGCTGCTTCACACCCGGGTCAAGGCGGGGCGCGCGCGTGACGCACTTGATGCGCTCTCGGCCGCGTTCAAAAGCGCGGTGCGCGGCTAGCGGAGAGGATCCGAGATTCACGCTTAGCGGAGACTCGCCGCGAAGAAATCGAGGGCCAATCCAATCGTCTCGGCATGGACAGCATCGCGGTCGACACCATCAGGATCGCGGCAGGCGGTGCGGACCATCATGCGTCCCAAGACGGTGCAGGTGCCAAAGAAGACATAATGGCCGGCACGCGGAACAAGCTTCAGCGTCGCATGCGGGATTTGCCTGGCGAGCGCCTCGGCGTTGGAGGCGGACGGCGCGATCTCATCAGCATCCCCGCTGACGATCGCGATCGGAAGCGAGATGGCGTTGAGGCTCTCCGCTGTGAACATCGGCACCAGCCCCGGCGCCATGGCCAGCGCGGCGCGGATGCGCTGATCGCGATAGGACCGGCCGGCTCGCTCGTAGCGCTGCCGGAAGTCGGGATCTGCGCTCAGACGCGCCAATCTCTGTTCCCGCATGCCGGAGGCTTCCGGCGGCGGCCGGCAAAGGGCGTCGGCAACGGGCGAGCGGCAGAACGCCTCGAGTTGCGCCGGATCGCTGATGCCGCCGACCACGGCGATGACGGTGTAGCCGCCAGCCGAATGACCGGCGGCACCGATGCGCGCGGGATCTATCAAGCTGCCAAAGGTCTTGTCGGCGAGCATCGCATCGAGGACTGCGCTGAGATCAACCGCGCGCAGCCACCACAGCGAAAAGCCTTCGACCGTGAAATCCTCCAGCGCGTTGTTGCCGGGATGGTTGACTGCGACGGCGATGAAGCCGTGCGCCGCGAGCGCCGTGCCGAGCCAGGCGATCCCCGCCGCCGTGCCGCCGGCCCCATGCGACAGAAGAACGAGCGGATGCTTGGACCCAGCCGCGGGCGCCGCATCCCGCGCAGCGCTGCCTGCGCTGAAATAAGGGACGAAAGGCGGCCCGATCCATTGCGGTTCTTCGCGCGCCTCGGCCGCGGCCGGGTACCAGATCATCACGCGGAGCACGTGAGCGTTGGCACCGCGCCAATCATAGGGCTCGACTGGTGTGAAGTCGCGCGTGGTGACGCCAACCTTGAAGACGGAGTCATTGGCGCGCGCAGCGTTTGCTGCCGCAAGCAGGATCAGACACAGCGCCAGAAACCTCATCCTGTGTGCCCCGGATCACTTCTTTCGGTACGCGAGTCTACGTTCGCGCGGACTCTCCGGCAACACACCGACCATCCATCTCTACATCCCCAGGCTCCAGCACCGCGGTTCCTTCCACCGTGCCCCATCTTTGTCGTGCCTTCGTTGCCGGGGAGAGGAAAGAATGCAATGTTGGGTTGCGCAACGGTTAAAATTGCGCCGCACTGCATCAAGCAAACAAAAACATTATGGAGGAAAGTCATGCTCGAAGAGAAACCCGCTTCGATGAAACGACGATCGGCGCGCATTCGCCCCTCGCTGCCCAACGCGATCGGCGCTGTGCTGCTGTGCGGCATCGCCGCATGCGCCACGCCGGCACTTGCCTCCTCAACCCTGGTGACGGCGCCGGACGGCACCTTCCAGGGCAGGATCGATACCGCCGGCACGATGCGGGAATTCCTCGGCGTGCGCTATGCCCAGCCGGTCACTGGAAGCCTGCGCTGGAAGGCGCCGCAGCCGGTGACGCCGTCGCGCGTCACGCAGGACGCGATGCAGTTCGGCAATCATTGTCCGCAGACCTTCTCGCCCTATGGCAATGCCACGCAGACCGAGGATTGCCTGTTCCTCAACGTGTTCGCGCCCAATCGCCGCGGCGACCGCGATTTCGGCGGTGATGACGCATCTCCCGTGATGCTGTGGATCCACGGCGGCGGCCTCACGGTCGGCGAAAGCAACGAGTATGACGCGGTCAAGCTGGTGCAGCGCGGGGTGATCGTGGTCACGATCAACTATCGGCTTGGTGCGCTCGGCTTCCTGGCGCATCCGGCGCTGACAGCCGAATCTCCCGAGCATAGCTCCGGCAATTACGGCATCCAGGACCAGCAGGCTGCGCTGAAGTGGGTGCGGCGAAACATCCGGGCGTTTGGCGGTGATCCGGACCGGGTGACAATCTTCGGCGAGTCGGCTGGAGGACTGAGCACGCTGACCAACCTGGTCTCGCCCACGGCGCACGGCCTGTTCCATCGCGCCATCGTCGAGAGCGGCACCTATGCGCTGGCCGAGCCGACGCTGGCGCAGGCGGAGGCGGCCGGGGTCAAATTCGCGTCCGCCGTCGGCTGCAATCAGCCGAACCCCGCCGATGTGCTCGCCTGCCTTCGTGGCCTCGGCGTGTCGACCGTTCTCGCCAACCAGGCGCTCGCCTATGTCGGATCCCTTCCCGTCCCCAATGTGGACGGCAAGCTGCTGACGCAGTCGATCGGATCCGCGCTCGGCTCTGGCCAGTTCAACCGCGTGCCATTGATCAACGGCACCAATCATGACGAGTACAACCTGTTCGTGGCCCAGAACTTCGACCTCGCCGGCGGCCCGATCACCGCGAGCACCTATATCGCGGCGATCGCGGTCCTCACCGGCACCACCGCGACGCAGGCGCCGCTGGTCGCGAGCCATTATCCGGTCCCCGCCCAATTTGCGACCTACGACCAGGGGGCTGGTGCGGCGGGGACGGATGCCAACTTCGCCTGCACGGCACGGTTCGCCGACGAGCTTGCATCCCCCTTCGTTCCAACCTTCACCTATGAGTTCAGCGACGAGAAGGCGCCGCAGAACTTCCTGCCTCCGGCGAGCTTCCCCTACGGGGCATCGCACGCTTCGGAGTTGCAGTACATCTTCCCGACGGCCAACCCGTCTGGCTACGGCTTGAACCTTGCGCAGACGCCGCTCGACGCCAATCAGCAGAAGCTGTCGGACCGCATGGTCGGCTACTGGACGGAGTTCGCGCGCAGCGGCAATCCGAACGGCTTTGGTCAGCCGCACTGGCCCCGCTTCCATCGCGACCGGCAGGTGATGCTGTCGCTGGTCCCGCCGACTCCGGCCACGGAGACGAACTTTGCGACGGTTCATCAATGCGACTTCTGGGACGGTTTGACGGGCCGCACCCTGCCGCCCGATCATGATCACGACCAACACGCCGCCAGCGAATAGGCCCGTGGCATCACTGAGCAACGTCTCATCGTGCAATGCACGATGGGACGTTGCTGCGAGGTCAAGCCGGCATTCGATCCGAAACGGACCAGGCGTCATCGCGATCCCCATCGTCGACTTGCAAAAATAATCGATCAGCGCGAGTGCTCGGCCTTTGCTCGAACGTCCTTCCTGTATCCAGGCAGGCCGTGTCCGCAAATCTACGTAGGTGAATCTTCCAGATGGAACCCGTGTAGTTAGGGGATTAGCAACCTGAAGGTGACGATAGTTTATTCATTCAAATCCTGGAGAGTAGTACATGCGTAAACCAGCAATGACGCCGGATGCGTTTACGCATCGCGGCACGGTCGCCCCTTTCACCATCGGTCTGGCGCTCGTAGCCGGCGCCGGCATCATGATCTGGGGCTTCGACCCCCACAGCCTCTCGTTCGCGAGCGAAAGCCGCATGACGATCGACGACCGCGTTGCGGCCCTGACCGCAGAGCTGGCCCAGGTCAAGGCCGAAACCGCCAAGCTGCGCGACGGTCAAGGCGACACCTCTGCGGAGCTTGCCCATATCCGCGCCGGCCTTGCCAATGCTGAGATCGGTCTCTCATCGCTGCGCACCACCACCGATGAGAACGAGGCGCGGCGGCGGGACAGCACCGCTCAGATCGAGCAGAATATCGCCCAGCTGAAGGAAGAGACCCTTGGCCTCCGTCTATCGCAGGACGACACCGCAACTGAAATGAGCTCGCTGCGCGCCGGCGTTGCAAACAGCGAGATCGGCGTGGCGTCGCTTCACGCGACCACGAACGAGATCCGCCAGCGGATCAAGCGCATGGAGACCATCAAGGATGCGACCGGCTCGATCGGCAAGAGCCATAAGCATCCGGATCACACCAGATGGGCGGCGCAACCCTGACCTTCGCGACCTGGCCGCCGCAACAACCGGAACCAACCGTCAGATCCCAGCGGTCGGCTTGCGCCGATAAGGCGCCGGTCCCGTCGTACTGACGCGCGACCGGCGCAAAAGCGAGCCGTCGCTGGCTTCTAGCCCGCCGGAAAGACTATCGCTTTCTCTCGCCGCAGTTCGCGCAGCGTCACCACCGCGCCGGGCGCAGCTGCGCTGGGTGGAATCTGCCAGGAGGTCAGGGCCTGGTTGACGTCCGAACACAGCCCATGCGCGCTTCGGCGGCGACACGCTATTTTGGCCGCGGCGTGATCATGGCCGCTGTCAGCTGCTCAGGTCCAGGATTCAGGATCAGCCCGGAGACTTCGCCTGCGGCATCCCTGACGAAAGCGATCCTGGTGTGATCGTCGTCGTCTGCGATGAATTCGCTGCTTGATGTGGCCGCGAGCGGCGTCACCTTGTCCTTCTCGAATTCAAAGATCGGCCAGGCCCCTGTCGCCTCCGCGACCAGCCTGCTCTGTTCGACGCGAAGCTGAAGTTGGACAGCATTGGCGCGGCGGGCGGCTCTCACGACGCTGAGATCGCTTGCGCTGTCTTGCCCCTTATGGACGATCTTCATTTCGACCGTCGTATTGGCTGGCCCGCGCAGCCTGGCCAGAACGTCGGCGAACAAGAGGTCTTTGAGCGGCGCGCCGTCAAGTTCAGTGACGAGATCGCCCGGCGTCACGCCAGCTTTGGCTGCGGGGCTGCCAGGGGTCGGGTGGTTGATCCTCAGGCCTCCTGGCTCCATGGCGACGAACGCCTCGATTCCAAGCCATCCGTTCTTGCCATCGGCCAGGCCCTGTTTGTCGTGCGAACTCACGGAGCTGCCGAAGTCATAGGTTCCGACATAGTCGGCGAGCGCCTCGGAGCTCGGCGTGGTCGGCAGGACCGGCGGCGCGGACGAGGACGGGGCGGCAATCGTCAATGCGCCATAGGTCAGATGATTGATCCCGGCGGACAGCAGGGCTTCGCGCGCTTTGCTGCCCGGCGTCGCCTGGATCATCTGAATGCCGATCAACTGCTCCGCCGGATCGATCCAGAAATAGGTGCCCCAGTGCCCGGCCCAGGAAAAGCTTCCAACGGCTCCGGGTATCCAGCTGAAGACAGGATTGGTGCGGATGGCGAAGCCAAGCCCGAAGGTGGTGCCGGCACGGGCGCCGACTTCGTCGCCGCCGAAGATGCTGACGTTGGCTGATAGCGCGTTCGTCGTCATCTCCTTCACCGCCTGGGCGCTGAGCACGCGCACGCCATCGAGCTCGCCGCCATTCAGCAGCATCTGGCAGAAGCGGAGATAGTCGGGCGCGGTCGACACCAGTCCGCCGTCGCCGGAAAACAGCTTCGGCGGCTTCGTGACGTCCCAGATTGGTGGCCGTTCCGGCATCGGGGAATCGACAAGGCGATCGAGCTTGGCCTCCGGCACATAGAAACCGGTGTCCACCATCTGCAGCGGCGCAAAGATGCGGTTCTGCAGGAATTGGTCGAAGGGCTGCCCCGAAGCCACTTCGATCACCCGGCCCAGCACGGCGACGCTCCAGCCATATTCATGGACCTCGCCAGGCTGATGCGCGAGCGGCAGGCTGGCGAGGCTGGACACGAAGTCGGCCAGCGTCTTGTCGCGCCGGTACACGGCCCGCCAGCCATAGAGCATATGGATCGCCCGAATTCCGAAATCGGCCGACGTATCCGCAAGGCCCCGTTCCGGATAGGCAAAATCCATTTCGGGATAGATGAGCCCGGACGTATGGCGCAACAGATCGCGGACCGTCATCGCGCGCTTCGGTCGTTCCGGCAGACCGACGCCGTATTCCGTCTTGCCGGTGGCAACGTCCGTCTTCTGGAACGCGACCCGCATATCCGCAAGCTCGGGCAGATAACGGCCGACAGGCGCGTCGAGATCGAGCTTGCCGTCATCAACCAGGATCATGGCGGCGACGCTCGTCACCGGCTTTGACATCGAGGCGATCCAGAAGATGGAATTCGTCTTCATCGGGACCGTCCTGGCGCGGTCCTGGAAGCCGATGGCCTGCAAATAAGCGAGCTTGCCGCCCTTGGCGATTGCGACGACGGCGCCAGGCACCAGTCCCGCTGAGGGCGGGAAAGCATCGAAGCGCGCCTGATACCACGGCGCGATCCGGGCCAGATGCGCGGCGGAGAATCCCAGGCTGGCTGCATCGCCCGGGGTCGCGAGCTCATCGGCGAGCGCCGTGCCCGAGAGGCAAAGCGCGATGGCCATCGTCCACAGCGATGCGATGAGTTTCATCCGACATCTCCGTAAGAAAAGCAGCCATTTGAATCGTCGCATCCGGCCGCTCCACCGAAATGCTACGGCTTGTAACGCTATCGAAGTGAGCTTGTGCCGTCAAGACGCGGTTACCGCGATGACATGACTCCGGCACTGTCGATGGGGCGTCGCTGTCCGCGACCTTCAGTAGGAAATTGCAGACGGGCGGGATTAGGCCGACCCTATTTGCTCAGTCCTGATCCTGTCCCGGCGCCTGCCGCAACAGGAAATGGCCAAATGCAGTTGCGATCGGCTTGGCTGGATCGTCCTGCCAGCACCGCGCCTCGAAGGCGACTACGCGGCGGCCCTGCTTGACGATAGACGCTGACGCAACGCTGTCGAGCGCCCGCCCGGAGCGCAGATAGTTGATGGTCAGGCCGACCGGCTTTGGCGGCGCGGCGGCGCCGAGCTCACGCATCACGGTGACGACCGCCGCGGTCTCGAGGAACGCGCCGGTCATGCCGCCGTGGATCGCGGGCAGCACCGGGTTGCCGATGATCTGGTGCGAGAACGGCATGATGAAGGTCTCGTTCTCGGCGAGGCGGATGCCGAGGCAGCGCGCGAACGGGCTGGTGGCGAATGGCGGCGTCGCATCGTCAGGCGCCTCGAGTGGCGGCGGTGCGCCGGCGAAAGCCGGCCGGTCGGTGAGCATGTTGGTGCGGTTGGCGCCGATCATGAAACAGGCGGTCGCGGTGGCGACCGGGGCGCTCTCCTCGTCCTGATAGGCCGTTGCACGAACGAAGGCGATCGAGCGGGTGACGCGGAAGCACACGGCATGCGCCTTGATGTCGAGCCCGGGCGTCGCGGGCTTCTGATAATCGATGCGCAGATCGAGCGTGGCGATCGCGCGGGTGCCGTCGAGCGCGAGTTGCACCGCCATGCCGCAGCTCTCGTCGAGCATCGCGGTGACGACGCCGCCATGGATCACGCCGGTGTCGCTGTCACCGACGAAGACCGGACGATAGGGCAAGGTCGACCAGGCTTCGCCGGGCGCGAAACGGTCCATCCTCAGGCCGCTGATATGGCCGTAGACCGAGCGGCGATGGCTGATCGCTTCGGCGAGCTCGTCGAAGGTCGACGGTGCGGCAGGAGTCGGGGTGTCGGTCATGGTCGGATTTAGAGCATGATCCGGAAGAGCTGCGAAGTGTTTCCGGCATCCTGGAACGCAGGTACCAACACCGGCTCATTCACGCCCGCCTTCAAAAAAGCTGTCGCGCGTTCGAACGGAGGACGGAAGTCAACCTTGAGTGCGTTTCACGCCAGCAATGTCAGTGGACGCACATCTCTGTCGCAGCCTGCCAAGCCGTGCTCCCCCGGAAATCTACGTGGAAGAAATGTTCCGCCAGCACCGCGTGCTTAGAACATTAGCAACCTTAATTTGATCATAATGCCTTCAATCAAATCCCGGAGACCTGTCGATGAGCAACCCCACCAAGACGCCGGAGCTCCCGCAGAGCAGCGGCGCGCCCTCTTTACGAATCGTCCTGAGTGTGGCGTTCGCCGCGAGCCTCGGCGTGATGTGGTGGAGCGGTGGCGGAGCCAAGGGCATCTCCTTCGCAATCGACGGGTCGCCCAGTCTCGAGACGCGCGTTGCCGCCCTGACGGCGGAGCTCAGTGAGCTCAAGGCCGAGACGGCCAAGCTGCACGAACGTCAAGACGATACCTCCGGAGAGCTCTTACAGCTCCGCGCCAGCCTCACCAGCACCGAGACCGGCCTCGCGACGCTCCGCATGGCCACCAACGAGAATGAGGCGCGCCGCCGCGATTCCGCTGACAAGATCGAGGCCGATGTCGCCATGCTGAAGCGCTACACGATCCGTCTGCGCACGGCACAGGAAGACACGGCAGGCGAGCTGGGCGGCCTGCGGGCCACTGCGGCAAACAACGAGATCGGCATCGACGCGCTGCGCGCGAGCACCGGCGAGCTGCGCCAGCAGATCGCGCGCATCGAGACGGCTCGGGACGCGACCAGCTCGATCGCCCGGATGCACAGGACTCATCGTGTCAGACGGGCCGTACGCACTCCCGAGACCGAACAGCACGCCTCACAGCCGTTCATGGCGCAATGGCCCGGCGTGGTGGTGACGAGCCGCAATTGACCGTTGACGTCATAGTCCAGACCGGGCTTGCCCCTGACCGCGCGCACCTGCGCGGTCGATCATCAGTCCGGCTACGCCGACCGGAAATAGGTCGGAGGCGGGACAGCGTCGTGGACGCGCCCGCGGAGCAGCCAGCCGGCTTGCCTCCGCTGCGCTGACCTCAGAGACGCTTCTCGAAAAACAGATCGGGATAGGGATCGTCGTTGAAGCGGTCGATCTCGGTCCAGCCGGCCCGGCGATACAGTTGCCTGGCCTCGGAGAGGACACTGTTGGTGTCCAGCCGAAGAATCTTGATCGACAGCTTTCGCGCGGCATCTTCGGCCGCATCCATCAGGCGCCGCCCCAGGCCGATGCCGCGCGCCGCAGGCGCGACCCACAGCCGTTTGATCTCCGCGACCGCCCCGCCCGTCCCCTTCAGCCCGACGCAGCCGAGCGGCAGCCCGTCGGACAGAGCGACGAAGAAGGCGCCGCGCGGAGCCATCATGTCGACAGCATCCGGATCGCGCGATCGAGCCACGTCGAAACCGCGTTCGAACCGGCGCGACAGCTCGCCGTAATATTCACCGAGGCAGTAGCGTGCCTGCTCTCCCCTGGCATCCACCTCGGCAATGCTGATGCGGTTGCGTCCGAGCGCAGCCGCGACCATGTCCATCGCCGCCAGCAGCGCCTCAGGCTGGCTGTGGCGCGCGAGCATCGCCTGGGCCTGGGCATTGGAGAGCGTTTCATAGGCCTCGAATTCGCGCCGGCCGGCGGCGGTGAGCTTGGCGAGGCGGCGGCGCGCATCGTCGGGATGCGGCTTCGTCGTCACCAGCCCCTCCTCCTCCAGGCTGCGCAGGAGCCTGCTCATCAGGCCGGAGTCGAGCGCGAGGTAGTCGCGCAGCTCAGCGACGTCGCTGCGGCCGTGACCGATCGCATTGAGCACGCGGGCTGCTCCAAGCGGCCGTCCGCGCCCGAGGAACGAGGTATCGAGCGCGCCGACCTCCGAGGTAACGGCGCGATTGAAGCGGCGGACGCGGGAGACCGGGTCGAGCATAATATCTGACTTAAGTCAGATACTAGAATCTGTCAATGAGGCGGCACCGTCACGTCGTCCATCACCATCCACCTCTGCGTTCTCGGGCCTGAACCTCTTCGGATCGGCCGTGTGCAATGTTTGTCATCATCAAGACGCTGCATCTTAGCAGGCCGCAGGGTTCTCATACGCCGGAGTCATCCCACGCGAAGGAAGATCTGCTTCGATAAGCGGAAGCATCTATATTCGTCCGGACGATACGGCCACGGCTCGGCGCGGCCGAACGCTGTAACGGAACCGAGAGGTGCCGTCCTCTCGACGGACCTGCGTTGCCCGACTATCATCGGCAACACGCAGCGGATCGCACCTCGACGTGACCGAGATCGTCCATCAGCTCGTGTCCGCCGGAACGGCTGCTATCATGAACACCGGCTCCCAACAGCGGGACATGACATGGCACGACTGCTTTCCGTGAACGTTGGACTTCCGCAAGATATCGCGTGGAAGGGGCGCACTGTGCACACCGGCATCTGGAAAAATCCAGTGCGCGGCCGCTGCCGCGTGAGCCGGCTGAATCTTGACGGAGATGGTCAGGGAGACCTGCACGGCCATGGAGGTGAGCAGCGGGCGGTTTTCGTCTACCAGATCGAATCGTACCGCTACTGGCAAGAGCGGCTGAAGCGGACCGACTTCGTCCATGGACAGTTCGGTGAGAACTTCACGGTCGAAGGATTGCCGGACGATACCGTGTGTATCGGCGACCGTTATCAGATCGGCAGCGCCGTGTTCGAGGTCACTCAACCTCGCGTGACCTGCTATCGCGTTGGCATTCGGACCAATGAGCCGCGGATGCCGGCGCTGCTGACGTCCAGCGGACGTCCGGGATTCTATTTCCGGGTCCTGCAGGAAGGAGATGTCGGTGCGGACGACGACATCGTGAAGGTGCGAGAGGCGCAGGAGCGAATGACGGTCGCAGAGATCAACGCGCTGCTCTATTCTCCCGGCCATCCGCGCGACCGCTTGGAGCGCGCCTTGCGTATCCCAGCGCTTTCGCCGGGGTGGCGGCGATCATTCGAGGCATTGCTGCGGAGCCAGGCGAACGCAGGCGGCAATGCGGGTCTCGCGCCGGCAGCAGCATTGCATCCCGTTGCACCGGGATTTCGCCCGCTCGCGATCGCCGCAATCGATCATGAGTCCTCCGACGTCGTCTCGCTATCGATGCGAGATCCGGCCGGTCGGCCCCTGCCCGCGGCTCTCCCCGGCCAGTACGTCGTCCTGCGTCTGCGACCGACGCGCGATGGGCCAGCACTTTTTCGCAGCTACTCGCTCTCGGGGCCCGCCTCGACTGACCAGTATCGGATCAGCGTGAAGGTCGAGCCGAACAGGGCCGCTGGAACCTACCTGCGCGACCACATCCGGATCGGCGATGTTCTCGACGTCAGCTCACCGAGAGGAAGCTTCATTCTGCAATCCGGTGAGCGGCCCGTGGTGCTGCTCAGCGCCGGAATCGGAGCGACGCCCGTTCTGGCCATGCTGCACGCACTGGCAGCCGTTCGTCCGGCACGACAGCTCCTGTGGCTGCACTCGGCCCGTGACGGGCAGCATCACCCATTTGCCACCGAGGTCCGCCGTCTCCTGCCCGCACTCCCCCACAGCCGCAGCTATGTTTGCTACAGCAGGCCGGGCCCGCACGATCGGCTGGGCGACGATTTCGATGCAACCGGTCATCTGTCACGCTCTGTCTTGGAGGAGCTCGGTATTCCGCGAGATGCGGATGTCTATATTTGCGGCCCGACTGGTTTCATGGCGGATATGAAAGAAGCGCTTGCGGCCATGGGCTTCGCCCCAGCACGGATCAGCACCGAAACATTCAGCGGCCGCGAGGCGCTGACGCCCGGCGTTGTGGGCGACGCGACGCGGCCACCTCATCCGCCCGATTGCGATGCTGACACCGGTCCATTGGTGTCATTCGCGCGAAGTGGCGTCGCGGCACACTGGAAGCCGTCAGCCTATGGAAGCCTGTTGGAACTGGCCGAGGCGTGCGACGTGCCGGTCCGCTGGGCGTGCCGTACCGGTGTTTGTCACAGCTGCGAAAGCGGCCTGGTTTCCGGCGCGGTCACCTACGGACCGGAGCCGCTCGACATGCCCGCCGCCGGCAATCTTCTCATCTGCTGCTCACAACCGAGCCGCGACGTCGTCATCGATCTATGAGATTCCGGTAGGCCGTCGGCCTGTCCAGACCTCTCGCAAAGAATATTCGATTTCCTGGAAGCAGCTCGCGCTCCTTCACGTCCGCAAACAAAAAGGAGGCGACCCAGGCCCCGACCGAAGTCGAAGCGAGGGCCGCCAGTTTTCCCCGGGAGGAACTGAATCTAGTTCAGCAGCTTGGCGACGTTGTCCTTGGTGACGAGGTCGAGGCCGGTGTAGATGATCTCGGGCACCTTCTCACCCTTCTTGACCGCGAGCAGCGTGTCCATCGCCTTCTCGCCCATCTCGAACGGCCGCTGTCCGGTCAGCGCGTTGGAATAGCCGTCGCGCAACAGTTCAAGCTGCATCTTCAGCGTATCCGCCACCACCAGCGTCAGCTTGCCAGCGTCGATATCCTTGCGGTTCTGGTTGACGAAAGCCTTGTAGCCTTCCGGCGCGAACATGGGCCAGCCACCGATCGGAACGATGGCGCCGAGATCAGGCGTCGCGGTGCGCAGGTCGGTCATCTGCTGGACCGCCAGCGCCGGATCGTCGTTGCAGAAGGTCGGCGAACCCGCGACTTCGACCCACTTCGATCCCTTCAGGGCTTCGCGCACACCATCGACACGCTCGGCGAGATTCTTGGCGCCCGGACCGCCGGAGACGATGGCATATTTGCCACCGTCAGGCCTCAGCTGGAGCAGCTGCTTGCCGAGCGCGAGACCGAAATCCTTGTTGTTGGTGCCGATATAGGCGATGCGCTTGGAGCCCGGCGCGTCGGCATCGAAGGTGATGACGGGAATGCCGGCCGCGGTCGCAGCGTCGATCGACTTGGTCATGGCGGCGACGTCGGCAACCGAGATCGCGAGACCATCGACCTTCTGGGTGATGAAGTCCTGGATGATCTGGGCCTGCGTCGCCGGCTCGTGCTCAACCGGGCCCTTGTAGATGCACTCGACATTGCCGAGCTCCTTGGCCCGCTTCATGCAACCGTCGCGGGCGACGTCGAAGAACGGATTGTTCATGGCCTTCGGCACGATGATGAAGCGGTATTTGGTTTCCGCATGCGCCGGAGCCAGCATGACCGCGAGCGCCGCAGCGGCGTACAACAATTTCCTCATGGCTTTCCCTCCAAAATGTCTATCCCCGATGATTGTCTGGCCGGTGCGCGGATAGACCTGTTCGTTCACATCCCGGCCAGTATCAGGTCACAGCAGGCGCGAGCGGAGCCGGTCGACCAGGACGGCCGCGATGATGATCACGCCCACCAGGGCCTGCTGCCAGTAGGAATTGACCTGAGCCAGCACCAGCCCGTTGCGGATGACTTCGAGCAGCACGCAGCCGACGATGGCCCCGAGCGGTCCGCCGATGCCGCCGGCGAGATTGGCGCCACCGATCACCGCCGCCGCGATCACGTTGAGCTCGTAGGATGTCGCCATGTTGGCCGGCGCCGAACCCAACCAGCCGGAAATGACGATGCCTTGCAGGCCCGCGGCGAGCGCGCAGATCACGTAGACCTCGATCTTGACCCGCGTCACTGCGACGCCGGTCAGCTCGGCCGCCTTCTCATTGCCGCCGATCGCAAACACGTGGCGCCCGAAGCTGGTGTGATGCAGCACTAGCGCCATCAGCAGCCCCAGGACGATGAGATAGATGAACGGCATCGGCAGGCCGTACAGGTCGCCTTGCGTGAGCGCATAGAAGTAGCTTGCGTCCGGACCGCCCGGGAAACTGCCCTTGCCGTTCGAGATCACATAGCCGAGCCCGCGCACGATCGAGAGCATGCCGAGCGTGGTGACAAAGGGCGACAGGCCCAGTATCGCGATGCAGACGCCGTTGATGAGGCCGACGATCAGCGACACCGCGAGCCCGCACAGCACGGAGACCAGGAGGATCAGCCCGGGCACGTTGGCGACCACCGTCTTGCCGTCGGCTGCGAGGTGAACGAACCAGGACGCGAGCGGCTGGCCCGGCGTGGACAGCATCGTCATCACCATCGAGGTGACCATCGCGGCAAAGCACATCATCGAGCCGACCGAGAGGTCGATGCCGCCGGTGATGATCACGAAGGTGATGCCGAGGGTTGCGATCGCGATAAAGGAGAAGTTCTTCGCGATGTTCTGCAGGTTGCCCTCGGTGAAGAAATAGGGGCTCGCGAAATTCATCACCACGATGAGGATCAGCAGCGCCAAGGTGACATAGGCGGTCTGCGAGGCGAACACGCCGCGATGCCACCATTTGACGGGACCGATATTGGTGAAGGAGATCTGGGCATCTGATGGCGCGGACATCACGCAGCCTCCTTGGCGCCGGTGATCAGCGCGGTGATTTCTTCGGGACTCGTGTCGGCAATGGGCTTGTCCGCCCGCTTCTCGCCGCGGCGCATGACAACAACGCGGTCGCACACTGCGAAGATGTCGGGCATGCGGTGCGAGATCAGCATCACGGCGATCCCCTGCTCTTTCAACCGGTGGATCAGGCTCAGCACCTGCTCGACCTGCCGCACCGAGATCGCCGCGGTCGGCTCATCCATCATCACGAGCTTGGCGTTGGACAGCCGCGTGCGCGCGATCGCCACCGCCTGGCGCTGGCCGCCCGACATGTCCTTGACCAGGTCATTCGGCCGCGTCTCCGAGCGCAGTTCGCGGAACAAGTCGAGCGCGCGCGCCTCCATCGCCTTGTGGTCGAGCAGCGCGAGCGGGCCGAAATTGCGCTTCAGCTCGCGGCCGAGAAACACGTTCGCCGCGGCGGTGAGATTATTGGCCAGCGCGAGGTCCTGATAGACGACCTCGATGCCGACGGCGCGGGAATCGATCGGGCGGTGAAAATGCACCAGCTTGCCGTCGAAATAGATCTCGCCCTGGCTCGGTGGAAAATTGCCGGCGATGATCCGTACCAAAGTCGATTTGCCGGCGCCATTGTCGCCCATCAGGCCGACGACCTCGCCGGGCCGTACCTCGAGGTCGACACCGTGCAGCGCGCGAATCGCGCCGAACTGCTTGCCGATGCCCTTCAGCTCCAGGACCGGTTGCCCGGTCGCCGCCGTGTCCATGGCGGTCCTCCCACTCGGTTTGTTTATCGCAGCCGTTCGGCTGTCGTTGGTTGCGTCAGACGTAGCGGTTCACGACACTTTCCAGATATTCCTGCCGCCCCGAACGCGGCAGCGGATCAAGACCGGACGACGTCGCGCGATCAGCAAGCTCGGCGAGCGAGCGCTTGCCCGCCAGGATCGCCTGCCCCTCCTCGCCCTCCCAGCCGGCATAGCGCTCGGCCAACGGCGTCGTCAGCGCTCCGGCCTCGAGCATGTCGGATGCGGCCAGGAAGGCGCGCGCACAGGCATCCATCGAGCCGGCATGGGCATGGATCAGATCATCCGGGTCGATCGATTGTCGCCTGATCTTGGCGTCGAAATTGAGCCCGCCGGTGGTGAAGCCGCCACCCTTGAGGATCTCGTGGAACACCAGCGCGAGTTCCGGCACGTTCATCGCGAACTGATCGGTGTCCCAGCCCAGGAGGTCGTCTCCACGGTTGATGTCGACCGAGCCGAACACGCCAAGCGCCTGCGCCAGTGCGATCTCATGCTGGAACGAATGCCCGGCCAGGATGGCGTGGTTCTGCTCGACATTGAGCTTGACGTCATTGAGCAGGTCATAGCGCTCCAGGAAGCCGTAGCAGGTCGCGACGTCGAAATCATACTGGTGCTTGGTCGGCTCCTTCGGCTTCGGCTCGATCAGGATCGGGCCCTTGAACCCGATCTTGTGCTTGTGCTCGACGACGAGCGAAACGAAACGACCGAGCTGGTCGAGTTCGCGCTTGAGGTCGGTGTTGAGCAGCGTCTCATAGCCCTCGCGGCCGCCCCACAGCACGTAGTTCTGCCCGCCCAACCGATGCGTAACCTCGAGCGCGGCGCGCACCTGGCCGGCGGCATAGGTGAAGACATCGGGGTCTGGATTGGTCGCGGCACCCGCCATGTAGCGGCGGTGCGAGAACAGATTGGCCGTGCCCCACAACAGCCGCACCTTGGCCGAGGCCATCTTCTGCTCGAACAGATCGGCGATGGCGTTCAGATTGGCGGTAGACTCCTTGAGCGTTGCGCCTTCGGGCGCGGCATCCACGTCGTGGAAGGTGAAGAACGGCACGTCGAGCAGGCGGAACAGCTCGAAGGCCACATCCGCCTTGGCGCGCGCCATCGCCATGGCATCGTCGCCATGCTGCCAGGGTCGCAAGAATGTCTCGCCGCCGAACGGATCGCTGCCCGGCCAGCAGAACGAATGCCAGTAGCAGACGGCGAAGCGCAGATGGTCCTCGAGCCGCTTGCCACCAACGACCCGGTCCTTGTCGTACCAGCGGAATGCCAGCGGACTGCGCGCATCCGCGCCGCCATAGGTGACCGTCGCACCGGTCTTGAAGAATGGAGCTGAGATGGTCACGGGGCATACTCCTTCAAGGCAGGATAAAGCTTGCGCCATCGCGCATAAGCGTCGTCATAGGCGGCAACGAGCGGCGCACGCGGCGCAAAGCTCGCCAGCCGCTGCGGCCGTCGGCAGACCACGGCAGGATCGGCGCCGGTCGCCGCCATCCGGCCGAGCCGTGCGGCACCGACGGCAGCGCCGACCTCGCCCTCCTCGACCCGGTGCACGACCACGCCGAGCACATCGGCCGCGATCTGCGCCCACAGCGGAGAGCGCGAGCCGCCGCCGACAAGATCGAACTCGGTGATCGGCTGCCCGCTATCGCCGAGCGCGACCAGCATGTCGCGCGCGGCAAAAGCGACGCCTTCGAGCACCGCCTGCACCAGGTCATTGCGTCCTGCCGCGCTGCGCAGGCCGACAAAGGCGCCTGCGGCGGTGGCGTCGTTGTGCGGGGTGCGCTCGCCGTCGAGATAGGGCAGAAACTGCACTGCGCTCGGCCGGTCGACGGCTTGGCCGAGCGGCGCCAACAGATCGGCTTCGGGGCTGGCGAGAATGCGCGCGAGCCAGGCGAGCGAGGCGGCAGCCGAGAGCATCACGCCCATCTGGTGCCAGAGCCCGCCGAGCGCGTGGCAGAAGGCGTGCACAGCGGACGCCGGCTGCGGCGCGAAACGGTCGGTGACGCGGAACAGCACACCGGACGTGCCGAGCGAGAGGAATGCATCGCCTGGCGCGATCGCACCGAGCCCGATCGCGCTCGCCGCATTATCCCCCGCGCCGCCGGCAATCACGACGTTGGCGCCCATGCCCCAACGGCGCGCGAGATCAGGAGACAGCACCGCGCTGGGCTCATTGCCTTCGACCAGCCGCGGCACGTGGGCCAGATCGAGGCCGGTCGCGGCGAGGATCGTCTCGGACCAGCGGCGGTGACCGACATCCAGCCACAAGGTGCCGGCCGCATCCGACATGTCCTCGACCATCTCGCCGGAGAGCCGGTAGCGCACATAGGCCTTCGGCAGCAGCACTTTCGCGATCTTGGCAAAGATCTCCGGCTCATGATGCGCGACCCACAGCAGCTTCGGCGCGGTGAAGCCGGGCATCGCGAGATTGCCGGCGATCGCATGCAGTTCGGGACAGCGCCGTTCGAGCTCGGCGCATTCGGCGTGCGAGCGGCCGTCATTCCAGAGGATGGCCGGCCGCAGCGGATGACCGTCGGCGTCGAGCAACGTCGCGCCATGCATCTGGCCGGACAGTCCGATGCCGCGCACGCCGGCGGTCTCGCGCGGATGGGTACGTGCGAGATCGTCGATCGCGCCGATCGCCGCGTGCACCCAATCGTGCGGATTTTGCTCGGACCACAGCGGCTTCGGATGCGACAGCGCAAGCGGCCGCGAGGCGGTCGCGACCAGCGCGCCCGCGTCGTCTTCCAGTACGGCCTTCACGCCGGATGTGCCGACGTCCAATCCGAGATACACGCAACTCCTCCCACTCACCTCTCGCCGCAGTCGGCGATCTCTGTCGCCTTCGTGCAGCGGTGTCTCGTCTGCCCTGCCCGGTTCGCGCCACCGAAGCGGCGCTGGTCTCAACGGCTCACGGCAGATTGTCCCGCATCACGATATCGATGCGGATGGTCTCCTGTTCGCTCAAGATCGGCTCGTTACGGACGAGCGCCAGCAACACGCGCACCGCAGCCCTCGCTTCGTGGCCGGGGTTCTGCGAGATCGCGGCGTCCATCACGCCATTCAACAGCAGCCGGCGCGTCAGCACCGTCACATCATGGCCGACGAACACCACCTCATCAGCACGCCCGGACTCGGCCAGCGCCTTGGCCACGCCCGGCGTGCCGGCCCCGACATTATAGAGGCCGATCATATCCGGATACTCCTTCAGCAGCCTGATCGTGAGGCGTTCTGAGAGCTCATCCTCATCATGTCCCTCAACAACAGGCAATACCTCAAGTTGTCGAAATTCCGATCCAATGACCTGGCTGAAGCCGAAGATGCGTTCCGCGTGGTCGCGCAGGGCCTGCGATCCCGCGACGATGGCGAGGCGGCCTTTGCGGTCGCCGACAAAGCGGCCGACCAGCGCGCCGGCGGTACGGCCGGCGGCGATGTTGTCGATCCCGACATAATGGTGCCGCCGCGACGAGGGCACGTCCGACACCAGCGTGACGACCTTCACGCCGGCATCGACGAGGTCGTTGATCGCCGCGCGCACGCTGGGATGATCCAGCGCGACCACGGCGACGCCGTCGACTTGCCCAACCAGGCTTTCGAGCTTGGCCGCAAGGACGGTGGGATCGAACACGTCGGTGGCCATTGTGTCGATCGTCAGGCGTCGCGCCGCCATCCAGCCGGTCATCTCGCCGAGATGCGCCAGGATCTGCTGCATGAAAAGGTTGCCGCCGGACGGCATCACGAAGGCGAAGCGCCGGGCGCGCGCCCGCGCCAGCTCAGAGGCCGCGGCGTGGGGCTGAAAGGCGCTGCGCTCCATGGCGTCGCGCACGCGCCGCACCGTGTCGGGGCGAACGCCCGGACGATTGTGCAGCACGCGGTCGACGGTGGCCAGGCTGACGCCGGCCTGCCGCGCAATGTCCCGCAAGGTCAGCGGCGCGTTCATGCCCTCTTCCTCCGGTTGAGAACCTTAGCCGGAATTCTGAGGTACGCAACTCATTTTTGAGGTTCTGATGCCCGAGCGGCTGACGGAGTTCTCCAAACGCAAAGGGCGCGATGGAAAAACCATCGCGCCCTTCTGCCGATCGACCTTCAGGCTTTTCGAGCGATCTTGTTCGCTTCTTACTGGGAGCAGTTGAAGTTACTGGGAGCAGTTGAAGCTGCTTGCGGCTTCGATCGGACCGGATGTGTAGTGCGGCCAGGCCGGCCAGCGACACAGCGGCAGGCTTCGGGCGGTCGCGAAGTCCGGCGCCTCGATCTTTTGTTCGACCACCTTGAGATCATCGGGCGCCTTGCCGCTCTCGACCCAGTCGACCAGCACACTCAGCATGTCCACATTGGCCGGCGCGCCGTTGCCGACATGATCGACGCCCGGCGCGGTATAGAGCCGCGCAAACTCCGCGGTCTCGGACTTGCCGAGCTTGTTCTCCACGCTCTCGAAATAGCGAATGCCAGCGTAAGGGCTCTGCGCATAGTCGGCCATGTGCTCGAGCATGATGAGCTTGCCGCCATGCGCGCGGAAGCGGCTGAGATCGGGGTTGGTCGAGTCCATCAGGTTGGAGACCTCGAGCAGCCTCGCCTTGTGCTCCTCAGGCTTGTAGGTGGTGACGTCGAGCTTCGGATCGCGCGCGAAGACATATTGAATGCCGCCGGCGCCGTAGATCCAGGCAATGCCGTTCGCCGGCTGAGGCGGCAGCGTCGGGGCCGCCGTGCCGAGCCACCATGCGATCCAACCGCCGGCCGATGCCGCGGGCGGCGTGTCTTCCCCCGAGACGCCCCAGCCGGGGTAATCATCGAGGCCGTTGGCGAGCGGGAACGGAAACTTGTAGGTGGCGTGCAGCGTATCGATCGCCTTGATCTGCGCATCAGTGAGGCACGCATCCCCACTCTGCCCGGCCGCGCAACGCAAGCTCTCCGGCTTGAAGCTCGCCTTGCAGGCGACGGGATTCTCGACGATGGCATCCTCGACACCATCGGCCTTGTCGCAAGCCTTGCGGACGGCATCCGCCACGAGCTTGACCTGCGCCGGGCTGATCCAGCCCTCGCCCATGGTCACCAGCCCGCTGCGCGTGCCCGCATGTTGCAGGCCGGCCCAGTTGATCACAGGCACGCGCGCTAAGATGCCGTCGAAATCGTCCGGATAGCGTTGCGCCATGGTCAGCGCCTCGCGGCCGCCCTCCGACGAACCCATGAAGTACATTTTCGTAGGCCGCTTGCCATAGGCGCGCTGCATCAGGTCGACAGCGGCGTCGCGCACCTTCTTGTAGGCGACATGCGCGAAATTCTCGAAGGCTTCGTCATTGAGCGCGAAAGTCTGCGGCGGCTCGCCTGGCTTCGCCTGATGGCCGGAATCGGTGCCGTAGGTGACGAAGCCTCGCGCTAGCGGCGACGGCTTGTCGAACGGATAGGCCGGCGGCAGGCCGAGCCCTGTGATCAGCACGCCATTGAAGCCGCCGCCGCCATATTGCAGCGAGCGCCCGTTCCAGTCGACGGGCAGATTGACCTCGAACTTGATCGGCGGAGCATTGGGATCGCGGGGATCGATATGCCCGAGCACCTTGCAGAAGGCGGGATTGGCCGGCGCGACGCGTGCCGCCGGCGAACCCGCTTTCTCGGCAACCGACAGCGTCGACGGCTGCTGAAGGGCCGCCTGGTCGATGCGCACCGGTGCCTGCGCCGAAGCAGCCAGCCCGCTGCAGGTCGCCGCCGCATCGCCGACGAAGGTATCGGCGGCTGCGGGAGCCGCACCCGCAATTGTAATGAACAGCATCGCTGCTGTCCCGCACGCGCGCGGCGCCATTGGTCTCATGATCATATCGCTTCCTTCCCCTATCGTCCCGTTGTCCGGGAGGCTCTGATTTTGCGCGCCGCTAGCGCGGCATACGAGGTACACCTCGCCCCGCTTGCGGGGAGAGGTCGGATTGCATCGCTAGATGCAATCCGGGTGAGGGGGTACTGGTCCGACAATGTACACCAATCGGAGCGTCTGCCCCTCACCCCAACCCTCTCCCCGTAAGAACGGGGAGAGGGAGCCCACCGCATTCTGCGCGAGATCTCGTATCAATCGCCACGCATCATTTCGCTAGAATGGCAGGCCGACGTAGTTTTCCGCCAGCGAGCGCTGGGCCGCTTCGGACGAGAACAGATAACCCAGCTCAGTGTCCTGCAGCTTGTCATCGTAAGCCAGCCGATCGGGGAAGCGGTGCAGCAGGGTCGTCATCCACCACGAGAAGCGCTGCGCCTTCCAGATCCGGGCCAGCGCGCGCTGCGAATAGCCGTCGATACCCTTGTCGTCGCCCTTTTTGTAGTGATCAACCAGCGCGTGATAGAGGTAATAGATGTCGGACGCGGCCGAGTTCAGCCCACGCGCGCCGGTCGGCGGCACGATATGCGCGGCGTCGCCGGCGAGGAACAGCCGGCCATAGCGCATGGGCTCGGCGACAAAGCTGCGCAGCGGCGCAATGCTCTTCTCGATCGATGGCCCGGTGATCAGCTTGGCCACGACCTCCGACGGCAGGCGGCGCTTGAGCTCCTCCCAGAACGCGTCATCGCTCCAATCCTCGACCTTATCGGTGAGCGGCACCTGGATGTAGTAGCGGCTCAACACCTGCGAGCGCAGCGAGCACAGCGCGAAGCCGCGCTCGTGCTTGGCATAGATCAGCTCAGGCGACACCGGCTTGGTGCGCGACAGCACGCCGAGCCAACCGAACGGATAGACCCGCTCGTATTCCTTCAGCCTGTCCTGCGGAATCGACCTGCGGCTGACGCCGTGGAAACCGTCGGCACCGATGATGTAGTCGCAGTCGACACGGATGGTATCGTCGCCGACCCGATAGGTCACGAACGGCTTGTCGGAAGCCATGTCGTGCGGCGTCACGTCGGCGGCGTTGTGCACGACCTTGCCGCCAAGCCGGTCGCGCGCCTCGTAGAGGTCGCGGGTCAGCTCGGTCTGGCCATAGACCATCACCGAATTGCCGCCGGAATATTTGTGCAGGTCGACGCGATCGAGCACGCCGTCATGGGCGATGAAGAAGCCGTGGTGGATCTCTCCTTCACGGTCCATGCGCTCGCCGCATTGCGCCTCGCGCATCAACTTGGCGAAGCCGTGCTCGAGCACGCCGGCGCGGATGCGCGACAGCACATGCTCGCGGCTGGACTTCTCCAGAATGATCGTATCGATGCCCTGCAGATGCAGGAGCTGTGACAGCATGAGGCCCGAAGGCCCACCGCCGATGATACAGACTTGGACTTTCATGAGGCGTCTCTCCCGGATTCACACGAGGCGGATTGTTGGGTTTGCTTCTCGGTCGCGGATTTTAGCAAGGAAAGCCCGGCGTCACTTGGATGGACGCGTCATTCTCTTGCACTTTTCCGACGCCTTGCCGCGACGCAAAAAGAACGGCGTGGCGGTATCCCGGCGCCGTCCCCGTCAGCCCCGAGTCGCCGTCACATCGTCGCCCACGCCCATCGCCTGCCGGTAGTCGCGTGGACTGGCCCCCGTGTGGCGCTTGAAGAAGCGGCAGAAATAAGCGGGGTCCTTGAAGCCGAGTTCGAACGCCAGCTTCGACACCGGCGCCGCAATATAGGTCAGCCGGCGGCAGGCTTCGCGCGCCAGCCGCGCATGCACGATGTCGAGCGCGGACTGGCCGGTCTCGGCGCGGGTCAGCCGGTTCAGCCGCTCCGGCGTCATGCCGAGTTCGTCGGCGTAGCGCGCCACCGGCCAGTGGTCGCGGTGATGCGCCTCGACCAGCACGATGAAGCGGGTGAACAGCGCCGCATGACGGCTACCGCGGGGCGCGCCCTTCGATTGCCGCGCGCTTTGCTGCGCCAGCCGCCACACAATCGAGCGTCCGAGCCAGTGCGGCACCGGCGAGGCCGCCGAATCGGCGGCGGCAAACTCATCGGCGAGATCGATAAACAGCGCGCCGATCCGGCGCGTTGCCGTGGCTTGGGAATCCAGATGGAGGATTTGTGGCGTCGCAAACAGATCCCGTAACGCCTCGCCGGTCGCCGGCACATCGCCCTCGACCACCGCGCGCGGATTGAAGGTCAGGACGTAACCGTCGGTCTCGCGCGAGAAGCGGAAGGCGTGGACAACGCCGGGCGGGATCACCACGGCGACGGGACCGGTGCAGCGCTCGCGTCTTTCGTCCAAGGCGATCTCGGCCGGGCCCGATGCCACCCAGAGGATCTGGTGCAGGCCCTGATGGGTATGGGCCTCGATCTCCCAGCGGTATAGCCGGCTGCGCACCTGGATCGGCTCGATATGCAGCATATCCGGCTGCGCGGCGGACGCCTCGCCATACAGCGCGAACGCGGGGATCGATGGCTTGGTGCGAAACCTCGGCATATCCCAGCTACATCAGAATGTCGGAAAAGTACAAGTGTTGACCGGCGTTCGTGCCTCACGCCGCTGCAATCCCTTCGGTAGGCTCAGCGAAAAGAACAACAACAATCACACAACCCTTGGAGAGGAGCCCCGCAATGTTCACCTTCGATCCCTATTCGCCTGCGGTCGATGCCGACCCGTTTCCGTTCTACAAGACGCTGCGCGACGAGCATCCCTGCTTCTGGAGCCAGCAGGCGCAGATGTGGATTCTGTCGCGCTATGCCGACATCGTCTCGGCCGGACAGAACTGGCAGACCTATTCCTCGGCCAAAGGCAACCTGATGACCGAGCTGCCGAACCGCGCCGGCGCGACCCTCGGCACCACCGATCCGCCGCGCCACGATCGCCTGCGCGGCCTCGTCCAATATGCCTTCATGAAGCGCAACCTGGAGAGCCTCGCCGGCCCGATCCGCGACATCGCGCGCGCCACGGCCGAGACGCTGCGCGGACAGGACCGCTTCGACTTCATCGAGGAGTTCTCGTCGAAATTCACCGTCCGCGTGCTGTTCGCGGCGCTCGGCCTGCCGCTCGGCGACGAGCAGACCGTGCGCGACAAGGCCGTGCTGATGGTGCAGAGCGATCCAGTGAGCCGCGCCAAGGGACCGCAACACATCGCGGCCTACAACTGGATGCAGGACTACGCAGCCTCGGTGATCGCCGAACGCCGCGCACGGCCGCAGAACGATCTGATCTCGCATTTCAGCACGGCCGAGATCGACGGCGACAGGCTCGACGAGCGCGAGGTGCTGTTGACAACGACCACGCTGATCATGGCCGGCATCGAGTCGCTCGGTGGCTTCATGACCATGTTCGCTTACAATCTCGCCGATCACCCCGACGCCCGCCGCGCGGTCGTTGCCAATCCCGATCTGCTGTCCGACGCGATCGAGGAATCCCTGCGCTTCAACACGTCGGCGCAGCGCTTCCGCCGCTGCCTGCAGAAGGACATCACCCTGCACGGCCAGACCATGCGCGAGGGTGACTTCGTCTGCCTCGCCTACGGCTCCGGCAATCGCGACGAGCGGCAATATCCCAATCCCGACGTCTACGACATCACCCGCAAGCCGCGCGGCCATCTCGGCTTCGGCGGCGGCGTGCATGCCTGTCTCGGTTCTGCGATCGCCAGGATCGCCATCAAGATCGCCTTCGATGAGCTGCACAAGGTCGTCCCGGATTACCGGCGCACACAGGAGCAGCTGCCCTGGATGCCGTCATCAACATTCCGCAGTCCGATGTACCTCGAACTGGCGGTTCATTAGTCCGAAGCGCACCGCGACAGCACGAAGACGAGAGCAACATGGTCAACATCATCTATGTCGAGCCCTCCGGTAACCGGAAGACGATCGACGTCGAGGACGGCTGGAGCCTGATGCAGGGCGCAATCGCCAATGGCGTCGACGGCATTGTCGGCGAATGCGGCGGCTCCTGCGCCTGCGGTACTTGCCATTGCTATGTCGAGGAGAGCCGCCTTGGCGACATCCCTCCTCCGGAAGCAGCCGAGGAAGACATGCTCGACACGGTCGCTGCGGAGCTCCGCCCAACCAGCCGCCTCGCCTGCCAGATCAAGGCGACGGCCGCGCTGGAAGGACTGGTGATCACGCTACCGGAAACGCAGGACTAGTCAGCTGCCGCATGCGCAATGCTCCACTTCGGCGTTGGAGATGCCTCATGGTGAAGGAGAGGAATGAAAGCCCCGGTGCTCGGTGTATCCTCTCCTACAAAAGCGCTAGTTTCAGCCGGCATCTCTGGAAGTTAGGGCCAGGTTCGCGCGTCGGGGGCGGTGCGCCCCCTCGCCCCGCTTGCGGGGAGAGGGTCGGGGTGAGGGGCTGTCTCGACAGAGCGAGTTCGCGGAGAGTCCCCCTCACCCGGATTGCATCTTCGATGCAATCCGACCTCTCCCCGCAAGCGGGGCGAGGTGGGCGCCGATGAAGCCGCGAGGGCTCAAACCAGCGCTTGCAGATCCGCCGCGTTGAAGCCTTTCAGGCTGGCCTTGTCGTCGTCCTTGACCTTGGCAACCCATTCGGCGTCGCTGATCAGCGCGCGGCCGACCGCAATGAGGTCGAACTCATCGCGCGCCATGCGCTCCAGCAGATTGTCGAGATCGGCTGACGTCGACGCCTTGCCTGCGAAGGCGCTGAAGAAGTCGCCTGATAGCCCGACCGAGCCGACGCTGATGGTCGCGGCACCCGTGATCTTCTTGGCCCAGCCGGCGAAGTTCAGCCCCTTCTCGCCATCGATCTCGGGAAACTCCGGCTCCCAGAAGCGGCGCTGCGAGCAGTGCAGGATATCGACGCCGGCATCGACCAGCGGCTGCAGCCAGTCGGCCATGCGTTCCGGTGTCTCGGCCAGACGCGCGGCATAATCCTGCTGCTTCCACTGGCTGACGCGCAGGATGATCGGGAAATCCGGCCCCACGGCCGCGCGGATCGCCGCGACGACCTCGCCGGCAAAGCGCGAGCGCTCCTTGATCGTGGCGCCACCATAACGATCCTCGCGCTTGTTGGTGCCGGACCAGAAGAACTGGTCGATGAGATAGCCGTGCGCGCCGTGAATCTCGACCGTATCGAACCCCACGCGCTTGGCATCGCGCGCGGCCTGCGCGAAGGCGGCAACGGTGTCGGCGATGTCCTCCTCGGTCATGGCGTTGCCGCGCGGCTTGTCCGGCGCAAGCAGTCCGGACGGGCTTTCCACCGGCGCGTCCGGCTGCCAGCCGCTCATGCCCTTGGTCGAGCCGGTGTGCCAGATCTGCGGACCCATGCGGCCTCCCGCGGCATGAACCGCCGCGGCGACGCGCTGCCAACCGGCGAGAGCCGCATCGCCATGGAAGAACGGGATACCCGGCTCATTCCTGGAAGCGGGACGATCAACCACGGTACCTTCGGAGAGGATCAGCCCTACCCCGCCTTCGGCGCGGCGGCGGTAATAGGCGACGTTGGCGTCACCGGGAATTCCGTTGGGTGCCGCATTGCGTGTCATCGGCGCCATGACGATGCGGTTCTTCAGCTCCAGCGTCTTCAGACGAAAGGGACGAAACAGGACGCCGGTATCGAGGTCGGACATTCGGAAGAGCTCCTCCATTGCTTTCGGAGCGATCCAAGTATACTTCGTAAACCTGCTGTCAATCAGGCACCTGAAGTCGCCCAGGTATACGCGAGGAAACTACTTATGACTCCGAACTGCAAGCCGCAGCACTTTTCGGCGGAGTGTCCGAGCCGGCTCCTGATCGACCAGATCGCCGACAAATGGTCGATGATGGTGGTCGCGGTGCTCGATGCAGGCCCGCTGCGGTTCAATGTCATCAAGAAGCAGTTGGAGGGCGTCACCCAGAAGGCGCTCACGCAATGCCTGCGCCGGCTGGAGCGTAACGGCCTGATATCTCGCCAGGTGATCGCGGAGTCGCCCGTGGCCGTTCAATACGAGATCACCCCGCTCGGGCGCACGCTGCAGCCGCCGTTCCGGGCGCTCTATGCCTGGACCATCGCCAAGATGCCCGAGGTCGAGTCCGCGCGGCAAGCCTTCGACCGGCGCGCGGCTCGCAGCCGGCGTTGAGGGGCGCTCCCCTATCGCTGCGCGGCTTTGGAAGAAGGTGAAGGGAAATAACGAACGAAAAACGGATTTGGATTCGTCGCGGCCGCGGCGAGCGCGCTCTACTCCCCTCCCCCTTGCGGGGAGGGGTCGGGGGGGTGGGGGTAACCGCGACCAGCGATGCCTGCGGTACCCCCCTCCCCAGCCCTCCCCCGCAAGGGGGAGGGAGCGCACCTCCGATGCGGCGACAGCTCGATTAGTTCGCGATAGCAGGCACGTAGGGTGGGCAAAGGGCCGCCTTCAGGCGGCGCGTACCCACCGTCTCGCGTCGTCGCGAAAAATGGTGGGCACGCTTCGCTTTGCCCACCCTACGATTCTTCGCTCGCAATGACGCGATGCCAGCGCGCCTCACCCCTGCGCCAACTGCTGGTCCAGATCGTGCAGCACCTGGTAGCACGGCAGCACCTGGGCGACGGAGGCGTTCGGCTCGCGGCCCTCGCGGATGGCGGCGAAGAATTCGCGGTCCTGCAGCTCGATGCCGTTCATGGAGACGTCGACCTTGGAGACGTCGATCTTCTCTTCCTTGCCGTTCACGAGGTCATCGTAGCGCGCGATGTAGGTGCCGGTGTCGCCGATGTAACGGAAGAAGGTGCCGAGCGGGCCGTCATTGTTGAAGGACAGCGACAGCGTGCAGATCGCGCCGTTGGCGGCCTTGAGCTGGATCGACATGTCCATAGCGATGCCGAGCGTCGGATGGATCGGTCCCTGCACCGCGTTGGCCTTCACGATCGGCGCGCCCGCCTGATAGGCGAACAGATCGACCGTGTGCGCGGCGTGGTGCCACAGCAGATGGTCAGTCCAGCTGCGCGGCTGGCCCAGCGCGTTCATGTTGGTGCGGCGGAAGAAGTAGGTCTGCACGTCCATCTGCTGGATGTGGAATTCGCCGGCCTTGATCTTCTTGTGCACCCATTGGTGGCTCGGGTTGAAGCGGCGGGTGTGGCCGCACATCGCAACCAGCCCGGTCTTCTTCTGCAGCTCGACCACCGCCTGCGCATCCTTCAGCGAATCCGCTAGCGGAATCTCGACCTGCACATGCTTGCCGGCCTTCAGGCACGCGATCGCCTGGGCCGCATGCATCTGCGTCGGCGTGCAGAGGATCACGGCATCGACCTCCGGCAGCTTCAGGCTGTCGGCGAGCTCAGTCGAGACATGCTTGATGCCGTATTTGTCGGCGACTTCCTTGGTCTGGTCGAGCCTGCGCCCGACCAACGATACCACCTCGACATCGGCGATGTTCTTGATGCCGTCGAGATGCTTGATGCCGAACGCGCCGGCGCCGGCCAGCGCGACCTTGATCGTTTTGGCCATGTCAGTTGTTCTCCAGGATCAGATGGCCGACCGCGGTGTTGCTCGCCGGCACGTGGTAGAAGCGGTGACGCACCGTCGGAGTCTTGCCGCCATTGACATCGCTCATCGCGCCGCGCGCGATCAGCCACATCACGAGCTCGATGCCCTCGCTGCCCGCTTCGCGGACATATTCGATATGCGGCACCTTGGAGAGCCCTTCCGGATCGCTGATCAGCTTGTCCAGGAACATGTTGTCCCACTCGCGATTGATGAGCCCGGCGCGGGGGCCCTGCAGCTGATGACTCATGCCGCCGGTGCCCCAGATCTGCACATTGAGCGGCTCGTCATAGCTCTCGATCGCCTTGCGGATCGCCTTGCCCAGCATGAAGCAGCGGCGACCCGACGGCACCGGATATTGCACGACATTGACCGCGAACGGGATGATCGGACACGGCCAGGCATCGACCTGCCCGAACACCAGGCTGAGCGGCACGGTGAGGCCGTGATCGACATCCATCTTGTTGACGATGGTGAGATCGAAATCATCCTGGATCACCGACTGCGCGATATGCGCAGCGAGCCGGGGATGACCGATCACCTTCGGCACCGGGCGCGGGCCCCAGCCTTCGTCGGCCGGCTGATACTCGGCCGCGGTACCGATCGCGAAGGTCGGGATCATCTCCAGGCTGAAGGCGGTGGCGTGGTCGTTGAAGACCAGGAACACGACGTCCGGCTTCTGCTCCTTCTCCCACTGCTTGGCGAAGTCGTAGCCCTGGAACACCGGCTTCCAATAATCCTCGCCGGTCTTGCCGAGGTCGAGCGCGGCGCCGATCGCCGGCACGTGCGAGGTGTAAACGCTTGCGGAGATATGGGCCATCACTTCTTCTCCCCGGTGTAGCGGTTGCCCTCGATCGAGCGGCCGCCCTTCACCATCATGTCGCGGTATTGTTCTTCGGTCATGCCGGTCATGCTGCCGGCCATTTGCTGAAAGCTCTTGCCATCGGTGGCGCCGATCTTGGCGAGGAAGTAGATGTTGCCGCCGAGCGCAATGCAGCGGTTGAGATCACGATCCAGCACCGCCTGCTTCTGCTCTTCGGTCATCGGCCATTCGTCGAGATAGGCCCGCTCATTGGCCTTGAAGCGGGCGCGGTTCTCCGCCTTCATCAAGGACATGCAGAACTGGTTGAGGTGATAGCCCATCCGCGACATGTCGGCGTCGAAGATGGTCGTGCCGGGAACGTCGGTATAGGGTTTGTCGAGCGACATCGATCGTCTCCTCGTTTAAGTTTCTTCGGGCCAGTAGAGCCGCATCGGATTGTCGACCAGGAGCTTCCGCTGCAGCTCCTCGGTGACAGCGATATGCGGAATGAAATCGACCAGCAGGCCGTCGTCGGGCATATGATCCTTCAGGTTCGGATGCGGCCAGTCGGTGCCCCACAGCACGCGATCCGGGAAAGTCCCGACGATCCGCCTCGCGAACGGCACCACGTCGCGATAGGCGTTCTGCTCGCCATTCAGCGCCGGTGGTCCCTTCACCGACAGCCGCTCCGGGCAGCTCACCTTGGACCAGACGTTCTGGTGCTCGCGCATGAACTTCACGAACAGCTCGAACTCAGGTCCGTCGACCGGCTTGGTGACGTCGGGGCGGCCCATATGGTCGACGACGACCGTGGTCGGCAGCGCGGTGAAGAAGTCCCACAGCTCCGGCAGATCGACCGCCTCGAAATAGATCACCACATGCCAGCCGAGCTTAGCGATGCGCCCCGCGATCTCGTTGAGTTCGTCCTTGGGCGTGAAGTCGACCAGGCGCTTGACGAAATTGAAGCGGACGCCGCGGACGCCTGCGTCATGCATCGCCTTCAGTTCATCGTCGGTAACGTTGCGCTTGACGGTGGCGACGCCGCGGGCCTTGCCGTTCGAATGCACGAGTGCGTCGACCATGGCTCGATTGTCGGCGCCATGGCAGGTCGCCTGCACCACGACGTTGCGGGCAAAGCCGAGATGGTCGCGCAGCGCATAAAGCTGGTTTTTGGAAGCGTCGCACGGCGTGTATTTGCGCTCGGGCGCGTAAGGGAATTCCGCGCCAGGACCGAACACATGGCAATGCGCATCGACGCTGCCGGCCGGAACCTTGAAACGCGGCTTCGACGGACCTTGGTACCAGTCGAGCCATCCGGGTGTTTTCTGAAACTCCATGTCGTTTCCTACTTCTTCTTTGCTTTCGCGAGAATGCGATCCGCCTCGGTGCGCCAGTCGGGGCTGCGCGCGAAGTCCTTGGCTCCACGCGCGCCGAACAAGCCTTCATCGGCGAGATCGGCGATGAAGGCCTGGCGCTCGGCGGTGCCCTGCGCCGACCATGGCGTCAGCCCCGCCTCGCGCACGGTCTCGGCGACCTCCCTCACCTCCTCGGCGCGGCGGCGGCCGTGCTCGATCACGCGCTGGAAGAAATAGGCGCCCTGCTTCTCCCAATCGATGCCGGGAAAGGTCTCCTTCAGCGAGGCCAGCACGGCGTCTTCGACGCCATAGGCGCGCGCGGTGGTGAAGGCTTCGATCACCATCGCCTCCATGCCCTTGATCATGATGCTGCGGCACATCTTGGTCGCTGACGCCACGCCGAGCTTGTCGCTCGCAGGCTTGGCGGCGAAGCCGAGATCATTGAGCAGCGGCGCCAGCTCGCGGGCGCCGGTGCCGCCGAGCAGCAGCGGCACCTTGATCCGATAGGGCGGCACCGACGTCATGACAGCGCCCTCGACATAGCGGCCGCCGGCGCCGTCGATCAGATCAGCCGCGCGCTGCTTGGCGCCTGGCGAGGCCGAGTTGAAGTCGAGGAACCACGCGCCTGGCTTCACGGCCGGCGCACAGGCCTGTGCCACCGGAACGGCCTGGCTCGCGGTCACTGCGGAGACGATAAAATCGGATTGCGAAGCGAGCTCGGCATGCGACGGGGCCAGCGTGACGCCGATGCCGGCAGCGTGGTCGCGCATCGCATTGCCACGCTCGTCGCCAAGCTTGATATCATAGGCCGAGACGCGGACGCCGTCCTTGCGCAGGTCCTCGGCGAGGATCTTGCCGACCTCGCCGTAGCCGACGATTCCGACATGCCACTGATTTGAAGGACTTGAATTGGAAGCGCCGCCCATCGTGCCGCGTCCTCCTCCTCAATCGATATATTTGAGCCCGGCCTTCGCCAGCGGCTCGCGCATCTTGTACATGTCGAGACCGAGCACGCCGGAAGCGAGCTTCTCGCGCTTGTCGGCTTCGTTGGCCTCACGCGCCGCGGCGGCATCCGCCGCCTGATGCGCCACCGCAGCCGGCACCACCACGATGCCGTCGACATCGGCCACGATCACGTCGCCAGGATTGACCGCAACGCCGGCGCAGACCACCGGGATGTTGACCGAGCCGAGCGTCGCCTTGACCGTGCCGCGCGCCGAGATCGCGCGCGAGAACACCGGAAACTGCATCTCGGTGAGATCAGCAACGTCACGCACGCCGCCATCGATGACCAAGCCCTTGGCGCCGCGGGCACGAAAACTGGTGGCCAGGAGATCGCCGAAAAAGCCGTCGGTGTTCTCGACCGTGCAGGCCGCGACGACGACGTCGCCGGGCTGGATCTGCTCGGCCGCCACATGCAGCATCCAGTTGTCGCCGGGCTGCAGCAGCACGGTGACCGCCGTGCCGCACATCTTCGCGGTCGGATAGATCGGGCGCATGTAGCATTGCATCAGGCCGACCCTGCCCATCGCCTCATGGATGGTGGCAACGCCGAACTGCGACAGCTTCTCGACCGCCGCCTTGTCGGCGCGGGCGATGGTCTTCTTGACGATGCCGAGATTGTTCATGGGGGTGCTCATCGCGATGGTCCTATTTCACTTGCCCTTGGCCTTCAACGCGGCGTCGAGCCGCGGGAACACCCGCCGCGCATTGCCTTCGTAGATCTGGTGGCGCTGCTCGGGCGTCAGCTTGGCGGCCTCGATATAGCGCTTGGTGTCGTCGTAATAGAACCCGGTCTCGGGGTCGATGCCTCTGACAGCGCCGATCATCTCCGAGGCAAACAGGATATTGTCGATCGGGATCACGCCCGTCAGCAGGTCGATGCCGGGCTGATGATAGACGCAGGTGTCGAAGAAGATGTTGTTGAGCAGATGGTCTTTCAGCAGCGGCTTCTTCAATTCCTGCGCCAGCCCGCGGAAGCGGCCCCAGTGATAGGGCACGGCGCCGCCGCCATGCGGGATCAGGAACTTCAGGGTCGGGAAATCCTTGAACAGGTCCGAGGTCAGGCACTGCATGAACGCCGTGGTGTCGGCGTTGAGATAATGCGCGCCGGTGGTGTGGAAGCAGGCGTTGCAGCTGGTCGAGACGTGGATCATCGCGGGGATGTCGAGCTCGACCATCTTCTCATAGATCGGATACCAGTGCCGGTCCGAGAGCGGCGGCGAGGTCCAATGGCCGCCCGAGGGATCCGGGTTCAGATTGATGCCGACGAAGCCGTACTCCTTGATGCACTTCTCCAGCTCAGGGATACAGGTCTTAGGGTCGACGCCCGGCGATTGCGGCAGCATGGCCACGCCGATGAAATTATCCGGGAACAGCTTGCTGACCCGATAGCACAGCTCGTTGCAGATCGCGGCCCACGTCGAGGACACCTGGAAATCGCCGATGTGGTGGGCCATGAAGCTGGCGCGCGGCGAGAACACGGTGAGATCGCTGCCGCGCTCCTTCATCTTCTTGAGCTGGTTGCTCTCGATGCTCTCGCGCAGCTCGTCGTCGCTGATCTTGAGCTCGGACGCCTTCGGCATCACGGACGGATCCTTGATGCCCGCGATCTGCCCGTTGCGCCACTCCTCCAGCGCCTTCGGGGCCGTGGTGTAATGACCGTGCACGTCGATGATCACGTCAGTCTCTCCCTCAACTTTTTGGCGCGTGGCAGCGGTGTCAATGGACTGTGACCGCAGCGCCAATTCCCTTGTCGCTCGACCGTCCCGGCCCCACGAATTGCTTTACCACAAGCGCGACCGCTGCGATGGCGCCGGGAACGGCCATAACAGTGAAAATCTGGCTGAAGGTGAGCTGCCGCGCGGTCATCTCGGCGATCAGGAAGGAACCGGCGATGCCGCCGAACCGGCCGATGCCGAGCATCCAGGACACGCCGGTGGCGCGGCCCTGCGTCGGATAGAACGCCGCGGCCAGCGCCGGCATCGAGGATTGCGCGGTGTTCATCATCACGCCGCCCAGGAACACTGCGGCCATCAACAGGCCGAGTTGGCCGGCGGCCTGGCCGATGAAGAAGATCGAGACCGCCGTCAACGCATAGCCGGCCGCAATGATCAGATTGGCGTTGAAGCGGTCCATCAGCCAGCCGAAGAACACCGCGCCGACGCCGCCGAGCGGGAACAGCGCCGAGATCAGGGTCGCGGTCTGCGGGTTGAGGCCGGCATCCTTGAACAGGATCGGCATCCAGTTGATCAGCGCGTAGAAGATCACGAGCCCCATGAAATAGGCGATCCACAGCATCAGCGAGCCCGCGCGCAGCACCGGCGACAGCACCATGCCGAGACCGCTGGCATTGACGCGCCTGGTCACCTCGGCATGTTCCGGCTCCAGCATCATGAACTGGCTCACCTGCAACGCCGCGGCCGAGATCTTGCGCATCACCTTGCGGACGCGCTCGACGGAGGCGCCGCGCGACAGCAGATAGTGCACCGATTCCGGCAGGATCACGACCAGCGCCACAGTCAGCACCAGCGGCGTGAGGCCGCCGAGCGTGAGCACGCTGCGCCAGCCCCATTGCGGAATCATCCAGGCGGCGAGGAAGCCGCCGAACGCCGCGCCCAGCGGAAAGCCGCAGAACATCAAATTGGTCATGGTGGCGCGCAACCGCTGCGGGCAGTACTCGCTGAGCAGGGTCACGGCATTCGGCATGGCTGCGCCGAGACCGATGCCGGTGATGCAGCGCGGCACGGTGAGCTCGGTCAGATTGGTCGCAAGGGCGGAAGCGAGGCAGGCGAGGCTGAACACCAGCACTGAAGCGACCAGCACGACCTTGCGGCCCACCCGATCAGCCAGCGGCCCTGAGAACAGCGCGCCGGCGGCGAGCCCAAACAGCGCCGCGCTGAGCACCGGCCCGAGCGCCGACTTCTCGATGCCCCACTCTTTGAGCAGCGACGGCGCGATGAAGCCGATCGCGGCGGTGTCGAAGCCGTCGAGCAGCACGATCACGAAGCACAGGCCGAAGATCAGCCACTGGAACCCCGAAAATGGGTGCTCGTCGAGAAAGGTTTGAACATCGACACGGCTGGTCGCGGGCATCGGCGTGCGTTTCCTTCGGATTGATTGAAAACGTCTCGGTCCGCGGCGGGCGCTGATCGCAAACGCCTCCGCCCGGACATCTTGCGTCGTTGGCGAAATATGTGCCGCAGCGCGGAAGCCGGCGCCAGCGCCGGGCCGCCTATATCAGATATTCCGAAACGGCATGGGGATTCCGGCCAGCCATGCTGGAATTAGAATGGCTCCAACCCACGGCACAGGCGACCATCAAAGTTCGATGCGGACAGCCACCCTCCCCCTCCAGGGGAGGGTGAGCACCTTCCGCGCGGAAAAAGATCGGTCGATCACCGCGGCAGCTTGCGGATCAGGGCCGACGCCAGCTTCATCGTGCTGGTTGCGAGCGGCGTCGGCCGCTTGTGCGCCGACGTCACCAGGCAGAGCACGCTGGTCGGCGTCGGATCGGTGAGCCGCCGGATCGCCAGCTCGCCGGCGCGGCCCGAGGCTGCGACGCCGCTCGGCGTCAGCACCGCATGGCCGTAACCGGCGCAGACGAGATCGATGATCGAGGGCACGCTCGACACCTCCCAGGCGATGTCGAGCCTGACGCCGGCCAGCGCCGCCTGGGTCTCCAGCAGCCGCCGCATCGCATGCACCCGCTCCGGCACGATCAAGGGATAGCGCGACAGCTCGGCCATCGGCAGCGGCGCGGTGACGCGGCGCCGGCCCTTCGGCGCATGGCTGACCAGCGCGAGCGCCTCCTGCAGCACCGGCGCGATCTCGATGCCCGGCTGCGCCTCCGGGTTGTAGACCATGCCGACATCGATGCGCCCGCTCGTCACCCATTCGACCACGTGGGTCGACAATCCCTCGACCACCGCGAGCCGCGCTGCAGGAAATTCCTTTCTGAAGCGGTCGATCAGCGGCAAGGTCAGCTGCCGCGCGATACTCGGCGGCAGGCCGATCGTGACCCGCCCGACCGGCGCATCGCGGCTGGCGCCGAGATCCTCGCGCGCATGCGAGACCAGCTGCAGCACCGCGACGCTGTGGTCGAGCAGCCGCTTGCCGGCGTCCGTCAGCGCCACGCCGCGGCCGTTGCGCGCAAACAGCTGCTGCTTCAATTCCGATTCCAGCGCGCGCACCTGGCGCGACAGCGCCGGCTGCGCCACCTCGAGCACGCTCGCCGCCTTGCTGAACGAGCCGAGCTCGGCGACCTGCACGAAATATTCGAGCTGCTTGAGATTCATGGGCGTGGGGCTCGGACATTCAGCGTGATCTTGCTCAGCCGCGCACCACAAACCAAGCTGTCGTCCCCGCGAACGCGGGGACCCATAGCCACCGGCGCCCGTTGCCGACAAAGAAAGATGACCTGGAGCCTTTTCCAATCATTGGCCGTCCGCGGTATGGGTCCCGGCGTGCGCCGGGACGACAGCGCGATATGAGGATGGGCCACGCACAATCGTTGGCCCCATCCCTCACAGCGGGAGCGAAGCTCGTCGCACCCCGGTAAGGACGGGAACAGGCAGCGCCCCGTTGTCTGTCTTTGCCAACGAGCTCCTATCAAGTCCGCCTCATCTCAATTCAACACATTGATCGAAAGGTTCAGCACCGACGCAAAGGTCACCCAGAACGCATACGGCACGAACAACAGCGCCGTGATCCGATCCTTGCGCCAGGACATCACGATGAAGACGATGATCAGCGCTGATATCGCGACGATCACGGCGAACGCGACCCACATCCAATGCTTGGTGAAGAAGATCGGCGACCACGCGAAATTCAGCACCAGTTGCGCCCACCAGACCTGCATCACGAGGCCGCTGCCGACCCGCTCGTAGGTCCGCCAGCCGGCGATCGCGATCAGGATGTAGAGCACGGTCCAGGCGATCGGGAAGAGCCAGTTGGGCGGAGTGAACGGCGGCTTGTGCAAGGACCCATACCAGGCTCCCGGCAAGTTGCTGGCGCCGACGATCCATCCGCCTCCGACGACCAGGACCAGGAGGACGATGAGATGCAGGGTGGATCGGTTCATATTCGGCTCGGCGTGATTTCACTTGAGATCGCTACCGCGCGGGAAGAGCTGCGGTGCGGCCGCGCCACTGGACATTCGATCCGGAGGCGCGTAGCCAGGGCATAGCATAAAGCCAATCCTGTCAGGGCTTTACCTTTCGTAAATAAGACGGGCTGGAAACGCTTTCAAAGCAAGCCTCACGCCCGAGACCGGAGTTTGATCCGTGGCTGAACGGCCCTCCTCCCACGCCATCGCCTCGATCGAGGCCGTCGAATCCGGCCTCGCCGCCCAGGGCTATATCGCCAGCCGCCAGATCGCCACCGCCGTTTACCTTTCCCAGGCGATCGAGAAGCCGATCCTGGTCGAGGGTCCGGCCGGCGTCGGCAAGACCGAGCTGGCCAAAGCGATCGCCGCCTGGCGCGGCCTCAAGATGATCCGGCTGCAGTGCTACGAGGGCCTGGACGAGGCCAAGGCGCTCTATGAGTGGAAATATGCCAAGCAGCTGCTCTACACGCAGATCCTGAAGGACAAGCTCGGCGAGGTGCTCGGCGGCGCGCAGACCCTGCACGCCGCGCTCGACCAGCTGCATGGCTTCGGCGACGTGTTCTTCTCCAAGGAATTCGTCGAGCCGCGGCCGCTGTTGCAGGCCCTCCTCGCTCCCGAAGGCTGCGTGCTCCTGATCGACGAGATCGACAAGTCCGATGCCGAGTTCGAGTCGCTGCTGCTCGAGATCCTCTCCGACTTCCAGGTCACCATCCCCGAGCTCGGCACCATCGCGGCAGCCAGCGCACCGACCGTGATCCTGACCTCCAACTCCGAGCGCAATCTCGGCGACGCCTTGAAGCGGCGCTGCCTGCATCTGCATATCGGCTTTCCCGAACAAAAGCTCGAGGAGCGTATCGTCGAGAGCCGCGTGCCCGGCATCTCGCAGATCCTGCGACGTCAGCTCGTCGCCTTCATCAACGATATCAGGACGCTCGATCTGAAGAAGCAGCCCTCGGTCAGCGAAACCATCGACTGGGCGCGCGTGCTGGTGCTCTTGCAGGCCTCCGAGCTCGGCCATGAGGTGGTGAAGGACACGCTCAACGTCCTCTTGAAATACGAAGCCGATATCGAGGTGGCGCTGCCGCAGGTGACGAGCTTCGTCGCCAAGGCGCAGCGCCAGAACATCTTTGGATAGGAGATCATGCAGGAGAACCTGCATCGCTTCTTTCGGGCCGCGCGCGGCGTCGGCGTGCACGTCTCGCCCGCCGAGAGCATCGACGCGATGCGGGCGGTCGCGAGCGTCGGTTTCGCCGATCGCAACGTGCTGCGCGACAGCCTGCTGCTGACACTGGCCAAGAGCGAGGACGAGAAGAAGGCGCTCGGCAGCTGCTTCGACCTGTTCTTTGCACAAGCCGAACCGGCGCAGCCGGAAGGCGAAGGCGAAGCCGATGCGGGCGAAAGCCCGAATACAGTCCCGCAGTCTGCCGCAGGCGCGGGCGACGCCACGAGCCAAAGCCTGGGCGCCCTCACGCAGATGCTGCTCGCGCAGAATCGGACCGAGATCTCCGCAGCACTCGCCAACGCGTCCAGCGCCGCCGGTCTCTCCGACATCCGCTACTTCACCCAGCGCGGGCTGTTCGCAAGCCGCATGCTCGATCTGATGGGCATGCAGCGCCTGCGTGACGATCTGGATGCGCTGAACGAGAGCAATCCCGCGCTGGCCGAGCGGCTGCAGACCGCGACGGAAGATCTGCGCTCCGCCGTGCGCGAGGCTGTGTCACAGGCGCTCGCGCTCTATGGCCGCGAGGAAACCGAAAACCTGCGCCACGAGATCCTGCGCAATGCGCCGCTGTCGCGGATCGAGCCGCGCCAGGTCGCGCAGATGCGGGCGTTGATCCGGCAGATCGCGCGCCGCCTGCGCGAGCGCTACTCGAAACCGCGCAAGCGGCAGCGCCGCGGCCATCTCGACGTCCGCCGCACGCTTCGTCGCAATGCCGCCTGGGGCGGCGTGCCGTTCCTCACCGCCTGGAAGCGCCGCCATCGCGACAGGCCGAAGATCGTGGCGCTGTGTGACGTCTCCGGCTCGGTGGCGCGCGTGTCGGATTTCTTCCTGCTCTTAATCCACAGCCTGCACGAGGTCGTGGACGACGTGCGCTCCTTCGCCTTCTCCGGCCATCTGATCGAGGTCAGCGAGATCCTGGATAGCAAGCCTGCCGAAGAAGCGATGGCTGAGATCATGGACAAGGTCGGCTTCGGCTCCTCCGATTACGGCAGCTCGCTTGTCGATTTCGAGAAGGCGTTCATGGCGTCGGTGACGCCGCAGACGACCGTGATCGTGCTGGGCGACGCCCGCAGCAACAATCTCGATCCGCGGGCGGAGATCCTCAAGCGCATCGCCGAGCGCGCCAAGCGCGTGGTCTGGCTTAATCCGGAAGGACGGATGACCTGGGGCTGGGGCGATTCAGAGATGCCGCGCTACCAGACCTTCTGCAACGTCGTGCGCCAATGCGCCACTGCCCAGCAGCTCGAGCGCGCGGTGAGCGATATCGTCGCAACGTATCGGTAGCTGCGCCCTTCGCTGTTGGTAACAGATCTCCGCTGTCGTCCCGGCCAAGCGCAGCGCGAGCCGGGACCCATAACTACCGGCCGATGTTGTAGAACTCAGTGTCAACCACGCGGGCCCAAGAGAGCTTCCGCGGTATGGGTCCCGGCGTTCGCCGGGACGACGCCGTTGACTCGGCAGCCGTCCAGCAGCGCGAACGCGCCGTCAGTGACATCGCCGCCCTGTATTGATAGCTACGTCCCGCTGTTGGTAATAGACCTCCGTCGTCGTCCCGGCCAAGCGAAGCGCGAGCCGGGACCCATAACCACCGGCCGATGTTGTAGAACTCAGTGTCAAGCACACGGGCCTACGAGAGATTCCGCGGTATGGGTCCCGGCGTTCGCCGGGACGACATCTGTTATTTGTTTGGCTTTAGTGCCCTACCCTTACCGTCCTCCCGAAGCCCGCTTCAATAACGCGGCGCGCTGCGGGTCGGTGAAGGCGACACCGGATTTCTTCTCGACGACCTTGATCGCCCACGACCGCATCGGATCATCATCCGTCCTGGCCGGTTCGCGGAGAATGCCGACGCTCATCTCGAGCAGCTTCGAATCTGCCTGGTGATCGGGCACGACGCCGCCAAGCGACGGCACAGCGAGCCCGCCGATCAGTGCACCAAGGCCCGCGGCCACCGCAGCCATCATCGCCGATTTCCAATCCACGCTCGTCCCCATTTTCTTCGCGCCCACACGCCGCCACCTTCACGTGCCTTTCTGTCCCTCGCATGGCGATCTCTCGTCTTTCATCCGGCAACGATCGGGCGACTGCCGCACCAGTGTGATCTCTTGTGTGACTGCCCGTCGCGTTAACGTGTCGCAGCAGTCAGCGCTTGCCGCGTCGGGCAAATCAGAACCATCATCTCGCGCATCCCGCCTCATCGAAGAGGGGCGTACGCGTCGTCACGATACGTGGAGTGCGGGATGCGATGGACGTGTGAGTGACAGCGGACGATTGGCACTCGGACGGACGGTGAAGTCGTGTAGTCCTGATACCCCGACGCTGGTATCAAGCTGGCGATGCTTCTCGCGAAGCGCGCCAGTGATGGTGGCCAAAAAGCCCGGCGCACCAGGGAGACCACGTATAAGCCGTAAACCGTCGCGCAGGGAAGGCCGGAGTGATCGGCCAAACCTGTGGTTCCTGCCCCGTGCATTTTCTCCCGCACGGGGGCCATGGGTGAGGTCTTCACCCGGCCTTCCCTGCGCCTTCTTTATTTTCGGAAGGTGATCAATGAGCACAGCTCGGGCGCGAACGCGTTGCGAGGTCGAAACGACGTACGCAATTTTCCGCTGTCGTTCCGGCCAAGCGAGCATAGCGAGCGCGAGCCGGGATCCATATGCACAGCCGACTGTCGGGATGCTCGGTCTCAACTACCTACGAAATAGTCCGCGGTATGGGTCTCCGCGTTCGCGGGGACGACAGCGGAGTAGGACGCAAATGACGAACCTATCTCGGCACGACCGCCGTGGCTTCGATCTCCAGCCGCGCCGCCTGCTCGACCAGCCGCACCACCTGCACCAGCGCCATCGCCGGATAATGGCTGCCGAAGATCTCGCGATAGATGGCCCCGAGCTGCTTCAGATTGGCGAGGTACTCGTCCATGTCGACGACGTACCAGGTCAGCCGCACCAGGTGTTCGGGCCCTGCCCCGCCCTCGGCGAGAATGGCCGCGATATTCGACAGCGTCTGCCGCGCCTGGTCCAGGAAGCCGTCCCGCAGCTGTTCATGTTGATCCCAGCCGATCACGCCCCCGGTGACCACGATGCGCCCCTCGGCGGTCATGCCATTGGCATAGCCCTTCGGCATCGGCCAGCCGCTCGGCTGCAGCGCGCGCGGTCGCTCGGCCTGCTCCGATTTCACCATCGCGAGCGTGGGCGCGTTCGGCGTGCTCACAGACGTGTCTCCCTCGTCATCTCAAGCGGCCGCGCCGGACGCGGCCTGGTCTTGAGCGTGCTCTTGGGCCTGCGCTTGCGCCATCTGCCGCAGCGCGAAGCGCTTCAACTTGCCGGTCTCGGTCTTCGGCAACTGCGCGACGAACTCGATCGCCCGCGGATATTTGTACGGCGCGATCTCGCGTTTGACATGTTCCTGCAACTGAACGACCAGCGCGTCATCGCCGATCGCACCGGGCGCCAGCACGACGTAGGCCTTGACGATCATGCCACGGGCCTCGTCGGGCGCGCCGACCACACCGCATTCGGCGACGGCCGGATGGCTCAGCAGCGCTGCTTCGACATCGGGCCCGGCGATATTGTAACCGGCCGACACGATCATGTCGTCGGAGCGCGACTGGTACCAGAAGTAGCCATCGTCATCCATGACGTACGTGTCACCGGTGATGTTCCAGCCGTTGTGGACATATTTGCGCTGGCGCTCGTCGGCCAGATAGCGGCAGCCGGTCGGACCTCGCACCGCCAGCCGGCCCAACGTCCCCGGGGGCACGTCCCGCCCCTCCTCGTCGACGATCTTGGCCTCGTAGCCTGGCACCGGCTTGCCGGTCGCGCCAGGCCGGATCTCGTCCTCGGTCGCACTGATGAAGATGTGCAGCATTTCCGTGGAACCGATGCCGTCCATCAGCTTCAGGCCGGTCGCTTTTTGCCAGGCGTCAAAGGTCGCCTTCGGCAGGGCCTCGCCGGCCGAGACGCATTTGCGCAACGAGGAGATATTGCGCGTTCCGAGCTTGCCGAGCATGGCGCGGTAAGCGGTCGGCGCGGTGAAGCACACCGTTGCCTGATAGCGCTGGATGGCGGCAAGCAGATCGTCCGGGCTGGTCTTTTCCAGCACCACATAGGACGCGCCGATATGCATCGGGAACAGCACGCCGCCGAAGCCGAAGGTGAAGGCGAGCGGCGCGGAGCCGATGAAGCGGTCGTCCTGACGCGCGCGCAGCACGTTGCGCGCGTATCCGTCGCAGACCGCGAGCATGTCGCGGTGGAAATGCATGGTGCCTTTCGGGTCACCGGTCGTGCCCGAGGTGAAGGCGATCAGGCAGAGATCGTCGGAGGCAGTATCGGCGGCGGCAAACTCTGCACTCTGATCGGCGATCAGCGCCTCCAGTCCATCCGGTTGTGCCGCTCCCCAATAGATCACGCGCTGCAGCGCCGGCGCGATCTCTTTGGCCTTTTCCATTTCATCGGCCAGCTTGCCGTCGCACAGCGCCAGCGCGATCTGCGCTTTCTGGATCGGATAAGCCAGCTCCTTGGCGCGGAGCAGCGGCATGGTGGCGACCACGATGCCGCCAGCCTTGATGACCGCGAGATAAGTCGCAACCATCATCGGGTTGTTGGCGGAACGCAGCAGCACCCGGCCGCCGCTGACGAGGCCCAATTTGTTCACCAGCGCATTGGCGATCCTGTTCACCAGCGCCTGCAGCTCACCATAGCTGTAGCTGACGTCCGGGCTGATGATGCAGGTTGCGTCCCCGTGCCCCTCCTCGACCCAGCGGTCGAGGAAATGCGACACGCAGTTCAGTCGCGGCGGATATTGCAGCTCGGGACGCGTGAAGATGAAGTCCGGCCACAGCTCGCGCGCCGGCAGATGATCGCGCGCGAACGTATCGACATGGGCGGTTGTTGCCTTCGCACTCGTGCTCCCGGCAACGCTCTCTTGGACTTGAGCTTTGGCGGCACTGACCATCGCACGCTCCTCTCTCGCAAAGGACGCCCGGCACATTTCAATCCTCAATATTTTATACCTAAAATATCTGGACGCAAGAGCCGAAGATTGTGCAGTGCCCGCTCGTTCTTTGAGCTGTTGGTATTGGCGTCAGCAGCCGGCCAGCGCCTTCAGGCGCTGCACCATGGACGAGTTGGGGTCCGCCAGCGGTGCGATCGCCGTGAAATGATTGGCGTCCGGCACCGTGTCGAACCGGCTCGCGATGCCGGCTTCGCCCCAGCGCTCGACAATCGTGCGGCTCTGCCGCAGATATTCCGCGCTCTCCTTGGCACCGACCACGGCATCGAGGCTGCCGGTTGCCGGCGGCGTCCAGAACAGCGGGCTCGCTGCGCGTGCCGCGGACGCATCGAGCTGCAGGGCCTTGTTGATCGAGGTGCCGACCAGCGGCGCAAGCTCGTACAGGCCGGAGATGCCGTAGGCCGCGCGCACGAGATCCTTCGGCAGCGACGGATCGCGCGCCGGCCAATCGGTCGCCAGCATACAGGCAGCGAGATGCCCGCCGGCGGAGTGTCCGCTGACGACCAGCGGACGCCCGAGCCGCGCCAGTTCCTGCATCGCCGCGCGCATCTGTCGGATGATGGCGTCGATCGTCACCTGCGGGCACAGATCATAGGTCGGCACCGCAACATCGATCCCGTGCGCGTTCAGCCCCCGCGCGCAATGGCTGAAGGACGAACCGTCGAGCGCCTGCCAATAGCCGCCATGGACGAAAACGACCATCGCGCCGCTACCGCCAGCTTCGAACAGGTCGATCGTGTTGCGCGAGCCTGGGCCGTAAGCCAGCCGGCGCGGCGCGTGCTGCTCCCGGTAGCTGGCGGCGTCGCTCGCCCACCCTGCCATGATCTGCGGATTTTCCGGCACCCGGGCCCGGTTGTTGTATTCGACCTCGTAGTCGGTGGCCACTGCATCGCCCACGTCACGCATCCCGTCGCTGCACCGCGTTCTGCGCCGAGCCCTTGGCTTTGGCGAGCAGCCGCATCAGTTCGCGCAGGTCCCTCTCGGTCAGGTCGGCGAAAATATCGGCGATCCAGGTCTCGTGCTCGCCTGCCATCTTGCGAAACTCGGCGCGGCCGAGCTTGGTCAGCCGGATCACCTGGACCCGGCGATCGGTGTCCGAGGTGCGTCGGTCGAGGTGGCCCGACTCGACCAACCGCTCCACCAGCCCGGTCACATTGCCGTTCGATACCATCATGCGCTTCGACACATCCGACAGCGTCATGCCGTCCGGCGCCTTGTCGAGCTGCGCCATCAGGTCGAAGCGCGGCAGGGTCACGTCGAAACGCTCGCGCAGACGCGAGCGGATCTCACTCTCGATCAGATTGGTGCAGGTTAACAGCCGCAACCACAGCCGCAGCTCCTCGGCGTGGTCCTCGGGAGTTTCGACCGCCTTGGTTTCGGCATCAAGGGTCATGACAGCATCATCGGGGCGAGATCGGGAGTTGCGGGACGCAGAATCATTGTGGCCCCCGGCGCGTTCGCGGGGCAAGGGAAAACATGGCTTCGACATCGCCGCCGGCACTCATCTGCAATTCTTTTATGCTTCAAGCAATTGGCGCGCGGCTTGCATGCGCCGGCTCCGATCGCCTCCAGGCGCTGGGTCCTGCTTGCAGCAAAGGGCTGCATCGGACTAGGCTTGAGACGGCGGCATTTGTCCGGCCGAGTGCAACAGCACCGTGTCGAATGTCTTAATCCGGGGGAGTTGTCATGAAAGCGTTAGTCAAGCTGGCCAGCCTTGGCCTTGCCACCGCGCTCATCGCGCAGCCGGCCGCTGCGGCCGACAAGATCAAGATCGGCGTCATCGTGACCCTGTCCGGACCGGCCGCCGCCCTCGGCCAGCAGGTCCGCGACGGCTTCAACCTGGCGGTCAAGGATCTCGGCGGCAAGATGGGCGGCAAGGAGATCGAGGTTGTCGTCGCCGACGATGAGTTGAAGCCGGACGCCGCCATTACCAAAGCCAAGGGCCTGCTCGAGCGCGACAAGGTCGACTTCGTGGTCGGCCCGATCTTCTCCAACATGCTGCAGGCGATCCACCGCCCGGTAACCGAGAGCAAGACCTTTCTGATCAGCCCGAACGCCGGCCCCTCCAGCTATGCAGGCAAGGAGTGCAGCCCGTTCTTCTATGTCACCTCCTATCAGAACGACCAGGTGCACGAGATCCTCGGCAAGGTCGCGCAGGATCGCGGCTACAAGCGGGTTTATCTCCTGGTGCCGAACTATCAGGCGGGCCGCGACTCCGTTGCCGGTTTCAAGCTCGACTACAAGGGCGAGATCGTCGAGGAGTCCTACGTGCCGCTCAACACGCTCGACTTCCAGCCGGAGCTGTCCAAGATCTCGTCGCAGAAGCCCGATGCGGTCTTCACCTTCATGCCCGGCGGCATGGGCGTCAACCTCGTCAAGCAGTACAAGCAGGCCGGCCTCGCCGACAGCATCCCGGTGCTCTCGGCGTTCACGGTCGATGAATCCACCCTGCCGGCGCAGCAGGACGCCGCGGTCGGCATGTTCGGCGGCGCCAATTGGGCGCCCAACCTCGACAATCCCCAGAACAAGAAATTCGTGGCCGCTTACGAGGCCGCCTATAACAGCGTGCCCGGCACCTACGCGATGCAGGCCTATGACGCGGCAATGCTGATCGACAGCGCGGTGAAGGCGGTGGGCGGCGACCTCAGCAACAAGGATGCGGTCGGGGCCGCGCTGAAGAAGGCGGACTTCACATCGCTGCGCGGCAGCTTCAAGTTCAACACCAACGGCTATCCGATCCAGGACTTCTATCTCACCAAGGTCGCAAAGCGGCCGGACGGAAAATTCCAGACCGAGATCGTGCAGAAGGTGTTCGAGACCTACGGCGACCGCTACGCCAAGGACTGCCCAGCCAAGTAATTGAGCAAGCAACAGAGGGAGCAAAACGCATGAGCCATCCGGAAATCGCCGGCATCACCCGAGCCAATGAAGGCATCCAGGGCATCAGCTGGAGCATCCTGGGCCAGACCTATGTGCCGAAGAGCCGCACCGAGCACAGTTTTTCCTGGCACGCGACCTTCCCGACCGGCACCTTCGTGCCGCCGCACATTCATCCCGACCAGGACGAGTATCTTTACATCCTGGAAGGCCGGCTCGACTTCATGCTCGACGGCGCCGACGAATATGCCACCGCGGGCGACACGGTGCGGCTGCCGATGGGCAAGCCGCATGGCATCTTCAACAAATCAGGCCAGACCGCGAAGACCCTGTTCTGGGTGTCGCCGACGCGCCGGCTCTACGACTTGTTCTGGGCCATCCACAACATGCGCGAGCAGAACCCGGACGATGTCGTCAAGCTCGCGGCCGAGCACAACATCCACTTCCTGCCGCCCCCGCCTCAATAACTAGAGGGGATCACGAGGCTTGCCGCGTCACCATGCGCGCGGCAAACCCGGCCCGTGCTGCGTAGCCACGCACGATCGCCTCGCGGGCCTCGTAGTTGAGGATGGTGTTGATATCGGTGAAGCCCTGCGGCGCAAGTTGCTCGACCGCATCGATCACACCTTCCGGGCCGCCGCGGCGGTTGGAGGCAACGATGTCGGCGGTCATCGGCAGCCGCTTCTGCTCATAGGCCATCAGCGCCTGGCGCGGATGTTCGGCACGCACCAGCGCATCGGCCAGCGCGCGGGCATCGAGAATGGCCTGGGAGGCGCCGTTCGATCCGACCGGATACATCGGGTGCGCGGCGTCGCCGAGCAGCGTGACCCGGCCATTGGTCCAATAAGGCAGCGGATCGCGGTCGCAGCAGGGGTATTCCCAGAACTCCGGCGTGGCGCGGACCAGTGCGCCGAAATCGACCTGGGGAATATGGAAGCCCGCGACATGCGGCATCAACTCGTCGGCGCGACCGAGCCGCGACCAATCTTCGCGCCGCGGCGGCGGCGTGTTGGCGTCGCCGACGCGGACCAACACGGCCCAGTTGGTGAGCCGGGTCGCGGGGCTCGATCCCTCCGCGATCGGGTAGATCACGGCCTTGGCGTTGAGCCCGCCGGCGATGATCATCGATTGGCCGGTCAGGAACACCGGCCAGTCGGTCGCACCGCGCCACAGCATCAGGCCATTCCAGCACGGCGGGCCTTCATTCGGGAACAGCGACTGCCGCACCTTGGAATGGATGCCGTCCGCGCCGATCAGGATGTCGCCGCGGGTAGTGCGCACATGGGCGCCGGAGCGGTCGAAGAAATAGGCGGTCACGCCGCCCTCGTCCTGGGTGAAGGCGCCGAGCCGGCAGCCGGTGTGGACTTTCTCCGGCCCCAGCCGCTCCAGCACGGCCTGGTGGATCACACTCTGCAGCCGCCCGCGATGGACCGAGAATTGCGGCACGTCGTGGCCGGCATCGAGCCCACGCTTTTCGTGCCAGACCTCCTGGCCGTGACGGGTCAAATAGAACAGCTCGTAGGTGCGGATCGCGGCCTGGTCGAGCCGGTCCAGCAGGCCGAGCTGGGCGAGCTCACGAATGGCATGGGGCAGCGTGTTGATCCCGACGCCCAGTTCGCGGACCGCGTCCACCTGCTCGAACAGCTCGCAATCGATGCCGCGCGCCCGCAACATCAGGGCCGTCGTCAGTCCGCCGATACCGCCGCCAACGATGATTGCCTTCATCGCACTCTACTCCATCAGCGCAAGACGTCTCAGCCGCCAGCGTGGCACGGTTATTTACCGCCCCGCAAGCGGCTTCGTTCGACCTCGTTAATTGCCCTGAAACACCGGCTTGGTCTTGGCGGCGAAGGCTTCGAAGGCGCGCTTGAAATCCTCTGTTGTCATGCACAACGCCTGGGCAACAGCCTCCGCCTCGATCGCCTCCTCCACCGACATCGCCCATTCCATCGCCAGCATGCGCTTGGTCATCGTGTTGGCAAAGGTCGGACCTTGCGCGATCTCGCGCGCCAGCGCTTCCCCCTGCGCAAGTACCTCGTTCGGCGCGACGATGCGGCTGAAAAAGCCCCAGCGCTCGCCCTCCTCTGCGCTCATGAAGCGCCCGGTATAGAGCAGCTCGGAGGCGCGCGACTGGCCGATGATGCGCGGCAGGATCGCGCAGGCGCCCATGTCGCAGCCGGCGAGCCCGACCTTGTTGAACAGGAAGGCGACCTTGGCGCCGGCAGCGGCGAGCCTGATGTCGGACGCCATCGCCACGATCGCGCCGGCGCCGGCGCAAATGCCTTCGACCGCCGCCACGATCGGCTGCGGACAGGCCCGCATCGCCTTGACCAGATCGCCGGTCATGCGGGTGAAGGCGGTCAGCCCCTTGGTGTCCATCTGCACCAGCGGCCCAATGATCTCGAACACGTCACCGCCGGACGAGAAATTGCCGCCGGCGCCGGTGACCACGATGGCCTTCACGGCATCATCGAAGGCGCAGGCGCGGAAAAAGTCGGTCAGCTCGCGATAGCTTTCGAAGGTCAGCGGATTCTTCCGCTCGGGCCGGTTGAGCGTCACGGTCGCGACCCGCTCCGTTACGGTCAGCAGGAAATGGCTCGGCGTGTAATTCGCCAGCGGCACCGTGACGGGATTGGCCGGTCTGCTCATCGAAATTCCCCTCTGCTCATATCCTCTTCCGCCTCAGATCTCGCCGCCCGCCACCGCAATCGCCTGGCCGGTGATCGCGCCCGCTCCCGTGCCGCACAGCCACAGCACAGTGTCAGCGACCTCCTGCGGCGTAACGAGACGCCCTTGCGGATTGTGCCTTGCGAGCTCGGTCGCCGCCTGCTCGCGGCTGCGTCCGGTCTTCTTCATGATGGTTTCGATGCTGCCGGCCACCAGATCGGTGTCGGTGAACCCCGGACAGACCGCGTTGACGGTCACCCCCGTCGCCGCGAGCTCCAGCGCCAGCGATCGCGTCAGTCCGACCACAGCGTGCTTCGCGGCCGTATAGGCGCTGACATAAGGATAGCCCTTCAGCCCAGCCGTCGAAGCAACCGCAACGATGCGGCCGTAGGGCCTGTCCTTCATCGTCGGCAGCACGGCCTGGATCGCATGCACCACGCCCATGAAGTTGACGTCGATCATGCGGCGAAACAGCGTCGCATCGGACTTCACGAAGGGGGCGGATTCCGCGCTGCCGGCATTCGCGATCAAGATGTCGATCGGCTGCCGCCCCGCGGCGCTCGCGACTGCTGCGCTCAGCGCCGCCGGATCGGCGACATCGGCAACGGCCGCATGATCGGCGCATCCGGCCGCAATCGCCTCATCCAGCGCGGCAGCACTGCGTCCGATGATCGTGACGGTGGCGCCGGCCGTTTTCAAGACGCGCGCGATCTCGCGGCCGATGCCGCGGCCGCCGCCGGTCACCAGCGCGTGGGACGAACCAGGCAACCCCGACATGCGCGCGCCTCCTCGCATCTGCGAACAGTTCGAGGTGGACGATATTTTAATCTTAAAGTATTTGCAACATGGCTCCTGCGCGACCGCGAGGTCATTCGCGGCGTTGCCGAAGGCGCGGCATGGACGCAGCGCCTAGCCGGTCTTGCGGCGTCCGGTGCGCGGATTGAGCGGATCGCGCCGCTCCCGCAGCAATCCCTCCGGCAGCACCGGCTCGGTGCCCGGCAAGGGGTCTGCGCGCACGTCGGCGCCCCACTGCTCGCGCTGGCGCGGTGTGGTGGTGTCCTTGACCTGCTGGGCCTGCGGCAAACCATCCTTGTTGATGGGATCGTAGGCGCCAGAGCGGATGTCGCGGGTGTCTTTGGAGATGCCTGTCGTCATGCACAGCTAACGAGGGCGGCCGGCGGATCGTTCCCGAGAACGGCGATCCGGAGAGACGCCAGTATAGCGGTTCCCATTGCGGTCGACCGCGTCCGCCCGAACGGAAACTCAGACGATGGTCTTGTGTCGTTCGATGCAGACCTGCAGCACCTCGTCCAACGGCCTTCCCCACCACTCGTTGGAGAAGATTTCGATCTCGGAATAGCCGGCGTAGCCTTGCTCCTCGACCGCCCGCCGCACCGATCTGATGTCGATCACGCCGTCGCCCATCATGCCGCGGTCGTTGAGGATGTCCCTGGTCGGAACCAGCCAGTCGCAGACGTGGAAAGCCAGGATGCGGTCCCTGCCCGCGCGTGCGATCTCACCCATCAGCTCCGGGTCCCACCAGATGTGATAGACGTCAAGCGCTACGCCGAGCACGCCGGTACGCTCAGGATCAAGTCGGTCGCAGATGTCGAGCGCCTGCTTCGTCGTGTTCACGCAGGCGCGGTCGGCGGCATAGGCCGGATGGAGCGGCTCGATCGCGAGCGGCAGCCCGGCCTGTTTGGCGTAGTCGAGCATCTCGGCAATGGCGTCCTCGACCTGGGTGCGCGCAGCTGCGATATCCTTCGAAGCCGTGCTACCCGGCCTGGAATATTGCGGCAGGCCGCCGACGACCAGCACGATGCAGGGCGCACCGAGCGCGTGGGCCTCGTCGACCGCGCGACGGTTGTCGTCACGCACCTCGCCGCGCCGCGCGGCATCCGAGGTGAACATGCCGCCGCGGCAGTAGCCGGACAGTTCGAGCCCGGCATCGCGGACGGCGCGGACGGCGCGATCGAGCCCGACTGCAGCGACCTGGTCGCGCCAGGGATCGATGGCGCGAATGCCGTGCCGCGCACACGCATCGATGATCTCGATGAGATCGCCCTGCTTGCGAACCGTCGCCGTATTCAGCGACAGCCAGCGATGATCGAAGGAGAAGTCCCGCATCACGGCTCGACACCGCGCACCGCGAGCAAGGTCTTCATGCGGCGCGTCGCCATCTCCGGATCGGCGAGCAGCCCGGCCTTGTCGGCGAGCCGGAACAGCCCGGCGAGATGCAATGTGGAGCGCGCGCTTTCCTGGCCGCCGATCATGGTGAAATGATCCTGATGACCATTCAGATAAGCCATGAACACGATGCCGGTCTTGTAGAAGCGGGTCGGCGCCTTGAAGATATGCCGCGACAGCGGCACCGTCGGCCCGAGCACTTCGTGGAACGCGGCTTCGTCGCCGGCTGCAAGGCGCGACAATGCATAGGATGCGGCCGGTGCGATCGCATCGAAAATGCCCAACAGCGCATGCGAATGGCCCTGCGCGTCGCCCGCGATCAGTTCGGCGTAGTTGAAGTCGTCGCCGGTGTACATCTTCACCCGTTGGTCCAGCCGGCGGCGCATGTCGATCTCGCGCTGCTTGTCGAGCAGCGAGATCTTCACGCCATCGATCTTCGCCGCATTGGCGTTGATGATCGCGACGGCTGTGTCCATCGCCATGTCGAGATCGGCCGTTCCCCAATAGCCGGTCAGCGCAGGATCGAACATGTCGCCGAGCCAGTGGATGATCACGGGCTCGCGCACCTGCGACAAGATGCGGTCGTACACATCAGCATAATCGTCGGCGCTGCGGCCAAGCTTGGCAAGCGCGCGCGAGGCCATGAGGATGATGCGGCCGCCGACCTTTTCGATTGCCGCGATCTGCGCTTCATAGGCCCTCACGACATCGTCCAGCGTCTTGGCCTGGTCGAGCGCGAGGTGATCCGTTCCAGCGCCCGAAAAGACCAGCGCATTGCCGCGGTGCTTGCTCGCCGCGACCGAGCGCGAGATCAGATCCAGCGACGTCGGCCAATCGAGGCCCATGCCGCGCTGCGCGGTGTCCATCGCCTCGGCAACGCCAAGGCCGAGATCCCAGATGTGCTCGCGGAAGGCGATGGTCCTGTCCCAGTCGACCGCTGCCGACAGCCAGGGATCGCACTCCGCAAGCGGATCGGCCACCACATGCACGGCCGAGAAAGCAACGCGGTTCAATGGACCTTGCAGCTTCTCCGGAAAACTCCGCGGCGCCGTCAGGCGGTAAGTCTCCAACGAACGATCTGCCTGGGGCAGCTTGAGCGACAACGACGACATCGGCGCGACGGGCTTGTTCATGATCGGCCTCACAGCGTGATTGGTGCCACGTCAATCCAGCGCCGCTCTTTCCAGCTCCTCAGGGCGCATTCCGCGAGCTGCACACCCTTTGCTCCCTCAAGCAGAGTGTACTTGTACGGCGCGTCTTCGCAGACATGGCGGATGAACATCTCCCACTGCTCCTTGAAGCCGTTGTCGTAGGCCACGTTCTCCGGCAGCTTCTGCCAGTCCGCATAGAAATCGTGCAGGCGCTTCTCATCGGGATTCCACACCGGGCGCGGGGTCGCCTGCCGGGCCTGAATCATGCAGTCTGTCAGGCCGGCGACGGCCGAGCCCAGCGTGCCGTCGACCTGGAAGGTGACGAGGTCGTCGCGATAGACGCGCGTCGCCCAGGACATGTTGATGTGGGCGATGACGCCGCCCTTGAGCGTGAAGGTTGCGTAGGCCGAATCGTCGGCGGTGGCGCGGTACTTCGTTCCCCGCTCGTCGTAGCGCTCGGGGATATCGGTATTGCCGATGCACATGACGCTCTCGACCTCACCGAAGAGATTGTCCAGCACGTAACGCCAGTGGCAGACCATATCGAGGATGATCCCGCCGCCATCTTCGCTGCGGTAGTTCCAGGACGGACGCTGCGCCTCCTGCCAGCCGCCCTCGAACACCCAATAGCCGAACTCGCCGCGCACCGAGAGCATGCGGCCGAAAAAGCCGGAGTCGCGCAGGAAGGCGAGCTTCTTCAAGCCCGGCAGGAACAGCTTGTCCTGCACGGTGCCGTGCTTCACGCCTCTGGCATTGGCGAGCCGCACGACGTCGATCGCCTGCTCCAAGCTGGTCGCGATCGGCTTTTCACAATAGACGTGCTTGCCCGCTTCGATCGCGCGCCTGAGCAGCGAGGGTCGAGCCTGCGTGGTCGCCGCATCGAAGAACAATGTGTCGTCCTTGGCGGCGAGCGCCGCGTCGAGATCGGTGGTCCAGCGCTGGATGTCGAATTGTCGCGCAAGACCTTCGACCTTCTCGGCATTGCGCCCGACCAGAATCGGATCCGGCATGACGCGGTCACCATTGGCCAGCTTCACGCCTCCTTGGTTGCGAATGGCGACGATGGAGCGGATCAGATGCTGGTTCAGCCCCATGCGGCCGGTGACGCCGTTGATGATCAGACCGAGGCGCTGTGTGGTCATGCGAGGTGCTCCTTGGGAGTCTTGGGTGCTGCTTGCTGAAGCGGTGGCAGCGAGGACCAGTCCGGGTGCACCGAACTGGCGAACCCCGCTCCATGAAGGGATTCGGTGAGGAGATCGCCATCATGGATGGCCAGACGCACGCCGGCGGGCTGCGTCCTATAGAGGTCCGGATGCGCGACGGCGAAGGCTTCGGCCTCGCGCTGCGGCGTCCGGCCGAAACCGTCGACGTAGTGATGGCCGTTGCGCTCGGCGTGGTGCAGGCCGAGCAAGGCGCCGAGCGCGAGGTCCTGCTGCAAGGCCAATCCCGGCTGGCAGGTCAGGTCCTCCCCGGTGAGGAAGAACCTGCCGCCTTCCGCGTTCCACTTGGCTGCGCGGGTGGCGTTGAGGATCGATTTGTAGATCCCCTTACACGATTTGGAAGAGACCCCGCGATAGCCGAGCCGGCACGCGAACGGGAAGGCGTCATAGCTGTCGTCCGCCTCGTCGATGATGAAGTCCCTGTCTGCGAGGATTCCCAGCGGCGATTGCCGCGTCAGGTCGCGCGGCAGCGGCTGCTCGATGTAGAGCAGCTTGGCCGAGATCGGCGCCAAAGTGCTGTCCCTATCGAGCCGGTCGACCAGAGCTCCAAGCGCGGTCAGCTCGGCATACTGCTCGTTCGCGTCGAGGGTGACCATGTAGTTGTGAGAAAGCGTTGCCAGCTCCCGTCCGATGCGGCGCAGGCGCCAGACATCGGCTTCGAGATCGCCAGACAGCTTCAGCTTGAAATAGCGTGCCGCAGCGTTCTCGTGCGGGTCGGCGACGCCGCCCTCTCCCTCGATGCGGTCATCGAGCCCGACCGTATGTCTGATCGCAACGCGCGCAAGCGGCTTGCGCGTGGTCAGAAAATCCGCGACCTCGGCATCGCTCAGATCGGGCGTGAGCCGCGCAGTGATGCCGGCGATATTCCCCGCCATGCCGCGGAAAAAATCCGTATCTGCCACGCGAAGCACCGCGTCCAGCACTGCCTTGTCGATTTCCGCGGGACCATAGGCCGCCGCAAGCGGCGGAATGTCCTCCTGCGCACAGGCCGACAGCTGCGCAGCGATGCGGGCGGCATGCAACCCGAACGCGCTGTCAAAGCTCGGCTGCGCCAGATAAAGCTCGCGCGCGATCGCAAGCGAACGACGCAGATTCGCTATTGTTTGTTCGGGTGAAAGCTGCGGCCGCTTGTCGAACCATTTCGGCACCAGCAACTCTGCGGCGGCACCGACCGAGCGCGTTCCACCCTCGGCCTCGATCTCCACCCGCACGAACAGCTGCGGCGTCGCCTCGACCGTGACTGCGCCGAAGCGGAACGGCCGGGCGAAGCGCACCGGGCGTTCGAACAGGGCGATGTCGCGCAGGCGGAAACGGAGCGCCATGGTTCAGTCCAGCGCCCCTTGCGTGAAAAAATGCTTGCGAATGCGCTGCACCAGCTCGATGAACACCGGATCCGCCATTGCGTCGAGCGAACGCGGACGCGGCAGCGGCACATCATAGATCGCGGCAATCGCGCCCGGTCGCTCGGTCATCACCATCACCCGATCGGCCAGGAATACGGCCTCCGGAATCGAATGCGTGATCAAGAGCACGGTCTTGCCGGTCTCACGCTGGATGGTCATCAGCTCGAGATTCATGCGCTCGCGCGTCAACGCATCCAGCGCTCCGAACGGCTCGTCCATCAGCATGATCTTGGGATCGTGGACCAGCGCACGGCAGATCGATGCGCGCTGCTGCATGCCGCCGGACAACTGCCAGGGCAGCTTCTTCTCGAACCCTTCGAGGCCGACCAGCTTCAGCAGGTCTTTGGCGCGCGACAGATATCTGTCACGCGGCAGATGCTTCATGTCGATGGGCAGCATCACGTTGGAGAGGATATTGCGCCAGGGCAACAGCAGCGCGTTCTGGAACACGATGCCGACATTGCCGTGCGGCTTCGTCACCTTGTTTCCGCCGACGGTAATCTCGCCGGTGGTCGGCGGCAGCAGGCCGGAGATCAGCTTGAGCAGCGTGGATTTGCCGCAACCGGACGGACCGACCACGACGAAGAATTCGCCCTCATTGATGCGGAAATCGAGCGGCCGCAGCGACGGCACATCGCCGTCGCGCGTATGATAGGTCTTGGACACGCCCGTGAGCGTGATTTCCGGAGCTCCGGTCTCGGCGCGATCGCTCACGAGGCGCAGATGCGCTGGTGGCTGAAGGTCGGTCGGTCTCATCGCCGGGGTCATGTCAGAGCGCCACGCTTACGAATCGCCCTTGGGCAGATACTCGTTGGTGTAGAACGCCTTCGGATTGTCCTTGGCCTTGGCATCCAGCCCGCCATATTCGACCATCAGGTTGACGCTATCCGTCATGTTCTGATCGGTGACCTGGAACGGGCGCTTGCTCTTGGTTTCCGGTGTCCGATACAGCGGGATCGTCAGCTCGAACCCTTGTGTCAGGGTGTCGATCTTGCCGCCCTTGGGATTGGCGTTGAGGATCGACTGTGCCGCCGCCTTGGGATCCTTTTCGGCGGCCTCCACGGCCTTGGTGGTGGCAGCCATGAAGCGGCGCACCAGGTCCTGATGCGATTTGACGTAGTCGGAGTTGGCGATGATGCCGGAGGAGACGAGATTGACGCCATAGTCGGCGAACTTGATCGGATAAACGTCCTTGCCGGTGGCGTCCTTGATCTTCATCGACTGGTCCATCACGTAGCCAAGCAGCACGTCGGCCTGACCGTTGATGACGGCGTTGAGCTTGGTCTGGCCGTCGCCCGCGACCGTCTGAAAATCGCTTTCCTTGAGCCCGGTCTTCTTCAGGAACAGCGGCCAGATCTGCGTCATCGAATCCGCCGGCGTAATCGCGACAGTCTTGCCCTTGAGGTCCTCGGGCTTGCGGATGTTCTTGTCCACAAAGCCCATCACCGACATCGGGCTCGTCTGCAGCAGCACGCCCGTTGCGACCACCGGCGCACCCTTGACCGCGGCGCGCATCATGGTCGGGACATCGACGTAACCGAAATCAGCGGTCTTGGCCGCGACGGCCTGCGTGGTCGCGGCCGAGCCGCGGCCCTCCTGGATTTCGAGGTCGATGCCCTCGGCGGCATAGATGCCCTTGGCCTTGCCGTAATAGAACGGCGCATGCTCGCCATAGACGTACCAGTTCAGCATCAGCACCACCTTGTCGGCGGCCCGGGCCGGCGCGACCGCGAGCCCAATGACGGCGAACACGACCGCAACGCCTGAAATCCAGCGCATCATCTCTCTCCCTGTTCGTTTTTGTTCGTGCTATTTTTTGTTATAGTTGTTCGCTTTACTTCGCCCGCGCCGCCGCGGCCGGTCGTTCTACGATGTGAAGACGATGTCCTCCCGGTGGCTGACGTGCCAGGGAATGATCAACCGCTCGATCCGATCAACAATCCAGAACAGCACGACGCCGAGCAGCGCCAGGATCACGAGCGCGGCAAACATGGTCGGCAGATCGAAGGTGCCGATCGAGCGCTGCATGACGTAACCGATGCCGGAGTTGGAGCCGACGAACTCGCCGACGACAGCGCCGACCACGGCCAGCGTGACCGAGACCTTCAGGCCGGAGAAGATCGCCGGAAGCGCGTGGGGCAGGTTGACCGCGCGAAACACCTGGAAACGGCTCCCCTGCATCGCGCGCGCCAGATCAACCATGTCGGGATCGACGGATTTGAATCCCTGTACTGCGGATACGACCACGGGAAAGAAGCCGAGCAGGAACGCCGAGATGACCTTCGGAACGATGCCAAAGCCGAACCAGACGACAAACAGCGGCGCAATGGCGATTTTCGGAACGGACTGCGAGAACACAAGAAGCGGATAGACGTAGCTTTCGACCGTCTTCGAGCCCGCGATCAGCATGGCCACGGGGATTCCGAACAAGGCCGACAGGAGGAAGCCGCACACCGTCGCGTAGGTGGTGGGCCAGGACTGCCGCAGCAGTTCCGGCCAGTCGCTGCGCAGCACGGCGACAACGTCCGCCGGCGCAGGGATCTGGTAGGCGGGGATCTTGAACAGGCGAATGGAGAGATCCCAGATCGCGACAATGAAGATCAGGAACAGGAGCGGCCTGATCCAGGCTACGTTCAGAGCTCTAGCGAAGATCGGCGGCGCCTTCGGCTCGGCCACGTTTCACTCCACTTCTTGTTCTTTTCTTCTCCGTAATTAACCCGTTGGATAAATACTGTCCAGCGCCTTTTCCGCCACTCCGAACCAGGGTGGAACCTGCTTAGATCGACTGGTGGAGCGGCGCGCGAGGCCGCCGGGCCCGGGGAACATCGAACAGCGCGGCCGAGCGGCCGGTCAGGGCCGCCAGCACCAGCCCAACCATGTGGGCCAGCCGCTCGTCCTTTGCCGCTTGTGACAACAGATCGCGGCCAAAGATCACGCTAAGGGTTGCGCTGTTGGACAGATAGAAGAAGCTGAGCGCGGCGATCGAGATGTAGAGCTGGACCGGATCGAGCTCCGCTTTGAAATCGCCGCTCTTGACCCCGCGTCTCACCACCGTCCGGATCATCTCCACGAAGGGAGAATGCATGGACTTCACCTTGGTCGAGCGCTTGAGGTGCTTCGCGCGCGCCAAGTTCTCGGTCTGCAGCAGCGCCAGGAATTCCGGATTGCGCAGGAAGTAATTCCAGGTGAACTCAATCAGCCGCCTGATCGCCTCGGGCGGCGCGAGATGTTCGAGATCGAGGCCCCGCTCCTCGCTCCGGATCTTCTCGTAGGCGCCTTCCAGGACTGCGAGATAGAGTTCGTCCTTCTTGCCCACATGGTAATACAGCATGCGCTTGTTGGCGCCGGCCTTGGCGGCGATGCGATCGACCCGCGCGCCTGCCAGACCATGGGCCGCAAACTCCTGCTTTGCGGCCTCCAAAATGCGCAGCCGCATCCCCTCTGGGTCGCGCTGCCACTTCAGATTCCGCTTTGCCGTTGCCAATGCCGTCGCCCGCCGTGAGGCAAATGATGTAGCACGGCGATAAAGGCAGATGAAAGCCTCAGGGCAGCTCGGCTTTGCCGCCTGAACGTCGGCGGCGAAACGCTGAACGGCCGCCCTGGGGGAGCGGCCGTTCGTGATCGGGAGAGCTTTGGTGGCTGCTGTGGGCATGCCCGCATACGGGCACGCCCCTTTGCGTCAGATCAGCTCGTCAGATCGGCTCGTATCCTGGCCCGAAGGCCGTCAGATCAGAAGTGGACCACGGTGCGCAGGCCGAACACCCAGGCATTGTCGGTCTTCACGCCGGCGGCATTGAAGCCGCGGCCGCCGGGATTGATCACATACTGGGCGTCGAACTTGAGGTTCATCCAGCCGGTCGCCTGCCAGCCGTACCAGGCTTCGATCGGAACCTCGTTGCCGCCGGCATTCGGGGTCAGCGCCGCCGAGTTCACGTGCGTGGTGCCCACTGCGAAGCCGACTTCGTCCTCCGGACGGAAGGAGAAGGTGCCGGTGTGCTTGACGCCCCACGCGATCTGGTAGTCTTGATACGCCGTCCGGTGATCGGCCACGCTGGTGTTGAGGAAGGTGTACCAGCCCTGTGCCTTCGGACCCTCGACGGTCAAGCGCTGCAGGATCGACTCATAGACGCCGTAGCGGCCGCGTTGATCGCCGATATTCTGATCCGGCACCCCGCCGACGCCCGGGATGACCGTGATGATTCCCGGCAGGCCGCCATCGATGGTCGAGGCGTTGTCATACCAGCCGCCGAAGCGCCAGGTCCCGTTGAGCGGACCGCTGGGGGCATAGACCAACTCCACCGGCACCAGCACGCCCGAGCCTGGGTGCGAGGACGGGATGCCCGGCGCCGCGTAGATGCCGGCGTCCGAGGTCGTCAGATATTGCGGATTGGCGTCGTAGACGCCGACCGAAATCTGCAATTCCTTGGTGATGTTGTAGTGCGCGACACCGCCCCACTGGCTGACCGGCCAGTTGAAGATGTAGCCACCCTGGATGTTGCCGGGCTGGCCGCCGCAGAAGGTCAGGTTGATGAACTCGCACAACCCGAAGAAGAAGTCGCCACCGACCGGAAGACGGCCGCCCTTGAGGACGAGGCGATCATCGAACAGCTTCTGCTGCCAGTAGAATTCGGTCAGGCGGGCGATGTTGCCGCGACCGTAGACTTCGTTGGTCAGCTGCAGAGCCGGAATGCCGGCCTCGGTGTTCAGATTGTCGCCGAAGCGGTCGACATAGGTGAAGGCGAACATGCCGCCTTTGATGCCGGCCAGCTTCTCCATGTCGAACTTGGCTTCGAACCAGAGCTGGCCGGCGTTGGCCGAGGCATTCCTGCTTCCACCCGACACGTTGGTGACGGCTTCGTCACCCAGCGTGAGCGCCAGCGAAATGCCCATCTCCTTCAGCCTGGTCCGGCCGAGATCGCCAAACAGATAAGGCCGCGTCCAGAAATCATCCGCCGACGGATAAGGAACAGGCGGCGCTTTCGTCGGCAGATCGGCCGCATACGCTCCGCCGCTCAGCAGACACGATAAAACAACCCCCACCCCGCACAGACGTGCGGTCGTCATAGACCCGTGCAACATTTTTTTGCCCTTACAACTTCCCCAAGGCCTTGTTTATTCTCCGCGCACGTCCCGGCCCAAAGCCATCAAGCCTGGACGCGCTCCCTTCCCCAGCACACACCGATCTCGGCCGCCGCCCCAAACAGCGGCCCCGTGTCAACTGCAGGTTGGATCTTTCGAGGAAGAAACCGCTATCGCGGCGACGCCTTCGCTCTTGGCGAAGATCGTCGAACTCCCCCCATTATTCCCCATTCCCCCTCACTCAAGTGGCCGCGCCCAATTTGACGCGCCCGATCCGATTAAGCTCTCATGCCTGATCGCCCGTCCTGGTGGGCAACGCAGTCGCGCCCCCTGGCGACATGTGCTGCGTTCCCTGCATGAGCGTTGGTTTCGGCGCCGGACGTGCCACACCGGCCAGCGCCATCTTGCGTCGCCGGCGCGCCTGCAACTGCTGGTCTGCGAGAACGCCGAGCAGGATCACCGTTCCCATCACCGCGAAGTTCAGGGAATTCGGAATGCCCAGAATATTCACGAGATTCTGCAGCACCTGCAGCAGCGCTGTGCCAAGCACGATGCCGAGAATGGAGCCCTCGCCGCCGCGCAGGCTGCATCCACCAAGAACGGCAGCCGCAATCGCATAGAGCTCGTAGAAATTGCCGAACGAACTCGGAGAAACCGAGTTCGTGTAGAACACGAACAACACGGTCGAAACTCCGGCGAGCCCGCCGCTGATGATATAGGCCGTCGCGATCACGGCATTCGTGCTGATACCAGAGAACCGCGCCGCTTCCTCGTTCTTGCCCACCGCATAGAGCCAGCGCCCGTAGACCGAGCGGTGCAGCAGCACGCCGAGGATCAGCGCAAGAATGATCAGGAAGATGAAGGTGTTCGGGATCCCCGCGATATTGCCTGAGGCGATGTCGCTCAGTGTCTTGGCCTCGTCGCCATAGCCGAAGCCGCGTGTCGAATCGCTCGTATAGTAGCGGGCGGCTCCGCGATAGATCAGCAAGCCGCACAGCGTCACGATGAACGGCTGCATTTTCAGCCGGGTGATCAGGAAGCCCTGGATCGCGCCCAGCGCCAGCCCGCCCAGCAGGACCAGCAGCAGCGCCAGCGGCCAATAGACCTCATAGGTCGTCAGCAGGTCGATGAAGACGACACCGAGCAGCGCGAACATCGAGCCCAGCGAAAGATCGATGCCTCCGGTGATGATCACGAGCCCCTCGCCGAGCGCGAACACACCGAACAAGCCGATCAGATTGGCCATGTTCAGCAAGTTCACGAACGATAGGAATGCCGGATTGATCGCGCCCGTAATCGCGGAGATCAAAGCCAGCAGCAGGAACAGGCCGAGTTCTTTCTTCATCATGGCGCAGCGGCTTCCATGGTTGCCGGCGCCTGGCCGATCGCCAGCCGCAACACGTTGTATTCGCTGAACTGCTCGCGCTCCAGCACGCCGCTGACAGTCCCTTCATGCATCACGGCCACGCGGTCGGAGACGCCGATGACCTCCTCCATGTCCGAGGAGATCATCACGATCGCGACGCCCTGGTCGGCGAGATGGCGCATCAAGAGATAGATCTCGCTCTTGGCACCGACGTCGATGCCGCGGGTCGGCTCGTCGAAGAACATCACGCGCGGCTGCATGGAAAGCCATTTACCGAGCACGACCTTTTGCTGGTTGCCGCCGGAGAGCGTCACGGCTTCCATATCGATGCTCGGCGCCTTGATGGACAAGCTCCTGACCTGCTCCTTCGCGACCTTGCGCTCGGCTGCGCCGTTGACCAGCCACATCTGCGCATAGTTCAGCAGGCTCGCGAGCGTCACGTTCTCCCGGATCGGCAATTCCAGCACCAGCCCGGCTTTCTTGCGGTCCTCCGGAACCAGATAGATCCCTTGCCGGATCGCGTCCCGCGGCGATGCGACACCGACCGGCGCGTTGTCGATCCTGATCTCGCCCCCCAGCAGCGGGTCAATGCCGAAAGCCGCGCGGGCGAGCGACGTGCGGCCCGCGCCCACGAGCCCTGCCAGGCCGAGGATCTCGCCGCGCCGCACGGACAGATTGATCTGCCGGTCCGGAAAGGCTGATGTCACAAGGCCGATGATATCGCAGCCGCCCGGCTGCGGTGGCCGTTGCGGCGGCGTATACAGCGCCTTCAGATCGCGGCCGATCATCAGCCGGATCATGGCAGCGTGGCTCAGCTCGGCCCGCGCCAGCTCTCCGACCGTGCGCCCGTCGCGCAGCACCACGACGCGGTCGGCACAGGTCATGATCTCGCTCAGCCGATGCGAGATATAGATCACCGAGATGCCATGCGCCTTCAGATCAGCAATCACCTCCAGCAGCCGCTCAGTCTCCGAAATCGTCAGGCTGGAGGTCGGCTCGTCCATGATGATCACGCGGGCATCGATCGAGAGCGCCTTGGCGATCTCCACCATCTGGCGCTGCGCGATGGACAGATTGTCGACCAGCGTGTTCGGCGTGAAGTCGGCGCCGAGGCGCTCCAGCAGCGGCGTTACCCGGGCCTGCATCTCCGCATTGTCCACCAGCTTCAGCGGACCACCCATCAGCTTCTCGCGCCCAATAAATACGTTGGCCGCCACGTCGAGATTCTCGAACAGATTCAGTTCCTGATGCACGAAGGCGATGCCGGCCCGCGTCGCCTCGCTCACGGTCATCCGCGCGTGGTCACTGCCGCCGATGCGAATCACGCCCTCGCTCGGCGCGATCACGCCGGCCAGCACGCGCATCAGCGTCGATTTTCCGGCGCCGTTCTCCCCGATCAGGCCCAGCACCTCACCGCGATATACGCGCAGGTTGACGTCATCGAGTGCCCTGACACCGGGATAGGTCTTGCTGATCCCGGCAAGTTCCAGCAGCGTCTCCGCCATTCGGCGTTTCCTCCCGCACAACGCCCGGCCGCCTGTGGCAGCCGGGCGGTGAAGCTCACCGAAGTCACTTCTTCAGCAGTTCCTTCATGGATGCGGTGAACTCAGCGACGTTGGACTTGTCGATCACCTTGGTCGGCACAATCAGCTTCTTGTCCGCCGGGACCCAGGACTTATCGCCGTTCAGCGTCTTGATGATGTTGGTGACGGAGAGATAGCCGAACTCGTACGGCTGCTGCACGACCGTGGATTCGATGGTGCCGTCGGAAACGCCCCGCAGCGTGCGCTGGTCTTCGTCGAAGCCGACGATCTTCACCTTGCCGGCCTTGCCCGCCGCCTTCACGGCGTCATAGATCAGCGGCGTCTCGTAGCTCCACAGACCGGACATCAGCGCGATGTCGGGATATTTGACGAGCACGTTCTCCATATTCGCCTTGGCCTTGGCGAAGTCCACCTGGTCGGTGTACACGTCGACCAGCTCGACCTTGCTGCCGGCGATCGCGTCCTTGATACCCTGCACCCGCTCGCGGGCGTTATCGGCATCCATCGTTCCGACGAACAATGCGATCTTGCCGCCGTTCGGCAGCGCCTTCTTGATCTCCTCGCCCGCCTGCCGGCCGGCCGCGACGTTGTCGGTGCCGATATAGGCAAGGCGATTGCTCTGAGGCGCGTCGCTATCCGTCGTGATCAACACGGTCTTGGCCGCAACCTTGTTGAGCTCTTCGGTTGCGTGCGGCGCATCGTCGACAGAGATGGAGATGCCGGCGACGCCGCGCACCAGGAGGTCATCCAACTCGCGCCGCTGGCCTGCCGCGGTCCCTTCGTTGGTGACGATCAGCTCGATATTATAGTCCGGGTGCTCCTTCTGCGCCTTCTCGAGCCCACGGCCTGCGATGGTCCAGAAGTCGGCCGCGACATTGGTCACCAGCGCGATGGTCTTCTTCTGCTGCGCGTCTGCCGCGCCTGTGGCCATCACGAGCGCGGCCGCACCCGCCAGCAGCGGCACGATCAATTTCGTCATTGAGCCCTTCATGTGCACGTCTCCCTTTTTGTCCCCCCAAATCAGGGGTTTGACGCATGGCGCTTCTTGCGCCCTTATTTTCTTCACGCCGCGAACAAATTAGGCGCGACAATATGTCCAGTCAAGGATGTTGTTTCTTCTGTCTTCAAGTTCGAATAGCGCACCGGGTACCATGAGGCTGCCCGCAGGTGCCATCTTCGGCTGCGCGTGCGTTGCACACATTGATTAACTTCAGTGGGCGAATTAAAAGGACTGCATGGATGAGCAGCCCGAGTCGACGAGACGTGCTTCAAGCCTGGCCCGCGGATCGAATCGCGGCCGCCTCGTCGAAGTCCTGCGACGTCAGGGGCCATTGCCGCGTGTGGAGCTCGCACGAAGCACCGGGCTGAGTTTCCCGGCTATTTCGGCCATCACCTCGCGACTCATGGCCGAAGACCTGCTGTGCGAGGCCGAGACCGATACGGGGACGGCGCCCCCTTGGTCCGACGATGCCGACGAGGAGGATTCGGACGGGCTGAATGGCCGCCGCCGTGGCCGTCCAGCGGTGCTGCTGACCATGAACCCGGAGTTCGGCCGCATCATCACGGTCTCACTGCGCATGAACCTGATCGAGACACTGATCGCCGATTTCAGTGGCTCTGGCGTGGCGCAATCGCGATTGACGCTGGCGACGCGCGCTCTCGATGCGGGCGGGTTGTGCGAACTGGTGGCCGCGCAGATCGATGCGATGCTGGTCCAGACAGCCACGCCGCGCGATCGGCTGTTGGGAATCGGGATTGCGCTGCAGGGCATCGTGAACGCGGACACCGGCCGGCTGCTGTGGAGTCCGGCGCTGTCGGTCACCGACGTCGATCTGGCGAAGCCGTTGCGCGAGGCATTCGGGGTCGAGGTCGTGATGACGAACGACGCGGTCGCAGTTGCGCTGGCCCTCGCAGCCGCCGAGCCCGCCCTCGCACAGGGGCTCTCGGCCACGATCATGGTTGGCCACGGCGTCGGAATGGGCGTCGTCGTCGACGGTGAAGCGCGTTGGGGTGCCGGCAGCGAGATCGGCCACGTCAAGCTGGCGCCGAACGGTCCGCAATGCCGCTGCGGCCAACGCGGCTGCGTCGAGGCCTATCTCGCGGACTATGCGCTCTACCGCGACGCCCGCACTTTTGTAGACTTGCCGCCGGCGGTGTCGCAGCAGCCGTCCGAGGCGCAGATGGCTCTGCTGCGCCAGCGCGCGCTGGGCGGCGATCCTCGTTTCGAGCAGTTATTCCAGCAGGCGGGCCACGCGCTTGCGGAGGCAGTCGCAGCAACGATATCGGTGCTGCGCCCGAATCATGTCATCCTCGCGGGCCCCGGCCTGCAGGCATTTGACATGATGCGCCACGCCTATGAGGAGCGGCTCGAGCAGGCGGTGTTGCCGTGGCTGCTCAAGTCCACGGCGATTTATCTGCGCCCGTGCGAATCGACGGCAATTGTCGACGGCATGGTGCGGCGGACGCTGCGGGTCGTGGACCGAAACCACATGGAAACGACCGAGTGAATACCGCAGCTGCGGCCTTGTCGCAGCGACGCAACCGGCGCGCGTCAAGCGCCGAATCGAGAGGACACGCATGCAGGGCGCGATCTATCCAAGCCTCAAGGACCGCACCGTCCTGGTGACAGGCGGCGGCTCCGGCATCGGCGAAGCCATTGTACGCCAATTCATCGGCCAGGGCGCGCGGGTCGGCTTCATCGACGTCGATGTGAAGGCTTCGGAACAGCTGCTGGCGAGCCTGCCGCGAGATGCCCACGTGCACTTCGAGCACGCCGACCTGCGCGACATCGGCGCCTTGAGACGCGCAGTCGGTGGCGTTCGCGAGACGTTGGGGCCGATCACCATTCTGGTCAACAACGCCGCTCGCGACGACCGACACACCATCGCGGAGGTCACGCCGGAATACTGGGATGACCGGATCGCCGTGAACCTGAAACATCAGTTCTTTGGCGCCCAGGCGGTCGTGCCCGATATGATCCAGGCGGGCGGCGGCGCCATCGTCAACATCGGCTCGGTGAGCTGGGTGATCGGCCAGGGCAACATGCCCTGCTACACCACGGCCAAGTCCGCGATTCAGGGCCTCACGCGTGCGCTCGCCCGCGATCTTGGGCCGAACAACGTGCGAGTCAATTCCATCCTGCCCGGTTGGATCATGACCCAGCGGCAGCAGGATCTGTGGCTGACTCCGGAGGGCGAGGCCGAGATCATGCAGCGTCAATGCCTCAAGCGCAAACTCGTGCCGGACGACATCGCCCGCGTCGTGGTGTTCTTCGCCGCCGACGACAGCGGCGCCTGTACTAACCAGAACTACATTGTCGATGGCGGTTGGGTCTAATGCAGCGGATTTGACGTTTGGGTCCTCCTGCCTGCATCTTTGCAACTCAAACGTCGAACTCAAGACCGCGCTAGAAGCGACAATCCAGCTGGTACTCCCTCGGCGCCCACATTCGTGACAGATTGTGCGGCGCCTGCCGTCGCCCCCAGTCATGCGGAGCCGTCCGCTCACTGGTGTCCGCAGGTCAAGTCGCCTTCCGAGCAATTGATTTGAGCGACCAGCTCCGCAGTTCGCATCCGCGTGATGCGCTCCTTGCAGATCAGGATCGCCAGCGGGTGGACGGAGCCGCCGGTCGATCCGAGCGCTTCGAACTCGCATTCCTGATCCCGGAAGTGCAGCCAAGTCGATTGCGCTTCGCGAAGGGCCGACTGTCCGGCCGGCGAGATTTTCTCCAGCAAGCGTTGGTAGGCGGCGTTCAGCGCGCCGTCCGCCTGCTCGGCGCTCTTGTCGTTCTTCGCCGTGATGCCCTGCTGTGTCTGTGCACGAAGCACAGCGTGGGGCAATGCCACAAGAACAAGGCAGGCGACGGTAGCAACTATCCTTTGCATCAACTCCTCCAGTCCGTTACGCGCACTTGGGTTTGTACTGCGCCATAGCTCCGACCATCATCTCTCGGATGCTGGTCGGCGGCGACAAGCAACGGAAGCCGATAGCACCGCGCCACATGGCTTCTTGCCACAGCACGAACGGAGGACACACTGGCAGCCCAGAATTTCCGGCGCATTACAGGCCTGGACAACAGCATTGCTGCCGTAACCGTCGGTCTCCGCGCCGGTGCTTTGCACGGCATGCCAAGAACGGCAACTTTGGCCGGTCGCCGCTCTCGCGAACTTGCCGATCTTGTGCGTCGTGATGGCAGGCGACGTGCGCTGTCTTTCGGCCGAGCTGATAGCTATCTCCCACTTTGCACCGCGCCAGCCTGAAGAGCGCCTGCGACATCGTTCGCCGCGTGATCACGCATCTTCACCGTCAGATGCTCCGTTATGAATCGGGCCATTTCCTCCAGCGCGAGCGTCGCCTCCGGGACCATCCCTGCGTAAAGCTGGAAGTCGTGCCACATATGCGGAAACTCGCGATGCGAGACCGGGACTCTCGCCACGCTGAGTGCTTGGACGAGACGCCTGGAATCTGCGCGCAAGATTTCCTCGGAGGCCGATTGAACAAGGACCGGAGACAGGCCCGCGAGATCAGCGTAAAGCGGTGATACGAGCGGTGAATCGGCAGGCCGCCCCTTCAGATAGGCCGCTGCGGCATGAGCGAGCCACGAAGCGCGTAGCAGCGCGTCGTCCGGAATATCTGCCAGTTGCGACAGCGTCAGGTCCGCCCAAGGTGAAATGAGCACGATGCAACCAGGTCGCGCAATCCCCTCCTGCCCCAAGCGGAGAGAGAGCGACAGAGCGAGACCGCCACCGGCCGAGTCTCCGGCAACGGCGATGTGCTCCGCGGCATAGCCCTGCTCCAACAGCGCGCGGTAACAGGCAAACGCGTCGTCCAACGCTGCTGGGAACGGATGTTCGGGGGCGAGCCGATAGTCCGGAGCGTACACTGTAGCACACGCCAGCTTGGCGAGACGGCCGGTGATGCTGCGGTGGCTGACCGGCGATCCTATGACGAATCCTCCGCCGTGCAGAAAAAGTACGGCGCGGGCCGAAGAAAGGCGTCCGGCCTTGGGCTGCACTTTTTCGACGGGAACGCCGGCCAGACGCGAATTAGCAAAGCGGACGCCGAACGGCGCGCCCAGAGTGCGCGCCGCAAGGTTAGCCCATATCCGCTGGGTATCGATTGAGAACGCCGGCTGCAATGCAGGCTTGAGGCAGATCCTGACCGCCGCGCGCGCGGCTCTGGCAAGAATGGATTCCTGCATTCGATCCTCCTGTCGTTCGAGCGAAGTGCGGTGGACAGTTGTCGAGCCATCGCCGATGCCCGTCCACCGCCTCGGCCGAACTCAGCCGCCAAGGTGCAATGCGTGCCAGCTCAGTCGCGGATAGTTTGCCAAGTCTCGCGCATCGGAGCCCTCCGTGTGCATCTGGCCACGGTCCACGTGGACCGCGTTTACCCAAGGCGAATGAGTACAGGCACCTGCATCGCAGCGACGGTCCGGCCGATCAAGCTGAGATGCGTTACGGATGTGATTAATTCCGCCATTCCTGCTCTGAGCAGCTGACTGAGATCCTCTGTGGATAGCAACCTGAACGAAATGATCGAGGTACTGGACGGCGAAAAATGGTCGATCCTCGAGTCTTTCATTTTTCATGTCCCAGGTGAAATGAGTTCGGCTCTCTTGCACGCATCAATCGTCAAGCCGCGGATGGCATGAGTCGGACTCGCTCATCGATGCCAAGTCATGTCAGGCGTCCTGGGATGTCCCGCTCAAGTTCATCGACGGCCGACGTGAACACGTAGCCGAGGCCGCGCTCGGTCTTGACGAGAGGTGGCGCGTCCGGGCCGATCGTCAGCTTGCGCCGCAAGCGCATAACTTGGACGTCGATCGTCCGATCAAAAATGTCCTCATGCACATGCGTTGCCCGCAGCAGAGCCTGGCGGCTGAGCAGCCGCCGCGGTGCGCGAAGAAAAGCAAGCAGCAGCGCATATTCGCTCTTGGTGATTGCAACCGGCCGTCCGTCGGGGCTGGTCAGACGGCGCGTCAACGGATCCAGATGCCAACCGCTGAACTCGTAGCAATGGAGCCGGGGATGGAGGGCAAGGCCGCTTCTCAGCCCCGGCTTGCGCCGCAATATGGCTTGGATACGCGCCAGAAGCTCTCGCATGCTGAACGGTTTTTTCAGATAGTCGTCGGCGCCGATCTCCAGCCCGATCACCGGATCGATGTCCTTGCATGGATAACCCATGGTGATGACTGCCACGTCGTAGTTCGACCGTATCTCTCGGAGCAGATCCAGGCCGCTGTTGCTGCCGAACTGCAGGTCAAGGATCAGCAGCCCAGGCGCCTGGGCGACAAGCTTGTCCATCACATCGTGGCGCTCCGACGCGCCCGTAGCAGCAATCTGCTGCTCTCTAAGGTAGCTCACGATCATATGACACGTGTCCTGGTTCTCGTCCGCGACCAGGATGCGCATGCTGCGCGCGGCGGCGAATTCGACACCATCGCTAGCCTGATTTTGTGGGCATACTGCAAGAAGAGACGTGAACATATTTCTGTTCATACGGTCCGCGGGAGTTCCGCCTTGAAGACGATCAGCTATCGCGAGCAATATGCACCTGGCGCACCGCAACAGAAGTTAAGAGATGCAAATGGTCACCGCGGCGATCAGGGCGATACGATGAGCTCGTCCCGCAACAATCTCGCTCCGTCTGATCAGCGGTCTCGACACCCTCGACGAAGCGAGCGCGGATCGGAGTCCGCAGCAGTAGTCGCGCATCGGATCGAAGCGAAGTGCGTTGTTCCCCACGACGATTTCGGCCCTCACACAGTAAGTTCCATCGTGCAATCTCGTCCTTAACGACTGAGCGTTCCGATACGGAACAACTCCGTCCAATACTTCAATTCGCGCTGACTGATCTCGCCGCACTCAGACGCCTCCTCAACAGACGTCGATCACTCATTCACAGCGCCCCTTCAGGAGCGAGAACGGTGTCTGTCTCATCTCTCGCCCAGAACGTTTGCGATGGATACCCGCGGGATTTCAGCCGCAACGATATCGTGCGCTGCGGACACCAGCATGTAGTCAAATCACTTCAGATTAATTCGGCAGGCCTTGCAGATTGCCGGACAGCGGTGGCAGCACCATGAGCTCGCAGAGTTCCGAGTCGCGCTGGACACCGCATGCCGCTTTCGAGGTATTAAAAAAGGAGTCATCCGCATGGCATATAATCAGCCTGAAAGGGCGGTTTCGAGCAGTTCTACCAACCTGAAAGCCCGAGAAGCCGAAGCCATCGTGCTCTCAGCCGCGACCAGCGATCCGATCACGGAGACCGTCATTGCAAGCGTTGTTCGGTTGTTCCATAGCGTGTTCGATAAACGCCGCAAAGTGGCGCAGAGGCATGCGAGTGCGACCTTCTCAGGAGAATTTTCCAAACCGAGAAGGCGGACCTATCAATAATCGGCATCGAAGGCTCCGCAATCAGGCCACGGCAACCTTGGTCAGTTGATACAGCGGAAGACTGACGTTCAAATGGCAGCTGCGCGAAACGAGGCCACCGAAGCTCAAGCCGAGCCCTGCGTACCATATTGATCTGCGTGCGCACGGCGGCGGCGCGGCTCCGATTGACGGCGGCTCTCCTACGGCAACCCACGGCAGACCTGCTCGTAACTTGCTCGTAGAAGACTCTGCGATCGTCCGCCCGATATTCGCGATCTACGAAACGCGAACGGTGGCAATCGACTGCTGTTGCTTCACCGCCGCCGTCATATCGGATAACGGCTTCGTGTTCGAGGTGTTGCAAATGCAATCATGTCTATCAGTCGAAAGGCAGCGAGCAACGAGCCAGTCCTTTTGTTTGACAGCCGAGGCAAAAGAGCATGATGCGGAGAGACCAAAAAGGACCGATCCAGCGTGCAACAAACCGGCGCGCGGCCACAAAGGAGGCTTTCCACAGCCTCGAATCGGCTTGGAGCGGCGAGTCGCAGTTTATGCTGGCACGGCTCAAACTGTGACATTTGCAACATCTTCCTTGTAGCACTGACTCTGATTCATTTTGACGCCGACCTCTGCATAGATCCGCATTAGACTTCGCTCGTTGCATAGCTAGATGTAGTTCGCTTTCGGCGCCATCCATGAGGCAATACGTATAGATGTCGAATGGTGTACAGCAGCCAAGCGCACCTGTGTTGGCCTTTGGCACCTTTCGCCTGCTCCCGGTCCAACGCGTGCTGCTCGAAGGTGATCAGCCGATCCGGCTGGGTAGCCGCGCTTTCGAGATTCTGTTCGCCTTGATCGAGCGCTGCGGGGACGTCGTCGGAAAGGAGGAACTGATCGCCCGCGTATGGCCGAACACCGTTGTAGAAGAGGCGACGCTGAGGGTTCACATTGCGGCGCTCCGCAGAGTTCTGGGCAGCGACAACAGCAGCCGTTTCGTGGAGAACATCAGCGGTCGTGGATATCGCTTCATCGCGCCGGTCACACGCCTCGGCGACGCCAAGCCCACGCCCGTTGTGCGCACCGATCCGGCCGAGCGCCGTGCCGAATTGCCCGCCCCATGTTCACGCGTCATCGGTCGGGCCGATGTTGTCAGGGATCTGGTGGAACGCTTGCCGCAGCAACGTTTCGTGACGGTCGTAGGTCCCGGGGGCATCGGCAAGACCACCGTTGCGGTTGCCACGGCTGAACGCCTCGCGCCGCACTATGAGCAAGGCGCCTGCTTCGTCGATCTCGCCACCATCACCGATCACGCGCTTGTGCCCGCCACCCTAGCCTCCGCGCTCGGGCTTGCGGTCCTCTCCGACGATCCGGTGCCGGCAATTCGGACATTTCTGGCGAAGAAGCACGTGATGATCATCCTCGACAATTGCGAGCACGTGGTCGGACCCGCAGCTGCAATGGCAGAAGAGCTGCTCAGGGCCGCCCCGGGCGTCCACATCCTTGCAACAAGTCGCGAGGCGCTCCGTGCCGAAGGCGAATGGGTGTATCGGCTCGGTCCGTTGTCGATCCCGCCGGCATCCGCCAGCCTCACCACCAAGGAGGCGATGACGTTCTCCGCTATCCGCCTGTTCGTCGAGCGCGCCGTTGCCAGCCACGACGACTTCGAGCTCAACGATGCCGACGTGCCGGTCGTGGCCGATCTGTGCCGCCGTCTTGACGGCATTCCGCTTGCGATCGAGCTCGCGGTCGCGCGGATCGACTTGTTTGGGCCGCGTGGGCTGGCCGCGCGGCTGGGCAACAGCCTTCAGCTGCTGACCAGAGGCCGACGCACCGCGGTGCCGCGGCAACAGACGCTCCGTGCCACGCTCGATTGGAGTTATGGCCTGTTGTCGGAGGTCGAACGGGCGATCCTGCGGCGGATCGCCGTCTTTCCGGGTCGCTTCGATCTCGAATCAGCGACGAAGGTGGCGACCTGCAGCGAGATCAGTGCTGCCGAACTGCTCGACGGTATCACCAGTCTTGCGGCAAAGTCGCTGATCATGACCGATGTGACCGGCGAGCAAGTGCTGTTTCGTATGCTCGAGACGACCCACCTCTATGCGCTGGAGAAACTCGAAGCCTTCGGCGAAGCGCCAGCCGCGCGGCGACGGCACGCCGAGCTTTGCTGCGCCATGTGCGAACATGTGCGGGCCCTGAGCACAAACACGGCGGCCTGGCCGGCGAGATTCGATCGCATGCTCGACGACGTCCGTGTCGCGCTTGACTGGTGCTTCTCGCCACGGGGCGACGCAATCGTCAGTGCAGAGCTCGTCTTGGCTTCCTCGCCGATCTGGTTCCGGCTCTCGGTGATCGACGAGTATCGAAGGCATCTCGAACGGGCGCAACAGGCTCTCAAGGCCGGGAACATCCTTGATGTGACGATCGAGATGAAGCTCAACGTCATGCTTGGCTACGCGTACATGCATACGACAGGCCCACAGCCGGGAATGACCGCCGCGTTTGAGCGAGGACTGGAAATTGCCGACCTGCTTGGCAAGCCCGCGGCCCAATGGCGTGCCCTCTGGGGACTTGGAATGGCGCGCGTCGCCGCCGGCGATTATGCTTCAGCGGTCGAGCTCTCCAGTCGGGCCCGGCATGCCGCATTGAATTTGGATGACGGAGCCGTCACCATGAGCGAGCGGCTGCTCGCATTGAGCCAACATTTTGCTGGCAACCAGGCGATTGCACGCCGCCATACCGAGAACGTCCTGTCGCAGGATCTGCCGACGGCATCGTGGTTCAGCAATGATGCCTATCATCTTCCACGCAGCCTGCTCGCCGAGATTCTCTGGCTCCAGGGGTTCCCCGACCGCGCGCTGCGGACCGCGCACGAAGCGGTCGCCGAGGGATTGGCTGCCGACCATGCGCTTTCGCTCTGCTTCGTCCTGTTTTGCGCCTGCCCCACTGCCCTGCTGGCCGGCGACCTGGTGACTGCCAGCCGTTTCGCCACGATGTTCGTTGATCATTCGGCGCAGTGTTCGCTGCCCTATTGGCACTTCTGGGGACGCTGCTTCGAAGCAGCGGTCAAGTTTCGGCTGGACGAGCCGACTGGACCGGGCGCAACCTGCCTCGATCTGCAGCGCGATCCTTTGTTCAGCGCGCTGCACCTCGAAATGCTCATCGCATGCTGTGAGACGCCGTTCGCCGCAGATGCGATCACACGCGCCGAAACCGGCATCGCGAGCTGGTGCCGCCCTGAGCTCCTTCGCATCGAAGCCGAGGCCATTCTCAAGGACGCCTGTTCCGGCGCCGACGAAACAGCCGAAGCCTTGTTCCGGCGCTCCCTCGATGCGGCGCGCAAGCAGGGCGCGTTGTCCTGGGAGCTGCGGACTGCGACCAGCCTGGCACGATTGTGGCGAAGGCAGAACCGCGGACAAGCGGCACACGCGCTGCTGGCTTCGATTTATGCCCGCTTCACCGAGGGGTTCGAAACCGCGGATCTGGTGCGGGCGAGATCGCTGCTGAATGAGCTCACCGCATCGCCATGATGCGCGTCGGCGACCTCAGGATCTCCTAACTCATCCTTCCTACCTCCTGCCGGCCGAGGATGCCGGCAGGCATCACCTTGCTCAGCTCCGGCCACAAGGACCGCAGCTGGTGGTTCACCGTACCGGATCAATCGGCGTGGCGAGACCGAGGCGAGTCTCGATCGCTTCCGCAGCTGCAAGGCAAAGATCTTCCCGAAACCGCTGACCGGTGACGAGCACGCCAATCGGCAGGCCCGTCGCTTCATCGCGCCCGGCTGGGACACAGGCCGAGGGAAGTCCCAGCAGGTTGGCCGGGACCACCGGACGCATCAGCTCCTTGGCGACGGCGGCTCCCTCTGCCGTGGCTGAGTCAAACCCATGCTCGGGCGGCGATTGTGTCCAGGTCGGCGACAGCAAGAGTGGTCTCTCTGCCATGAACACTGACCAGGCTCTTGCGATCGCGTGACGCTCGACCATCAGGTTCGACCAAGCCGCCGTATCGGCCAGTGCAGGCACCGCCGCCTGGAAGTTGTTCAGGAAGCTCATCGCGTCGACCCCTAGGATAAGGGACAACGTGTCAAGTTCCGATGCGAAGTCACCGAGGATAAAGCGCGCCCAGCAACTTATCGCGTCCTCATAACGCGGCGGATTGATCTCTTCGACCACATAGCCTGCGTCGGCCAATGCGAGTGACGCACGTCGGACGGTCGCCGCGACCGCGGAATGGGTATTTCCACCGGGAGGCTCCGGCATCACTGCCACGCGGATCGGCCGGGTTAGAGCTGGTCCCTCGAATGGCGCGTCGATGGACCAAGGGTCGCGTGCGTGCGCCCCCATCAAAACACGCAAGGCAAGGCGCACGTCAGCCACGCGCCTTGCCATCGGCCCTTGCACATTCATCAGTTGCACAGCCAGCAAATTGCCTCCCTTCGGCCCGACATCAGCGTCGGGCACCCGGCCCGCTGAAGGACGGATCGATGCAACGCCGCACGCGTTAGCGGGATTGCGCAATGAGCCGCCAATGTCGTTTCCTAACCCGAGCGGGCTCATGCCACTGGCCAGGGCCGCAGCTTCGCCCCCGCTGGAGCCCCCGGCGGTGCGGCCCGGATGCCAGGGATTACGCGTGAGGCCGTGCAGCGAACTGACCGTGTGGATGCGTAGCGCCATATCCGGCAAATTCGTCCGGCCAATCGGAATCGCGCCGGCAGCCCGCATCCGTTCGACAACCGGTGCGTCTACAGGGACGACGGCGTCCGCTAGCGCCGGCACGCCCCAGGTTGTCGGCAGGCCTGCCATGTCGATGTTTTCCTTCACCGTGAAGGGAACGCCATGCAGAGGACCAACGCTCTCGCCTGCCGCCAATCGACGATCCGCCTGATCGGCAGCTGCCCGAGCCTGGTCAGCCAGCACCCGCACCACGGCGTTCAGCGCTGGGTTGACCGCATCGATGCGAGCAAGGTGCGCATCCACCACCTCGACCGAACTCAACTGCCGAAGTGCAATGCGGCGTGCCAATTCAGTCGCGGACAACTGCCAAATCTCGCTCATCAGGACACTCCATGCATATCTGGAATCGATCCGTGTTGACTACGTTTGCTCAAGATGAATGAGCGCAGGCACTTCCGCCGCAACCACGGTCCTGCCGGTCAAGCCAAGACGCGCTACGAATGTGACTAATTCCACGAGCCGTAGCTGCACCACAGGCATCCTTAAGAGCGAGCTTCTCTGCGACAGCGCGAACCGCGCTGTCGCGATCTTGCACAACTGGCTTCCGACCTCGTCGTTATTTACTGAGGCGAATGGCCTTCGGGCTGGATCAACAATGGACCCACGATTTCGACGCCGAATTTCGCTGAGAAAGCCACGAGGTCCGACACTCCCCCACGAGCAATCACGCGGAGCGCGTCCTCGACACCACCCGGCGTACAGATTCCGAGGAAGCGGAGCGATGAATTGGAAGCGTTGCCCCAAGCGTGAGGGATATTTCTGGGAAGAAAGATTGTGGCACCTGCTGCGGCGTCGAATGTCTTATCGCCGAGGGCAATAAGTGCCGTGCCCTCCAGAATGATAAAATACTCATCCTCGTTACTGTGGATGTGCATCGGCGTACTGTCCCCGGGGGTGGAAACAATCTCGACCACGGAATACGCACCACCAGTGTCAACGGCGGGCACACGGATGCAGCACTTTTCACCGGGCCTCGTCTGTAGCCATTCGCCATCGCCTCCGTAGCTAGCGGATGACGTCGTCGGTTTTGTTGTCGATGCTGACACGCTCAATTCTCCGATGGTTGTCTCAAGCCAAGAGCCTAGTGCGTCACACCAAACATCCATCTTTTCAGAGGATCAATCGAACAAGCGTTACCAACGTAATTCCGCGCCGGCGATGCGACTTCCAACACCTCGACGCCTTTCATAGTGGTTTGACAACGGCCTTGAACATGTATCCGAGGTTGCGCACCGTCTCGATGGCCGGCGGAGCGCCTGGATAGCTTTGTAGTTTCCGCCGCAAGCGCCAGATCCTGACATCAATGCTCCGATCCGTAGAGTCCAGATTCAAACGGATCGCTTGCATCAGGTCCAACCTGGTAAGGGTTTGATGGGGCTTTTCGAGGAACGCAAGGAGAAGAGCAAACTCACCCTTCGTCACAGCGACGGGATCTCCTGTTCCATCCCGCAAGATCCGGGAGCGTCGATCAAGTGTCCATCCGTTGAACGCGTATCCCCGGGGCTTGATGCCATTTGGCGATGCGCCGGCGCCATTGACTTGCTTGCGCCTCAATATCGCGCGGGTCCGCGCGACCAGTTCACGTAGGCTCAGCGGCCGTGCCAGATAGTCGTCAGCACCAGTTTCCAGTCCTGCGATTCCATCACTGTCGTTCACCGACCCTCCAATGAGGATAACCGGAACATGAAAGCGGGAGAGGATCTCGCGCAGCAGATCAAGTCCGCTGTCTCTGGCCACTTCAAGATCGAGGATGACGAGGTGCGAACCGGGCCGCACCAGCCATCGACGCAGCTCCGGCCATCCTGACACCGAGGTCGCATTGAGATCGAAGGACTCGAAGTAGCGGACCATCTCAAAGCGCCGTGTAAAATCGTCATCGACGATGATGATCCGTGTGTCTGCTCCCGTAGCTCTGACAGCAGCGACAGTCGGTACCGATTGATCTACGTGGACACTCATTGAAACCCAGAGACCATATGTGATGTGCCCCGATGCTGGTTCCGGGCAGCTACGATCATATTCAACTCTCCAGAACGACCACGGATCGAATGGCGCATTCTGTAAGCATCGGGGCATATCCGCGGGGATCGCTGCGCTCCCGGCCTGACAGCCACGCCCGACAGAAGATCTGGGCTGGGCCGATGATCTGGCTGATGAAGATCGAGATCGGCATCTCGCGCGCAGCGCCCGACGCCACGAGCGGGTCGAACCAGCTCGCTAATCCATTCCGAAAGTCCTCGTTCTCCGCACGCTGCTCCTTGCGAAAGTCCGCCAGCCATTCCGCGCGCGATTGCTCGAACAGAAATTTCGCACTCCGACGCTCTTCCACCACCCATCCAAGATGCGCGGCGATCAGCATTGCAACGCCCGTCTTGGCGTCGGGACTACAGGCCAGCGGGGCCAGCATCGCCGAATGGTACGAACGAAGGGCGGCAAGGAGCAGCTCCGCTGCCAGCCCCTTCTTCGATCCAAAGAAATGAAAAAAGCTGCCGTTCGATGCCCCCGCCAGCGCGCAGATCGACGTCACGGTCGCGTCGTCGAACCCGACCCGTTCGAAGGTTCGGAGACCCGCCGAGAGTATCGCCGACTTGGCCGATCCGTATTGATTCACCTTCTATATTTTGACTCTAGAGTAACACTCTAATTCCGATATACGAGGGCCCCGCGGATAGCAAGACCCGGCAAAACACATTTTCGTTTGCTCGCGTGATCGAGATGAGGACCCTGGCGCTCGATCTCATCCACGAATTCAACGATATCGTGGGCGAGGCGCCGACCGAATTTTTCACACGCGCCCTTCGCGTTGGCGCTGACGGCATGGACGAAGCTAACCTCATCATCCAGCGCGCGATCTACGAAACGGGCGATCGCAGCTAGTTGAACTGGCTGTCCGAAATCACCAATACGGCCACCGCAAGGCACCATCAGATGAGGACCTCCGTTTGCTTGGCTTCAAACCGGGAGGCAAAATGAGGTCGTCGAAGAAAGTCGCCGTCGTAACGGGCGCATCGCAGGGCATCGGCGCCGAAATAGTCCGGCAATTCCTTGCCAGGAGCTATCGCGTTGTCGCCTGCTCGCGGAACATCACACCCGCAGGCCAGCCGAATCTGGTCGAGGTCGCAGGCGACATTTCGCAGGCCGAGATCGCCGGGCGCGTCATCACAACTGCAATGGAGCGTTTCGGGCGCATCGACACGGTGATCAACAACGCCGGCGCGTTCCTGCCCAAGCCCTTTACCGAGTACACGGAGAGTGACTTTTCAAATCTCGTCCGAGTCAATCTCGGAGGCTTCTTTCATGTCTCGCAGATGGCGATCGCCGAAATGCTCCGCCAGGGCAGCGGACATATCGTCAACATCACCTCCAGCCTCCTGGCTGAGCAGCCGGTGAAGGGAGTGCCGGCGGCTCTGACGGCGATCACCAAGGGCGGTCTCAACGCCGTGACACGGTCGCTCGCCATCGAATATGCCGACAAGGGCATCCGCGTGAATGCGGTCGCCCCGGGCGCGATCCGAACGCCGATGCATGCGACCGATGCGCATGCTTTTCTTGCCACCCTGCACCCCATGGGCCGCATCGGGGAAATTCAGGAGGTCGTCGACGCCGTCCTCTATCTCGATGATGCGGCCTTCGTGACCGGAGAAGTCTTGCACGTCGATGGCGGAGCCAACGCCGGGCGGTGGTGACTCCCGAAGTCCACCAGTTTGCCCGCAGCACCGAGCGGACCATTGAGCGTCCGTCCCCGCGCGCTCGTCGAACTGTTCGGCCTTGGCGTGCCGATCACCAGCGGCGCTGAGCCGCAAGGTCATCAGCGAATTTCGGAATGCACGCGAAAGCCTGGTCCGGGCCGGCGCCAAAGGCCGCCGTTTGTGCGCGACCGATCACCGACGAACATTCGCCCCGAGAAGCTTGAACTCCGCTGCGCGATTGGAATTCGCTTAGTCCCTCTCGGGATAGCGGTCCGTTCCCACGGCAGGGATAGCCGCTCCCAAGGATAAGGACGTCAAAATGCTCGGGCTGAGACGTTGTTGTCTCCCTTCATGACAGGCGCCATGAGGACCTCCGAGCCAACCGCTGGATGGCAAACGATGGTCCGAGTCAAGGGTTGCCGTGCGGCGCAGCCACGCTACTGCACACCAGATCTCCCCTGTTCGGCGACGTGGCCAAACTGGTTGCAGGTGGAGGATCGTTCCAGCGATCAATTCCCGACCACTCAATGAGTGGCTATCACCGCGCAAGCTGGATGACTGAATCTCTCAGCACGAACGATCCAGACATGCCAAGCTGGGATTTTCCAAATGCAGGCCAAACACACCGCTCAATGCTCCTTCTCACAGGTTCACCAAGAGTATTTCAGCGTGCCGGCGCCGCCGTAAGTCTGCGAGCCCATGCCGAACACGCCCTCGAATCTTGCCATGGCGGTCCAGTCGGCGTTGATGTGAAGTTCAGCCGCGGCCGTGGTAAGCGCTGAATTCTTCGGCGTAGCGGCGCCGTTCACAGTGAAGTTTGCTCCGGACAATGCCTGGAAGACGGCACCGAGCGACGGATCCCTTGCCCAGTCATGCGCCCAGGCAAGGCGGCTGCGCAATCCCAGCGGCATGCCGTTGACGACTTGCAGATTATCGAACCGGGCACCAAACTCGCTTCTGATGTCGGTCGCGCTCATTGCATTGTAGGAGAGGCCGAAGCCGCCGCCGGTCAAATCGGTCTCGCTGTAGCCCGGCGTGCGGAGATCCTGGGCCTGAAAGGCGGCATAGGGCGTCACGCCGACGATGGCCCCAGTGTTCTGCGTATCAGTGATCGGCACCGAATAACGGTAGCCGGTTTCTAACCGCCCCCCATAGCTCTGCCCGGTGAACTTTGCATGTAGCGGATCACCAAGCGCGACGCGGTCGGTGGTGAACCAGTGATTGGCGAAGGCGAGCGCGCCGGAGAGATAGAGCGGTCCCCAATGCGTCTTGGAATAGATACCGGCGCCGAATGCATCGCTCCTCCCGCCGCCGAGCGCTTGCGCGAGATTCCAGTTGGTACCGCCGCCGGTCAGGCCGAAGCCGTAAGTGACGTTCGGCGTAGCGCGATAGTCGATGCCGGCGGCCAAGCCATGGTCGTGGGCCGTGACATTGTTGGAGCCGAGCGCGGCATTGCCGTCGGTGACGCTCGTGCCGCCGAACGCGGAACCCCAGGCACTCCAACTCTGATCGAAGCTTGACGGCATCTGGTCCCGCGGACGTGGCGTCCTCAACGCCTTGGCGTAAGCGAACGCGACATCGCGCGGCAGGCTCGAATCCTGCTCCGGCGCAAAGCCTGCCGCGCCGTCGCCATTGGACCCGCCTCCCCCGCTCCGGGTCGGATCGAGCATCAGGACGAGGAAGTCGTTCATGAACTGACCAGCACCCTTGCTCGCATCCGTCGCCGGCTCGCCGGAGAGCTGCGACAGCGCGTTGCCAGGGTTCGGGATCGTAAACAGCGCGGAGAAGCCTGCCGGCAGCGGGCCGCCGGCATTGAAGTAGCCGTTGATGGCATTGGCGGCATTCTGCTGGTTGACGTTCAGCCGATCACCAGCGCCGAGACTGGCCCTTAGGTCCAGATAGACGTCGGTCGTGTCGTAAGTGACGACGGCAGAGTAGCTCGACGGCAAGTTGAGGATGTTGACGCTGCTGAACCGGCCGCTGATGCTGGTCGGATCGAGGATGTCATAATGCGTGTTGCCTTTGAAGTTGCCGGGCTGCACGACGACGTCCAACGTGCCGTTGAGCGAGACTGCGCCGGTCACGTCGACGCGCGAGACGCTCGCTCCGGCGATGGTGACGAGATAGATCGCGCCGGACTGGAAAGCCAAATTGCCGTTGATGTTCATGATGGTGCCGGCCACGCCGGGCGTGCCGGGCGCAAGCGTGCCGCCGATATCGACGTTCGCTGAGCTCAGCGTGCCGACGCCGGCGAGCACCCCGCCGTTGTTGACGGCGATGGATGTGGCGCTGTTGCTTCCATTGAGCACCACCGTTCCAGAATTGACGTTGACCTGGTTGACGCCGGTGAACCCATAGGCGCTACCGTATATGAAGCTGCTGCTGCCGAGATTGAAATTGATCGTGTTCGAGGCGCCCTGGCCGACGACATTGCCGGCGATAGCGCCGCCCGAAATGTTCAGCACGTCGGCATTGGACGAGAGCTTGATTGCACCATTGATCGTGCCACCGGCCTGATCGATCGTCACGGGGCTCGTCGCCAGATGGACGTCGATCGCCGCCGCCGAGCCTGTGATCGTGCCCGAGTTCACGATCGTGCTGTCCGCAGCGAAAGTGACGCCGCTGCCGATGCTGATGGCGGTCGCGGCCGTGATCGTCCCGCTCGCGCTGTTGACGATGCCACCGGCGAACACGCTGACGTTATTGACGTTGAGGCCGGCATTGCCTGCGGAAATCATGCCGCTGTTCGTGATGCCGCCCAAAAAGGTCGAGCCGGTAACGAACATACCGGTCAGCTGTGCCGCAATCGTTCCGGAATTGGCGATGCCGCCGGAGAACGTCGAGTTGCTGATGAGGAATATGCCGTTGCGCAGCGACGAGATCGTCCCACTGTTGCTGATGCCGCCGGCGAACGTCCCGACGCCGAGGATGTCGATGCCGAAATGACCCGCGGAAATCGTGCCGCTGTTGGCGATGCCGCCGCCGAATGAATTGACGTTGCTGACGCGGGTGCCGGAGCTGCCCGCGGAAATCATGCCGCTGTTGCTTATGCCGCCCGAAAACGTCGAGCTGCGGACGACGATGCCGCTGCCCTGCGCGGAAATCATGCCGCTATTGGCTATGCCGCCGGCGAAGGTGATGCCGCGATAGGCGTTGATGCCGGTATCGCCCGCAGAAATCGTGCCGCTGTTCGTGATGCCCCCCGAAAAGGTCGAGCTGTCCAACGAGATGCCGCTGCCGTTCGCAGCGATCGTCCCGCTATTGCTGATGCCGCCGACGAACGTGCCGAGGCCGACGATGTTGATACCGCTCGCCATCCCGGAGATCATGCCGGCGTTGCTGATGCCGCCGGCGAAGCTGCCGACATGCTCGACATAAATGCCGGAGAGCCGAGCGGCGATCGTGCCGGTATTGGCGACGGCGCCCGCGAAGGTCGAGATGCCGTTGAGGAGAATGCCGTAAGCGGTACTGCCCGTTATCGCGCCGGCATTGCTGATATTGCCTGAGAACGTCGAAACGTTGTTGACGTTGATTCCGGTCCAGCCCGCCGCGAGCGTGCCGGAATTGCCGTTGGTGATGCCGCCTGAGAAGGCCGAAACATTGCCAACGACGATCGCGGTGCGCCCCACCGAGATCGTGCCGGTATTGGCGACGCCGCCCGCGAAGCTCGAGACATTGTTGACGTAAATTCCGTCGATGGTGCGTGCCGAGATCGTGCCGGCATTGTTGATGCCACCGGCGAAGGTCGAGACGCCGGAAATGACGATGCCATACTTATCCGCCGAGATCGCACCAGCGCTGCTGATGCCGCCCGAGAAAACCGAGACGGCGGAAATGGCAATGCCGTCGTTGTTGGTGGCCGAGATCGTGCCGGAGCTGTTGATGCCGCCCGCAAATGTCGAAACATCTTGGACGTAGACGCCGGTAAAGCCCGCCGAGATCGTGCCTACATTGCTGATGCCGCCCGAGAAAGCCGAGATGGTGGAAAGGAAGATGGCATCGTTGCCGCCCGAGATCGTGCTGGAATTGGTGATGCCGCCGACTGCGATCGACGAGCCGAACATGCCGGTATTGGTGACGTTGATGCCGTTCTGGTTCGCCGAGAGCACGCCGGCATTGCTGATGCGGCCCGCGAAGCTCGATACGGCGGTGACGTAAATGCTGTGGGTGCGTGCCGAGATCGTGCCGGTATTGCTGATGTCGCCCGCGAAGGTCGAAGCGCCAGAAACGACGATCGCATACCTGCTCGACGAGATCGTGCTGGAATTGCTGATGCTGCCCGTGAATGTCGAGACGTTGTTGAGGTAGATGCCGTAGGTGTGTGCCGTTATCGTGCCGGTGTTGCCGATGCCGCCCGCGAAACTCGAAACCAACTGGACATTGACGCCCGCGCCCGCCGAGATCGTGCCGGCGTTGCTGATGCCGCCGTTCAGGATCCCGACATTCTCGACATAGATGTCGGCCAGGCGAGCGGTGATCGTGCCGGTATTGCTGATGCCGCCTGCGAAGGTCGAGATGCCATTGACCAGAATGCCGTACGCTGTACCGGCCGAAATCGCGCCGGCATTGCTGATATTGCCGGAGAAGGTCGAAACGTTGTTGACGTGAATTCCGGTCCAGCCCACCGCGAGCGTGCCCGAAGCGTTGTTGGTGATGCCGCCCGAGAAGGCGGAGACATTATTGACAGCGATGGCGGTAAAGCCCACCGAGATCGTGCCGGCATTGCCGATCCCGCCCGCGAACGTCGAGACATTGGCGTAAACGCCGTGGGTGTGTGCCGTGATTGTGCCGGTATTGCTGATGCCGCCGGATATGGCGGCATTCGCGGCAACGATGCCGCTCTCGGACGCGGTGATCGTGCCGACATTGACGATGGCCCCGCCGATCGAAGCATTGTAGATGGTGATGCCGGTCCGCGTCGGTGGGGAGCCGCCGTTCGCCGTGATGACGCCGGTGCCAGTGTTGGTGATGTTGCCGGTGACGATGGCGCCGTTGAAGACTTCGATGCAGTTGATCGCGCTCGAATTGCTCACCGCAGAGGACGTGCCGCCGTTCTGAGTGACGCAGGCGGCGTAAGCCGGAGCCGCCCCACCGCCGATCAAAAGTGCTGCCAGCGAGCTCGATGCCAGCAGCGCACCTAACCGTTGGCGTTGACCACCTCGTTGAGCGCGCTTTTCACCGGGCCCTAATGCCGGACAAGGCGTCGCAATAATTGGTGCATATCCTGCACCAAGACACTGTCCTTGAGTTGAATCTGTGTATGCAGCCATGAGGGGCAGCGCAGTCTCGAACTTCAATTCCAGGTTGAATTTCAATCTACACTGGAGAGATCGCGCGTGAATGCTGAACTCCTCGCCGTGTGTAGGAGTTTATAGTTAATGGCCGTTTAAGCTGACGGTCGCGCGAACGATGGCGAACGCTATCGCGAAAATTGTGGACGACTATATTCGTGATGTAGTGAGCCGAAGCGGCGCGAGCGCTCGAGCAACATCGGCGATGATTTCCGCAGCTAAGACAAACGACCGGTTCATGCAGATCCTGACCGCGCGCGGCTTGCCTGCGCATAGCGCGCTCCACCGCCCGTTTGCAAACAGGCCTCCCAACCGCCAAAGACGATTTTAGGCGCGGCCACTCAATGTAGTCAAAAGAGGCTCAAGCTGGTCTTCATAGACCCGCCAACGACCGACTGCGCTTCGATAGATGGGTTTACGGACCTGCGTAGCACTGGCCGTGCGGACCGGCCGCTCGGTTCGGTGAAACGAAAGGCAGCGGTCGTCCCAAGGCAAGCCGCAATAGGCGATGATGCGCTGAGCTTGGGTCTCCAGATCGACCACCACGTCTTCATAACGGACGTCGAGGAAGCTTGCGGCCGGCAGAACGCTGCGCCAATGCGCCATCAACCGCTCGTAGCGCCGGTAATAGCGGCCGAGCTCGCCGAGGTCATAGGTGTGGTTTTGCTCGGCGGAAAACAGCTTGGAAAAGCATGACACGCAGGTGTCCATCGGATCGCGTGTGGTGTGAATGATCTTCGCGCGCGGCAGTGCGAGATGAATGAGCCCAAGGAAATAATAGTTCGACGGCATCTTGTCGGTGACGCGCCGCACGATCGTACCCGCCCCCTGCGCGGCGAGCCCGCTGAGTCGTGCGACATAATCGCTCCCGATCTGCCGCACTGTGGCGCGGTCGAGCGCGTCGACGAAGTGCGGATATGGGATCGTACGGCCGTCCATCCCGCAAACGGTAAGAACGACGTCATTGAAGGCCTGCAGCTCGCCGGCACCGTGCACCATCGGATGGCTGGCGATGATCTGTTCGATCAAGGTCGTCCCCGAGCGCGGCATGCCGACAACAAAGATTGGCGACTGTGAAGGATCACCGCCGCCGGTCTTCGCTTTGATCATGTCCAGAGAGAACACCCGCTCGATGTCGTCGAACAGCGCGAAGGTCGCCTTCTCGTCATAGGAAATGGTCGCGCGCTTGGCCGCATTGCCGGCGCGCAAATGCTGGAACGAGCGTGGATAGTCCTGGAGATCGGCATAGGCCTTGCCGAGCGCGAAGTCGATCTGCATGCGGTCCGTCTTCGATAGGCCATCGCTCTGCGCCGCAATTGCTTCCATGGCGGCGAGATGCGGGTCGCCAGCGCGGAATCTCTTGGAATCGGCGAGATTGACATAGACACCCGCGACCGTCGGATCGAGCCGCAACGCTTCGAGATAAGCATGCTCCGCCTCGCCCAGCTGTCCCAGTTCCTTCAGCACGTTCCCCATGTTGTTATAGGCATCCGCCAGATCCGGCTTGAGTGCGAGCGCACGGCGGTAAGAGGCGAGCGCGCCGTCGAGGTCGCCGCGCTCGAACGCGATCCGTCCCATCAGATTGGCGATGTCGTGATTGTCTGTATTCAGCGCGAGCGCACGGTTGGCGACGGCTGCCGCCTCGTCGACTTTCTTCTGGTCGAGCAGCACGGTGCCATAGTGCAGATGAACCTTCTCGCTGTTCGGCTCGATGACGAGCGCGCGACGCAGCAGATCGGCGGCTTCATCGAGTCGATCGAGATCCTTCACGGCCAACGCCAGATTATCGAGCGTATCGGGATTGTTGGGGGCAAGCGCGAGCGCCTCGCGGTAAGCGGTCTCTGCTTCTTCGGCGCGCTTGAGCTCACGCAGGCAGGTGCCGAGATTGTTCCAGCCGTCGGTAAAGCCCCGCTGCAATTCGATGGCGCGGCGATAGGAGGGCTCAGCCTCGGCAAAACGCTTCAATCGCTGCAGAGCGTTGCCACGATTGCTGTGCGCCTGCGCAAAATGGTCCTGCAGCGCGATGGCACGTTCGTAAGACGAGAGCGCCTCCTCGAACTTGCCCTGATCGAACAGTGCGATACCGAGATTGTTGTGGGCGGCCGCACTGCTCGGATCGAGCGTGATAGCACGGCAGCTCGCCGCGATGCCTTCGTCGACGCGGCCGGCAAGCCGGAGCATCTCACCGAGATTGGTGTGGTAGAGCGCCACATCGGGATCGATCGCGATCGCCTGCTGCACATGTGCAATGGCATCGGACAATTTGCCGGACTGATGCGCGATGATGCCGAGCATGTGTGCCGCTTCGGCATTGTCGGACTCGGCTTCGATCGCGCGGCGCGTCAACTCATGTGCATCGGCCAGAAATCCGTTGCGGCGCTTCTGTTCGGCGGCAATGAGGGCTTGGCCCGGCGGCATTGCCTGCACCGGCGCAGCAATGGGCGCCTCAACCTGTGCGGCCTCCGCTGCCATGATCGCCGCGGCATGTGCGGCACGCCGTTCGCCTTCGGCCTTGAACGGCGTGAGCCGCGCGCGGTCGCCTTGCACGACAGCCGCAAGCTCCCTGGCGATGTGCGATACGATATCGGTCCACTCATCACCGCGCTTTTGCCGGAACAGGCGCATGGTCGGGTACCACGGATTGTCCTCGCGATTGAGCATCCAGCGCCAATCGGTCACCCAGGGCAGCAACACCCAAACCGGTTTGCCGAGCGCGCCGGCGAGATGTGCAACCGAGGTGTCGACCGTGATGACGAGGTCGAGCGCGTCGACCGCGCCAGCAGTATCGGCGAAATCGACAAATTGTGCGCCGAGATCTTCAATAGCGGGCGTACCCTTGAGCCTTTTCAGATCGGTCGTGCGCGGCCCAAACTGCAGACTTACGAATGAAGCTCCCTCGACTGCGAGAAGGGGCGCCAAGACATTTAGATCAAGCGAGCGGCGAGTGTCGTTGACGTGCTCGGGATTGCCGGCCCACACCAAGCCGACTTTGAGGCCTTGCAACCTGGAGAGGTGCTTTCCCAAGCGCTGCGCGGTATCGGCGGGTGGGCGGAGATAGGGTACGTCGGATGGAATGGACTCAAGTCGGGTCCTGAACAGCCGGGGCAGACTCAACAGCACGGCATCGCATTGATACGGAGCAGGATCGCCGCGATCGCCGCATACGGTGATGCCCGGCAGGCTCTCGCGGAGCAGCCTTACGAGCTGCTGATGCACACGCAATGTGACGTGGCCCGCGCGCTGCGCAAGTGGTGGGATATAACGCACGAATTGCAGCGTATCTCCGAATCCCTGTTCGGCTTGAACATAGATGTGTTTGCCGGCGAGACTGCCGCCTGCCCAAGGAATTTCCGGAAAGCGCGGGCCTTTGCGTTCGGTCGAACGCAGTCGCCATTCATATTCGTCAAGGCCCTCGCCGAATTCACCTCGCATGAGCAGGAGAATGCCGAGGCCGGAATGGGCATTGGCGTGATGCGGCGCCAGCGCGATCGCGCGCCGGAGCGCGGCGATACCTTCATCGAAGCTGCCGCTATGATGCAGCGTCGTGCCGTAATTGGCCCAACCATCGGCAAAGTCTGGCGATAGCTCTAGGGCGCGGCGATAAGCGGCGATCGCCTCGTCGAATTTCCGCACCGCGTGGAGCGCATTGCCGAGATTGCCGTGGGCCGCGGCAAAATTCGGTGCTGCCGCGATTGCCTTGCGTTGAGCACGCGCGGCCCCTTCGTAGTCTTTCAGCTCGTAAAGCGCGACGCCGAGATTACTCAGCGCCGCCGGCATATCGGGCTCGATGGCAAGCGCACGGCGCGCCTCGTCGACGGCGAGCTTTGGCCGCCCGGCAAGGCGAAGCATCTCGCCGAGATTGGCATGAAACAGCGCAATCTGCGGTGCGAGTTTGGTCGCGCGCTCGACATGCTGGATGGCTTCTGCGAGCTTGCCGTTTTGATGCGCGATGACGCCGAGGAGGTGCTCGGCTTCCGGAGCGTCCGGCTGCGCCTTAAGGATCTGACGGCACACCGCCTCGGCTTCCAACAGCCGTCCTTCGTTGCGGCATCGGTCGGCATATTGCAATGCCTCGCCAAACGACATGAATGCCGTTTGTGGCTGCCCAGCCATATCGTTCATTGCCCAGATGCACCCCTGCCAGGCCGGTCCGCGATTCCGCACACGTTATCTTTCGGGGGCTGGCTTGTGAACCCCAGCCGCCCGTTTGCGGTCCCGTAGGCGCGGATTGTCATCGCAGCCGCTATCGCATATTGGGGCGCGCGGTTCTTGGCTGCGCTCCTACGCGATGTCGTGTAGGGATTGCCATCGGTTCGGTCAGAAGCGGTTTGCACATTTGACATCTTCCCCTGTTTCCTATCGGGGTTGCATGGAGCTCGACACTGCAATGCGGAAGTTGCGAAGGCCGGCGCTCGCCGGCATCATGCTCTTGACACTTGCCCGTGGTACCGGCGCGCAGCAACCGTTCGAACGCCCGGTGCTGCGGCCGGCCCTGCTACCAAACGTGACTCAAGCGCAGCAGGCGCCGACGCAAGGCAACGTACCGCAGAGCACGACGGCCACCTATGCCGATTGGGTCGTGCAGTGCCTGACCCACGCTGGCACTCCCCCCGAGAAAGTGTGCGAAATGGCGCAGCTCACTCAATTGCAGGGCAAGAACGTACCATTCTCGCGTATCGCGGTCGGGCATCCGGCGAAAGATCGTCCAATCAAGCTCATCGTCCAGCTTCCGGTGAACGCGTCGTTTGCCACGGCCGTCCGGATCCAGACCACTGATAGCGATCCAGGCCTGACGGCGCCGTTTGCGCGCTGCGTGCCGGGGGGCTGCTTTGCCGAATTCGATCTCAAGGAAGACACTCTAAAAAAACTCCGCGCTGCAAGTGGCGTCGGCAAGCTGTCCTTCGCTGAAGCTGGCGGACAAGTCGTCGCCGTACCGCTGTCCTTCAACGGCTTCGCGCAAGCCTACGAGGCGTTACTCAAGGAGTGAGTTCACTCGTTTTGCCGAATGGGCTCAGCTTGAACGACGGGTCATGGCCAGGCTTTTTGTGGCCATCCGCGCCGAGCCACCAGGGTAAACTGCTTCGCAGCTCGCACATCCAGTTCGAAGCCGCCGTGACACGGCAAGTTGGCGTCGCTTTCCGCCGCTGCGGGCCAAACATCAGGCTGCGAAGCGTACGCGGTCGCGCTCAAAGGACAGCAGGTCTCGAACATGAAGGCCATGGTGCCGGACAGCCGTTCGGGGACGAAATTCTTGTGCGATGCCTGTTCGAAAGCCTCGGCGTCCGGAGCGCGATCAGGGCGTTGTGAAGGCTTATGCCACCCGGTACGAAGCCGCCGAGCTTCGTATCGTAGACCAGCCTCCAGCGCCGGTCTACCGTATCCGTCGTCAACAGCCGATCGCCTACACGCACTGAGCAAGCGCGGGGTTTGGCATGAAAAGGCTTGCCGCTTCGCTGATAAATGCTCTTCTCGTCGCCGAATAATTCGATTTCAAACAAACTCTTGGCAACGCTGCCGTTGTTCGGTATCGGCGGCTCGCACCGTGAGCTCGCTTGACCGCAGCTTGCAATACCGCTGTAGTTTCTTCCGTTTGAGTTGGCGCAATGACCAGCGAAGTCACTGGCGCCATCTTATTCAAAAAGCGCGAACTGAGGATGGCTCTTGCGAGAGGTGCTCATCCTGCCTTCGTAAGTGAAGCCGCTCCCACACGTCGACCAGCGCTTCGGCCAACGCATCGATCAAGCCATCATCATGATAGGGCGACGGCGTGATGCGCAGCCGCTCCAGCCCACGCGGCACGGTCGGGTAGTTGATCGGCTGGATGTAGATGCCGTGCTCGGACAGCAGCAGGTCGGAGGCCATCTTGCATTTTTCGGGGTCGCCGACATGCACCGGGACGATGTGGGTGTCGCTCGGCATCACCGGCAGGCCCGCGGCCTGCAGCACCGCCTTGAGCCGCGCGGCGCGATCCTGATGCCGCTGGCGCTCCCATTGCGAGCTCTTCAGGTGCCGGATCGCGGCGGTGGCGGCGGCGCAAACCGGCGGCGGCAGCGCTGTCGTGAAGATGAAGCCGGGCGCATAGGAGCGCACCGCGTCGATCAAATTGGCATTGGCCGCGATATAGCCGCCGAGACAGCCATAGGCCTTGGCCAGCGTGCCCTCGAGGATGTCGATCCTGTTCATCGCGCCGTCGCGCTCGGTAATGCCGCCGCCGCGCGGCCCATACATGCCGACCGCATGCACCTCGTCGACATAGGTCAGCGCGCCATAGCGCTCGGCCAGATCGCAGACGCGATGCAACGGCGCGACATCGCCATCCATCGAGTACAGGCTTTCGCAGATGATCAGCTTCGGGCGGTCAGGATCGGCGGCACGCAGCAGCTGCTCCAGATGTGCCGTATCGTTGTGCCGCCAGATCTGCTTCTCGGTCCCGGCCTTGCGGACGCCTTCGATCATGGAATTGTGGTTCAGCGCGTCCGACAGCAACAGGCAGTTCGGCAGCAGCCTGGCAATGGTCGAGATTCCCGTTTCGTTGGAGACGTAGCCGGACGTGAATACCAGCGCCGCCTCCTTGCCATGGAGATCGGCAAGCTCCCGCTCCAACTCGATCAACGGATGGTTGGTGCCGGCAATGTTGCGGGTGCCGCCGGCCCCGGTGCCCATCCGCGTCGCCGCATCCACCATGGCCCCGATGACCTTCGGATGCTGGCCCATGCCGAGATAATCGTTCGAGCACCAGATCACGACGTCCCGCTTGCCCTCAGGCGAATGCCAGAGCGCATGTGGGAAACGGCCGGCAAGACGCTCCAGATCGGCAAACACCCGGTAGCGGCGCTCCTGACGCAGCTGGTCGAGGGCGCGGTCGAAGAAGGCATTGTAATCGATGCCGGGGCCGATCGCTCTGACTTGAGATTTCACAACCAAGACCTCCCGATCTGCACTACTATTAGTTGAATTTATAAGAGCCCTGAACGAACACACCGTAGCGCTCGGTCGTATATCTCAGGAGCTGATTAAACGAGTCCACGGAATCCGTGCTGAGGTGCCACCAGCGCCCGCCGATGCCGAGGCGGAAGCTGTCCGTCAGTTGATAGTTCAGCACTGTCTCGGTTTGAAAGCCGGAGCCGCTTCCGGACGCGGGGTCGCGTCCGAAGGTGAAGTAGTGCGTGTCCGTCGCATTCTGGCGGGTCCACGCATAAGCGACCTCGGCTTGCCAGCTCAGGCGGTCCCACAGCCGCGTCTCCAGAGCGATGCCGGCGCGCCCGGTATGCCAATGATCCTGCTCGGTTACGACTTTGACCGCTGGGCCAAGTGCAGGCGCACAAATGACCGGATTGGCGCCGAGCTGGGTACAGCCTCGCGCGTCGACCGTCTCCGTCCAATAGTGATAGCCGACGAAGGCACCGAGCCGAAATCTCTCCATTTGCAGAAGGTTGAAGCCGACGTCGAGATTGGCGTATTGCAGCTGGCCGCTGGCGCTGCTCACCGTCTTGGACGACGGATTGACGAAGGGCGCGAAGTCCTCGTCTACCAGGCTGCCCGAGCTGATCTTGCCTGCGCCAACATAGCCCTTGACGAACATGTTGGTGAACGGACCATCGAGTGCATCCACACGGAAGAACATCTCGCCGCTGTGTCCGGTCAGCCCGCCATAAGCGAGACGGGACACCTGCGCCGTCCCGGTCTGATCGGCGAAATACCGGTAGCGATTCTGCCCAGAGCTGTACCAGTAGCGCAACCCTGTCTCGATTGCATAGGAAGCAAACGGAGAGAATTGCGACTTCACCGGTAGACCTGCGTCCTGGCTCGGACCGTCGAGTGCAGCCGGACGTGCCCATGCGCAGCTGACCATCGAGGCTTGACATTTCGTCACGCCGTCCGCGCCGAAATCGTGCCGCAAGGTGACGGTCGCAAACAGGTCTTTTGTCGTCGACTTGATATTGGCAAGCGTGCTGTCGACGAACCTATAGCCGATCTCCGTCTCCATGCTGATCTCCTTCGACCATAGGTAGGTACCCAAGATCGACGGCAGGATCGTGTACTCCTTCAGATCGGTCCGAGTCCCGGCCCGGTAGCCGAGCCGCAGCCGCGGACTGATCGCCAGATTCGGCGTCACCGGATAGCGCGAGTTGAAATCCAACACGTAGATCTTCGAGTCCGCAAGACTCGCGTAGCGGACCGCCCCCATGAACAGGTCGCCCGGCGTGAAGATGCTGTTTCCCGTCAGCTGCGCGGAGAGATAATATTCCAGCCCGCTTGCTGGCGTACCGTCGACGCCGCCCGAGGGCAATGTACCGGTCAGATTTGTGACCGTCGCGTCAGTGCTGACCTGCCAGTTTTCGTTCAACGGCTTCGAGTAGCTGATCATGGCCGACTCGAAGGTCGGCGTGCGGTCGATCGCGAACTGCTTGATCTCGGCTGCCGTGTTGAATTTCATCATGTCATAAAGCGTCAGGAACGGTTGCCCCTGAAGCGCATTCCACGTCGAGAGATATGGCACCTTGCGATAGTCCACCGACGCATTGAACACTGACTTGTCCTCCAGCGTATAGGTGCCGGAGAAAATGGCCGCATTCAGCTGTCGAAAATAGGTGTCGTAGTCGATCGTGCCGAGGACCGACTTGTTGCTGTCAAAGTAGCGGAATTCGGCTCCGACCGCCTGGCGATCGATGATGTTCCGGTCGTATTGGGTGATCAGATAAACGCTTGTCTCCAAGCCGCCCAGGATCTTGCCGAGGTCGATACTGGCGCCGTATAGCGACTTGTTGTCCTTGAATGGGGCATCGAACCGGCTCCAGTTTGGCGAGCCTGCTAGCACGTTGAATCGGATCGCGGGGCTTTGTTGCCAGCTCAGCACCGCACCGTCGAAGCGGCCGATCACGCCACCCGTGTTGCGCGACTGGCGGCCGACACGGAGCGTCACATCGGCTTCCTTGAGGGTATAGTCGACCTGCGCGGTCGAAACGCCGTATTTGTCGGTGCTTGTATCGAACTGGCGCTCATGGGTGAAGGCCAGCTTGAATTTCGTCCTGACGCGATCATTGTCGGCCGTCCCGAACACATCAATGTTGGTGAGCAGCGTGTTCTGGTGCACCCGATGCGCGTCGGCATCGGCGTTCGGATTGGGCGCGGTCGACAGATCCTTGACCGCATTTGTGCTGTCATTGGTGATGAAGGTGGTGGAGGCGCTCCCTGAAACCGACCAGCGGGTTTCCCCCGTGGGAGCCGCCGCTTTGATCGGTAGAGCATCGGGGCCACCGGCCGGCACGTCGCGCGGCCGCTCGGGCGCGCTGCTCGTGGCGGTGAGAATGGCCGCAAGACGTTGCCGGACGCGCTCGTTGCCCTCGCCGCTCTGGTAGCGACGAAGATAATCCTCGTATTCGGCTTGTGCCGCGGCGGTCTGCCCGGACTTCTGATAAGCCACGCCGAGCAGTTCCTGGGCCTCTGCGCTTGAGCTGTTTTCCGGATATTTCAACAGCCGCCGCAAGATGGTGATCGCGCCGCTGAAATTACCCTTCCGGATCGCTGCGCGCGCTTCGTCCATCGCCCCCTCGATCAACCTGATGTCGGTTTCCGAGAGGCTTTGCTGTGGGCCTTCTCGACGCACCGAGTTCGGCGGAATGGCGGAGCCTTTTTGCGTGGGACCGCGGCTGTCAGGGGGGCTCGCGAGAAAGGCGCCTATCTTGCAAGCAGAGACGGGCCCCTTCCGGGCGATCACGATCGCAATCGACTCAAAGCTTCCGGATTGCACGACCTGGTAAGCAACCGAGCTCGCGAACTGGGCGATGAGCACCGGGCCCTTGGCCTCGTCCAGAGCAAGGTAGACATCCTGGAGTCCTGATGATTGCGCTCGCTCGACCCTGATTCCCTCGCGTCTGACCAGACGGCGCGCCAGAATCGCTTCGCGATCAACGAGCTGAAGGTTGATGCTGAGCTGGTCGCCGTGGTCCTGCGGAAAGTGGCCGGTATAACGGACACGGACATGGAAGTTGATCCGCAGCAAGCTGCAATTGCCCACGGTCGTGACATCGGCAGAGGACACGAACTGGTCAATCACGGGCTGAGCTTGCACGCGCCTGATGCTCACGCCGAACACGCAGGACCCAGCCACACACAGCACCAACGATAGCCGCACGGCGGCGATCGCCGACGGTTGGACGAGCGGAAGACGGCTGCACGCGCTCACCATCCGCCTCCGTTCACGCGATGCGCTTTCGGTCGACGGGTTACGATGGTGGTCTGCGTCTGATCGGCAAAGACGTGGCACGCGCCGGTGCAATCCCGGAGCTCCGCGGCGGTGTAGTTCATCGGTACAGGCTTGAGATACTTCGTATGCTGCTGTGGATGGAAGTCACTGGCGTGGCAGGCGGCGCAATCAGGCTTGTAGGCCGCGAACTTCCAGAGAACGACTTGGGAATTACTGCTGTGGCAGCCGACACAGCCGATCGCCGCCCCATGATTCGGGAAGCTCGCCGACATGTGCTGGTACGTCACGGATGTCCAGCTGACGCTGCGGTGACAGCTTTCGCATGGAGCGTTTGTCACGAAATGCCGGGGGCTTTTGCCGCTTGCGGTCGTTCCGTTGTGACAGCTGGCGCAGGGCGCGGACAAGGTCGCGTGATCCATGCGCGCGCCGCTGAACGAGACTGTGCTCTTGTGGCAAGTATCGCAAGCCGCATTGGTTACGATGTGCCTTTGCGGCTTGCCGGTCGCGGTCGTCCCGTTGTGACAGCTTGCGCAGGGCGCGGTAGCACCGGTGTGATTGAAGCGCGCTCCGGCAAAAGTCGCGGTGCTCTTGTGACAGGTCTCGCACGGCGCGTTGGTCGCCACATGCTTCTGCGGCTTGCCGGCTGCGATGATGCCATTGTGGCAAGAGCTACAAGCGGCCGTTGTACCGGCGTGATCGAAACGCGCTCCCGCGAACGTCACCGTGCTCTTGTGGCAGGTCTCGCACGGCGCGTTGGTCGCCACATGCTTCTGCGGCTTGCCGGCTGCGATGATGCCATTATGGCAGGAGCTGCAAGCGGCCGTTGTACCGGCGTGATCGAAGCGCGCTCCCGCGAACGTCACCGTGCTCTTGTGGCAGGTCTCACACGGCGCGTTGGTCGCCACATGCTTCTGCGGCTTGCCGCTAGCAACCGTGCCGTTGTGGCACGAACTGCACGCCGCCGTCGTTCCGGTGTGGCTGAAGCGGGCGCCCGCGAATGTGACCGTGCTCTTGTGACAAGTGTCGCATGGCGCATTGGTGGCGATATGGGCCTGAGGCTTTCCAGTGGCATCTCGTCCATTGTGGCAGGACGCGCACGGCCCCCTCGCCGTGAGATGATCGAACTTTCCTGCACCGAGGCTCGATGCGCCAAAGCCAGCGAGACCAGGCCTGAGTTGCTTGGTCGAATCGAACGACGGGAGGCCGCCTGCCGAAGGCTCCGCTTGCTCCGCTGCTGGTCGGCCAATTGTGGGCGACAACCTCGTCCGCGGATCATTCGAGGGGACCTGTCCCAGGGCCGGAGCAGCAGCCTGCGGGTTGGCCGATTGCGACGCCGCCGAGAAGGTCGGCAAGGCTCCCGGCTTTGGCGCCGGATCCGGCTTGGCAGCAGTGCCGGCTGCTACGTTGTCGTTTGCCGGATTTCCGGCCGGCGTCGGTGCCGACGCAATCGGATTAGCCGCGACCGGCTTGTTGCTGAACAGAATGGCTGTATTCGCGCTTGGCGCGACGGCGGTCGCGGCAGGCGCCGTCGAGGACGGCGCAGTCGCGGCTTGCGGCGAGTTCGCCGGAGGCGTGGTCATGGTCCGATTGGCAGTGGCTGCTGTTGCCGATTTGAGCGTCGGATTCGCCGGGGTGAGTGCCTTCGCTGTTGTCGTGCAGCCGCCAGCCGATCCCCGCGGATCGTCATCCCAGGTCGAGAAATTGGCCGCGGCGCCCTGGTGACAGCAGCCGCAATCCTGCGCTTTTGCGCCATGTCCGGGACCTTGCGCGCCCCTTCGGCCCTGGCTCCGATACGCGCCGCTATGACAGCTGTCACACCGCGTTGCGTGAACAGCTGAATGGTTCATCGTGTAGGTGGCAAAGCTCGCCGCGGTGTTGGTGTGGCAGTTCGAGCATTGCAGCGTGCCGGTCGGGATGTGCGGCGGCGTGGTCATGCCCATTGCGGCTGAGCCGTTGTGGCAGGACGAGCAATTGGTGTTGGCTGCCGTATGGGTAAAGGCGGCCCCTGCCCAGCTGACAAAGCCTCCACTCGCCGCCTTGGTGTGACAGCTCCCGCAATCGGCGCCATTGGTTGGGACATGGCCAGCGAAGGACGCGGTGCCCATCGCACCCTTGGTGCCCTGCCCGGTGTAGCTGCCGTTGTGGCAGCTGTCGCAGCGGCTCGTGCTCACCGCGGCGTGGCTCATCGTATACGTCGCAAAGCTCGCCGCGGTGTTGGTGTGGCAGTTCGAGCATTGCAGCGCGCCGGTCGGAATGTGCGGCGGGGTGGTCATGCCCTGCGCGGTCTTGCCGTTATGGCAGGTGGCGCAATTGGTATCGGTCGCGGCATGTTTGAACCCGGCGCCGCCCCAGCTGGTGTAGCCGCCGCTGGCTGCCTTGGCGTGACAGGTGATGCAGTCCTGGCCGCCGGTCGCGACGTGGTTCGGATACGATGCCGTGCCCATCGCGCCCTTGGTGCCCTGCCCGGCGTAGGAGCCGTTGTGGCAGCTGTCGCAGCGGCTGGTGCTCACTGCAGAATGGTTCATCGTGTAGGTCGCAAAGCTCGCCGCGGTGTTGGTATGGCAGTTCGAGCATTGCAGCGTGCCGGTCGGGATGTGCGGCGGGGTGGTCATGCCCTGCGCCGTCTTGCCGTTGTGGCAGGTGGCGCAATTGGTATCGGTCGCGGCATGCTTAAAGGCGCCCCCGCCCCAGCTGCTGTAGCCACCACTTGCCGCGGTGCTGTGGCAGCTGATGCAATCCTGGCCACCGGTGGCGACATGGTTCGGATAGGACGCCGTCCCCATCGCGCCCTTGGTGCCCTGGCCGGTGTAGGAACCGCTATGGCAGCTGTCGCAGCGGCTGGTGCTCACCGCCGCGTGGTTCATGGTGTAGGTCGTGAAGCTCGCCGCGGTGTTGCTGTGGCAGTTCGAGCATTGCAGCGTGCCGGTCGGGATGTGCGGCGGCGTGGTCATGCCCTGCGCCGTCTTGCCATTGTGGCAGGTGGCACAATTGGTATCGGTCGCGGCATGCCTAAAGGCGCCCCCGCCCCAGCTGCTGTAGCCACCACTTGCCGCGGTGCTGTGGCAGCTGATGCAATCCTGGCCACCGGTCGCGACATGGTTCGGATACGACGCGGTGCCCATCGCGCCCTTGCTGCCCTGGCCGGTGTAGGAACCGTTGTGGCAGCTGTCGCAGCGGCTGGTGCTCACTGCAGAATGGTTCATCGTGTAGGTCGTGAAGCTCGCCGCCGTGTTGGTGTGGCAGTTCGAGCATTGCAGCGTGCTGGTCGGGATGTGCGGCGGTGTGGTCATGCCCTGCGCGATCTTGCCATTGTGGCAGGTGGCGCAATTGGTATCGGTCGCCGCGTGCTTGAACCCAGCGCCACCCCAGTTGGTGTAGCTGCCGCTCGCCGCCGTCGCGTGGCAGCTGATGCAGTCCTGACCGCCCGTCGCGACATGGTTCGGATAGGACGCGGTGCCCATCGCGCCCTTGCTGCCCTGCCCAGTGTAGGAGCCGTTGTGGCAAGAATCGCAGCGGGCCGTCGACACCGCGGAGTGGCTCATCGTGTAGGTCGCAAAGCTGGCCGCCGTGTTGGTGTGGCAGTTCGAGCATTGCAGCGTGCTGGTCGGGATGTGCGGCGGTGTGGTCATGCCCTGCGCCGTCTTGCCGTTGTGGCAGGTAGCGCAGTTGGTATCGGTCGCCGCGTGCTTGAACCCAGCACCGCCCCAGCTGGTGTAGCCGCCGCTCGCCGCGGTGCTGTGGCAGGTGATGCAGTCCTGGCCGTTGGTGGCGACGTGGTTTGGATAGGACGCGGTTCCCATCGCCCCCTTGGTGCCCTGCCCCGTGTAGGAGCCATTGTGGCAAGAGTCGCAGCGGCTCGTGCTCACCGCGGAGTGGTTCATCGTGTAGCTCGCAAAGCTGGCCGCCGTGTTCGCGTGGCAGCTCGAGCATTGGAGTCCCGTCACCGGAATGTGCGGCGGTGTGGTCATGCCCTGCGCCGTCTTGCCGTTGTGGCAGGTAGCGCAGTTGGTATCGGTCGCCGCGTGCTTGAACCCAGCACCGCCCCAGCTGGTGTAGCCGCCGCTCGCCGCCGTCGCGTGGCAGCTGATGCAGTCCTGGCCGCCGGTCGCGACATGGTTCGGATAGGACGCGGTGCCCATCGCGCCCTTGGTGCCCTGCCCGGTGTAGGAGCCGTTGTGGCAGCTGTCGCAGCGGCTCGTGCTCACCGCGGCGTGGTTCATCGTGTAGCCCGCAAAGCTCGCCGCGGTGTTGCTGTGGCAGTTCGAGCATTGCAAGGTGCCGATCGGGATATGCGGTGGCGTGGTCATGCCTTGCGCCGTCTTGCCGTTATGGCAGGTCGCGCAATTGGTGTCGGTGGCGGCATGCTTGAATGCCCCGCCGCTCCAGCTGGCGTAGCCGCTGCTCGCCGCTGTGCTGTGGCAGGTGATGCAGTCCTGGCCGTTGGTGGCGACGTGGTTCGGATAGGACGCCGTGCCCATCGCGCCCTTGGTGCCCTGCCCGGTGTAGCTGCCGTTGTGGCAAGAGTCGCAGCGGGCCGTCGACACCGCGGAGTGGTTCATCGTGTAGGTCGCAAAGCTCGCCGCGGTGTTGGTGTGGCAGTTCGAGCATTGCAAGGTGCCGGTCGGGATGTGCGGCGGCGTGGTCATGCCCTGCGCGGTCTTGCCGTTATGGCAGGCGGCGCAGTTGGTGTCGGTGGCGGCATGCTTAAAGGCGCCCCCGCCCCAGCTGCTGAACCCGCCGCTCGCCGCGGTGCTGTGGCAGCTGATGCAGTCCTGGCCGTTGGTGGCGACGTGGTTTGGATAGGACGCCGTGCCCATCGCGCCCTTGGTGCCCTGGCCGGTGTAGGAGCCGCTATGGCAGCTGTCGCAGCGGCTGGTGCTTACCGCGGAGTGGTTCATGGTGTAGGTGGCAAAGCTCGCCGCCCCGTTGGTATGACAGTTGGAGCACTGCAGCGTCCCGGTCGGGATATGCGGCGGCGTGGTCATGCCCTGCGCCGTCTTGCCATTGTGGCAGGTCGCGCAGTTGGTGTCGGTGGCGGCATGCTTGAACCCAGCGCCGCCCCAGCTGGTGTAGCCGCCGCTGGCTGCCTTGGCGTGACAGGTGATGCAATCCTGGCCGTTGGTGGCGATATGGTTCGGATAGGACGCCGTGCCCATCGCGCCCTTGGTGCCCTGCCCGGTGTAGCTGCCGTTGTGGCAGCTATCGCAGCGGCTCGTGCTCACCGCGGCGTGGCTCATCGTATACGTCGCAAAGCTCGCCGCCGTGTTGGTGTGGCAGTTGGAGCACTGCAGCGTCCCGGTCGGAATGTGCGGCGGCGTGGTCATGCCCTGCGCCGTCTTGCCGTTATGGCAGGTGGCGCAGTTGGTATCGGTCGCCGCATGTTTGAAGCCGCCACCGCCCCAGCTGGTGTAGCCGCCGCTCGCAGCGGTGCTGTGGCAGCTGATGCAGTCCTGGCCGTTAGTCGGGACGTGGTTGGGATAGGACGCGGTGCCCATCGCACCCTTGGTGCCCTGCCCGGTGTAGCCGCCGTTGTGGCAGCTGTCGCAACGGCTCGCACTCACCGCCGCGTGGTTCATCGTGTAGACGTCGAATGCCGCCGCCGTGTTGCTATGGCAGTTCGAGCATTGGAGTCCCGTTACCGGAACGTGCGGCGGTGTGGTCATGCCCTGCGCGGTCTTGCCGTTGTGGCAGATCGCGCAATTGGTGTCGGTCGCGGCATGCTTGAAGCCGCCACCACCCCAGCTCTTGAACCCACCGGACGCTGCGGTGGTATGGCAGGTGATGCAGTCCTGCCCGTTGGTGGCGACGTGGTTCGGGTACGATTTGGTGCCGAGCGCGCCGGTGTTGCCCTGCCCGGTGTAGCTGCCATTGTGGCAGCTGTCGCAACGGCTCGCGCTCACGGCCGCATGGCTCATCGTGTAGACGTTAAACGCCGCAGCGGTGTTGTTATGGCAGTTCGAGCACTGGATGCCCGTCACCGGGATGTGCGGCGGGGTCGTCATGCCGAGCGCAGTCTGCCCGTTGTGGCACGATGCGCAGTTGGCGTCGGTCGTCCTGTGCTGGAATGCGGCGCCGGCAAAGCTGGCCGTACGCGCATGACAGGATTCGCAGGGAAGCGCCGTCGGCACATGTCCGCTCGGCTTGCCGCGGGCAACCGTGCCGTTGTGGCAGTTGGCGCAACCGGCGACGATGCCGGTGTGATCCATCTTCATCGCTACGCGGAAGCTGGCCGTCGTCCTGTGGCAGGCGTCGCAAGGCGCGGTGGTCGTAATGTGATTCGTTGGTTTCCCAAGAGCCATCAGACCGTTGTGGCAGGCGGCGCACGGCGCCTTCGCCTGCGTGTGATCGATCGTTCGGATATCCTTCCAAGTCGAAGTCTGGTGGCAGCTTTCGCAGCGCGTGGTGGTCTTGGGATGATTCACCGACATGCCGGCTGTCTGAGCGCCATTGTGACAGCTCGCGCACTGCGTCTGCGTGCCTTTGAAGCGGCCTCCGATATGGCACGACGAGCACTCGACCGTGCGATGGCTGCCCGTCAGCGGAAACCCAGTCGAGAAATGGTCAAACGATCCCTGCCCGATGGCCGGGTCGAGCGCGGCGAACGCAAATAGGATCGCAGCGACCGCCCACCACAGTGCGGTGCGCGATTGATGCGCGAACAGCCTAACGACGCGGTAGCAGCACTCCACCCCACTCTCCAACTTCCCAACCCCATATTCGGAGCTGCGCAGCGCCGTCCTCTGGACGACAGGCAAAGCGGATCCGCCAGGCAAACCGCCCAGCGGTCGCCCCTTGGAATTCCTTCAAAGCTTTCGCGCATGTCCGATTCGGCGAGATGGCTCAGGTCCCCATCCGCCCGCCTTTCAGATACCTACGTCCTCCTTCTTTTCTTCGCTGCAACTCACGCGACCCCACGCGCGGTCACCAGCGTCAGCGATCGACGCGGTGCAAACACACCGAACCACCGCTGGAGAAAGAGGCTCCAAGCTGGCCCAAAACTTGACCAAGCTGAATTCAAGCTGAACAGTTACGCGAACTTTCGCACGCTGCACGCCAGACACCTGCTCGCGCATGCTTGGCGTTCGGAACGAGGCGGACTATGCGGATCAAAGCCGCCGAGAAGCGTGCCGCTGCGCGCACGCCTTCATGATCGCCTTACCGACGAGCCTGCAATCCGGAGCGGCGCTCACGCCCGGATCAGTTCCTGATCTGAACATTGCGCCATCCGGTCGCGACATGACAGCGCTCACAGCTCTGTCCGAAGGTGCCGTTATGCACGTCCGAGCCGCGATGACAGCTGTAGCAGTCCATCGGCAGCTTCAGGTCCGGCGGGGATTTCGCCCTGTGGCAGGATTCACAAGTGATCTTCTGATGCTGACCAATCAGCGGGAAGCGGGTCTGCTGCGCATGATCGAACCGCCACAAGGACCAGCCGTTCGGATTGTGACAACTCGCACACCGCGTTCCGAGCCGCCCCTGGTGGTAATCCTTGTGACAGCTCTCGCAAGCCGTCGGCGTGTTCTTGTAAGTTGGCGAACGGTGACACTCCTCGCAGGGGACCGGTTTGTGAAGGCCGATCAAGGGAAAGCGGGTGAGCTCGTGATCGAAGGCGAGGTTCTTCCGCCATCCGGTATCATTGTGGCACTTCTCACAGCGTTCCCCGAGCTTCCCCTGGTGCGGGTCCTGCTTGCGATGGCATGACACGCAGGAGGTGGCGAGCTTATCGTGGTAGAGATCACCCGTATGGCAGCTCTCGCACTTCACCTTTGCATGTGCATTGCGCAGCGGGAACCTGGTCTTGTCGTGATTGAAGTGCGTGGTTTTCCACTTGTCCTGGTCGTGACAGGTTTCGCATTTCTCGCCAAAGCGACCGGCATGAACATCCTGCAGCCGATGACAGGAGACGCAAGACGTCGGTAAATCCTTGTACTGCTGACCCGAATGGCAGGTGGTACAAGCAACCGACTTGTGGGCGCCGACAAGCGGAAACCGCGTCTTTGCGTGGTCGAACGTCTTGGTGTCTCGCCATTTCGTTACGACATGGCAGCTCTCGCAGCGTTCGCCGAGGCGCCCATGATGGGGATCGATTGCCTTGTGACACTCAAAACAGGTCGATGGTGTGTCGCGAAACTTGACCTTCGCGACATGACACCCGGCGCACGACACGTTCCTGTGCGCATCGACCAGCCGGTAGTTGGTAAAATCGTGGTTGAAGGTCTCCTTATCGAGCTGAACGATGTCGGTCTCGCGTCCCTTGTGGTCGGTGTGACACTGTCTGCAGTCCTGGCTCAGCGCACCCTGCTCGCGTCCATGCAGCCGCACGTGCTCTCTGCGATCGGTCGCGATGTCCTTATGGCAATCCAGGCAGAGACCGGTCTGCGCCCGGCGCGTGAACGCTTCGTGACACTTCCCGCACTCGGTCTCGTACTTGGCATGCTTGCCGACCAGCGGGCCCGGCATGACCAACTTTTCGAGGACGGTCTGAGCACGGGCCCCAACGGCCGCTAACGCGATTGCGACGACCGCAAGTGCTGCAAGGCGCCATCTCATCACGATACTCCGTCAATAATGATGGACCGCCCACACATGCACGATGCCGGCAAGAAACATCAGAAAAAACAAAGGCAGATGGAAGATGTGCCAGAGCGAGAACAGCCGTTCGAAGAACGTCAGCTCCGCGGCTTTGCGCACGGCGGCAGCATACCGTCGCACCACATTTTCGATCCGCTTCTGGCGTCTCCGTCGCTCGGACCATGACCAGCGCGCTCTTCTTGCTTCGGCGCGAATGAGCCGCCGTGCTTCCGTCACCACGTCGCGCCGAAATCGCCTGGTACGCGCAGCGATGATCGCACCAGCCCGGAGACTACCCAGCGCCGTTCGTGGCATCTTGTTCTCAAGACCTTTGCTGAACGCGCTCAGCTGTTGAGAGACAAAGGCGGCGGCCTGCAACTCTTGGCCCAGATCGACTTTCATCGCCTCGGCCTCCGCTAACAGCTCCTTCACATGAGCCTTCCTGCCGTGAAGACCTAGATGGATCTTACCGTAGATGTATCTGCCGATGACGCCGCTGATCGCGACGATCAGCATCGAAAAAAAGGCGACGTTGCTGTTGAGCGCCCCGAGCCTGAAATTTGCGTGGAATAGGATGAGCACAGGCCCGAGGACACCGAGCAGCATATGGCTACGGAACCAGAACGGGACGGATCCGATCACGCGCATCGACCTGAACCGCTTGCGTAGCGAGTAGACCAGCAGCGATAGCATGGCCAGGCCGCCGTAGATGCCGAGCCAATACCCTGTGCCGGAGTCGGGCGTCAGATATTCCTCATCCCGCTGCAGCCATCCGACGCTCACGGCACAGCAAACAAGTACGGTGAGCAAGATGGGAAGCGTTCGTCCAAGCAGATTGCCGCCCGCGCGTGCCGCCATCGCCGTTCTCGTCATGCGTCGGCCTTTGACGGATCTGATGCGCAACTAAAAACGTGCGGCAAATCGTCGCCCATCATCAGACAGGCCAAAAGGCCGACGAGTTCGACTGACGATAGCTCTATGACATCTCTATTAGTCGACGCCGCTGTCATTTACCCGAGCCTTATTTCCGCCGATCGCTACTGATTAACGATCACGCGCCTGGTCATTTGCGCACGTGTAGCGATCAATCTGGACTTTCTGTGTCGGGAGCTGTTGAGAAGGGTTTGCATCTAGTGCCTGCACGAGAGAAGACTTTCGGCTTCAGTGCAATGCACTCGCTTCCGCTACTCCTGCTACTCCAGAGATCTGCTGACGCGCGATGGTCTGCTGAAGAAGCAATGAGAGAGAGGACATGGCGCTGGATTTACTTGTCGTCTACGCCGCTCCAATGGTCGGCGTCTGGGCCGCTTACCTTGCAGCGCGCAAACGCCGCGAATTCAAGAGCGTGGCGAAGCTCTCAGCGGCCAAGGAAGCTGGGCTCCTCGAGCCGGCATCGCTTCACCCCATCATCGATCCGGCATTATGCATCGGCTGTGGCTCGTGCGTCAGAGCCTGTCCGGAAGGACATATCATCGGTCTGATCGGCGGCAAGGCCTCGCTCGTAGAGCCTTCGCATTGCATCGGGCACGGTGCCTGCAAGGCGGTATGCCCGGTGAACGCAATTACTCTCGTCTTTGGTACAGAAACGCGTGGCATCGACATTCCCAATGTCGATGAGCAGTTTCAGACCAACGTGCCCGGCATCTTCATCGCCGGTGAGCTCGGTGGGATGGGACTGGTCCGCAATGCCATTGAGCAAGGGCGCCAAGCGATCGACTCAGTTCGCAAGATGAAGACTCCAGGCAGATCCGACATGCTCGATGTGGTGATCGTGGGGTGCGGTCCAGCCGGACTATCAGCAAGTCTCGCGGCAATGCACCACAAGCTCCGTTCCGTCACGCTGGAGCAGGACTCGCTCGGAGGCACGGTCGCTCATTTTCCCCGCGGTAAGCTCGTGATGACTGCTCCCTTCACTCTGCCGCTTGCTGGCAAGTTCAACTTTCGCGAGCTGAGCAAGGAGCAACTGATCGGCTTCTTCATGAAGATTGTGAACAAGGCCAAGCTCAAGGTGAATATCGGCGAGCGGGTCGATGCCGTCATCCAGCTCAACAATGGCTTTGAGGTGAGGACCGACCGCAACAGCTACAAGACCCGCGCGATTCTCTTGGCCATCGGTCGGCGTGGAACGCCCCGCAAGCTGGACGTCCCGGGCGAAGAGCAGACCAAGGTGGTCTACCGCCTGATCGATCCGGAACAATATCGCGGGCAGCACGTGCTGGTCGTCGGTGGCGGCGACGCGGCGCTCGAGGCGGCCTGCGCGGTGGCCGACGAACCCGGCACGACCGTGACTCTGTCGCATCGCAGCGAGTCGTTCAATCGCGCCAAGCCGAAAAACCGCGAACGGGTCGAAGCCGCAGAACGATCCGGACAGCTCAGGGTCATGCTGAGCTCATCGGTCCGGCGGGTCGGTGACACCGACGTCGAGATCGACGCCGAAGGCGAGCTGACCACAATCCCCAACAACGCGGTCATTGTCTGTGTTGGCGGCATCCTGCCGACCGCCTTTCTCAAGAGCATGGGAATCGAAGTCGAGACGAAATATGGCACAGCCTAGGCCCGCTCATGTCGCGATCATCCTGATGTATCTGTTGGGCTACGGAGTTGGCCCGGCATTCGCACAAGGTGGCAATCCATTCGAACAGCGCGACCGCGTGGCCGCAACAACGGACGCGTTGTCTGCTGCGAGCCGGGCTGCCGAGACGGCAATCCGGATGAACCGTCCCGCCGAAGCGCTGAAGCTGCTCGAGCAGGCCGCTTTGGGCGGGGATCGCGACGCGCAATATCGTCTTGCGTCGCTCTATCGGGCCGGTCTCGGGACCAGACCTGATGACGGGTTGGCGTTCAAATGGATGAAGCTGAGCGCCGAGAAGGGACACATCAAGGCCCAATACAATCTAGCAGCGATGTATCTCGCCGCACGAGGTACATCGGCCGACGTCGAGAGAGCGAGCGAGTGGCTGCGCAAGTCGGCGGCGGCCGGCTATGAACCTGCCGAGCGGCTCCTGGCCGAGATTGCAAGCCGCAGCCCCGCAGCACCTCAGAAGCGGCTCACCGCCGCGGATCGGGCCGTCGAACGCGCGGCAACGAATCCGAAGCTCGAGGCTCAAGCTGCATCCCGAAATGGCCAGCCCGATATCATCGACGCCGCCCTGCGTGGCCAGATCGCACCGATGCGTCAACTGATCGCAGCGAAGGCCGACGTCAATGCGACCAACGAAGATGGCGACACACCGTTGGCGATTGCTGCAGCCGCCGGCCAAGTTAACCTCGCCGAGCTCTTGCTCTCGTCCGGCGCCAACCCCAACGTCCGCAACCGGCGCGGCGACACGCCCCTGATGCTGGCGGCGGACAAGGGCCGTGCTGAAATGGTCAAACTCCTATTGGCCAAGTCCGCCGACGCGTCCGCGATCAGGGCGGACGGCTCTACTGCGCTCGCCATCGCCGTCAGTCGCTGCAAGTCCGACACGATCGCTCCGCTCCTTGCAGCCAATTCGGGCGGCCTTCCTGTCCTCGACGATGGCCGGACACTGCTGATGGTTGCCGTCGCATCGTGTGCAAAGGACGCGATCGCGCCGCCGCTCATCCAGAGGTCCGCGATCGATGCGATCGACAAGCAGGGCCGGTCTGCGCTTTGGTACGCATCGGATCGTGGCAACGCGGGAACATTGGATCAACTGATCCGCGCCGGGGCCGACGTCGGCCATGCTGACAGCGAAGGAATGACGCCGCTCCTGAGAGCTTTGGAAAACGGCGGAGCTTCGGCCGCGCTGGCTCTCCTTAAGAGCGGTGCCGATCCGAAAGCGCCAACCAAGAGCGGTAACACGCCCCTGATCTTGGCCGCGCGTGGTGGACTGACCGACGTCGTCCACGCGCTTCTGCAGCGCAAGGTAGACCTCAACGTTCGCAACGCACAAGGAATGACCGCGCTGATGATGGCCGCCCATGAAGGCAATGTCGAGATCGCGCAGAACCTTCTCGCCGCCGGCGCCGACAAGTACTTGAAGAACAAGCGGCGCGAACGAGCAAGCGACATCGCCACGATCGAAGGTCACAGCGAGATTGCCAAGCTGCTGGAATAGCGGCCGCATTCCCTTCCATCTGCGGACACAACAAGCTCGCACGCTTTAGCTGCGGCGCAAAGACGCAGCCACTCTCCAACTACCATTCTTGCAAATGCTAGCGAGCATGCATCGCAGCGAAAACCTTGGGCGCATCGCGCCGACGTGCGTCTACTAACAATGAGTTGCAAGTGCAACCAAACCGCAATCTGATGAACTTCACTATTTTGTACGATTGATGCCCCATTCGCCGCCTTGAGTGCGCGCGCATCACGGACACTTGATAGTCTGTTGCAGGAATAGGCGCGTCCAACGGGGGACAAGATGACAGCAGAAGCCGGATCGTTTGCTCTCATTCTGGCGCTCTTCACCTCGCTCGTGCAGTCGATCGTGCCTTTCGTCGCACTGAGGCGACAAGAACCCGTGATTGCTGCCTTCGTTCGACAGGCTGCTCTCGGCCAATTTCTGTTCATCGCGATCGCCTTTGCGTGCCTCACCTCGCTCTTTGTGCATTCGGACTTCTCAGTCCAGGTCGTCGCTGCCAACTCGCACACGCTGAAGCCGCTTCTCTATAAAATCTCGGGAGTCTGGGGGAATCACGAAGGCTCCATGCTGTTGTGGGTTCTTATCCTGTCTTTGTTCGGGGCTGCGGTCGCACTGTTCGGAACGAATCTGCCGGATCGACTGCTAAGCAATGTCCTTGCCGTGCACGGGATGATCGGTCTTGGCTTTCTGACCTTCGTCGTCACGACTTCGAACCCGTTCACCCGGCTTGTCGATCCTCCAATCGAAGGCAATGGACTGAATCCAATTCTTCAGGATCCAGGCCTGGCGATCCACCCACCGTTTCTTTATCTCGGCTATGTCGGCTTCTCGATGGCGTTCTCATTCTCAGTTGCGGCGCTGATCGAGGGCAAGGTGGACGCGAGTTGGGCGCGCTGGGTTCGTCCCTGGGTGCTCGCCGCCTGGTGCTTTCTGACGATCGGGATCACGCTTGGCAGCGCCTGGGCCTACTACACGCTCGGCTGGGGCGGCTGGTGGTTCTGGGATCCCGTGGAAAATGCCTCCTTCATGCCGTGGCTCGCCGGCACTGCTCTGCTCCATTCCGCCCTGGTCGTCGAGCGCCGGAATACGCTCCTGAGCTGGACGATCTTGCTCGGGATACTGACCTTTTCGCTAAGCCTGATCGGCACATTCCTGGTGCGATCCGGTGTGCTCACCAGCGTCCATGCCTTCGCACAGGACCCGACCCGCGGCGCATTCATCCTCGCCATCATCGTGGTCGCGACCGGCGGCGCATTGACTCTGTTTGCGATCCGAGCGCCCACCCTGAAGCAGGGTGCGCTCTTTGGCGCCGTCAGCCGCGAGAGCGGGCTTGTGCTCAACAATGTGGTGCTGACGACCGCCGCAGCGACGGTCTTTCTCGGCACCTTCTATCCGCTGCTGGTCGACATGATCGGAAACGATAAGATTTCCGTCGGACCGCCCTATTACAATATGACGTTCGTTCCCATCATGGTGCCGCTTCTGCTGGCCATGACGGTCGGCCCTGTCCTGAGGTGGAAGCGTGACGCCTTCGTTGGGGCGCTCCAGCGGCTGAAGACCGCCGCCGGCGCCGCTGCGCTCGTCTTCATCGGGATACTCGTCGCGACGTTCGGGCGCCACGTCATGGTTGCGTTCTTCTTGGGTATTGCTGCCTGGTTGGTCGTCGGCTCATTGATGGTGCTGGCTCACCGTACGCGCCTCGGCATGTCGACGCCGCTGGTGACGACCCTGAGCCTTGCGCGCACGACGCCGCTTGCGGTGTATGGCCTGGTGCTTGCCCACGCCGGCATGGGTGTCACGGTCGCAGGCATCACCGGAATGACGGCCTGGGCCAACGAGAAGATCGAGATGCTCCGGCCCGGCCAAAGCCTGCAGCTCGCGGGCTACGATGTCCGGCTGCGTTCGGTCGGGAAGGTGCCGGGGCCCAACTATGAGGCCGAACGCGGCGTCTTCGATATCACGCGAAACGGCAAGCCGTTCACGCAGCTCTATAGCGAGCGCCGTTTCTATCCGGTCCGCCAGCAGCTCACCACGGCCGCCGGCATTCGCACCAACATGTTGTGGAACGTCTATGTGACGCTCGGCGACCCCGACGACAAAGGGGCCTGGGCGGTCCGCTTCTACTATCACCCCATGATGCCGCTGGTCTGGATCGGGGCGCTGATGATGGCGTGTGGCGGCTTTGTTTCGCTCGCCGACCGCCGGCTTCGCGTCGGCGCGCCGCGGCGTGCCACACAGGCCATAGCTGCTGCCCTCCCTGCCGAGTAGGACCACACCGATGTTGCGCCTTTCCTACCTCGCCCCCCTTCTCGCCTTTATGGGACTGACCGCCGGGCTTGCATTCAGCCTGTCCAATGACCCGCGCAGGATGCCTTCGACACTGATCGACAAGCCGACGCCCTCCTTCAACATGGCCTCGCTCGACGGCAAGGACGCAGGGTTTTCCAACACGGATCTGAAGGGCGGTGTCATGTTGCTCAACGTATTCGCGTCCTGGTGTCCGGGCTGCCGCGTCGAGCACCCCATGCTGCTCAAGCTGGCGGAGACCTCGGGAATCCCGATTTTTGGCTTGAATTGGAAGGATACGCGCAGCGACGGTGCGCGTTGGCTCGCCCGGCACGGAAGCCCCTATACCCGCGTCGGCTCCGACGAGCCAGGCCGGGTCGGCATCGATTTCGGCGTCACCGGCGTTCCCGAAACTTTCGTGATCGACCGCACCGGGCGAATCCGCTTCCGCTATCCAGGTCCTCTCACTGAGGAGGTCTGGCGCGACGAATTCGAGCCACTGCTCAAGGCACTACGGAGCGAGTCATGACCCAGCCACAGCTGACACGATTGGCATTGTGCGCCGCGCTACTCGTGTCGACGGTCCTGGTGTCGCCATCCCGGGCGGTGCTTCCGGAGGAGATGCTGAAGGACGAAAGGCTCGAAGGACGCGCACGCATCCTGAGCCAGGAGCTGCGTTGCGTCGTTTGCCAGAACCAGAGCATCGACGATTCGAACGCGCCCTTGGCGCACGACCTTCGGGTGCTGCTACGAGAGCGCCTGCTGGCCGGGGACAGCGATCGGCAGGCGGTGGATTTCATCGTCGCCCGCTACGGCAACTTTGTCCTATTGAAGCCTCCTCTGCAGTGGAACACGGTCTTGCTTTGGCTCGGACCGTTCTTGGCGCTGCTCGTGGCAATCATCGGCTTCGGCCGCTACGTCCGTGGTGCAGCAGCCAATGCGAGCGCTGCAGCGCGGACTCCTGCGCTCAATGCAGACGAACTCAAAGCAATCGAGGCGATTCTCGACAGACGGAGCTCCGTATGATGCTGTGGCTGGTGTTGACGGCGATGATTTCCGCCGCTGCCGTCCTGATATCGACTCCCTTCATCCGCCGCTTCGAGCGGGCGCAGTTGGCGTCCGCTCAGGGCGTCGCCGTGTACCGAGACCAGCTCAGGGAGATCGAGGCGGAAGCGGCACGCGGTCTGATCGACGAGACGGAGGCCGAGGGTGCCGCGATCGAGATCAAGCGACGTATTCTCGCGGCCGACCGCGCTGACGTGGCGACGGCATCTCCGCTCACTTCTTCCGAACGCAAATTTGCGCTCACCGTCGTTACTGGCATCGTGGTCTTCGGTTCCGTCGTTCTCTATGCGGTGATCGGAAGTCCGGACGTCCCTTCCGCATCCCCGGGACAGGCGGGCAGCGAACCGGCCGCAAGATCTGTGGCCGACGTCCGATCCGTCGCGACCACCAAAGGCGCTGCGTCGTCGCAGCCTGCGGCCGCCCAGGACTCGCAAGGCCGCACGCCACAGCAAAGCGGATTGCCTCCGGTCGAGGAGATGATCCAGCGTGTGCAGACGCGCCTGGAGCGCAATCCGAAGGATGTCGATGGCTGGCGGCTGCTCGGCTGGTCTCTCTTCAACATCGAGCGTTTTGCTGATGCGGCTCAAGCCTACGCACGCGCGATCGAGCTGCGCCCCGACTCGGCCGAGTACCGGAGTGCGCGTGGCGAAGCGCTGGTGCGAGCCGCCGACGGCACCGTGACCGCCGCGGCCAAGAAAGAGTTGGATGAAGCGCTCAGGCTCGATCCCAAAGACGCACGCGCGCGTTTCTTCATTGGTCTCGCCAAAGAACAGGACGGCAACAAGGAAGGCGCAATCGCCGATTGGAAGGCGATCATATCGGACGCCGATCCGAACGAGCCGTGGCTGCCCGACCTGAAGCGGCGACTGGCCGAACTCGGAGAGGATCAGGCTCCAGCATCAAGCAGCCCCGACCTCTCGGCCGAACGCATGCAGGAGCTGCTCCGTTCCGACCAGGCAAAGTCGTCGACGGAGACTGCTGCTCCACGAGGTCCGAGTCAGGAAGACGTCCGCGCCGCGCAAGGCATGTCGCCACAGGACCGCGGCGCGATGATCCGGGGCATGGTCGACAATCTTGCAAGCCGGCTCGAACAATCACCGCGCGATGCAGAAGGCTGGATCAAACTGATCCGCTCGCGGGTCGTGTTGGGCGAGGCCGAGCTGGCGCGACAGTCGCTGCAGCGGGCGCTATCCGTTTTTGCCGACGATAGCGAGGAACGAACTCGGATCGCGGAGGCTGCGAAGCAGCTCGGCGTCGACCCGTAATACGCAGCGCGACGAAGGCAGATCCATAGTGGGCGACCGGGGTGGCTACCATTCGCATCTTGCTGATAGAGGACGAGGCTGTTTACGCCGACCGGATCAGGGAAAGCCTGACTGAAGCCGGATTCGAAGCAGACCTTGCGACGGACGGGAACGAGGGGTGGATGCTGGGCAACACTCAGACCTATGATGCTGCCGTTCTGGACCTCGGCCTGCCCCGCGTATCCGGCCTCGACGTGCTGCAACGCTGGCGGCACGCAGGGCGCACGCTGCCTGTCCTGATCCTCTCCGCCCGCAGCGGCTGGGTGGAACGCGTCAATGGACTCAACGCAGGCGCGGATGACTACCTGGAAAAACCGTTCAAAGCGCAGGAGCTCGTCGCCCGCATCAACTCGTTGCTCCGTCGCGCCTCCAGCAAGCCGGATGCGGTGCTGCGGCAGCGCCAGATCGAAGTGAATGCAGCCGCCGGCCTCGTCAGCAAGGGCGGCCAGACAGTCAGCGTGAGTCCGCTCGAATTGCGTATTCTCGAGTTCCTGATGCGCCGCCCCGATCGGATTGTTTCCCAGCCCGAGCTGTTGGAGCACATCTATTCGGGCAGCGCTTCTCGCGATTCGAATACACTGGAAGTCTACATCGCCCGGCTCAGGAAGAAGCTCGGACGCGATTGCATTCGCACGATCAGAGGCATGGGATATCGCATCGGATAGACCAATGTTCGGCCGCAACTTCCGTGCTCGCATGATCGCTGGCGCAGCGATCTGGATCTCGCTTGTCTTGCTCGTGAGCGGGATCGGGCTTTCGGCCGTGTTCCGCCGAGTCGTCGCGGCGCAGTTCGATCATGATCTTCAGGATCACGCCCGTGAGCTCATCGGCCTCGTGGGAATCGACTCCGAGGTGAGGCCTTTCATCGCGCGAGACCTGAGTGACCCCCGATTTTCTCCCCCGCGGTCGGGTCTTTATTGGCAAGTCCTGCTGCCGAATGGCGCCACCATCCGTTCATCCTCATTGCAGGACACGCTGTCGCTTCCGTCCGGTCCTGAACAGGAACGTGCTCAGTTGAACACCGTCCCGATCAACGTCGAGGGCCCTACCGGACCAATGCGTCTGATCCGAAACATCAGCCAGCCGCCGCATTTGCAGCAAGCCGTCGAAATCCGTGTCGGCGCCGATGAGCGGCTGATCAGCGATGAGATGAAGCAGTTGAACTTGACGCTCGCGACCGCGCTCGGCCTGATGGCGTTCGCGATGGTGGGCACCGCTTACGCCCAGGTTGCCTATGGCCTGCGGCCTCTTGCGCGCATACGCACTGCGGTCGCGGCGGTCCGCACCGGCAAGACCAACCGCCTGCCCGAAGATCTGCCCGACGAGATCATGCCCCTGGTCACCGAGTTGAACGGGATGATCAGTGCCAACCTCAGCATGGTCGAGCGCGCCCGCGTCCTGGCGGGGAACTTCGCTCATGCGCTGAAGACTCCACTCGCCATTCTCAACGAGGAAGCGAAGGAGCTGAGGGCATCCGGCAACGAGCAGAAGGCAAAGATCCTGTTGGAGCAGTGCTCGCGGATGAACCTGTTGATCGACTACCAGACGGCGCGCGCCCGCGCGTCGGCTTCGACCAATGCCGGATCCTGTGCGATGCTGGCCGATATCCTGCAAACGCTGATCAGCACCTATTCGCGATTTGGTGCAGGACGCGACAAGCGATTTCAGGTCGAAGGACACGCCAACATCGTGGTGAGCTGCGATCCCAACGACCTCATCGAGCTGATCGGGAATCTGCTCGACAATGCCGCCAAATGGGCACGCCAACGCGTCGTTGTCGCAGTCGCCGACCTCGGGAGCACCGTTCTGATCTCGGTGGAGGACGATGGCCCCGGCATCCCCAAGGAGCATCGAGCGCGCATCTTCGACATCGGCGTGCGGCTCGACGAACAAAAACCCGGCACCGGGCTCGGGCTTGCAATCGCCCGGGATCTGGCCATGCTCTACGACGGCCAATTGTGGATTGATGACTCGCGCGATGGCGGTGTTGCCATGAAGCTGGTGCTCAAGAAGAAGAGCGCTGTGACCTAGTTCGCCGGTCCCGCTGGAGGACCACTAGTGCGTGGCTCTTCGATCAGCTCAAGAAGACCGGCGCGCGTTACAGTCCGCCGGAAGGGGCATCGAAACGTCGTTGCGCACCCGCAAAAATTTTGTTGCACCGCGTTTTCCGCCGGCCAGCCGCAGCGCCTGAAAGCCGCAGCGCCTAAACCTGGCGAGCAACCCAGCCGCACAGGTATCCTGTTAACGCAGAATTTGAACTATCGATCTGGGCGAGATCGGAGCCGCTCGCCTTGCGACGGCATGGACATTTGGCATGTTGAATCTCAACTCCTTCACGCCCAAATCCTTTACGGACTTCCAAAAGAGGAGAATTCGGCACAAGCTAACAGGGAGGACATACCATGGCGCGCATAAGTCGGCGTGAGCTTTTCAAGCTGTCCGGCGGCGGTGCACTCGCGGCAAGGGCGGGAGGAATAGCATCAATCCTTGCCCTGAAGCAGGCGCCAGCCTACGCCCAGGCGACCACACTTCATTGGTTGCGGTGGAACGATTTCGTTCCCGCCTCCGACGCCCTGCTCCTGAAGGAGATAGTCCCGGAGTGCGAGAAGGCGCTCGGCATCAAGCTCACGATCGAAATGATCAACGGCAACGACATCCAGGCCCGCACCACGTCTGCGATCCAATCCGGCTCCGGTCCGGACATCATATGTGCTCTCAACAACTGGCCGCAGCTCTACCCCGAGAGCGTCGTCGACGTCAGCGACGTCGCCGACGAGATCGGCAAGGCCCAGGGGGGTTACTACGATGAATCGAAGGTCGTCGCCAATGACGGCAAGAAATGGCTCGCCGCTCCCTGGTGCATTGTCGGTGCGCTATTGGCCTACCGCAAGTCCTGGTTCGAGGAGGTCGGCTATCCCGCAGGCCAATTCCCGCAGGACTGGGAGCAGTATCGTGCCGCAGGCAAGCTGCTCAAAGCCAAGGGACATCCGATGGGACAGACACTCGGCCACACCTTCGGCGACGCGCCAACCTACGCCTATCCCTATATGTGGTCGTTCGGCGGCAAGGAAGTGCAGGCCGATGGCAAGACCGTTGTGCTGAACTCCAAGGAGACGACCGAGTCGGTCAAGTTCATGACCGCCTTCTGGAAGGACGCCTATGATGAAGGCGGGCTTGCCTGGGACGATTCCAGCAACAATCGCGCGTTCCTTTCGGGCACCTGCAGTTGCACGCTGAACGGAGCCTCGATCTACCTTGAGGCCAAGCGCAAGCCCGAGGCCTATGTGACCGAGAAGGGCACGCCACTCTGGCAGGACATCCTGCACGCGCCTCTCCCCAAGGGCGCGGCGGGTCAGTTTGGCTATCACCTGCCGATGTCCAATATGCTGCTCGCTTATTCCAGCAATCAGAAGGCGGCCAAGGAGTTCTTGCGCTGGATCACCTCGAAGGAAGTCTACCAGAAATGGTTCGACACCCAGCAGGGCTATACGGTTGGTGCGACGACGATCTGGGAGAAGGACAAGCTATGGGAGAAGGATCCGGTCATGCTGCCCTTCCGAACGGCCGCGCGCGCGGGCCGCTTCCCGGGCTATGAGGGGCCGGCCGACCGGCACGCGGCCGAGGTGCTGAGCAAGTACATCATCATCGATATGTACGCGAAGGCGGTGCAGGGAATGGCGGCCGAGGACGCAGTGAACTGGGCGCATGGGGAAGTTGCGAGCGTCCACGCCTAGAACCTGATCCGGCCCTGAAGCGCGGGACGGTAAATGAACTTAGGGGCGAGCGGGCCGTGGTCGAGAGGACCTGAGATGGCCGTCAGCGACGTCACAACGACATCGGACACCTACACGGGCTTCGTGCGCCGGTGGCCGGTCACGCGCCTTCTCGAGGACGAGCGCTGGCTCGCGCTCGTGCTGCTGGTGCCGACCATGGTACTGCTCGGCCTCTTCATCGCCTACCCGTTCGTTAAGGGCGTGGAGTTATCGGTGACTGATGCCAAGGTCGGCGTACCCGGCAATTTTGTCGGGATGCAGAACTTCCTTGGGCTGCTGAATGACAGCATCTTCCGTGTCGCGGTGTGGAACACGATTGTCTACACGGCGGTGACGACCGTCTTCAAGCTCGCTCTCGGCCTGTGGCTTGCGCTTCTCCTCAATCGCAACTTCAAGGGAAAGGCCCTTACACGCGCCTTCATCCTTTTACCGTTCATCATCCCCACGGTGCTCTCGACCTTCGCATGGAAGTGGATGTTCGACCCCACTTTCAGCGTGATCAACTGGACGCTGTTCAGGCTCGGCATCATTAACAGCCGCATCAATTGGCTGGGTGATCCGAGCCTGGCGCTGATCTCCGTGATCATCGTCAATGTCTGGCGCGGCGTTCCGTTTTACGCGATCAGCCTCCTGGCCGGCCTGCAGACGATCAATCCGGAATTGCAGGATGCTGCGGCGATCGACGGCGCAAGGCCCTGGCAACGATTCTGGTACGTGACCTGGCCGCTGCTCCTGCCGGTCACGATGGTGGTGGTTCTGTTCTCGGTCATCCAGACGTTTGCCGACTTTCAACTCGTCTATGTGCTGACCGGGGTGGGCCTGCCAACGCCACCCAACTGTTCGCGACCTATGCCTACCAGGTCGGCGTCGGCACCGGGCTGTTGAGCCAGGGCGCGGCGATCTCGCTCGCCATGTTTCCGGTCCTGCTCGTCGTGGTGATCGTGCAACTTCTTTACGTCCGCCGGGTGGAGACCCTTTGAGCCATGATCGAAGGTGCAAAATGGCGCCGCTGGATTTTCTTCTACATCCCGCTCTGCGCCTTTATCTTCACACTGCTGTTTCCGTTCTACTGGATGCTGGTCACCGCGGTACGGCCCGACAGCGAACTCTATCGCCCCTGGAGTGCGCCGAACTACGCGCCGTTCTGGACCGCGCATCCGACCCTCGATCACATCACCTATCTGCTGCAGGAGACGTTGTTCAGCACCTGGATGCTCAACACCCTCTTGATCTCGATTGCTGCGACGCTGATCTCGCTGTTCTGCGGGCTCTTGGCCGGCTACGCGCTCTCCCGCCTCAAATTCCGGTTCGCCGGCATGCTCGGCACCGCAATTTTCATCACCTACCTCGTTCCTCAGACACTTCTCTTCATTCCCTTGGCTGACATCATCCGCAACTTTCGCCTCGGCGATACGCCGTGGGCGCTGATCCTGACCTATCCCACATTCCTGATTCCTTTCTGCACCTGGCTCTTGATGGGCTACTTCAAGGCGATCCCCCGGGAGCTCGAGGAATGTGCCCGCATCGACGGTGCGGCCCGCTGGCAGGCGATGCTCTACATCATCTTTCCCATCGCAGTGCCTGGGATCCTCTCGGCCGGGATCTTCGCATTCACGCTGTCGTGGAATGAGTTCATCTATGCCCTGGTCTTCCTGTCCTCCCCCGCGGAGAAGACCGTCTCAGTCGGCGTCACGTCGGAACTGATCCGCGGTGACGTATTCTACTGGGGCTCGCTGATGGCAGGCGCCCTTTTGGGGTCCATACCGATCGCATTCATCTACTCGTTCTTTGTCGAGTACTACGTCGCCGGTCTCACCGGAGCGGTCAAGGGGTGAACCATGGCGCCGGTCGTGATACGCAACTTGAACAAGACGTTTGACGGGGTCCATGCCGTCAAGGACGTGAACCTCGAGATCAATGACAAGGAATTCGTGGTTCTCGTCGGCCCTTCGGGCTGCGGCAAGACCACGACGCTGCGCATGGTGGCCGGGCTCGAATCCATCACCTCGGGCGAAATCCTGATCGGCGACAAGATCGTCAATGAGCTACCACCAATGGATCGCGACATCGCCATGGTGTTCCAGAACTACGCCCTCTACCCGCACATGAACGTCTATGACAACATGGCGTTCGGCTTGAAGATGCGCCGGTTCGGTCGCGCGGAGATCGACGCGCGCGTGAAGGCTGCGGCCGAGATCCTCGGCATCCAGGCGCAGCTGCAGCGCAAGCCGCGACAACTCTCCGGAGGCCAGCGCCAGCGTGTCGCCTTGGGCCGCGCCATCGTTCGGCATCCGAAATTGTTTCTGTTCGACGAGCCGCTGTCGAACCTCGACGCCAAGCTGCGCGTCCAGATGCGGGTGGAGATCAAGAAGATCCATGCTCGCCTCGGCACCACCGCCATCTATGTGACCCATGATCAGGTCGAAGCGATGACACTCGGCGATCGCGTCGTCGTCATGAGAGATGGTGTCGTTCAGCAGGTCGGTGAGCCGCTCGAACTCTATAATGCGCCCGCCAACCGCTTCGTTGCCGGGTTCATCGGCTCGCCCGCGATGAATTTCGCGACGGTAACGATCGCCGCTGACGCGAACGGCCTCCTATGGGCCAACAACGAAGGCATCCATATCAAACTTCCGGCAGAGGTCGCGGGCCGGCTTCGTAAGCATGTGGGAGAACACGTCACACTTGGAATCCGCCCGGAGGACCTGCGCCTGGCCTCCAGCAGCGACCCGGCAGACGTCGCTTTCGATGCCATGGTCGAGGTCGTCGAGAAGCTCGGGTCGGAGATCCTCCTGGACGTGAAGGTTGGCCCCAGCACGATGGCGGCAGCAGTAGAGCCGACCGTCCGCGCGAAAGTCCGCGATCGGCTTCGCCTCGCCGTGAATCCCGACCGGCTGTATTTCTTCGACGGTCCATCACAAGCGGCGATTTAATGGCCACTACAGCTTGTAGCCGATCTTACGCAGCAAGTCTTTCCGCCACGCAATGTCAGCGTCTGTCTCCACACCCAGCGGTGAGGCACCGTCCACTACGCCGAGCACGCCGCGCCCCAGCTCGGTTTGAGCCACAATCACCTGTGTCGGGTTGGCTGTCGCACAATAGATGCGGCAGACCTCCGGCACCGCGCGCACCGCGGCCAGCACGTTGACGGGAAAGAATCCGTCGCCAAGGAAGATCAGGAAAGTGTGGCCGGCGCCGATGGCCAATGCGTTGTCACGTGCGAGGACCAAGGCGGCTTCGTCATTTCCCGACCAGCGCACCAGCCGCTTACCGGAGGCCTCGCAGAAGGCCAGCCCGAAGCAGATACCCGGAACCGCGCCCACCAGCGCCTCGTGAAGGTCTTCCACGGTCTTGATGAAATGCGACTGGCCGAAAATGAAGTTGGCGACATCCGGCTTGACGATGGGTACCACGGCGAGTTCCATGGCCGCGCTCCTATAGGGTGAGCTGCGCTATCCATGGTAGGCTGCCGGAAGGCGATTGCAAGTCGCCACTGGCGGCCTACTTCGTAGCCTCCCGCGGGCCGAAAGCACGCCAGAGCGAACCTGCCATGGTATTGCAAAGCGCGCGTGCAAGCGCCACATGACGATCTGTGGAGGCAGCATCGCTCCGGAGTGAGAGCGTGGCCAGCAAAAGAGCAAATCAAGAGCTCCCCGTGATCGCGCGCTTCGAAGTGCGCTACCGCAATTACCTCGCGCCCGACGGCTCGATCAACCGTCCACTCCCCGCCTTCGCTTCCGACGCCAGGCTACTCGTTGCGTTTTATCGGTTCATGCTGCTGTTGCGACTGTTTGACCGAAAGGCCGTTGCATTGCAGCGCACCGGTCGGCTCGGAACCTATGCCGTTTCGCTCGGCCAGGAAGCGGTATCGGTCGGGATTGCCAGCGCAATGCGGGAGGAAGATGTGCTGCTTCCCTCCTATCGCGACAATGGTGCGCTGATCTGGCGTGGCGTCAAGCTGGAGGAGATCCTGCTGTTCTGGGGCGGCGACGAGCGGGGCAATCACTTCTCCGGACCGGAGCATGATTTCCCGTTCTGCGTCCCCGTCGGATCCCAGGCGCCGCATGCCGCCGGCGTTGCGTATGCCTTCAAGCTACGCAAGGAGCCACGCGTCGCGGTGTGCGTGTTCGGCGACGGCGCCACCTCGAAGGGCGATGTGTACGAGGCGATGAATTTTGCCGGTGTCCATAATCTGCCGGTGGTGTTCGTCGCCACCAACAATCAATGGGCCATATCGGTACCGCTACGACAACAGACTGCTTGCGAGACTTTGGCTCAGAAGGCTATCGCCGCCGGATTCACGGGCGAACAGGTCGATGGAAGCGATGTGCTCGCCGTGCGCGCCGCGGCCGAAGAAGCCATTGCCGCGGCCCGCGAAGGCAAGGGCCCCCGCTTCATCGAGGCTGTCACCTACCGACTCAGTGACCACACCACCTCCGACGATGCATCGCGTTATCGCTCTCCCGACGAAGTCCAGGCTCACTGGAAGAAAGAACCGATCGCGCGCCTGAGAAGCTATCTTCTCAGCCGGAAAATGTGGAGCAAGGCGGACGAGGAGCAGCTTGCCGCCGACTGTAATGAGCGTATCGAGGCGGCAGTCGAACGCTACCTGGCCACCGCACCACGCCAGCCCGAGACCATGTTCGATCATCTCTATGCCAATCTGCCAGAGGCCTATGCCGCGCAGCGCCATGAACTCGCGGGAGAGCGCGATGCCTGAGATGACCCTGGTCGAGGCCATCAATCTGGCGCTAGCACGGGCGATGCAGGATGATCCAGGCGTGGTCGTGCTCGGCGAAGATGTCGGCGTCAACGGAGGCGTCTTTCGCGCAACTGCGGGCCTCCAGAAGCGCTTCGGCTCGGCGCGCGTGCTCGATACGCCGCTTGCCGAACTCCTCATCAGCGGGCTCTGCGTCGGTATGGCGGCCCAAGGGCTGAAGCCGGTCGGCGAGATCCAGTTCATGGGATTTATCTATCCATGCCTCGATCAGCTGGTGAACCACGCATCCCGAATGCGCAACCGCACTCAAGGACGGCTCACCTGTCCGATGGTCCTGCGCACACCGCATGGAGCCGGCATTCGCGCGCCCGAGCATCATTCCGAAAGCACCGAAGCGATGCTCGCCCATATTCCCGGCCTGCGCGTCGTCATGCCTTCGTCGCCGGAAAGCGCCTATGGACTTCTCCTCGCCGCGATCCGCGATCCCGATCCAGTGGTGTTCCTCGAGCCAACACGCCTTTATCGCGCGGCGAAAGGCGCAGTGGAAGACAATGGCGAAGCCTTGCCGCTGGATCATGCCTTCGTGCTCCGGGATGGTCGCGACATCACGATAATCAGTTGGGGCGCGGCGCTGAAGGAAACCACGGCCGCGGCCGATCCGCTTTCAGCCGAAGGCATTTCCGCCGAGATCATCGATCTTGCCACGCTCAAACCCTATGATGAAAACGCCGTACTGAGTTCGGTCGCGAAGACCGGGCGCTGCCTTATCGTGCACGAGGCGGCGCGCACTGGCGGCTTCGGAGCCGAGATCGCCGCTACTCTCGCTGAACGTGGCCTCGCCTCGCTGCTTGCCCCTGTGACCCGCGTGACCGGCTACGACACGATCATCCCGATGGCCCGCCTCGAGCAATACTATATGCCATCGGTCGAACGCATCGTAACCGCCGCACGCAAGCTGTGCCAGTTCAGCTAACCGCGATGGATTCTGCCCCATGCACCGGTTCATGCTGCCAGATCTGGGAGAAGGTCTTGAAGAGGCGGAGATCGTCACCTGGTATGTCAACGAGGGCGACCACATCGTCACGGATCAACCACTGCTCTCCGTCGAAACCGACAAGGCGGTCGTTGAAATACCCTCGCCGTCGAGTGGACGCATTGCGCACCTCTTTGGCGCCAAGGGAGATCTCGTGAAGGTCGGCACGCCATTGGTGGAGTTTGCGGAGGGAGCTGAGCAGGACACCGGCACAATAGTCGGTGAACTGGGCGGCGACGAGCGTCCGCCTGCGGCGGGAATACCTTCCGCGCGGCCGACGGATCTGGAACCTCAGGCATTTCCGGCGGTACGTGCACTGGCGCGCAAGCTCAACGTCGCTCTTGAACTCGTCGAGGGCACGGGACCGGGCGGCAGCATAACGCGCGCCGATGTCGAGCGGGCCGCAAGGAGCATGTCCCGAACCGGCCCCGCTGAGCCCCTGCGCGGCTTGCGGCGCGCGATGGCCCAACGCATGACCGCGTCACATTCCGAGATCGTCGCGGCTACCGTCACCGATGAGGCCGATATCGACGATTGGCGGACGGACGAGGACATAACAATCCGTCTGGCACGGGCTATCGCGGCAGCCTGCAAGGCAGAACCCGCACTCAATGCCTGGTATGATTCCGGCACACGGGAGCGGCGTCTGATCGAACGCGTCGATCTCGGTATCGCCGTCGATACCGAGGGAGGTCTCATCGTTCCGGTGTTGCGTAATGTCGCCGGGCGGAGCGTATCGAACTTGCGCGCCGGACTCGAGCGGCTGCGGGCTGACGCCATTGCGCGCTCGATACCCCCGGAAGAATTACGCGGCGCAACCATTACTCTGTCGAATTTCGGGATGATCGGCGGCCGATTTGCCAATCTGATCATCGTGCCGCCGCAAGCGGCTATTGTCGGCGCTGGCCGGATTTCTCAACGCGTGGTGGCCTATCGGGGTCAGCCTGCAGTGCGGCGTGTGCTGCCGTTGTCGCTCACCTTTGACCATCGCGTGGTAACAGGCGGCGAAGCCGCCCGCTTCCTGGTCGCACTCAGGCAGGACCTCGAGCTGATTACGTGAACCGGAAGCATATCCACAGGATTTCGCTCGGCTGACTTGGCCGGCCGCACCGCACAACGCGTCGAATATCATCATCTCCAGGTGCCGGTCCTTGCGAACACATTGAGGTTCCCGAGCGGAACCCCCATATGTTTATGGCAAGGGAGTCCTTGCCGTGCAGACCGTAAAGACGACTCTCGTTGCGGCGATTACAGTCGTCGCTCTGATGGCCTCCCCCCTTCCCGTCACGGCGAGGGGGAAAGACAGTCTTGCACTGACGATTTCGATCGACGGCGCGATCGGACCGGCGACAGCCGCCTACGTGAAGGACGCTTTGGCCAAGGCAGCCGAACGGCACGCCGAGATTGTCATTCTTCGTCTGAACACACCAGGCGGCCTCACGACCAGCATGCGCGAGATCATCGCCGATGTGTTGGCTTCACCCGTTCCGGTCATCGGTTACGTCGCTCCTTCCGGAGCCCATGCGGCCAGCGCCGGCACCTACATCCTTTACGCAACCCATATCGCCGCGATGGCACCTGGCACCAATCTCGGTGCCGCGACGCCAGTGCAGATCGGCGGTGCGCTTCCCGGCCTGCCGGACAGCAACCCGGACAAGACCGGCAAAGACAACAAGGACAGCGACGGCCAACCTAAGTCCGAGCCAAAGCCGAAGGACGCCATGACGGCCAAGGCTACGAATGATGCGGTCGCTTTCATCCGCAGTCTTGCCGAGCTGCGCCGCCGCAATGCCGACTGGGCCGAGAAGGCGGTCCGCGAGGCTGCCACCCTCTCCGCCAATGGCTCGCTGCAAGCGAATGTCATCGACCTCATCGCGCGCACTCCGAGCGATTTGCTCAACGCCGTCGATGGCCGCGTGGTGGAAGTTGCAGGCGGCGAAATGCGGCAGCTCGCGACCAAGGATGCCGTCCAGGAAGCGATCGATCCCGGATGGATCTCAAGATTCCTGGCAGTCATCACCGATCCCAATGTTGCTTTCATTCTCTTGATGGTCGGCACATACGGCGTGATTTTCGAGTTCCTGTCCCCCGGTATGGTTGCTCCCGGAGTCGTCGGGACAATCTGCCTGCTGCTAGGCCTCTACGCTCTCAATATGCTGCCCACGAACTACGCCGGCCTCGGATTGATGCTGGTCGGCATCACGCTACTCGCCATCGAAGCCTTCAACCCGACCGTCGTCATCGGCCTTGGCGGACTCGTTGCTTTTGTGCTCGGAGCGATGATGCTCTTCAACGTTGAAGCGCCGGGCTTCCAGCTGTCATGGTCCCTCATCGGCGCCACCGCGGCGATTTTCACTGGCCTCGTTCTCGTCGTACTTGGCTCGCTGCGGCGTGCCCGCAAGTCTCCGGTGCGAGCAGGCGCGCAAGCCATGTGTGGCCTGTCTGCCAAGGTGCTCGACTGGACCGAGAACGAAGGTCACGTCTTCGCACACGGTGAACGCTGGCGAGCGCGTGGCGCTGAAACCTTCACGCCGGGCGAAACGGTTGAGGTTGCCAATATCATAGATCTGACCCTGGTGGTCCGCCGCCGCCCGCGCTGATCGATAAAGGAGACGCGCCATGATGCTCGATTATCTGGCCTATGCAGCGCTCGCGATTGTCATAGTCCTATTACTATCCGCAGCCATTCGTATCCTTAGAGAATACGAGCGCGGCGTGATTTTCACGCTCGGCCGCTTCACCGGAGTAAAGGGACCCGGCCTCTTCATCCTCATTCCTGTGGTGCAGCAGATGGTGAAGGTCGATCTCAGGGTCATGGTGCAGGAAGTACCGCCCCAGGACGTGATCTCGCGTGACAACGTCTCGGTCAAGGTCAATGCCGTTCTGTACTTCCGCATCATTGATCCCGAGCGAGCCATCATCAAGGTCGGCAACTACATGGTCGCGACCAGCCAGCTGGCACAGACCACACTCCGCTCGGTGCTCGGCAAGCATGAACTGGACGAGATGCTGGCGGAACGCGACAGGCTGAGCGCGGACATTCAGGAGATCCTTGATCAGCAAACCGACGCCTGGGGCATCAAGGTCACCACCGTCGAAATCAAGGATGTCGATCTCAACGAGACCATGGTGCGCGCGATTGCCAAGCAAGCCGAGGCGGAGCGGCTGAGGCGCGCCAAGGTGATCAATGCGATGGGCGAGCAGCAGGCCGCCGAGAAACTCGTCGAAGCCGGTCACGTCCTCGCCCAGGAGCCGCTGGCGATGCAGCTGCGCTATTTCGCGGCGCTGCATGACATAGCGGGCGAGCGCTCATCCACCGTGGTGTTTCCGCTGCCGATGAACTTGCTTGACCATCTTTCTCCACGGACAGGAGCAAGCTGACTTTGCCAAAGACCTCCGACGGGACGTCGGCTCGCTTGAAGCGATCGGTTACACAATTCCGTGACGCGAAACGGCGTAGGCGTGGTGCACCAAACGACGTATAATTGCGTCGTCCTTCGCGCAAGATCATCAACGTACCGTGGAGGTGGCCATGAAATACGTATTGCTCGGAAATCTGAGCCCGGAGTGGGCAAAAAAGCAGTCGGACCGGGTCGGCAAGGCCAAGGCAAAGCTCGACAAGCTGGGTATCAAGATCGAATCGATCCACTACACGCAAGGCTATTACGATTTCGTCGACATTGTCGACGCCCCGAAGCCGGAGGCGGTCCTCGCGTTTTCTGTCTGGTACTCCACCCATGGTCTGGGGCGGATCCAGAGTATGCCGGCCTTCGAGACCAAGACCTTCGAGGCCGCAATCAAGGACGCGTCGGACTAAGCGCCTAGACGGAAGATGAATCGTGCTCACGGCCACGCAACCGTTGCGCGCCGGGGAGACAAAGCTGGCTCAGATTACGGGGATACTTGTCGCCCCTGGATTGGAACCCAGCCCACGCTGGATTGAGCAACCGCAAACCTTATCGTTGTGTTGGCACCTCCGTTGCGGAATGCGTCGACGGCGCGCTTGCCGTCTCGACGGTGATCTGTCACGAGCCGAGCGTGTCGCGCGCAAGCGTGGCAGATGCAAAGCTCAAAGAGCCAGCGGATGCCTCTTTGACCATCTGGTGGCGCCAGTTCATGCCGAGCACTGCGTTGGATGACCAGGAGGAGGTCACGATGAAGATTGACGGCACCACATTTGGCACGATTACGATTGACGGAAAAACCTACGAGCATGACGTCGTCGTTCGTCTTTCCGGCGAGGTTGTGAAGCGGAAAAAGAAGTTATCAAAGAAGCTCTATGGTACCTCGCACGTGCTTTCGGAAGACGAGGCAAAGTTCCTCTTCGAGAAGGGGTGCGACCAGGTCGTCATTGGCTCGGGTCAGATGGGCAACGTGCACTTGTCACCGGAAGCTGAGACCTATTTCGAAAGAAAAGGCTGCCAGGTTTTGTTGAAGCCGACACCCGAGGCGATCCAGATGTTCAACGGGTCCAGCGCAAGGCGGATCGGGCTCTTTCACGTGACTTGTTGAGCATTTGCAGGCAAAACGTTCGCTGCGGGCCGCAATTGCGAACCCGACTATGACGCGCGGTTGAGAAAGATCGGCAACCCTGCTTGTTGGCGCAGGTTGGGCGGTAGCGCTCCGTCGATGACGTCCGAATCGCTCGAATCGCAATTCGTAGATGAAATCAGAGGTAATCGTCTCCTCGCCGGCGCGCCGCTTGATCTCGTCCGCAAGCGATTCCGCCAAGTTGACCTTCTTGCGACCGCGGCCGCCGATCATCGTCGCAACGATTGATGAGCTTTCGCATTGCGGGCTTTTGTCAACCTGAGCTCAATCGACCTGTTCTTCTTCAAAGGCCAGATTAATAAAGTGCCGCACATCAAAACGAATAACGCCGCAAAGAGCAGCGACAGAGCATCGTTGATTGTGAACAAGGGCCGGATGTTCATACAAGACAAGCCTTGATGATGTTGCGGCGCGACTCGCGGATGTTGTCCCCCCAAACCGATCTCGGAATTGACCGGCCAACATTACCGATAAATTACATCTAATGCCGACCCGTGGTTTCTCTACATGCGCTGGACGGTCCCCGTCTCCGAGCAGTCAGATCGGAAGTCTCTTTGCAACTATGCAGCGTACGTGGAGCCGAAGATCCGAGGATTCTCATTCAACCGTGGAGCACAAGTTTTCAATTTTCCTCCACCATGCCCTCTTCGCTGCTGAACGGCATGAAAAGCTCGGGGGCTGGCCCATCACAGGTTCCGAATCCACGACGCGAGAAGAATGCCCTTGTCTCGCACAGCGGCACCCGGGAACACCTTGTTCACATCTCGCGGGTTAACACCGTAACGGCGTCGAAAGGCCCGGCTGAAGATCTTCTCTGACTCGTAGCCGCAGGCATAGGCGACCGCCGAGACGCGTTGCCTCGGCCCCCCTTCTTTCCCGGCCAAGATTCGCATTGCCCGGGCGAGACGACGGTTCCGAATGTAATTCGCGACGCCGCCATCGGTCTCGAAGAGCCTATAGAGAGGGGTCCGGGAGAGACCGAAATGTTCACAAAGCAGCTCCACCCCAAGCTCTGGTTGATGAATATTCTGATCGATAAATTGTCTGACTTCTATCGCAGCGATAGCCGGATAATCGCCCGCACTGCCATTGTCTGCCACCAACGCTGCGTTGCAGATCGCGAGAGCGGCCGAGGTCAGGCGTCTCTGCTGCTCGGCATCGGCATGCCGGAGACACGCCCGCATGTTAAGCAGATGGTCGGCCATCAACTTCAGCAGCGGGCTGCCGCCGGAGGGAAGGATCTGTGCGTGGCGAACATTCAGTTTCCCAACCTCGCATTCAAGGCGCCGTCTCGGGACACAGATATTGATCGCGGCCATGCCGTCAGTCGCCGATTGAAATCTCTGAGCCAGGTCCAGAATGAAGAAGTCTCCGACCCCTGCGACAGCATTTCCGTCCGAGCACGTTAGGCGCGTCATGCCGGACGTCTGAAGCCCAATGACGATATGATCAACTCCCTGAGCGACGATGTGCGACATCGTCCGCTCTGCACTGTGGGCGCATGCCGCATGGTCGAAGAACAGCATCCGATCCAGGTTGTAACAACGAAAGATAAGATCCAGATTAGAATGCCTTACGCTGGCCCTGCTGGATACGAACAAGCTCGACGTGAGGTCCTGCCAGGCTTGCACTCTCAGCTGCCGAGCACAATTTGGATGATCGCATCGAGGATCTGATCCGCGGCACCTGGCGATCGATCATGCGGACGAAGTCGAGGCAGATCGTCCAATATGAGCTGACACTCTACGCGCTACGTGAGGGAGCACAGTGGCTGGCCGACCAACAATACGAGGCCTATTTGCGCCTATACAAGGAGAACCTGGTAAGTTGCCGCTCGGACAGGCCGACTTTGTCTGGGGCGGCCTACACGTCGCTGGCTCGGTTTATTTTGGCGGGGATTGACGGACTGATCTTGCAAGAACTGGCGAAGCCAAATCGCGCAAGATCAAACCAGGCGATCGAGGCGCTGGTGTTCGGGGCCAAACAATACGCCCGCGATCTTTCACGCAAGTCGGAAGCAGTGAGTTGATTTCAGCCCCTCCCACGGGTCGCGCGCGATCGAGCGGAATGAACCGGGTCGCCCAGCGATAGGCCACCCCGGTTCAATTCATCAAGCGGGCCTGGAAAGGTGACGTGCGGAAAGCCGAGGACCGTCAGCGCGCGAAGATGGCTCCCTCCAATTGCCGGCGCCACGCCCCCCGGTCAGCGGCTCGTCGCTCAGAAAACAATCCAGATAGGCCGGAATCTCGGGAACCCTGACCGGATGGCGCTCGCTGAAAGCTGCCATTCTTGTTCAGGATCACGCCCGGCGCGACCATGGCAGCCAATCGGCCAGCCGATACGCCGCCTTGGAGGTTCAGAGATCGAGGTCACCGGCAAGAAATCGAAATATCGGCGGGAGGCTGACGAAGGCTCCACTGCAACAACGAGTATGGCGGATCAGAATCGCAATGATGCTCGAACACGCCCGCAACCTCGGCCCCGATCGTGATCGAACGCAATGGGTCGCCCAAGAGATTGCCGATCATGCGAACGCCGCCGGCATGCGGCAGCTCCACGAGCACGGCAAGATAAGGACCATGCTCCCGCAGAGCTGCATGCGACGGATGCCAGACCCGTTCCCAGCTGAAGATGCGCCCCTGCGGGGCGACCTCGACCCATTCCGGATCAAACGCATGACATCGATGGCAGATCCATTCGGGCCCGAATTGCCAGGTGCCGCATCGGCTGCAGCGTTGCACGACGAGCCGCTCCTGCCGCAAGCCCGCCCAATAGGGTGCGGATAGGCCATCGGGCTCGGCCACTGGAGCAGGAAGCCCGCCGGGAAGATAAAACGAATTCTTTGGGCTGCTCATAGCGTCGCCTCTGAGCCAAGGAGGAGATTGCTGACAGGTGTGACCATTGACCCGCCGATCACCATCGCTACGTCATTCCGCCGTACCTGGTTCACGGACGTGCCGCGCACCTGGCGCACCGCTTCCAGCAAGAGCTCGAAGCCGTGCATGTAGCATTCTGCGAGGTTGCCGCCGCTGGTGTTGAGCGGCAGCCGGCCCGATGGCGCCACGAGGTTTTCAAACGTGAGAAACTCATTCGCCTCGTCCGGCCGGAAAAATCCGTGCTCGGTCAGCGCCATCACCACGCCCCCGGTGAAATTTTCGTAACTCTGAACCACGCCGACATCCATCGGGCCGACACCCGCCATCCGATAGAGATCGGGCGCCACGGTGTGGAAGCTCGCGCTGGCATAGTGTGGCGCGTTATGCGGCGCGGCTCCGGCGCGAAATCCCGATCCAACCGCCGCGCCGAGCAGATAGGCCGGCTTGTTGCGGAAATCTGCGGCCCGTTCGGCGGCGACGAGCACGATTGCGGCCGCGCCGTCATTCTCCATGCAGCAATCGTAAAGATGAAAAGGCTCCACGATCCAGCGCGACGCGTCGTATTTGTCGGGATCGAGCGGTTTGCCATGCATGATCGCCCGCGGATTAGCCTGCGCATGATGGTAGGATGCGAGCGCAATCGCACGCAGCGCCTCTTGGCGAACGCCGTAGTCGTGCATGAAACGGCGAACGCGCATGGCAAAACGCTGCGGCGGCGCCAGCACACCATAGGGCATCAGATAGGCCTTCTCGCCCGAAACGCTGGCGATACCACTGGTCTGACCGAAACGGCCATATTCGCCTTGGGCCAATGAGCGGAACACCACGACACAATCGGCTAGGCCCGCGACGATGGACGCCGCAGCATTCGCAACTGCGGCGCAGCAGCCGCCCCCGCCGCCGCCCCATTGCATGATCGCCGTGCGAAGCTGGCGGATGCCGAGCGCTGCGGCCAGGCGCGAGGCCTCGCTGCGGTCGTCGCTGTAGGATGAGAAGCCGTCGATCTCACGCGGATCGATGCCGGCATCGTCGCAGGCGGCCAGGATCGCCTTGAGAGCCAGCTTGAATTCGGCATCCGGCGAGGCGCCGTGCCGATAGTACTGCGTTTCGCCGATGCCGATGACCGCAACACGCCCTCGCAGGGTCCGCTCGGATGTTTGCCGTGACATCAGGTTTTGGCATCCTCGGCGATCGTCTTCGCCATGCGAGTGCCGAACGCGCCGGCTTCCGTCAGACGTGCCAGGCTCGTGTCATCGTAGCCGAGCAGATCGCGCAGGACGATCTCTGTATGTTGTCCCACCGCCGGTGCGGCGATTGGGTCGGCAATCGGTGTTCGCGAATAGCGGATCGGCGAATTCACGTTCGGAACCCAGCCGACCGTATCATGCGGAATCCGCGTGACGATGCCCCGGTCCCTCGCTTCAGGTGAGCGAATTGCTTCACCGACGGTCCGCAACTGTCCGCATGGCACACCAGCTGCTCGCATTCGCATTTGCCAATAAGACCAGGGCCGCTGCGCAAAGGCAGCGCCGAGGATGGCGAACAGCTCATCACGCCGCCGAATCCGATCCGACCCCGTCGCGTAGACATCCGCGGCGGCCAGATCGGGGCGATCGATCACCTGGGACATCAGACGCTGAAAGATCTTGTCGTTGCCGCAGTTAATATAGAAGGCGCGATCTTCGGCCTGAAACACGCCGGACGGGCAGGTGTCCGGACTGGTATTGCCGTGACGCTGCGGATCGGCCCCGGTGAACAAATGCTGCATGGTCGCATAACCGGTCATCAGCACGGCATTATCGAACAAGGAGACCTCGACGGCTTGGCCAAGCCCAGTGCGCTCACGCGCGACAAGCGCTCCCAGGATCGCGTTGCAGGCCATCATTGCCGTGCTGATATCCATGACGGGCGAGAGCGCTCGTACACCTTCACGATCGGCATAACCGTTCATGGAGACGAACCCGCTCTCGACTTGGGCGATCGGATCGAACCCAAGTCGATCCGCAAACGGCCCCTCTCGTCCATAGGCGGACACCGAGCAGTAGATAATGTCGGGCTTCAGCTTGCAGCACTCCTCGTAGCTCAAGCCGAACCGCTCCATAACCCCCGTCGAGAAATTCTCGACCACGACATCGGCCGTTGCGACGAGTTGCCGCGCGACCTCCACCCCCGCGGGCGACTTGAGATCGAGAGCGACACTGCGCTTGTTGCGGTTGGTCCATAGAAACGGCGCGCCGAGTTTGAGGCCCGAATACACCGGCGGGTAACGGCGCAAGTCGTCCCCGCGGCCGGGTGGCTCGATCTTGATGACCTCGGCTCCCATGTCGGCCAGAATCATGGTCGCGAAAGGACCCGCAATGAAGTGCGAAAAATCGACGACGCGTATGCCCTGAAGCGCCTTCGGCGCATCGGGCGGCCGCGATGTGTGCGCCGGAAACTCTGCTTCGATATGGTCCAACATGTCTCTTCCCAGTTTGCAGCAATAAAATGGGAGCGTGAGCGTCGATGCGTTCCCGCTTCCGAGCACGTCGCTCTCAATTTCCCTTCGGCTGATCGACCAAGCTGCATCCGCTCTGCTCGAGCGGCCGGAACGCCTCTTGCCCGCTGAGAACTCCGACCTTCTCCAGCAGGTCCCATTTGCTCTTCGAGGCCTTGGGATCCTTCACCTTGAAGATATACATGTTGTGGATCGCGCGACCGTCAGCACGCACGACCACCGGACCGAACAGCGCATCGTCGATCGGGGCTTCCTTCATCTTCCGGATAACGGCGGGCGCATCATTCGTCCCAGCAGCGAGCGCGGCATTCAGATAAGCCAGCACCGACGAATACACGCCGGCATGGAATGCTGTTGGCGATTGGCCGTGCTGCCGCTCAGTGAACCGCGCAGACCAGGCGCGGCTAGCCTGGTCCAAATCCCAATAGAAGGGCTGCGTAATGATGAGCCCCTGCCCGACCGACAGCCCACTGGATTCAACATCGTTCGTGGTGGTCAGCAGCGCAGCAAAGGTACGCCCATTCTGCTTGAGGCCGAATTCAGCCGATTGTTTGATTAGGTTCACGGTATCGCCTCCCGCCGTCGCAAACGCGATGACATCGGCGCCTGAGCCGTCCGCCTGGAGGATGAACGAGGCGTAGTCGGCAGTGTTGATGGGAACGTTGACGGAGCCGAGCACCGTGCCGCCTCCCGCGGAGATCACCGACGTCCCGTCCCGCACCATCGACTTTCCGAGCGCATTGTCGGTCGCGATGAAATACCATTTCTTGCCGCCGTGATGGACGAGATAGTCGCCGAGCGTATGCGATGCAGCCCAGGTGTCGAACGTCCACTGGATCGTATTGGGTGAGCAGTATTTCCCGGTCAGGTCCGAAGAGGCCGCACTGGACGCGACCAGAGCCACCTTGCTGCCACGTACGACCTCGTTCACGGCGAGGCCGACGGCGGAGTTCGGCACGTCCGCGATCGCATCGACATTCCCCTGCTCCATCCAGCGACGGGCAATGGCCGCGCCGACGTCGGGCTTGTTCTGGTGATCCGCCGAAACGATCTCGACCTTGAAATCCGGATGGTTCTGCATGAAATCCTCGGCGGCCAGCTTTGCCGCCGTGACGGACCCTTCCCCGGCGTTGTCGGAATAGGGGCCCGACGCATCGTTCAGCACGCCGATTTTGATTGACCTCGCTTCGGCTGCCAAAGGCGAGCACATGGACATGGCAAGCAAGGACAGCGATAGGTATCGCGACAGTCGCGTCATTGGTTTCCCCGGTTTTTATATTGTTGGTTGTTTGTGGTTCGACGTATTTAGATGTCTAAAGTCAGCGTCTTGGACTTTGCGCCCGAACAGCAGATCATGATGGTCTTGTTGGCTTCCTGCTCCTCCTTGCTCAGAAACTGGTCGCGGTGGTCCGGTATGCCGTCGATCACCCGCGTCTCGCAGGTGCCGCAGACCCCTTCCATGCAAGCGTGGTTCGCCGGCACGCCTGCATCCATCAGTGCTTCCAGAATTGTCTTGCCGCTCTCCACCGGGATGATGCGACCGCTCCGCGCGAGGCGGACCTCGAAACCGCCCTCAATGGCCGGCGCCTCCTTGGCCTTGAAATATTCCACGTGTACGAGGTCGGAGGGACGGCCCTGGGTCGCAGCCTCGAACGCCTCCAGCATTGGGACTGGACCGCAGCAATAGAGATGGGCGTGTGCCGGCGCCCTCCCCACGATGGCGGCGAGGTCGAAGACCCGGCCCGATCGCTCGTCGTCCAGATCAACATGCAGTTTCAGGTGGACGTTCGGCCGAAGGGCATTCAGTTCGTCAAGGAAGGCCGCGGCCCGCCGCATTCTTGCGGCATAGAACAACTCCCAATCGCGTCCCAAAAACTCGAGGCGGCGGATCATCGACAGGATCGGTGTGATGCCGATGCCACCCGCAATCAGGATCGAACGATCCGCCGCTTCATGAAGCGCGAAATTGTTCCGCGGGCAGGAGGCGGTGACCACGTCTCCAGCCCTGATCCGGTCATGGATGAAGGCGGAGCCGCCGCGGCTTGCCGCATCCTTGTTGACCGCGATCACATAGCGGTGCCGCTCCCGCTGATCGCTCACCAGTGAGTAGCTGCGAATGAGGCCGCTCGACAGATGCAGATCAATGTGAGCCCCCGCTGTGAAAGGAGGAAGCTCGGCGCCATCCGGCGCCACCAGCTCATACGAGTTGATGTTTTCCGCCTCGTAGGTGATCCGCTTCACGCGTAGCTCAATGATCGGGTCAGCCATCCAGTCGATCCTTGCGGGCGGTGTGCTGAGCGCTACTCATGTGCAGCATTGTCCGGCCTCACACCTCGTAGCCGAAATCAGTCCCGAGCCTGGCCCTCATGAAGGGCGCGCCGACATCGGCCCACTGCTCTTCCGGCGGCAATCGGAGCGATACCGCCCGCACCATGAACACATCGGGATCGGTGACACCCTTCGGTTTGATGCCGTGATCGCGGTAGGCACCGAGTGCTTCCAGGATGAACCGCCTGGTCATGGCGATGCCGGTATCGCTGGAGCAGAGATTCTCCTTGGTGCGGTCGAAGATCGGCGAGACGCCGCTCTGACACGCGCCGTCCTGCACCCAGAGACCTGGAAGGCCCGAGAACCATGTCGTCTGCTGGGCTTCGTAGTTGAATTGAAAGCCGTTCTGCGGATTGTACTTGGTCCAGTACCCCGCATAGGGGACCGTTACCGAATGCTGGACGAGCGCGTGGCGGCTGGCATGGCCGCTCTCCCGGCCATTGTGCCCTTCCGCGAAGACCTGACGCGTCTTCGGCAGCAGCGGCTTCGAGGGATGATACGAGAACATGATGCAAAGCGTGTTCTCGTCATCGATCGGTACCCAGGCATGGCCGCTCAGATCGGGGAACGGAGACAACGGCGGCACCAGCGTGTAGAACGGCAGCATGAATTGATTGACGCGCCAATACAGCGTGTTGGCGTCATAGTTGCGCCGGGCCGCAATACTCATCCCGAAATCCTGCTTGATGCATTCGAATGTCGGGCGGAGATCGCGCTTCTGAATCCAGGCGCTCGTGGTCCCCTGCGAGTCCAGCCGCCCGTGCAGCAGCGGCGCATGCGCCGAGTCAATCTCACCCTCGACCGCCTGCAGCCAGTTGCATTCTTGGACCCGCACTGAAATATGCACCTGGTCCTGCGGCACCAAATTCCACTCGAGATTGGGGAGCGGCGGCAGCTCGGTCTGCTCCGGACCCATATAGGTCCAGATCATTCCGTTGCGCTCTTTGCAGGGATAGGCCTTGATCCGGACCCGCTCCTTGAGGCGGCTGCGGACCGGTTCGGCAGGCATGTCCGTCACGGCGCCGCTCACGTCGAACTTCCAGCCGTGGTAGACGCAGCGCAGCCCGCAATCCTCATTGCGGGCGAACACCATCGGCGCGCCGCGATGCGGACAGGCCTGGTCGACCAAGCCGACACGTCCCTCGGAATCCCTGAAAGCAACCAGGTCCTCGCCAAGCAACCGGATGCGCTTCGGTTGGCCGTCGGTCACCAGATCCGCTGACGGCAGGAATGGAATCCAGTACAGGCGGAAAAGCTCGCCAAGGGGCGTGCCCTTCCCGACCCTCACCAGTCGTTCATTGTCTTCGTGCGTCAGCATTGGGTCCTCCTGAGACGGATTGTGCGATTATTGCTTCGGTGGCGAGCTCAAAAGCTGAGCCACGCGCTCCGACAAGCCGAGATCATGCGCAGCCCAAAGCGGGTCGGCGGCCGCGAGCGGCGGGCGTGGCACAGGCGGCTGCTGGCCTTGCTCGACCAACCCCACGATGATTTCGATTCGTCGCCGCTCCAGCTCCATCAAGGCATCTTCGACCACCGCGCCTTCAACCGTGCAGCCAGGCAATTCAGGGTACGCGACACGAATGAGCCAACGCCCGGGCTTGCTCTCGATCGCTTCGGCCCGCAACAGATAAGGCACCGCCAAGAAGTCGCGCAGGACCACTGGAACTCTCCCCGAGAGCGTCTTGTGGCGCTCCATTTTGATACGTATACGTATTATAATCGCGCTTGCTTTGCAAGCACCAAACGCCCGTCATTCCACAGGTGCACTTCGCCTTGCTGCTGAGAAGATTGAGAGCAATCGAGCCAGCTGGTAACGGCTGATCCGAAATGGAACGTTAGCCGGGACCAGGACAGCATGTCAGTCGGTAAGGACACCAAGACGAGCTCAGCCGCGGAGATAGCGCGTGGGTGGCAGCTCGAAGGCGGTATGGGCTTCCTGCTACGACTCTTGGAGGCCCGCTACGATGCCCTTTATCAAAGCCTGACCAGCCAGACAGACATCACGCCGCGCCAGTTTGGTGTCCTCATGGCGCTGTACCAGCTTGGCGCCCTAACCCCGTCCGTACTGGCAGAGCGGATCAGCTGCGACCGCAACACGCTGAGCGAGATGCTGAAACGCATGACAGCCCGCAAGCTGGTGTCCAGGAAGCGCAACGTGGACGACGCTCGCTCGTTCCAGGTTCAGATCACCTCAAGAGGTGAGGAAGCCCTCCTCGCCGTGGTTCCGGCCGCAGCCCAATTGCAGAACATCATGCTGGCACCCCTGGACAAGGAAGACCGCGCCCATTTTCTCAAATGCCTGCAGGCGATCGCCAAGGCATCGACGTTGGAACCGCTCGCCGACGCAGAACGCCGTGCAGGCGGCACAGCCAGCACGAAGCGGGCTTGAACTCAGCGCCGGACACCCCGGTCAAGAGCGTCGTTTGCCATAGAGCGTGAGCGCGCGCAGCAGCGCGTCCCGCACAGCGGGCACGCCCCGCCGCCAAGCCGACATCGTCCTTGATGGCAGCCAGGTGCCGATGACGCGCGGGGAAGCGAACGCAGACCCGATGCCTCCTGGTTCATAGCGCATCCAGCAGCCGAACTCCGGGCGAGCACGGCACCTGCGCTGGCGACCGAACGCCCGCTCCTGCTTGTCACTCCTGCATTCCACGGCTATATTGGTCCAACCATTGATAATTGCCGTAAGCAGGGAGAAACGGACCGTTATGAATTTCACCGAAGAGCAGGTCGCGTTTCGCGACGGCATCCAGAAGATGGTCGCCAAGCATGTGGCGCCCATCGCAGCCGAGATCGATGAAACCGATCGCTTCCCCGACGAGCTCGTGAAGCTGTTCGGCGAGATGGGACTGATGCAGCTCTGGGTCCCGGAGCAATATGGCGGCCCGAACGGCAATTTGACCATGATGTGCATTGCACGCGAGGAGATCTCGAAAGTCTCGCCGGCTTGCGCCTCGATTGCGGGCCTCAACACCATGTTCATCATGCCGCTCCTGCACTTCGGCTCGGAAGAGCAGCGGCAGAGGTTTCTACCGATCATCGCCAAAGGCGGGGTGGTGACAGCGATAGCAATCTCTGAACCCCAGGCAGGATCGGACGTTTCGGCCTTGAATACCCGCGCGCGCAAGGACGGCGATAGCTACATCATCAACGGGCGGAAGCAATGGTGCAGCTACGGCGTGGCCGCCGACTACATTGTCCTGATGGCGCGCACCAGCGACAGCACGGGTTCAGACGGTATCAGCGCGTTCATTCTCGAGCCGAAGAAGATGCCGGGCATCAGCTTCGGGCGGCATGAGCGCAAGATGGGCTTCCGCGGCGCGCCGAACACGCCGATCTTCCTAGATAATGTACGTGTGCCTGCGGAAAACCTCGTCGGTGAGGAAGGCAAGGGCTTCAAGGCTTCCATGCGTGCGCTCGACCTCAACCGGCCAACCATCGGCGCACAATGCGTCGGCCTCGCCCAAGGCGCATTCGAAGCCAGCCTCGCCTACGCCAAGGAACGAAAGCAGTTCAAGAAGAGCATCTCGGAGTTTCAGGGCGTGCAGTTCATGCTGGCTGACATGGCCATGCAGATCGAGGCTGCGCGCGCGCTGGTCTATGAATGCGCCCGTGCGGGAGACGTCGGCGACTGGAAACGCCTCAATCTGCTTGCAAGCATGGCCAAGTGCTTCAGCAGCGACATGGCGATGAAGGTCACCACCGACGCCGTGCAGGTGTTCGGCGGCTACGGCTACACCATGGATTATCCGGTCGAGCGAATGATGCGCGACGCCAAGCTGACCCAGATCTTCGAGGGCACGAACCAGATCCAGCGCCTCGTGATCGCCCGCGAGCTGCTTCGATAGTCTCAACAAATCAAAAAACAGACCTGGAGGAAGTGCCTTGAGCCGCCGATCGATCCTGACATCGTACTCGATATTCGTCGCCACGTTCCTGTCCCTCTCAGCGGCGCATGCCCAGAAGACCTACGATCCGGGAGTCAGCGATACCGAAATCAAACTGGGCCAATCGACGCCGCTCAGCGGACCGGCCTCCGCCTTTGGCGCGGGGGCCGGGCGGGCGGTCGTTGGTTATTTCAAGATGCTCAACGAGCAAGGCGGGATCAACGGTCGTAAGATCAGCTTCACGCAGCTCGATAATGCCTACAGCGCGCCCAAGGCCATCGAGCAGTCCCGCAAGCTCATCGAGGACGTAGGCGTCTTGGCCGAAGTCGGCACGATCGGAACGGTGCCGAACGTCGCCATCCAGAAGTTCCTGAACTCCAAGAAAGTACCGCAACTCTTCATCACTGCGGGCGGCCGCCGCTTCAACGATCCGAAGCAATTTCCCTGGACCGTGCCGCTCTACCCGGACTTCGAGACCGAAGGCCGCGTGGTCGCCAAATACATCCTCAAGACCAAGCCGGACGCCAAGATCGGCGTGCTCTATCAGAACGATGATTTCGGGAAGGACTATCTGAAGGGCTTACGGGCAGGCCTGGGCGCCAAAGCGAATTTGATCACAGCCGAGGCATCTTATGAAATTGCAGACCCGACGATCGACTCCCAGATCGTGCAGCTGAAAGCGGCAGGCATCGATACCTTCATCGAGCAGTCCTCGGCCAAGGCGGCGGCACAGTCGATCCGCAAGACCCATGAACTGGATTGGCACCCACTGCACATCATCGGGGGATCGACCGCTTCCGTCGAAACAGTGCTGAAACCGGCCGGTCTCGACGCGTCCCGCGGATTGGTGACCACGCAATTCCTCAAGCAACCGGGCGATCCCGCTTGGGCCAACGATGATGAGGTCAAGGTCTACAAGGATTTCCTGGTGAAATATGCACCATCGGTCAATCCCGACGACTACTCGGTTCTGGTCGCCTATATGAACTTGAACGCGCAGGCTACGGTGTTGAAGAAGTGCGGCGACCAATTGACCCGCGAGAATCTGATCCGTCAGGCGACATCGCTTCACGGCGAACGAATCCCGATGATGCTGCCAGGAGTGACGATCAGCACCACGCCCGAGGACTACACTCCGTTCAAGACGCTCCGAATTGCTGTCTTTGATGGAACCAGCTGGACATTGTTAGGCGATCCAATGACAGCCGATTAAACCACGGTGGAAAAAAGGCCGGTGGGCGCGCCGGTTGCGCAGCCCACCGGCAGTTTTGCCTTCGCATTTCGGCATCGCAGGTGGTCCAAGATGCTGAGGGAGACGCGAAGGCTGTCGTGATCAAAGGCTGATGTGGAAACCGCCGTTCACGCCAATGTGCTGGCCGGTGGTGTAGGAGGAGGCATCCGAAAGCAGGAAGCAGACCGTCCTGACAACTTCGTCCGGCGTTGCCCATCGCCCCAGAGGGATCTGTGCCAGCATGCCGTCCCTGAATTTCTCCCCCCGTACGACCTCGGTCATCGGCGTCTCAACCACCCCGAAGCAGATCGAGTTGGTCCGGATGTTGTATTTGCCCCATTCCCGCGCGGCGGTCATGGTCATCCCAAGCAGTCCGGCCTTGGCCGCGGCGTAGTTGATCTGACCAATGGAGCCCTTCCGTCCTGCGTCCGAGGAGATGTTCACGATGGATCCACCGCTCATTTCGCCCTCCTTCGCGCGCTGGACCAGATGACGGCCGACCGCCTGCAGCCAGAGGAAAGCGCCGGTGAGGTGAACATCGATTACCTCCTGCCATTGATGCGCGCTCATTTTCTCGATCATCGCGGGACGAACGATTCCGGCATTGTTGACCAGCCCATTAACCGAGCCGAACCGGCCAACTGCATCGTCGACCGTCTTTGCGGCGAGCTCGGCGTCGGTCACGCTACCAACGACCTTCATCAGCCGCTCTGCAGGCAAGGTCGCGAGCCCGGTCTCGAGCGCCGCGCCGTTGAGATCGACGGCAACCACATTGGCGCCAAGCTCGATCGCAAGTTCAGCCGTTGCCTTGCCGATGCCTTGCGCCGCACCGGTGACGACGACTGTCCGGCCTTCCAGCGACACCATATTCTTTGTCATTTCTCGTTCCTCGATTCCCTGGTGAAGGTCATTATTATGCAGGGGTCAAAAGCCGTGGATCACGTCGCGGCCCAGCCATGGCTCAGGACCATCACGTCGCGCTCGGCGACGCGCGCCTGGAACGCGATCCGCTCACCAACACGCCAGCATTCGAGTAGGATCGTATCACCGGGGAAGACCGGCGCGGACATGCGCGCCCGCATTGCCTTCAGCCTCGCAGGGTCGCTGTCGCAGAACGCTTCAATCAGGCCGCGGCAGGCGAATCCATAAGTCGCAAGTCCATGCAGGATCGGCCGCGGAAAACCGGCTTTGGCGGCAAAGGCGGGATCGATGTGCAGAGGATTGAGGTCCCCGGATAGCCGGTAAAGCACCGCCTGATCAGGACGCGTCTGCAACATGATCACCCTGTCAGGCGCACGATCCGGAACAGGCGCCGGAGCGGTGGCCGGCTCGTCACCACCCGTGTCCTTCGAGAAGCCGCCATCGCCGCGAAGAAAGAGCACCTGTTCGCAAATCGCCACCAATTGATTGTTGGTCTCGGTCCATAGCTCCTTCTCGACATGCATGACGGCGCCCTTGCCAACGCCCTTGTCCACCAGCCGCGCGACGCGGCTCTTGCCGACCAGAATTCCGCTCGGAGGAAGAGCGGCATGGATCTGCACGGACTGTTCGCCATGCACCATTTTCGCGAAGTCGATACCGAGCTCCGCGTTGTCCCTCATCCAGGCGCCTGGTGAAGCCAGGACGCTGGCCATCGTCGGAAGCGCCACCAGATCCTGTTCGTAGACGAGGCGCAATTGCCGAGAGTCGAGCGGATCGCTCGCGGCCCCAACGCCAAGCGCATAGAGGATCGTGTCTCTCGCCGTATAGGCCTGCCGGACTTCGCCCGACCGCCACGCCCGGGTCTTCGCATAATCCACCATGTCCGACTGCTCTCCTCGCCATCCCCAATTCAGGGTCGGCCCTTGTATTTGGTTGAACCAATGATATAGACCGGTCGTATGGTGGTCAACGAGGCTTCACGCAGACGCAGCGCCCACAAAATGAACAGGAGCTCGAGATCCTGATGAGCATTCGACGCAAGGCCTGCATTGCAGGTGCCTTCGAGCACCCGACCCGCAAAGCTCCTGATAAGACCGTTGCCCAGCTGCATGCCGAATGTGCGCGCGGGGCGCTGGAAGACGCAGGGCTGCGCCTTGAGGATGTCGACGGCTATTTCTGTGCCGGCGACGCGCCTGGGCTGGGCCCAAACAGCATGGCGGACTATTTGGGGCTTCGTCCCCGCCATGTGGATAGCACCGACACCGGCGGGTCCGCCTATCTGGTTCACGTCTCACATGCAGCCCAGGCCATCGCGACGGGCAAGTGCGACGTGGCCCTGATCACGCTCGCCGGTCGGCCACGGAGCGAGGGATCGAGCGGCGTGGCGCCGAGGTTGGTCGGCGCCGGCACGCCGGACGTGCCTTGGGAGGCGCCCTATGCGCCCGTGACGGTCAACATGTATGCGCTCGCAGCGGCGCGGCACATGTACGAATACGGGACGACCAGCGAACAACTGGCCTGGATCAAAGTGGCGGCCGCCACGCATGCCCAATATAACCTGAATGCGATGCTGCGCGACTCTGTCACGGTCGACGATGTGCTGGCGTCGCCGATGATCTCCGATCCCCTGCATCGGCTCGACTGCTGCGTCGTCAGCGATGGCGGCGGCGCGCTGGTCGTCGTTCGCCCGGAGATCGCGCGCTCGCTCAAGCGCCCCGTCGTCAACGTTCTCGGAGGCGGTGAAGCGATCAAGGGGCAACTCAACGGACAGGTCGACCTGACCTTCTCCGGCGCAGCGTGGTCCGGTCCGCGCGCTTTCGAGGAAGCCGGGGTCAAGCCGGCGGACATTCAATATGCCTCGATCTACGACAGCTTCACCATCACCGTCCTCATGCAGATCGAGGATCTCGGTTTTTGCGAGAAGGGCAAGGGTGGCCGCTTCGTCGCCGACGGCAATCTGATTTCGGGGATTGGCAAGCTTCCCTTCAATACGGATGGCGGCGGCCTCTGCAACAATCATCCAGCCAATCGCGGCGGCATCACCAAGGTGATCGAGGCGGTCCGACAGTTGCGCGGCGAGGCCCATCCCAAGGTCCAGGTCCCCGATTGCAGCCTGGCCTTGGCTCAGGGCACCGGGGGCCTGCTCGGCTCCCGCCACGGCAGTGCCACCCTCATCATGGAGCGCGCGTGAGATGACGACGATGTACCAGGACCGCCCTCTCGGCTCAGCGGTCCATGACCCCGCGACCGAACCGTTCTTTGCCGCAACGGCGAAAGGGTCGCTTCGCGTGAAGGTCTGCAGTACCTGCCGCAAGCCGCATTGGTATCCCCGCCCCCTTTGCCCCTACTGCCTCGGCGACACCGAATGGAGCGATGTCGCCGGCAAAGGTGAGATCTACAGCGTGAGCGTCACGCGCCGTGCCGGCCCCATCCCTTACGCGATCGCCTATGTCCGGCTCGACGAGGGCGTCACGATGTTGAGCAATATCGTCGATTGCGATCTCGACTCGTTGCGGATCGGACAACGTGTCCACGTCGTTTTCAAACCGGCCGACCACGGGACGATGATCCCGATGTTCGCTCCTGATCCCGGGTGAGGGCAGCACACCGCAGGGTGACCTCCGTCAGGGCTCGATTGCCATGATCTGGCGACGCCCTCAAAGCCCAAGCACCTGCTTGGCGATGATGTCGCGCTGGATTTCCGAGCTGCCGCCGAAGATCGTGTTAGCGCGGCCATTGAGATGACGGGGGACGACGCTGAGCACCTCCTCCGGAATAAGCGGCTCAACATCGAGAGCATAGAGAGGACGGCGTGTTTCCTCCACCAGCGCATGCTGCCCGACTATTTCAACTCCCACGCGGGAGATAGCCTGGTGGATTTCGCTGGCACGCAGCTTGAGGACCGACGATACCGGTCCGGGATTGTCGCCTCTCTGCAGCGCAGACAAGACCTTCAACTCTGCAAACTCGAGCGTCTGGAGATCGAGCTCGATTTCCGACAGTTTGGTCGCGATCTCCGGATGCGATATCGCGTGGCAGGACAAGTCGGAGTTGGCCAGTCCCCTCACCTTCCCCAGCGCATATCTCAGTTTCGGCGAGTTGACACCGCCGCCTCGCTCGAACTCCAGCAGATACTTGCCGCAGGTCCAGCCCCGCCCCTCCTCGCCGACGAGATTGGTGACCGGAACCTCGACCTCGTCGAAGAACACCTGATTAACGTCGTGATCGCCGCTGATCATCATGATCGGGCGGATGGTGATTCCTGGCGACGCCATGTCGATGAGCAGGAAGCTGATGCCATCCTGCTGCCTCGGCTCGTCGCTGGTGCGGACCAGGGCGAACATGCGATTGGCGAAATGCGCGTGCGTCGTCCAGATCTTGGTACCGGTGACGATGTAATGATCACCGCGGCGAACCGCACGCGTCTTCAGTGAGGCCAGGTCGGAGCCGGAGCCCGGCTCGGAGTATCCCTGGCACCACCGATCCTCGCCGCTGAGGATGCGAGGCAGGTAGTGTTTCTTTTGCTCAGATGTCCCAAAGCGGATCAAGACGGGTCCCACCATCTTGATGCCCATGGGAGACAGCTGCGGGGCCCCTGCTCGCGCACATTCGGATTCGAAGATCCAGCGTTGCGTCGCGGACCAGCCGGGGCCGCCATATTCCTGGGGCCAGCCCGGCGCGACCCAGCCGCGCTCATGCAAGGCCCTTTGCCAAGGTGCGACAACATCGGGATCCGAAAAGAATGAGACGGTGAGAGAGCTCGCCCGCTGCAATCCGGGCGGAAGATGGGTACCAATGAAGGCGCGCACCTCATCTCTGAAGCGCAATTCATCTGGCGTGAGTGATAGTGACATGATTGATCTCATTCGGAGTGAGAGCTGCTGAACAGCTTGGCGTGGCGCTGCAGATGGAAGTCTACGCTTCCGAACAGCGCCTCGAAGACCAGCAATCGTTTGAAGTAGAGGCCGAGGTCGAGCTCGTCCGTCACTCCCATTGCGCCGTGAAGTTGAATCGCCTGCTCCGCGAGATTGCGCGCGCAACGGCCGATTTTCACCTTGGCACCGGACGCAGCGAGCGACCGCTGCGCCGAATTGGTATCGGTGCCGACCAGAAGGGCCGCACGCGCCGCCATCGCTCGCGCCTCTTCGCATTGGACGTACATGTCGGCCAGCCTGTGACGGATCACCTGATTGGCGGCGAGCGGCCGGCCGAATTGCTTGCGCACCTTGGTGTATTCGAGCGTGGCGTCAAACATGGTCCGCATCAGACCACACGCCTCCGCGCCGAGCGCGGCAATCGCCCGATCGACGACGGCCTCGATCGCCGGCAGCACATCAGCGCTCGTTCCAAGCCGTGCATTCGACGGAAGCCGGACCTGCTCGAAGGTCAGCTCCGCGACACGCCCGCCACCCAAGCGCGGCGCTTCGCGCCAACGCACACCGGCGGCGTCCTTTGGCACCAGGAACAGCGCGAGGCTTCCGCCTTGAGCATCGGATACCCGCGCTGAGACGAGGTGGATGTCCGCAGAGGTCGCGTCGAGCACAGCGATCTTGCGGCCGTGGAGGGTCCAACCGGGATCGTCGCTCCGCACGACAGTCTGAACCGCGGAGAGGCCAGCCCTAGCGTCGGTCTCGTAGTGAGCAAACGACAGCATGAGTTCGCCGCTGATGATGGCCGGCACCATGCTCTTTTTTTGCTGTTCCGTGCCACACTCGGCGACCAAGGACCCTGCCAGCAACACTGTCGAGAGATAGGGCTCGGTGGCAAGCCCACGGCCGAACTCCTCCATCAGGATCGCAACCTCCACAGGGCCGCCCCCGAAGCCGCCAATTTCCTCATCAAATGGCAGCCCGAGCCAGCCCAGATCAGCGAAACTGCGCCAATTCTCGCGTTTGAATCCGTTGGGATCCCGCATCGCACGCCGACGTGCCGTCGAATCATAGTATTCGGCGACAAACCGTTCGAGGCTATGGCGAAGCATTTGCTGCGCCTCGCTCGGGGTCAAATCCATTCGAGGGGCTCCATTCAGTCCAGCATCCTGAGTTTGCAGATAGGCCTGCTAATGCAGTCGTGAGAAGCGGATCGGAAGCCGCTTCAATCCGCCGACGAATGATGTTTCGGTCCAAGCTGGGTCGCCAGCGAGCTGGAACTTGTCCGCGCGTGACAGCAGCTCGCGCATGAACGCGATCATCTCGACCTTGGCCAGATACATTCCCAAGCAGGCGTGGATGCCGAACCCGAAGCCGACATGGCGGTTCGGCGTCCGGTCGGCGACAAAAGCGAATGGACGTTCGAAGGCATCCTCGTCCCGATTGGCGGACGGATAAGCCAGCAACAGGTTATCACCCTGCTTGATGGTCTTGCCGCGCAGCGTGTAGGTCTCCGTCGCGGTCCGGAAGAAGTGTTTGACCGGAGAGACCCAGCGCACGATTTCCTCCACGGCGGTCGGAATAAGATCGGGGTTGTCCCTCAGCTTCCGCATCTCGGCCGGGTTCTGCATCAAGGCGAGCAGACCGCCGGAGAGCGTAGCGCTGGTCGTGTCGTGACCCGCGCTGGCGAGCGCCACGTAATAGGATGAGGTTTCGAACTCTCCGATCGGCTTGCCGTCAACCTCGGCCGTGGCGATGATGCTTGCGAGGTCATCCGTGGGGTTCTGCCGCCGCTCCCGCGCGACCTCCCTGAAGAACTCCACGTAGGCGAAGGTGGCGTCGATCAGATCGCTGCCACGCTGCATTTCCGGATCACCGCCCCCGAAATAGGCCTTGGTGATATCGAGCAGACGTTGACCATGCTCGTCCGGAATTCCCAAAATCAGCATGATGACCTTGAGCGGGTACCAGACGGCGACATCGTTGTAGAAATCGCAGGCATTGCCTTTCTCCAGCATTTGGTCGACGCTGGCGCGCGCGAGCAACCCTATCCTTTCTTCGAGACGACGCACTTCGCGCGGCTGGAACCAGGCATGCGTGATCTTCTTGTATTTCGCATGCTCCGGATTATCCATGTGATTGATGGCGCGGACCAGCATCGGACGCCCAGCCATCGCCTCGCGCACCTTGTTCTCGAAATCGATGGACAGGATCTTGGTGCGCGGCGCGTTGATAAAGCGCTCGTTCTGCCGCTCGATCTCGATGATGTCGCGGTGTTTGCTGATGGTCCAGAACGGCCGAAATCCGGACGGCTCCGTCCAATGCACCGGATCCTCTTTGCGCAGAGCCGTAAACAGGTCATGCTGCCGGTCAAGATCTCCATACGTCTTGTGGTCGACGATCGCGTAGTCCCAGCTCGCATCCTGCATGTCTATCCTCCCCTGTCTTTGTTATTTTCAGTTCATCCGCAGCACTGGCTTGACCGTCGCCCTGGTCTCCATGTCCTCGATGGCCCGGTTGATCGCTTCAAAGGGATAGAACGCGACGATCTTGTCGACCGGCAGCCGTCCTTGGCGGTAGAAGTCGATGAGGCGCGGCAGGAAGATGCTGGAGACGGCATCCCCCTCGACGACGCCCCGCACCGTCAGACCGCCTCCGACCAGCACGCTGGCCTCGACCGGAAAACGCGTCCCCCGCGGTGGAGCAGCGACCTGCGCGGACGAGCCTCGCTGCCGCAAACAAGCGATCGACGCAGCTACAACTTCGGGGACCCCCGTCGTGTCGAGCGAGTGATCGAGGCCGCGGCCTCCCCCGAGCGCCATCACCGCCTTGGCAAGATCTGGAGTTCGTCCTTCGATCGTATGCGTTGCCCCGATGTCGCGCGCCCGCGCAAGCCGCTCGGCACGAACATCGACGGCGATGATCGTGCTGCAGCCCGCAAGCTTGGCGGCCATGATCGCAGCCATTCCGACCGCGCCAACGCCAAACACGGCAATCGACGCGCCAGCCCGGGGCGACAGCACGTTCAGCACGGCGCCTGCGCCGGTCTGGATTCCACAGCCGAGCGGCGCTAACAGCTCAAGCGGCAGATCCTTGCCGATCTTGACGACGTTGCGCACTGTAGCGATGGCGTGGCTCGCGAACGCCGATTGAGCGAAAAAGGACCCACCGAGTTCGGTGCCGCGGTAACGCAGGCCCGACCCGCCACGCCGCTGGCCGAACAGGTTGATCATGCCAAACTCGTCGCAATAGCCGGGCGCGCCGAGCTGGCACTGGCCGCACGCCCCACATGAGCCGAAACTCATCAGCACGTGATCGCCCTCGGACAGCCCGACGACGCCGGGACCAACACGTTCGATCACGCCGGCGCCCTCATGGCCGAGAACCTTGGGCAGCGGCACGGGGATGTGCTGCAATTTCACCGCAAGATCGGTATGGCAGATGCCACACGCCTTGACGCGGACCAGCACTTCGCCGGGCCCGAGATCGTCGGAGAGATCGCATTCGATCAATTCGAACGGGCGCTGCGGCTCATGCGCCACGGCTGCTGTGATCTTCATACGCGTCTCTGCTCCCTCGCAAGTCCAGGGCGGTCGAATTAGGCGGGCCGCTTTCACGGCCTGCCCCTTCCATCAATGCAGTCGATAACGGATCGGCAGCCGCTTGGGCCCGTTGACGAACCAAGACACGGTCATCGCTCCCGCTCCGTCGAGCTCGACGAATTCGAGCCGCTGCAGCAACTCTTCGAACAGAATCCGCATCTCAAGCTTGGCCAGATACTGGCCAAGGCACAAATGCGCGCCATAGCCGAAGGCAAGGTGCCGGTTCGGCGAACGATCGATCTGAAATGCATCGGGATCCTGGAAGACGGTTTCGTCGCGATTGGCGGAGGCGTAGCAAAGCATGAGCCAATCGCCGCGCTTGATGGAACGGCCGTCGATCTCGATGTCCGCCGCTGCGGAGCGCATGAAGTGCTTGACCGGCGTGCTCCAACGGATCGCTTCGTCGACGAAACCCGGCATCACAGCGGGGTTGGCCTTCAGCCTATCGAACTGATCCCGGTGTTCGCAAAGCGCCCACATTCCGCCCGCGCTCGAGGACGAGGTCGTATCGTGGCCGGCAGTCGCGATCGTCACGAAATAGCTGAGCGCATCGAGATCGGAGATCGGCTCGCCGTCGACCTGCGCGTTGGCGATGATGCTTGCGAGGTCGTCCGACGGGGTGGCGCGCCGGTCCGCAACGATCGCGGAGAAGAACTCGCCGAACTCCGCGACGACGTCCGACAGCGCCGCGACGCCATCCCGCTGGCCCCTGCGCGCATTGTCCGGGTCTTTGGTGCCGAAAAATTCCTGCGTCAGACGCAACATCCTCGGCTCATCATCCGGATCGACGCCCAGGATGGTCATGATCACCCGCAGCGGAAAGCCGAGCGCGATTTCAGATACGAAGTCGCAATGTCCGTCGAACTCGGCGAGCCGATTCGCAAAGGTTTTCGCGATGTCGCGGATCCGTACCTCGACCGAGCGCAGATTGCCGGGCGTGAACCATTTCTGCGTCAAGGCGCGAAACTTGGGGTGGTCCGGGGGATCCATCTGCACGAGGGCGCGAAGCAGGCCGGGGCCACCGGTGGCCGCCTCGATCCTGGCTTCCGCCTTGGTGCTCAACAAGGCTATCGGGCGATCGCTGCTGCGAAAGAGCTGCGTCTGCTGGCTCACGGTCTGAACGTCGGCATGGCGCGTCACGACCCAGAACGGATTGAAGCCGCGCCGGCTGGCCACTCCGAGCGGCTGTTTCGCGCGCAGCCAGCGATAGGCGTCGAAGATGCGCTGGTCGCCATAGGCTGCGGGATCTGTGAGCACCGCCACGACATCTTCCGGGATTTGGAAATCCGTAGCGCTCAACTCTGGCTCCCTCCTCGGCCGCGGCGTTCAGCGCTTTCGAAATGAAGCACTTGGACCGATCGGCGTGTTTCAGGCACTTCTTGACGAGCACCCATCCTTATTGGTTCAACCAATGAGAAATAACATCGACTGTCGACTTTGCCAAGTTCCGTCGCGCGGCTTTGTGGACCACGGTCAGCTCGGCATCAGTTCTATCGCGCGCACCCGGGCAGGGAGCGATGATCCGCACATTGTGTTCGGCGGGTGCTGCCGCCCCGCCGCCGAATCCTGTGAGCGCGCGACAGACTCGGCCAGCAAAACCAATTCACTCGGCGGCCGCGACGATCGGCTGTTCCGCGCCTCGGAGCACCTTGCCCTGGCGCAACTCCGCAATTTCTTCAGCGCTCAGCCCCAACAGCGTCTGCAACAGTCTCGGCCCGTCCTCGCCAAGCGCGGGCACCTTGTTCCGAACATGGGCGGCACTCTGCTTGAACCGAAAAGCCGGGTTGGGGATATGCAAGGACCCACCCCCGTCGTTGATCTCCTCCAACACACCGCGCTCGTGGATGGGCGGCAGTGTCATCGTCTCGCGGATCGTCCGGTATTGCGAGCACGGCACGCCGGCCTTGGTGAGGATCGCTTCGCATTCCTCGGCCGTTCGCGATTCCGCCCACTCGTCCAGCAGGTTCATCAATTCTGACCAGTGATGCTCGCGGGCGCTGCTGGTTGCGAAGCGGGCATCGCTGATCCATTCCGGCTGGCCGACCCCCCGCGCCAGCGCTTCGAAATTGTTCTGGCTGACGGGCGCGACGAGCAGGAAGCCGTCGCTGGCTTGCGTCGGTCGGTAGAGCGGCCGGCGGCGCTCGGCTGGGAATTGCGCCTCCTGACACTCATACACCAGCATGCTGACCATAGCGTCGAGCAGAGACACGTCGACATACTCGCCCTGCCCCGTCTTGAGCGTCCGAAACAATGCGGCCTGAATCGCTCCAAAAGCGGTAGAGCCGCCGAGAACGTCGGCGATGAAGATGCCGTTCTTCAGCGGACGGGCGATGTCGCCTTCCTGATAGTCGAGGTTCGCCATATCGTAACCGGACGTGGCGTGCAGGACCGGCGCATAAGCGCTCCGTCCGGACCAGGAGCCCTCCTGCCCGAAGCCCGAGATCGAGCAATACACGAGCTTGGGATTGAGCCTGGCAAGAATTTCGTAGTCCAGGGCGAGCCGTTGCATCACCCCCGGACGGTAATTCTCCACGAGCACATCACAGTGCGGCACCAGCTCATAGATCAGCTTGCGCGCCTCCGGCCGTTTGAGATCGAGAGCGATACTGCTTTTGCCGGCGTTGAGCTGCGCGAAATAGGCACTCCGCCCGGCCCGCAGCGGCGGGCGCAACCGGATATGGTCACCTTCCGGCGGTTCCACCTTGATCACCTCGGCGCCCAGATCAGCCATCAGTCGCGTGCAATAAGGCCCGGACATCATCGCGGTGAAATCGAGGACACGGATTCCGTCGAGGATTCCTGGGCGGGTCGATCCGGCTGCCATTCCGGTTGCCATGTCGATGCTCACTTGAGATTGGTTTCGGAGACGGCAAGAGCGGCAAGCCGGCTGCCGCCGATGACGTCGAGATAAGCACCGGGTGATGCGGTCCGCACGTAGCGATCGAGATAGCCGCCGAAGGTCTCGGCACTGGCGCTGCTCTTCACATACTCCTTCAGATGGGCGTCGTCGGAGCGATAGAGCGATGGCGAAGCCGTCGGATGCGCACCGAAAGGTGCTTCCACGATAGCATCGACCATGGCGCCGGGCAGCTTGGTCAGATGATTGCTGCGCCTGATCGTGTCGGTCGACACGATGCGATCCACCGAGACGATCACCCGCCGCGACGCCTGGGCGATCATCGCGTCGAAGAAGGGCGGTCCCAGGTGCTGAACATTGCCGTGCTCGTCGGCCTGCTGGGCGTGGAGCAGACAGACATCCGGCTTGATGGCAGCCACAGCGAGCATCTTGCGTTCGCCTTCCTTGGACGGCAGCGGCCAATAATGCTCTGGCGCGAATTTCGGCAGGTCCGTGCCGAGGTCCGGCACCGGCATGTAAGGCAGATCGCAAATTCCCGCCCGCAACCCGCCCGCGATACCCGGGCCATCCAGATCGTGAACCTTGAGCGCGCCGCACTCAGACTGGCGACGAAAATGCGGCGCCAGTCCAAACTGCTCGAAACTGATGAAGACGCAAACCGTCGAAGCGGCGCACCCTGCTCCGATCAGCATGTCCGGCGCGATCGAACCTGGCGCCGGGACGAGGTGCAGGTTGCGCGCGCCCTTGCGGATCAACGCACGCACCAGCGCCATCGGCTGCGAGTTGAAGATCCAACCGCCAAGCGCAACTTTGGCTCCGTCCTGGATCTCGGCGACGGCCTCATCGACGGAAACGATCTTGCTCTTTGTCATAGGACTGCAGCTTGCCTGTCGGTCTGATTGGAAGGACATCCGCCGTTCGATCAGGGAAATTTGCGCCGGAGATCGCCACGCCGGTCGACGTGTTTGCGCAGCAGATCGAGCTCCTGATCATTCGGCATGGCGGTCACCGGGGGCGCCCCATCAACCACGAGATCGAACGCCGTGGAGTCGCGGATCTGCTCGAGCGTCACGCCCGGGCTGATCGACCTGACGCGCATCGCCTTGCTGCCCGGCGCAAAATCGAACACGCCCAGCGGGGACAACACCAGTGTCGGGCCGCCCGGCGGCAACCCCATGCGCTCGCGGGAATCGCCGCCTTCCATGTGACCGGGGCCGCAGAGGAAATCGACCCGCGGCACGAACGCGCTGCGGTCATGACGGGTCAGGCACACGTAGAAGCGCTTGGCAAGACCGCAAAGCGCGCTGATCCCGACCGTTCCCGGCCCGCGCACCTTCGGTTTTCGCTGGTCGCCCACCACCACGGTGTTGATGTTGCCGAAGCGGTCGACCTGCAATGCAGACAGAATGGCAAAATCGAAGAAGTGGATCTTCCAGTCGATGAAGTCGATCATGACCGGCAGATCCATCCAGGACTCCGCGGACTCGACGTTCTCGTAGTCCGCCATCGACAGCAGATGATCCCGAGTCGGGTTGACCATCCCACCCGGACCGGAAATCCACCACAGCCGCGGCGCCTGCATCCGCCGCGCGAGATTGCAGGCCGCAAGCTGGATGTCGGAGTTGGTCCCGATGATGACCTTCTCACCGTCGGCGATATCGCGCGCAAGCAGCACCGCCAGCGTCTCACCGAGGGATGGATTTGCAGACATGCGCTTCTGACCAATTGGTTGAACCATTGTGAGGCTACCGATGATCAGACGCGAAGTCAACGGACCCGGGACCGGCGGACAAGGCCGCGCGCCGGTTCTATCGGGCAACTCGGACGTGAAGGGTCGTCGGCTGGCCGCGGATATCCGCATTCATCCGGAATGGACGTCCGCAGGACCCGGCCCGAAGGACCGGGTTTGCGCGGCCGAAAGGATTTAACGCTGGGCAGTCGGGGGAGAACGGCGCACGCGTGGCGCGGCTTTCGCCACCGTCACTCCTTCGGCCTGAATGCGCGACATGTAGCTTCGCTGCAGCCGCTTCAGGCAGGACTCCATCTCCGCTACGGCGGCATCGGCATCGCCCGCAGCGAAGTGCTCCATGAATCGGCGACGCGACGGCAAAACGAAACTGTTGTCATACTCGCCGATCCGCTGCACGAAATGAGCGAGCACGTCGAGCACGCCGTTCATGACGATGACCATGATCGGATTGTCGGTGAGGCGCGCAAGCATTCTATGGAATTCGATATGTCTCTCTGCGCGACCGGCGAAATCACCGCGTCGGCGCGCCTCCTGCGCCTCATCGATGTTGCGGTTGAGCATGTCGATGTCCGCGGGCGTTGCGCGCCGGCACGCTTCCCGCACTACGATCGATTCCAGCCAGATGCGGGCCTCGGTCAGTTGCGCCGGCTGGATCGTGCCGACATGGTACATGTCCATCAGCCCGGTCGCGATCGCTTCGCCGCTGTGCTGGCTTATGAAAGCACCGCCGCGGGCTCCCTTTTGCAGGCGGATCAGCCCGGCATGCTCCAGGGAGCGCAACGCCTCGCGAAGGGTATTGCGAGACACGCCAAACTGCTCCGACAGCGCCCGTTCGGACGGCAGACGGCTGCCGACGGCAAGCCTGCCGGAGGCAAGCTCGGTCCGGATCTGGGCGGCGATCTCATCGAACGCACGGGACGATCGGATGCGTTGGAACTGCGCCAGCGGCGCAGCCTCGGCGCTGGACTTGGCCGGCAATTGTGAAGCGCTCATATCAACCCGGATGGTTCGAACTGGACGATATATAGGCGAAGCTGGCGATTCTGGCCATAGAAGCTCGGCATTGACCCACCTCTTGACCAAAAGTAGAATGGTTGAACCAATATCGGGAGGAATGCCGGGATGCTGCGGGAATTGCCGTCGGACGAGGATCGTCAAATCCTGCGAGAAGCTGTCCGAGGGTTCTTTGAGAATACGCCAGAGATCAGCACCCCGACGACCCCGAGCATCTGGAAGCAGCTGGCCGGCCAAGGCTTGACCCAGATCGCAGCGTCTCCCGCCGACGGCGGTCTGCGCGAGATCCTGCAGGTCGCGGAAGAAGCCGGGCGCGCCGCTTGCCGTGCACCGCTCGCGGATGCCGCCCTGGTCAATCTCATGCAGCTCGGAGCCCGCAGCGACGCCCCTGCCCTGATGTCGCTGCTGGAGGATCTTCACGCCGGTGACGCGGCAATCGCCTTGTGTTTTGCAGACTTCGACCACGATCGTTCCGCAGGCTGGGCAAGGATGGAAGCGAACCATGTGGTGGCGGAATTGGGTTTTGTCGAAGCCGCAGACATCGCCACGCATTTGGCCGTGCTCGTCCCAGGCCCAACGCTGGTCATCCTCAAAACCGGCGAGGGAATTGACGCTGAGGCAACCCAAATGATGGGCAAGGCCCGCTGGTGGCGGGTTCTAGTCGATGCAAGCCCGCTGTTGAGCGTGCCGTTCACCGAGGCGGAGATCCAGGATCTGCTTGCAATCGCGTCCCTTGTTCAGACCGCGCGCGCCTTTGGCGCGGCCGATCGGGCGTTCGAGCAGGCCGTCGCCTATGCCGGCGAGCGCCGGCAGTTCGGGCAGCCGATCGGGCGCTTCCAGGCCATCCAGCACAAGCTGGCCAATTGCCACATTGCCTTGCGCGCGGTCCAGCTATCGCTAGGGAACGCCGCCGCTCAATACGACCTGCAGGCTGGACAATGGCGCTGGTTCGCGTCGGCGGCGCTGGCCACCGCTGCCGCTTCGCTCCGCCAGGTCTCGCTCGAAACCCACCACACCTTCGGCGCGATCGGCTACAGCGAGGAGCACGAGGCCCCGCGGCATTTCCGGCAGGTTCATGTCGGCGTGCTTCGGCATGGCGGCGGGCGTCCGCCGGTCGAGCAACTCGCAAAACATTTTCTCGATCAAGACGGCGAGGTCCGGTTTCCCGAATACGATCTTGGACCGGCTGGCAATGCCTTCCGACAGGAGGTGCGAGCCTGGCTGGACGCGTATTGGTCGGGTGAGCGCCGCGCCCGGCACCAGCGGCTTTCCTTTCGCGAACGGGAATATGACCGAGAATTTGCCAGGGCGCTTGGTCAGACCGGCTGGATCGGACTCAACTGGCCAAAACGGTTCGGCGGCCAGGCGCGTGGCGCCTTCGAGCAGCTTGCCTTCATGGAGGAGATGGAGCGCGCTGAAGCGCCGCGGGCTGGCGCGCCCGTGCAAGCCGCGATGCTCCAGGTCCACGGCACGCCGGAGCAGCAGCAGCGCTACCTGCCCGAAATCCTCCGCGGGGAAGCGATCTACGGCATGGGCTACAGCGAACCTCAGGCCGGCTCTGATCTCGCCTCGCTGAAAACCCGCGCGATTCGCGACGGCGACCACTATGTGATCGATGGACAGAAGATCTGGACCACGACCTATTGGGGCGAGTACATGCTGCTGGCAACCCGGACCAATCGAGACGCGACCCCGCCTCATGCCGGGATCACGATGTTCATCGTTCCAATGGATACGCCCGGGATCACGATCCGGCCGTCAGAGACGATGTATGGCGGCACCTTCGCCAACATCTTCTATGACAACGTGCGGGTACCTGCCGAAAATAGGATTGGGCCGGAGGGGGAAGGCTGGAAGGTCCTGACCGGCGCGTTGGCGACCGAGCGCGGCTTCATCGGCGGCGGCATCGTGTTGAAGGTCGCCCACATGTTCGAACTCTTGTGCGAGCACATCCGGACCGCCGAGCGCCACGGCAGCCCGATGCGGCACGATCCGCTCGTGCGCGCCAGGATTGGCGCGCTCGCTGCTGAAATCGAAGCCGGCCGACGCATGATGGTCTATTGTGCGGAGCAGGTGGACAAGGGCGAGACGCCGGCGGACGAAGCTGCCCTCAGCAAGGTCTATTCCGGCGAGCTGATGGAGCGTTTCGGCGAGACCGCGCTCGACCTGCTGGGGCTGGAGGCGCTGCTCAGCGAAGACAGTCCCGGCGCCATCCTGCGCGGGCGCATCGAACAGAATCTCCGACATTCGCTGATGTGGGTCATCAGCATCGGCACCAATGAGATCCAGCGCAGCCTGATTGCCCAACGCGGCCTGGGGCTGCCAAGATAGGCTTTGCCCGGAGGTGACAATGACTACGACAGATCGTCCTCCGCTGCCGCCGCCACGCCCGAGAAAGTCCGGCGCGCCCTCCCCGCTTCAGGGCCTGCGCGTCATCGATTTCTCGCACTTCATCGCAGGTCCCATGTGCACACTCTTCCTGGCAGATATGGGCGCCGACGTAATCAAGATCGAGAACGCCGCCAACGGAGACGACTTCCGCCGTTTCCAGCCTCACCTCGGTGGTGAAGGCGTGCCGTTTCTTTGGGTCAATCGCAACAAGAAAGGCATTGCGCTCGATCTCACTAACGAAGCTGCGCAAAAAATCGCAACTGAGCTCGTCGCATCGGCCGACATCCTGGTCGAGAATTTCTCGCGCGGGGTCATGGAGCGGTTCGGCCTCGGCTATGATGCGATGGAGAAGCTCAACCCTCGCCTGATCTATTGCAGCGTCTCCGCCTATGGCCGCGACGGCGCAATGGCTGATCGTCTCGGCTTCGATCCGGTGATCCAGGCGGAGACCGGTTTCATGTCGATGAACGGTTTCCCGGACCAGCCAGGTGTCCGCACCGGGCCCGCGATCATGGATATCTCCACCGGCATGACGGCCACGATCGCCGTGCTCGGCGCGTTGGCAGCACGCCAGAGCACTGGATGCGGACAGCGTGTCGAGACGGCGTTGTTCGATACCGCGGCGTTGATGCTCGGCTTTCATGCCATGAACTATCTTGCGACCGGTCGCAATCCCACGCGCGCCGGCAATCGCAGCGCCGACAGCACGCCGACCGGGACATTCAATACGGCAGACGGCCCGCTCTATATCACCTGCGCGAATGACCGAACGTTCCGTCGCCTCGTCACCGACGTGCTGGCACGGCCTGATCTGGCCGAAGATCCTCGCTTCCTAAGCAATCGCGACCGCATGGCCCATCGCGACGAGTTGACCGTCATCATCGAAGAGATTCTCTCCGGCGACTCCAGCGAGCGATGGGTCGTGAAGATGCAGGCCGCAGGCGTCCCGGCCGGCGTCGTCAGAACGATCGAAGGTGCGTTCAGCTCGTTTGAAATGACCGAGCGTGAGCTCGCCTCGTCCATCCGGCATCCGACCGCGGGCGAGATACCGAACATCGGATCCCCCTTGCGCTTTAGTGAAACGCCTGTTCTCGATCCGGTCGCCGCTCCGACCCTTGGGCAGCATACGACCGAGGTGCTGGAGCGCGTTCTCGGTTATGGACCCGAGCGCATCGCCGAGCTGACAGCGGCGGGCGCATTCGGCTCATCAGGCTGACCCGCCCTCGCCACTGCGTGATGACTTCCGCGCACGGCGCCAAGCAACCAGCATCGTCCGCGATGAAATCACGGCCGGAGCATGATGCGCTCCAGCCTCGGAGATGCAAGAACAGCGGTCAGATGCGCCGACCCGTCTCCTTCCAGAAGGGTTCCTTGAGCCGGCGCTTGAAGATCTTCCCGCTTTCCTCGCGCGGAAGCGCCGCATGGAAGTCGATCCGGCGCGGCACTTTGTATTTCGCGATCCGCTCGGCGAGATAGGCGCGAACCATATCTGCTGAGAGCTCATGTCCCGGCTCGGCCTCGATCGCAGCCGCAAGCGACTCGCCGAACTCCTCATCGGGAATGCCGAACACGGCACAATCCCGGACACCCGGACATTGGATCAGCGCCGTTTCGATCTCCGCCGGGTAGATGTTGACGCCAGCCGAGATCACCATGTCCGAGCGCCGGTCACACAGATACAGCCGGCCATCCTTGAGATAGCCGACATCGCCCACACTGATCAGGCCGTCGCGCTCGACCGATTTGCGCTTCGCGGTGTCGTTGAGATAGACGAAGTCAGACAGCGAATCCTGCCGGACAAAGATCTCGCCGACCTCGCCGGGCGCGACTGGCTTGCCGTCCTCACCATAGAGCGCGATCCGGGCACCGGGCGTGAGCCGCCCTACGCTACCCGGATGAGCCAGCCAATCCTCCGGTGTACTCAGCATCACGGCCCCTACTTCCGTTCCACCATAGGTCTCGTAGATCACCGGCCCCCACCAATCCATGAGCGCCTTCTTGATCTCCGGCGCACACGGCGCGCCGGTGTGGATCACCCAACGAAGCGAGCTGACATCATAACGCCGGCGTATCTCTTCCGGCAGGCGCATCAGGCGCACGAACATGGTCGGAACCATGACGGCATGCGTGACGCGCTCCCGCTCGATCATCGCCAGAGTTTCTTCCGGCTCGAACTTGGATTGAAACGTGATCAGGTCGGCCTGACCAATGGCCTGACGCAAGCAGGCGTTGGGCGAGGCATGGTACAGCGGGCCCCCGATCAGGACACGAACGCCGGGCGCGATGCCGTAGACCGACCGCATCAACTCCCCATACGCCTTGGCCTGTTCGGATGTCGCAGGCTCGCGCTTCACGCCTTTCGGATGCCCCGTTGTGCCGGACGTGTAGATCAGCGTCGCGCGGCTGCGCGGCGGAGCGCCACTCCAGGGCTGGAATTGCGCCAGCCATTCCGGCCAGCTCCGATCGGACGCGACCGGCTTCTCCGCCCCGGCGCGAACACCGAACATCCGGATGAGTTCGGCGGGCGTTGGGACGCTCAACACCAGAATGCCGCTTAACTCTTCCTTGAGCTCGTCGCGAACATCGGCAAGAAGATCGGCGTGAGCCACGAGGACCCTGGGCTTCGCATCACCGAGGATGTACCCGATCTCTTGGGCCCGGCCGTGCCAATTGATCGGCACGCAATAGGCACCGAGCAGCGCGGCCGCTTGTGTCGCCTCGACGAAGGCAAAGTCGTTGCGCAGCAGAAGCGCAACGGTATCTCCCTCGGAGACTCCGCAAGCACGGAGCCCGCTGGCCGCCCGCGCCGCGTTGGCTAGCACCTCTTCGCGCGCGCGAGGCGTTCGATCGAGAAAGATCTCTGGCGCCGTCATGGTTCCTCTGACAATGTTCAGCATTGAAGTCGAAGCCGACGAAGAAAATGCGGCGGCGATCGAGCTTGGCACCCGCACTAGTTCTCAAGCTTGCAGTCAGAACTTGGCGTTTCCGACATCAACTCCTCCGGCTTCATGCGCCTGACGATTTTGAAATAATCCCACGGACCTTTCGATTCCGCCGGTGATTTGACCTGGACCAGGAACATGTCGCGCATCACACGACCATCCGCGCGTATCCTGGCCGATGGCGTCGTCAAATCCGAGATCGGCAGCTCATGCATCTTCTTTGCTACCTCGGGGCCGGATGCCGTGCCCGCAGCCTTGACGGCCTTCAGATAGTGCGTGATCGAACTGTAGACCCCCGCCTGCAGCGCAGACGGCGGCCGACCCATTTTCTCGCTAAACCGCTTCGCAAAGCTGCGGGTGTTGTCGTCGGTGTCCCAGTAGAACGCGGTTGTCGTATAGATCCCCTGCATACGTTCCAGCCCGAGGCTGTGCACGTCGGACTCGAACAGCATTAGTCCGGCAATCCGAATTCCCTTCTGCAACAGGCCGAATTCGACCGCATTCTCGATCAGAAGCACGCCGTCGTGTCCGGCGAAGGATGAGGCGATCGCGTCGGGCTGCGCCTCCTGCGCCGCCAGCAGAAGGGAGGCATAGTCCGAGGTCCCGATGGCCGCGCGGCGCGAGCCGACCAGCTGTCCGCCGCTCTCGCTCACGGCATCGGCGACCGCGCGCTCCATCTGATGGCCGAAGGAATAATCGGGGCCGACTGCGAACCATTTCTTCACGCCGGATTGTGCCCCAGTCAGAACGGTGGCACGCGGGAGTACGTTCGTGTCGAAGGTCCACACGAACCCGGTCGGCGAGCATGACTTGCCAAAGAGATCGAGGGTTCCTGATCCGGAAATCAGTGCGATCTTGCCCTTGGACCGCGCGAGATTCTGAATTCCGAGGGCGATGGTCGAGACAGGAATATCGGCAATCGCCTCCACGTGCTCCTCGTCGAACCAGCGCCGGGCAATGGTCAGGCCCACGTCCGGCTTCAACTGGTGGTCCGCCGAAACGATCTCAATCGGCCGGCCCAGGACAGAGCCGCCGGCATCACTGACCGCCAGTTCCGCTGCCACGACCGAACCACGCCCGACCGTATCGGCGATGACTCCCGACATGTCGGTCAAGACACCGATCTTCAACGGCTCGCCGAAGGCCGCACTGCTCGACAGGCACAGCCCCAGCAAGGCTGCCCAAAACCCTCTCGCCACGACGTTCCCTCAAATTCGTTATTGGTTGTACCATTGATAGCGTGTCCGTGACGAGGCCGCAAGCTTGCCGTGCCCAACAAATCCGAGCCGCCGCGGTCGCCGAATTTGCCAGGCCTGCCAGCGCGCTCCGATCGAACCTTCGCTGCGGCATGCTGCGCGCTTCGAAAGCGATAGCGCCCCCTCAACGCGCGGAATCAGCGCGGACTTAGTTCACCGTCCAGGCCTTACCTTCGCGATGCTGCGGCGCAATGGCGCTCGTTCCGTAACGCAGCGACCCGCAGCCAATCATTAAGCGTCGGAAGCATTCCGGCGCGACACGTCTCCCGGTGGCAAGCTGCCGGGCAGCCCCGGCAGAATCGGGACAGGCCCCCTCCCTCTCTAGGCACAGAAGCGGCCGTCTTGCTCGGCGATCTGCACAAGCATCCGTGGCGGAATAAAGCGGTCGCCGTATTTGGTTGCCAGTTTGGACGCGCGCTGAACGAAGCGCCCGGCGCCGACCATGTCGATGTATTGAAGCGGCCCGCCGGTCCAGCGTGGATAGCCGATCCCCAGGACGGCGCCGATATTGGCGTCACGAGACGTTTCGATGACGCGTTCCTCGAGACAGCGTACCGACTCGATGGCCTGGATATACAGGAAGCGATCCGGCAGATCCTCGCGAACAACTTGTATCGAGCTGGCCGGAAAGTGTTCACGCAACCCCGGCCAGAGTCGTTTCTTGCCACCCTCCGGATATTCGTAGAAGCCTCTGCCCCCGGCGCGGCCGGGCCGCTTCAGTACGTTGACCATCCTGTCGATCACGGCCCAGTGTGGGTGCTCGGGCACGGTCTTGCCCTCGGCCTGCAGGTCGGCAATTATCTGAAGACGCACATTCCAGGCCAGCGCCAGCGATGTTTCATCCATGACGGCAAGCGGGCCGACGGGCATTCCGGACCATAGTGCCGCATTTTCGATTTCCGCAGCATCCACCCCTTCGGCAAGCATAGCGCCGGCTTCGCGCGTGAAGGTGCCGAACACGCGGCTCGTGAAGAAGCCGCGGCTGTCGTTGACGACGATCGGCGTCTTGTTGATCTGCCGCACGAAGTCATAGGCGCCGGCCAGCGTCTCAGGAGACGTCAGGGCTCCCTTGATGATCTCGACTAACGGCATTCGATCGACAGGTGAGAAAAAATGCAGCCCGATGTAGTTCGTCGGGTTGGTCGAGGCCTGCGCGAGGCCCGTGATGGGGCAGCGTCGACGTATTGGAGGCAAGGATGCCGCCGAGCGCTAAGTACGGCTCGGCCTCCTGCGTCACGCTGCGCTTGAGTTCGCGATCTTCGAACACGGCCTCGATGATCAATTCCGATCCCGCCAAATCACCCGCGTTGCCCGTCGGCTTGATCAAAGCCAGAGCGCCCGGCCATGCGATCGGCCGACAGCTTGATGCCTGTCAAAGTTTTTCCGCGAGCAACAGTTTGCGCGCCTTGCGGTGACGATATCGAAATCGGCTGTACTGCCGACTGGCAAGAAGCCGTTAGATTCATCACCTCGCCGACGCAGCCTTACAGAAGTTGAGCGGCGCAAACCTGACGGATGCGCTCTCCCGCATCTAGGGGAGTCTGAGAGGCGTAACTAAGGCAGCGTCCCTTGCCGCACTTTCGGCTTCACGAGATGATAAGCATGCCCTCGCTACGATTCTGTGGGCAAGGCTGCGACACTCGAATATGCAAATTGCGGAGGTGAAATCAAAACGATAGCATTAAGGCGCAACAGTCGAATCACACCTGTTTCGCCAGACGCTGCTAGTGCATGGGGGGGCGCTTGTTTTCGGGCTTTTCAGCCATTCGCCGTGACAGCGTTTCGTCATCAATCGTTGCGCTAACCGGGCTTGCATTTGAAGCGAGGATTGCGCGCTGCCCGTCGATTGTTTTCGACGGAATCCGGACACCAGCCCTCCTGCAACAGGCGATTGCCGCCGGCGCGCGCGGCATAATTAGTTTCGGTGTTTGCGGAGCACTTTCCCCCCACTTGTCGGCTGGCCAGTGGGTCGTCGCATCTTCTGTTCTTGCTGGAGAAGATCGCCTGACAACGCACGACGGGTGGTTCCGACAACTGGTTGCGGCACTGCCTGGGTGCAACACAGGCCCGATTGTTGGGCTTGGAGGACCGCCGATGAGTAGCCTTGAAAGATCGGAGCTTCATTCCAGGACTGGCGCGATCGCGGTCGACATGGAGTCTCATGTCGCTGCACGCACCGCTGCAGCCCACGGGTTGCCATTCGCGTCTTGCAGAGTGGTAGTTAACGCCACCCATCGTCGGCTTCCGCCAGCAGCTCTGCTGGACTTCGGTCCTGGAGGCACCATCGATTCGAATGCTGTTTTTTGGTCGATCCTCAAACAGCCTCGTCAGCTCCCTGACCTGTTCCGACTCGCGATCGACGCCTCACTTGCGTTCTCAGCTCTTCGAAAGGGTCGAAGTCGAATGGGGCCCGCTCTCAGCTTTGCTGAGTTTTCGTGATAGTAGACGCTGGCCGTGCGAAACCAACGGTGACGCTCAGTTCATTCCAAGCTTCCTTCAGGCGGAGTCCGGACCGGCTCGGTTACCCGCGCCAAAGCCGGTCTAAGATCTGGCTTCTGGTCCAGTTCGCGAATCGCTGCTTCCATCGCAGTTCCTGTTCGGACCGGGCTCCCGCCATCACTGGGCTGTCGGCCTGACCGAGGAATATCCCACGGCGCTCGATCACCCACCAGGCGAGCGGATGCTGGGAACGACATAGCTTGCGCACCTCCTGGCCCAGGAAGCCTGCAACCACGTGTGGAGGCGGCGCAAAAACTTCTGGGATAACGGACGACAGCGTGCCGTCCTTCAGGATGTTCCAGCGCGAATGACCTCCCATGACCGGTGATTGCAGGCCAAAAATCACCCTGCCGATCCTGCTTTCGCGGATGGCATAGGAGCACATGGCGCAGGGTTCGATCGTGGAATAGAGCGTGCAGTCATGGAGCGAACTGGTGCCCAACTTCTGTTGGGCACCCGACAACGCGACCATCTCGGCATGGCGCGTCACGTCGCCATCGCGCCGCACCAGGTTGGATGCTTCACAAACGAAGTCGCCCTGTCGCCCGACGACGGCGGCGAACGGATATTCTCCGTCCCGCCGGCTGGATCTGGCACGCGCAATGCAACGGTGCATCAACTGCAGATCGGATGGTTGGGGATCAAAGGCGTCATGTCGCAAAGCATCATCAATCATTTGTACCGCGCGCAATCCCGGCGGAGACAAAGCCGCAGCAATGCAATTGTCGACATTCTCCCCCTCGAGTTCAGACATTTTCCTCTCTCTTTTTTTCTCCCTGTCCGCCTTTGCCCTCTTGTTGCTCGTCGGCCGACCATCGAAGCCGGTCCGTCCGAGATCCAGGGTTGGCCCGCACGACATCTCGCTCCGATTTTGGCTCGCCGGCAGTCAGTCTCTCCTTGGTCTTCATGCGAGTGCGCATGATCTCAAAGAGATTTCACTCATAGGAGAGCGAACTAAAAACACCGTTGGTAGGATGAATTCCAACATCAGCGTTATCGCACCTTGGAAGGTGCGCCATTCATACGGTGCGCATACGGGTCGGGCTATGCAATTTCGGCGAGAAATGGTCTACCTGCTCCCTAGCACCTCCTGACGCCAATCCGAGCTAGCACGCTGAGGACGATGACGAGGAGGGTTCGCGTCACGAGCTCGCCTGCGTAGGATGGCATCAAGGTTAGCTCAGCAGCCAGCTCGCACCAGGCAATCGGTCAGTGCATTTGTTGTGATCGTCTCGCTTGAAGATCTGCAGCAAAAAAGCCCCGGACAAAGTCCGGGGCTCGTTTGCCGAAATTGTCGAGACTTAGTAGCGGGCCGCGACGGGCGCTCCATAGCCGCCGAATTTGTAATTGAACCGGATAGTGACCATATCCGCGCTGAAGTTGATTCTGTTGAGCGCAAAGCCGGGGATGGGATTCACGATCCCGAAGGCGTTGTTCCCAGCATTCCCCAAGAACAGATGGTCGTATTCGGCGCCGACCGTCCAGTTCGGCGTGAAGCCATACTCAAAACCGGTACCCACGCTTGCGCCCCAGCGGGTCGTATTGGCGGAAGCCACAGTGACGCCGGCTGTCTGAAGATTAAAGTTGGTGCCGACCACGGCCGCTCCACCCTTGAAGTACCACAGCACGTTATTCCAGGCATAACCGATCTGGCCGGTAAAGAGACCGATGCCGTTGACTTTGGTCTGTTCAATGAAGGTTGGATTGATCAAGCTGACGCGCGAGGACCTCAAATTCGCCCAATCACCCTGGCCTTCCAAGCCGAAAACCCACCCGCCGGCCTGCCAACGGTAGCCGAGCTGACCGCCAATTAGTCCTCCGGATCCATTGCGGCAGCCCTCGTTAAAAGCCGTTCCGAATGCGTCAACGAAATCCCAGCAGGCGCGGGCCTGACCCCAACCGCCGTTACCGCCGATGTAAAAGCCGGTCCAATCGTAGATCGGAGCGATTGGGGCCGGTGGTGCCTTAGTGATGGGCTTGGCCGCCAGATCAGCAGCGGATGCGGGAGCGGCCATGCCGACCGCTGCAAGGCCTAGTGCAACCAACCAAAATTTCCTCATTCTCTTATCTCCATCCCGTCGCGCCTGCGGTGCCGCCGCGACCGCTAAAATCGGGTAAGCATCAGTTCCAATTACAACTCTAAGTAACGAGCTCCTAAAATACTGTAACTTGGATGCAACTTCGTTTTTTTTCTACTATGACGAGAGTATGTCAAGAGGGTCAATTGCGCTGACCCAATGCACCGACTGCTTTGCAGGAGGTCCCAGTGATGAGCGGCCCAGCGGCACGACCGCTGCTTACGTGATGCCATCACAGAAGCGATGCCAGGGAGGCTTTGGACCACCCGCGCTGCGCCTGAGATCCTTCGCAGCGCTTTCGGTCGCTGTCCAGTTCGAGATGATGGTGAGCACGATGGCAATGAGGAGGCCTTGCCGAGGGCTGATCCGCCGAAATCGAAAGGCCGATATTGCAGCCCAAGTACAGTCGCATAGTGCACCAGAAACATCCCGTACGCATCAGCCTGCATCGGATCGAGAACGCTCCAGCCCGATCGCTTGAATCGCAGGAAATAATCCTGTCTGTCGGAGGTGTTCAGCCTTGGCTCTTCACCCTATTCCGCCATTCAATGGTCTGAAAGTGCTGCGGTCGATCGCGGGCACATGCTTTGTAATGAGTATCTCAATGGCCGGACAATTGCGGATGGCAACAAGTCATCCAGTTTGGCGACGTGCCTTCAGCGAGCGGTTTTTCGGAGACCAAGATCGCGGCGCGGGGACAACAAAGATACTCGCACCTGACCTCCTCTGTATGGAAGAAATCGTGCTTCCAAGGTGTGCCGGATGCCGAAACGAACACGGTTTGCCGCACAGTCATTGAAGGCAAATCCGACCTTAGTCAGATCGTCGGCCCGCCCTCGCTACGTTGACAGCCCAACTTGGATGCCAGCGGTCGCGTAGCTGCTTGGCCGTCACGAAGTGAGCGCATTTACTGACGCATTCAAGCGCTGGACCGGGGTCACCCCAAGACAATTGCGAACCAGCGGCGGGGCTACGCACCGCCCCCGGGTGCAGGTCTTAGTCCAGATGGGTATTCGCCCCTACCCTCATAGCTGCATCCAGAGCAAATACGCTACGGACTTGCCGAACTTGCATAGCCATAGGCCCTGGCCTCAGTTGAACCTCGGACTCCAAGCGCGACTTGCGGGTCGTTCGTCCGCTTGAGGCCGAGTCACGGGAGAAAGTGGAACAACAATGGATGCCACATTCGGCGTTTTGGACGCCTTTGCTTTTGTGGTGTTCGCCGTTCTCATCGCTGTGGCGGTGATCGCTGTTGTCAGCTTGGGGCAATTGCCGGGCCGCCTTGCGCGAAAATGGGGACATCCGCAAGCGTCAGCGGTCAGCGTCGCCGGCTGGATCGGCGTGGCGACCGGCGGCCTGCTGTGGCCGCTGGCTTTGATCTGGGCCTTCATCACGCCTCCCGGTCCGGCCGTTTCGCGAACGAGGGATGACCCTTCAGCCCGACAGCGTCGCCCAGCAACCCACTCCTTTGCACAAAGGTTCATCCGAGAAGGAGAAGCGGCGGTGATTGCTTTCCTGGTCGTGACCTATTGCGCCGTCGTGCTCGTACTAATGCGCAAGCCAGTTTCAACAAGGCGAAAGCCGCCGACGACCTGGCCAAGACGCAGGAACAGATCGCCTTGAATATCCAGCGGGCTGATGTGGCCGCGATCAGTCAGCTCAAGGTGGCAGAGGCCAAGCAACAGCGCCAGGAGGCGGATGCGGCTGTCACACAGGCCGGAGCGGCCGTCACGCAGGCACAGGCCGGGCAACAACAGTCGGTCGCTGCACTGGCCGCTGCGCAGTCTACTCTGCAGCAGGCCGAAGCCGCCGCGCGTCAGGCGGCCTTCGCAGTGGTCGTAGCGCAGAGCAGCGTCCCCGCTGTGGAGGCTCAGCTGGGAGACGCGCAATTCAATCTCGCGCAGTGCTGGATGACAGCGCCGGGCGACGGATACGTGGTGAACTGGCAGGTCCAGGTTGGGACCATGCTGGTGCCCATGCCGCTCGCAGCGGCTGGCACGTTCGTCGACACGTCCAGCATTGCCGTTGGGGCAGTGTTCCCCCAGAATTGGCTCTCGAATGTGGAGCCGGGAGACGACGTCGAGCTCGTGCTCGATCCCTATCCGGGTCGGCTGTTCACTGGAAGGGTCGACGCCGTGATACCCGCTTCTGGCGGGGGGCAATTCACCACAAGCGGAGACATACCTACGGCGGCGAAGGTCGGCTCGACCGGCGTCTTCGCGGTCAAGATCCTGTTTGACGATCCGGCCGTTGCGCGAAAACTGTCGATCGGTTCGGGGGGTACCGCCGCCATCTATACGCGGGCGGGCAAGCCCACACACGTCATCTCGAAGGTCGCGATCCGGATGAAGAAATGGCTGCTCTACGTCCAGCCGACCGTTGCAAAGAGCTAAGCCGAGTGCGGGCACGGCTTGCCGAACTTGCATGTGACAAGAATGATGCAGATCGCGCCTGCTTGTTGATTGCTGTCGGAGGGTTCGCGCGATCGATCGCAAAAGTTGATAGGTTGAAAATACGCTCCTGAGCAACCACGGGGAGGCTGCGCCAATGAGCATTCTTCGCGGCGCCGGACCGGCTGTCGCGCGGTTTCGTTGGATGCTCTTAGCGGCGCTCGTACCGCCGCTTGCGGCGTGCGCCGTCGGCCCTGATTTTTTCCCGCCGTCGGCCCCGCTTGCCGACAAGTTTCTCGACACGAGCAATCGCTCCATCAAGTCCGGCGACCAGGATTACCAGGGTTGGTGGAAAGCGTTCCATGCCCCCACGCTGAATGAACTCGTCCTCATTGGTTACAATCAGAATCTCACGCTGTTGAGTGCCGGGACACGCGTGCTCCAGGCGCGTGCGGTCCTCGGCATTGCCATCGGCTCTTTCTATCCACAGCTGCAGCAGGGGACGGGCTCGCTGATCTACACCCAGCCCAGCGCTGCTACGCCGGCCGCCCCACCGAACACCACACCCAGCCAGTTCTGGGCCGATGCTCTCGCGATTCAGGCCGCCTGGGAACTGGACTTTTGGGGCAAGTTTCGGCGTGGTGTTGAGTCCGCTGACGGCGCCTATCTCGCATCCATCGCCAATTACGATGACGTTCTGGTCACGCTTCTAGGTGACATTGCTGCGACCTATGTCGGAATCCGCACAACCGAGCAATTGATCGCGATCGCTCGTTCCAACATCAGCAAACAGGAGGAAAGCCTCAAGATCGCAAAAGCAAATTTACTGGGGGCGGCAGCAGCGAACGTGATGTGTTTCAAGCGACCAATGTCCTCGAACAGACGCGAGCAGCGATTCCGCAGCTCACGATTCAATTGCAGCAAGTAGAGAATGCGCTTTGCGTTTTGCTTGGCATTCCGCCACAGCAGCTCAATCTGCTGCTCGCACGCTCGAGAGGCAGGATACCGGCACCGCCCAGCACGATGGCAGTTGGAATCCCAGCGGATCTGCTGCGCCGCAGACCCGACATTCGCGCGGCGGAACTCGCCGCTCTCGCGCAGAACGCACAGATCGGCATCGCCGAAGCGCAGCTCTACCCGGCAATCAGCATCACCGGCACGTTTGGAGGATCCGCCAGCACCGCCAACGGCCACAATCTCGGGCAGATCATCAGTTCAAGAGGTGTGACCTATGCGGCTGGACCGGCGTTTCAGTAGAACATCCTCAATTACGGTCAGATCACCAATAATGTGCGCTTGCAGGATGCCAAGTTGCAACAGCTCTTGGTCGACTATCAAAACACGGTCCTCAAGGCGCAGCAGCAGGTGGATGATGGCATTTCGACCTTCCTGCAGTCGCGGGTCCAGCTCGGATATCTGAGCAAGAGTGTCGAGGCTGCACGCGGAGCGTTGAGAATCGGAACGGAACAGTACGAGCAAGGCGCCACGGACTTCACGACTGTGCTGACTGCCGAGCAAAACCTGTTTCAGGCGCAGAGCAGCCTGGCTCAGGCTTCTGCCAACGTCGCGCTCGGCGCGATCGCCATCACACGCGTCAATGAAATCATCGAAACCGTGCTCGCCGAGCTCATCATGATCTAAGTGTAAAGGTATGCTGGTGGGGTTCGCTTTCCGCAATTGTGGCAGAATGCCTTTTGATGGGCACATCAACACTCTCGCCGACCCCTAAGAATAAAAGGCTTGGCCGTTCTCGACGCGCAAACAGCGTCAGCGACCCGTCACATTTCGAGTGTTGATCTACATCAACCCACCGCTGGTTGAAAACGGCTTCGCCAAGGCTAAAATAAAATTTAGTTTGCTGGTCGCCACGGCCACGTTGCCCATTTTCGTTTTTTGCGAAAGTCCCCTCAATCGTTAGCAGCTAGCCGACCAACTCGTACTTTCTGTTTCCGGGAGAACAGAAATGGCGTTGAGTAGAGTTTTCAGTTTTGATGACCCGTCGGCCTGTCAGGTCATTTTTCCGTCCGCCGATGTCGAGCTGTTACCCACGTCAAGGGGAGACTTTCATGCCGATGTCACGCAAGTCGGCATGAACGGAATTTGGATGCACCGAATCCACATATCGCTGCCGGAGATTAATACGGTCGCGGTGAAGCCCGGCCGTAGATCGATCGGATTTCTCACCGAAGGCAATTCATCATCGTTGCTTAACTGCGGCCTTGACGTTGTACCCGGCGACATCGTCATGAACAGGTCCGATGTCGTGCATCAACGATCTGGCACGAACTTTCACTATGGCACGGTGTCCCTTCCATCCGAATATCTCGCTGCTGCTGCTGAAGCAATAAACGGTCGTGAGTTACCGGAGACGACGCGCAAATCCATCATTCGTCCGCCTTCGAGACTGATGCTTCGACTGCTGAATTTGCATAAGAGCATCGGACAACTTGCTCATGACACCCCTGATATCCTGCAAATCCCCCAAGTGAGTCGAGCGCTGGAGAATGAGCTCGTTCACATCCTGGTCAGATGTCTTGCCGAAGGCCACGCTGTGGAGCCGACTGCAGGCCGCCGTAGCCACGACACCATCCTCGCGCGGTTCGTGAGATTCCTGGAAGCAAATCCCGACCGGCCGCTCTACCTCGCCGAAATCTGCGTGGCCATCGGCGCGGCAGAGCGAACGCTTCGCGCCTCCTGCGAAGAACATCTTGGCATGGGGCCAATCCGTTATTTAACCTTGCGCCGAATGCACCTCGTTCGACGGGCGTTGCTAGCTGCAGATCCGTCCACGGCAACGGTCACCCGTATTGTTACGGATCACGGCTTTTGGGAGCTGGGACGTTTTTCTGCGACCTACCGCGCGCTGTTTGGGGAACCACCTTCGGACACTTTGCGGCAACGCCCGGGGCAGACTGCGACCAATTTGATCACCTACCCGCCCCCGCAGCCGCACAATTTTCCGATCCGACAACGGGCCTCATAAATGAGATCGGGTTCAATCGAGCTCAGCACGTAACCGCTCTGAATAGGAACGGTGCGACGTCCGCAGCGTTCATTGATGAGATCGCGACCGATACGGTTGCTCTGCCGCTTGTCATTGCGACGGACCTTCGATGGCTGTGACAAACGCGCCACGCGGCTCACAAAAAAACCAAGCTTCGGGAAAGTCTCTTGGATAAATCGAACCGCCCTATTGCTCTGTCGCAATCACGCCTTTTGATTTGCCTGAGCATGGGGGTTCGTTGCGATGCATGGACGCGGTGGTCATCTGCTATTTCTTTCTTTCTTTCTACTTTCAGCCATCCAACCCGTCTGTGCAGCTTGCATCGACGCCGCGCAGCTCGCGCACACGACCGTCAGCATCATGCGGTATTTCGATGATGCGGAACGCAATGAGCGTCCAGGCCTCGTCGGCGTCCGGGGCACCGGCTGGTTCCTGTCCCCAAGAACGATCGTCACCGCCGAGCACGTCACTGCAGGGATGAAGCTCTCGACCGATGAGTGGAAATCTCTCGAGATCATGGACGGAGATCGGATGCAGTTCATCGCTGCGCGCGTGCAGCGCTTGGTGGGAACCCAGGCAGAACGGCTTGCCGTCATCGAGCTCCAGCGCGCTGTTTCCGACGCGCGGAGCGTCACGATCCGAAAGGAGCCGCTCCTACCTGAAGAGCAGGTCATCACCCTCGCATATCCGGCCGGCCACTTGCAGCTGGTGACCGGACGATTCGTTCGGTTCGGAGATGACAGGAAACTCACCGGCATGGCACTCCTGGAATTTTTTGAAGGCGACAACCGCCTTATTATCGATCACGGCGCCTCGGGAGCGCCCGTGATCGATTGCAACGGCCGAGTTGCGGCGGTCGTCAGCAACGTGTTTACGCAGAGTATCGAGTGGGCGTCTCATCAAATTCGGATCTCGACAGCGTGGGGGACACCCAACGTTGTATCCGTGCCGGTCCACGCGCTGGCGCTGGATGATCCCTCCAGAACCTAAGGTCTTGCAGCTGCACTCTTCTGCGAGTAGGGGCGATGACGGAGCGGTGGCCCTACGTCAAAATCGAATCCTCCGATCCGTCTGTTGCGCTAGACAGCAGAACCTCAAGCTGATCGGCGGCCCGCGTCCTCTTCGTGATCGGCAAGTCGAGTTGGTGGCCTGACCTCTTCATCCGCCCCTCGGCCTACGGCTGCATCTCCTTGCCGTAAGTGCAAAGCGGTGTCTGGCCCGGCGGATATCGTTATCCCCGCCGAGCTGATAATCATCGGGGAAACGCTCAACCTGTACCGGCTACGCTGAGCTCACCCCTCCCGGCAGGAGAACATGCTCTCCATCCGAACTCTCTTCGTTGTCGCTTCGCGCGTTCTATTCCTTACAACATCGCTACCAGCATAGGCCGCAAAGATGGGTGTCCGGTCCGCACGTGCTGAATGCTTCAGGAAAGCCAACAAAGCGGCAAGCGCCGCGGTTGGCGATATGACCAGCGGTACCGATGCCGAAAGCCAGGCCACGGGAATGGACGCCTATCGTCTGTGCCGTTACGAAATGGGCATACGGCCATAGCGACGCACACGGCGACTTGGTCATCTACCGAAAGACCGTCCCTCGGCTGGTCTTGCCATTGATCGCAACCGGAGGAGATCGCCTTTCCTGCCGGAGGCCGCCAGATATCGCAATTCACTATCGACGTGCCAAAGCCGCATAGCCGAGGCGTAACGCCTGTTCAATGCTGTCTGCAATCGATGAGACCCAAGACCTTCAATGGGTCGCAAGAACTGTTCTCCGCGGACGGAGCAAATGGCAGAAGTCGCCACATTTACATTCAGCGATCCCGACGGCTACGCAGCCGCATTTGGCGATACACGCATCAACTTCACGATAACAGGCGCCGGTGATTTCAACGCGCGGCTGATTCGTCTGAAAACAAATCACCTGGAAGTCTGTTGGTGTAGCGAGGACCTGCCGCGTATTGCATACATCCGCCTGCCGCCCGAGCGGATGTTCCTGTCGTTTCCCATCGGTACGTTATCCCTGATATCCGACGGAGTTGGTTTGGAAAACGGCGACTTCGTCTTGCACTGCTGGGGCCAGGCCATGCATCAACGATCCGGCGGTGCCTGCCAATGGGGCCTGATAGCAATATCGGCGGCGGAACTATCGAGTTGCGCCAAGGCACTGACCGGACGTGAGATGCCGTTGCCGCGCGTGAGCAGAGTTCTATGCCCCGCGGGCTCAGATTCGTTGGAATTCCAGTCTTCCTTTGGGCAAGCCTGCCACCTTGCGGAAAGCGGCAAGAACTTGATCGAGTACTCTGAGGTCGCAGAAGCGCTGGAGCGCGAAATGCTTCATGCGGTCATTCACTGCCTTGGCGCTAACGACGCGGACGACAATCACAAAAGCACAACAGCATCACGCCGCAATCATGATCCGCTTCGAAGAAGCGCTGAGCGAGCGCCTCGATGACGAACTAAGGCTGCCCGCTTTGCGCGGAGATTGGCGTGCCGGAACGCACATTGCGGCTGTGTTGCGCCGAATTCCTTGGTGTCAGTCCTACCCGATATCTGCTGTTCCGACGGCTGAACAAGGCACGCTCGGCGCTACGACACGCCGATCCTTCGAAAATCACCGTCGCGGAGGTTGCCCGAACTCATCAGTTCCTGGAGCTTGGGCGATTTGCTGTGACGTACCGCGCGACCTTCGGTGAATCACCTTCAGCGACTCTGCAGCGCGCCCGTCCATTGTGACTTGCCGAAACTGCATAGCGCTTCCAGGTCGGTTGGACGAATCTCGTGTTCGATAGGATCCGACCTGGCGCAGGATCGCGTGTGGGCAAATCCCAGCCCGAAGCGGTCCGGGAGATCGCTTGTGAGTTCCGCCCGAGACATTCCGATTCTGCATCGTCGCACCTCTGAACCGGAACTCTAATTGGCTCGACCGGTCGGCGGGCGCACCGGGCCATGGCGCATCTCTGACTGGCGAATCGCAGCACGCGCGAAGCTTCCAACCTGTAATTTCTTAAGCGCGAAAAGGAGTCCCCATGATCGCCGCATTCTTGTCAATCGCACTTGCCAGCCAACTCGGAAGTCCATTGGTCATACTCGTCGGAGATCACGTACCGATCATCGACGTCCAGCGCTCCTGTAAAGAGACGGCGGCCACGAACAAGGCCATGGACCTCGACCTTTCTCGATCCCTCGCGGATTGCCTGCGCGACGAAGATGCGGCGCAAGTGCAGCTCATAGGTATCTGGTCGACCTATTCCGCTTCCATTCGCGATCGCTGCACGCAGGAAGCGACCATTCCTGGAATGAGCGGCAGCTATGTTGATCTGTTGACCTGTGTGCAGATGACCGATCCGTCGACAATATCTCCCACGACAGCCTTGAGGGGCGCAAGCAAGAATCGAAACAACGATTAGCGCCAAACCTCGCGGATGTTTGCCAGCGTCCGCCCATGCCAGCGCTATTGTCCACGTGGACGCGCTAATGAGCGATTGCTGCGCTGGCTTCTACCTTCGCCCTGGAGGAGGAGGTGGCAGGTCTCGGTGCCAGATGGTGCCATTGTCGAACTGAATGAGCATGCCATCCGCAGAATAAACGGCGCCTTCATTGAAGGCGCCAATCCATATTCGGCTAACTGGCGCAAACCAGTCAGGCCAAGCGCGGGCAGGCACCCCTGCTTCGGTTGTAAGATTAAGGGCAGGTCCGTTCTGCGTGACGTGAGCAGGTAGGTCTCCCCGGCACATCGCAACGCACGTATAAATGCCGGTCAGGTTAATCGATTGAGCCGATGCGCCGGGAGCCCCGACCGCGGCGAATATTCCGATAACCAATGAAAGACTTTTCATACGGATCTCCCTTCCTTCGAATGGTCCGCCCCTCTTGGACTGCTGCGAGCCTCGCGCTCAACGCACGGCAACGACCTGAGAGTTACAAACAAGCCGTTTCAGAACTGGGCCGGTTGAGCCGGCGGGCTCGGATAGTCTGTTCTGAGGTTGTTCGGGTTGTTGCGATCGAATAGGTCTTGGCCGCCGACAAAGATTGCCCTGCAGCTATCTGGTATAGACCTGATGTGGGTTGGCGTGTCTTGGCGGAGATCGTGAGCCGCCGTAAGTTTTGTGCGCGGCTCTTTCGCGAAAGCCGCCGTCGCAAACTCTCCAATCACGGCGAGGAACACTGTTGCTGTCTTGATCATCGGAAACGCTCTCCTTCAATGAGCGGAAACGCTCCGTAACCGGATTTCATCGACTTAACGCTCTGCTTCCATAGGGGAGGCTTATTTCTCATTGCAGCGAGCCTGCAGCGGGAGCGCGTCGCGCGCTATGCAAATTCGGCTGGCGCAAAGTTATGAAGACTCGACGAGCGGCAGGGCGTATTGGTGGGAGCATGCGCACCCAGAATCGGCAAGTGGGTTATGCAGAGCGATCGCGGGCGTCGACCGATTCCGCACCTTTACCAGTGCCTGCGAAGACATAAGCAGTGCTAAGAGGAAGCTGAGCTTCGCAAAGCGACGCTTCAGGCTTAGGAGCCACATCGCCGCCGAATTGCCGAATCTGCATAGCCCACACGGGTCCACATTGATCAATTTCTCTCAGCAATCCGGCGGGTCCAACGAGCAGAGCCAGTGGCGCGCAACAAGGACAAGGCCAGCAAGAGTGAGAGTGGCTCTCAGCGCGACGCGCATGCCAAGCCGACCGTCGGCGCGGCAGATACCCGCAACGCCCCTTTCCGCCCGAAGCGGCGCATCACGACATTGGCGGCTGTCGGTGCCATCACAATCGGCGCCGTGGCATTCCTGTTGGCCATCAATGGCAAGTTTCTTTTTCCTGAGGCGCTCCGTACCAGCGGCCCGGCCCCTACCCTCACCTTTGTCGGCAGCGAAACCTGCGCTGAGTGCCACCAAGCCGAAGCTGCCCTTTGGAAAAAATCCCAGCATAAACACGCCATGCAGCACGCCACCGCAGATTCCGTGCTCGGCAGTTTCGACGGGTCTGCTTACGACTACTTCGACGTCCATTCCCGCTTCTTCAAAAAGGACAACAAATTCTTCGTCGAGACCGACGGTCCCGACGGCAAGCTCGCGGTCTTTGAGGTCAAGTACACCTTCGGCATCGATCCCCTTCAGCAATATCTGATCGAATTTCCGGATGGCCGCATACAGGCGCTTTCAATTGCCTGGGACAGCCGTCCGAAAAACCAGGGCGGCCAACGCTGGTTTCATCTCTATCCCGATGAGGAGATTAAGCACGGCGACGTGCTACACTGGACCAAGCTCAATCAAAACTGGAATTTCATGTGCGCGGAGTGTCATTCCACTGGCGTCAAGAAAAACTACGATGCGACCAATGATCGCTTCCATACGACCTGGGCGGAGATCAGCGTCGGCTGCGAGACGTGCCACGGCAAAGGCTCGCGCCACGTCGACTGGGCGCATAGTCAGCGGAGCTGGTGGCCTTTTGACAGAGATGAACATCCTCTGAAAGGGCTCGCCGTCTTGCTGAAGGAGCGCGATGGCATCACCTGGCAGTCCGACGCGAAGACCGCCGATCCGCAACGCAGCGCCCCGCCGGCAGCGACGCGCCGAGAGGTTGAGACCTGCGGGCTATGCCATGCGCGACGTGGACAGTTTTCTGAGGACTGGATTCCGGGGCAGCCGTTATCTGATACCCACCTTGTTTCTACCCTCGCCCGCGGCCTCTATCATGCCGACGGGCAAATGCTCGACGAGGTCTACAACTACGGTCCGTTCAAGCAGAGCAAAATGTTTGCAAATGGCGTCACCTGCAGCGACTGTCACGATCCGCATTCCGCCAAGCTCCGCGCCGAAGGCAATGGCATATGCCTGCAGTGCCACGCCCCTGACAGATATGAGGTTGCCTCACATAGCCGCCACGATGGCGTGACACCAAAAGTCACCTGCGTATCGTGCCATATGCCCGCAAACACCTATATGGTGGTGGACCGGCGGCACGACCACAGCTTTCGAATACCGAGGCCCGATCTCTCAGTGAGGCTTGGCACCCCGAACGCCTGCAACTCTTGTCATGCCGACAAATCGGCACAATGGGCGACCGACACCATCGAGGCCTGGTACGGACCGGCGCGAAAGGGGTTCCAAAACTACTCCGAGGCATTCCAGGCGTCCTGGACGGAGCGCCCCGAGGCCGCGGCTCTGCTGGCGCTGGTTGCCGCCAGCCCAGCAACGCCGGCGATCGCGCGGGCGAGTGCGTTGAGCGAACTTCACACGCGGGTCTCGGGAGACAACATTAATCTCGCCCGCAAGGGATTGTCGGATCCCGATCCAATGGTACGTATCGGTGCACTCGACATGCTTGACGGTCTTCCAGGCGACCGGCTCTGGGGTGTTGTCGCCCCGCTGCTCTCGGATACGAGCCGCGGCGTTCGCATCAGGGCAGTATCCGTGCTGGCCGCCGTACCGACAGAAAGCCAACCGGCTGCTGATCGTCCAGCCTTCGAGCGTGCGGCCGCCGAGTTCATTGCCGCACAGCAGTTCAACGCGGATCGGCCCGAATCCCGGGCAACCCTGGGCAATTTCTACGTCCGTCGTCGGCTCACCGGCGATGCAGAGAAGGAATATCAGGCCGCGCTACGGCTCAGCCCACAATACGCGCCCGCAGCGATCAATCTCGCGGATTTGTATCGGCAGCTTGGCCGGGATGGCGATGGAGAGAGCGCGCTGAGGGCAGCAATCGGTTCGTCTCGCCAGGACGCAGGCCTGCACCATGCGCTCGGACTCACTCTCACCCGCGAGAGACGGCCGGATGACGCACTAGCCGAATTCCGCATGGCGACCGAACTCGAACCTGACCGGTCGCGCTATGCCTATGTCTACGCCGTGGCGCTGCATTCTTCGGGCCGCGCGGACGCGTCGATGACAGTCCTGAAGGAGAGTCTTGCCCGGCATCCCGACGATCGCGACACACTGATGGCTCTTATGACGTTCAGCCGCGATTCCGGAGATATCAGCAGCGCCCTTGAATATGCTGAACAGCTATCTCGCACTTCCCCGAACGACCCTGATCTGGCTCGGCTCTCTAACGATCTCCGTGCTCGTTTGAAGCGATAGAGCTTGTATCGCGACTGCTCTTAGCTACTTGGCTTCCGACGCAATGCCAGACTCACTCATTCAGGTTGGCCAGCAGCATCGGTACCTCGGAATCCGCAGGCACAATTTGCCGAAGTTGCATAGCGCGAGACTTGCTTTCGAGCTGAACTCCGATCCCTTCAATAAGGTTAGATTTGGAGGTGATCATGGGCAAATGCCTTCTCAAGCTAGAATTGAGCATCTGTCTCTGTGTGGCGTTGCTCGCAACAAGCTTGCCTTGGATCGGCTCCGCATCCGCACAAGAACAGGCACGAAAACCCAACATCCTCGTGATCATGGGTGACGATGTCGGCTGGTTCAATATCGGCGCTTACCACCGCGGAATGATGTCGGGCAAGACGCCCAACCTCGACAAGCTGGCGTCTGAAGGCATGATGTTTACCGACTACTACGCCGAAGCGAGCTGCACGGCGGGGCGCGCCAATTTCATCACTGGCGAATTGCCGATCCGCACCGGACTGACGACGGTGGGCCAGGCCGGTGCCGATGTCGGCATACCAGACCAGGCCGTGACACTCGCCACCGCGCTCAAATCGCTCGGCTACGCAACGGGGCAGTTCGGCAAGAACCATCTCGGCGATCTCAACAAATATCTGCCGACGGTACACGGCTTCGACGAATTCTTCGGCTACTTATATCACCTCGACGCGATGTCCGATCCGTACTGGTACTCTTTCCCAGTCAACCAGGACTACTACAACAAGTACGGCCCACGCTACCTTGTCCACAGCTACGCGACCGACAAGGACGACCCCACCGAGATGCCGCGCTGGGGTAAGATTGGCAAGCAAAGGATTGTCGACGAAGGCCCACTGCCGCCGTTCCCGGATATGGCGAACGTGCCGAACATGCACGATCTGCCGTTCCTGAAGGCGAAGTACGACATGACCACCTTCGACGAAGTGCTGGTCAAGGCGTCCAGTGACTTCATGGACAGAGCCAAGCGCGACGGCAAGCCATTCTTCGTCTGGCACAACACGACGCGCATGCACGTCTGGACGTTCCTGTCGAACAAGTACAGCACGATGCAGAACCACGACACGAATTACGGTCTTGAGGAAGCCGGCATGGCTCAGCTGGACGACAGCGTCGGCGCCCTGCTCAAGCATATCGATGACATCGGTGAAACCAATAACACCATCGTCATCTTCACAACGGACAATGGCGCCGAGGTGTTCACCTGGCCGGACGGCGGCATGACCCCGTTCAAGGCCACCAAAGGCACCAGCTATGAGGGCGGCTTCCGCGTGCCGGCCATCATTCGCTGGCCGGGCCACATCAAGCCGGGTTCGGTGGAGAACGGAATCTTCTCGGGGCTCGACTGGTTCCCAACGCTGACTGCAGCGGCAGGAAACCCGAACATTACCGACCAGCTTCTCAAGGGCGCGACGCTGGAAGGCCGCACGTACAAGGTCCACCTCGACGGTTACAATCAGATGGACCTTCTGACCGGCAAGGGACCGTCCGCCCGCCATGAGCTCTTCTATTTTGCCGGTCCGCATCTTGGTGCCCTTCGATACAACGACTTCAAATTTCAGTTCTTCCAGCAGCCCTATGGCTGGCCGGGTGAAAAAGACACCACCGACATGCCGACTATTATCAATATCCGCCAAGACCCGTTTGAGCGAACGCCGATAACCCGGGCCGAAAGCCTGAACAACGCCGGCGGAGGCTACATGAACGATTTCATGGGCCGCGAATTCTGGCGGTTCGTGCTTGTTCAACAGGAGGTTGCCAGACTGGCACAAACGGCCATCGAATTTCCGCCGATGCAAGCGCCGGCGAGCTTCAACCTTGAAGCCGTAAAGCGAGAGGTCGAGGACAAGATCAAGGGCCACGAGGGTCAGTAGCCGGCCCGGTCTTTCAACCCGCGGGCGTTCTTCCAAGAGCGCCCGCAACTCAGAGCAAAGTATACGAAGAAGAGAAATTGCTGGGTCGCAATCGGAAGAGACGCATCGCGCCCGCCTGACAGGCCGGATGACAATCAGTAGCGCGACGATTACTGGCTGATCGCGTTGCTGACGCCGTGCCAGACTTGATCCTTCAGGGCGATCAGCGGCGGCGGCGGCAGGGTTAGCGGCGGCTCTGCCTGCGGGACGCCATCGATCACCAGAGTGGCGACGTCGATTTCGCCATCCGTGTAGTAAGGATCGCCTTCGCCATTTCGGCCAAACAATGTCGGGCCCGTTCCGGAAATCTGGAAAAAGTTTTGCGCCATCCCTGCCTCGCGCAGATCGCGCATCAAGAGGTCGCGCTCGGCGTCAATATCGGGCGCAATGTGATGGGTCACCTGCCCCGTGTCACGGCTCAAGCCTACGCCGCGGTCGAAGGTCACAGAACCAAGCCAGACCGGACGGCCGTCCGTTCCTTTCTCGAGCACCTGCCAGAATCGGACGTGGTGCCGACGATCCGCGCTTGTACCCTCAGGCTTCTCGAACGCCAGCTGTTCCTTTTTTCCTTCGTAATAGAGTGGACTGACGGGCGCGTCGTGATATGGGCGGTCAAGCACAACGCTGCCGACAATCTCGATGCTCGAGCGCACGGTGATCGGGTCCGCCGGAAACCAGCCTGCCGCGTGCATGGCGCGAAGGACGTCTTCCTTGCTGCCGACGAGGCCTACATTGAGCGCGTCTCCCGGGATGCCGCTCGCTGTGCGAGTGACCATGGGCAAGGACGCAAGGCCCGGCTCGTGCTCGTGATGGCGCCACAAAGCGGGCAGTATGACATAGGCCAGCACCAAGTAGGCGATGAGTACGCCCACAAGGACGATCCACCATCTTCGCCAGCCTGCAATCCGCATCGTGCGTCGCGACCGCCAACTTGATTGCGATAGCTATGTTCTGCAGCCTCGACCCGATTCGCCAAAATTCGCTGGGTCTGGTCGTCAATCAGATCAAACAGGTGCTCCTTTCGTCACACAAGAGTATTTGGCACCTGCGATCTTATTTCGTGATCCTCGGCTTCGTGGATGTCGGCGGCGTTGGTGCCGCAGGCGAAATATTGAATGTCAACCAGAGGTTCCAGCCCGCTGGCCGATTTTCATTGGCGAATTCACCGTAGGCCTTCAGGTTGAGATACCCCTGTAGGTTGTCTCCGAGTGGGATGATGTAGCCGACCTGCGGTCCGACCCCGACCACCCGCGATCGGAAGCAGCCGACGCGATCGCCGGAGCCGCTGTCACAGCCGAGTTCCTGGTACAGGTAACCCACGAGACCGACCTGCCACTGCTTGGTCAGGAATTGTGACACGCCCCAGTCGAGGTGCATGTCGACCCCACTCTGGTATTGAGTAGACGGGTTGATGAAGTTGTAGGTGAATCCGAGCACCGCTGACGCTTCATGCCCGGCCTTTGGATCGAAATAGGTGTAGCCGCCGCCGGCGTCGATCGCCCAATGCCCGATTCCGATGTTGGCAAGCCGGGCTGAGTCGTAGGCCCCGACCGGGATGTCCCCGCTGACGTAGGTCATGTAGTTGTTGACGCCGGCATTCCACTTCAGCTGAAATGTTGGGTACAAATCGCCGAATGCAGTGAGCGAGCTGTTGATGTTATCGAAGCGCGAGAAGGGAATGGCGCCGCCAGGCGTCGCCAAAGTTCCTGTAAGCGTTCCCGCCAGCGAGGTCGAGTTGGAGCCGTAGATTCCCATAAGGCTCGCGGAGGCCTGACCGCCCAGCACCGGGGTCGCAAAGGTGTAAGTCCCGATCAAAAAGCCGAGATCCAGATTGGAATTGAGGTTGGCGCTCAAGCTGGCCGTCAGATTCGCGGGGATGCGACCGAGCTCGAATTCGCGTGCCCGCGCCACGTCGCCAGCCGCGTGAACCGAATCATGCCAATAAATCGAGGTCGCCGACCAGCCCGTCGCCTGCGCGGGTACAGCCGCGAGGCTGCCAAAGAATCCGGGCAACCAGAAGCTGACGCCGCCTTCATCAGCGCGAGCGGTTTGACCGGGAAGCGCGAGCAACGCGGCCAACAATCCAATACTTAAACACCGTCGAGAAAAGCTAAACTCCAACCCCAATTGAAGGCATTGCATCTGCTGCCCCCTGGAATTTTTCTGGCCTACCGCGATTGCCGAGGAATCCGGCCTGCGGAGACGCAACTCTGGATAAAGCATAGCTCGGCACCGCCACTGTTCGTCTATGCAAATTCGGCAAGCCGCCTCGGCCGCCCGTCGCTTATTGGAGGACTGTGCCTTGCACGCAACAGTTGCAGTCCCTCTCGTCTGCCGTTTTCGCATAGCGGCGCAGGATCAACTCTCGCAAAATCGGTCACAATAAAACTGGTTCACCCTGCGGATGTTTTGGTCGCAGTTGCAGCCCGTCGAAACTCATGATGTCAGTCAACGACCCGTTTTGGCTGAGCGTCGCCACATCCGTGGCCGCACTGGGCGTGGCGCCAAACGCCGACGCGATTTTGGCTTCACGGTGGAGCGAGCCGTGACGGCGTCCCGATATCTGATCTTGTTTCTTCCAATCCTCGGTGGGATGCCCTCGGAGAAGGACTATTTCGGGTCGATCGTAGAGCTCGCCGGGGACTCACCTAAAGACATGCTCGCGGCCCAGATTCGCGATCAGGGAGTTGCTTGCGACAACCCAGTGCGAGCTGTGCGAGACGCGAAGCGATCCAAGCCGGACTACGATGTCTGGGTCCTGACATGTGAGAACGCGACCTACAGGGTCAGTCGCTATCCCGACCTTGCAGCGAAGATCGAACGGCTTCGCTAGCGTCTTCAGGACACCGGCGCTGGAACAGATACGTCCTTGTGCGGTGTGCACGACCTTCAAGCGCGGCGCCTGTGCTTCTAACCCGTCCACCGTCGAACACCTCCCGGACGGGGTGAGGTATGGCGGGATGATGTTTCATATCGACTGCAATCGGCGGGCGGTCGGATGACCAACGAACATTCGCGCAGACTTAGGGCTGCTTCCACGCCGCGGCGCGCAAGGCTGGACGATACCGACCGACTCGCGCGGCTGTTGACGAAGGCATTTCTCAACGACCCCGTCATGGATTGGTTGGCTCGATCAGGGCCAGAACGCCTCTCGGGGCTAGAGGCATTCTTCTTTTGGTTCTTGTATGAGCGCGCGATACCCGCTCGCGAAGCATGGATGAGCGATGACGGCTCGGCATGTGCAATATGGCTGTCGCCTGGGATAGCCGCGTGGCCTTCTGGAATTTTTGAGCAGTTGAAGCTACTGCCTCTGATCCTACAGATGTGTGGATTTTGGCGGATAGTGCGCGGGGCTGCGATATCCGGCGAATTGGAAAGGGCTCATCCGCGCGAAATGCATTTCTATTTGAGCTTTATGGCTGTAGATCCCGCTTTTCAGGGGATGGGACTAGGATCCGCGATCCTTGGCGCGACGTGACCTGCCCCTAAGAATTTCCTCCAGAAGGATTTAGAGTCCGCCCTGACGAAGGACGGACAGATGAAGCGGAAGC